>JAODMO010000005.1 GCA_025464995.1 Microbacteriaceae bacterium
GAGCGGGGCGGTCGCGCCGAGCCACCTGCCGCTCTTGTCGCGGCCTGTCGACCGACAGCCCGCGGTCTTCGACGTTCGTGATGAGTGTGTCCAGTCGCCGGGGGTTCGCTCCGCGATGCTGGCGACATCGAGCGCCTCCCGCGCGAGGTCTTGCACGATGTTGCCGCGCTCGACACGCAGCACCGTCGCGGCGTAGGGCTCGACGGAGTTCCAGCTGTTGAATGCGGGGTCGAGTGCGCTGGCCACGCCCGAGGTGAGCGTCATCGACCGGATGACGAGCACGAAGTTCTCCGGAAGCTGCAACGGAAGGGAACGCACCAGCTCGCCGAACTGCGCCGCGAAGGTGCGGAACTCACGGGGTCGACCTCGCGGGGCTCGGCGAAGCCCATGCCGCCGAACCGCGCGAACGTTGCCGTCATGGCTCGCTCGAGCTCGACCGTGTCGGACGACGACAGCAGCCCCCGACGTCGCGCATGGCGTCCCTCGCGCCGGACCTGCCCGAGATGCGAACACAGCCGTCGGCGGAGCGCGCGGCGGGCGGGTCAGCTCCGTCGGAGGATGCGTCGGATTCGGGCCCCGATGCGGTCCGTCCACTCGTCGGTGAACTCGTTCGACAGGCGCAGCGCCTCGGCTCCCGGGTCTGCACCGTTCGCTATCGCCCGGATCGCTCCTTCGGCGCGCCGTCGGCGCTCGTCCGCGTTCTCATCGGGAGTGGCCATCCATCCACGCTAACAGCGTCGTGCGCCTCGATCCCCCGGCGGGGGCTCCTAGGCGGACCGGAGGGACGCGAGCACGTGGGTGGTCGCATCCGATCGCGGCACACCGACGAAATGGGCGATCGCCTGGTCGAACGTGTCGAAGGAGAACCACTCGAAGCCGTGCCCGATGAGCATCGCCTCGAACATGCCTCGCTTCTGCTCGATGAAGCCGAGGACGCTGAGGGAGTCGTGGCACGGGAGGGCCGAATCGGATACGCGCCACTCCCGGGCCGAGAGGGCGTAGATCGTCAGGTCTCCTCGCTGAACCCGTGACGTTGCGTCATCCATGTCCATCCCTCCCCTGTGCGGTGGCTCCGGTTCGTCCACTGCCTCGTACGGGAAGTCAATACCCGAGTATGAATAATGCAAACGCCCTTGCCAGCGGCTCTGCAAAGGGCTAGCGAGTCGGCGTCGCCCCTATACGGCGAAGGCGCCGAAAAGGCAACTCCAACCCCTCCCCGCGACGGGGGCGATTACGGTATGCGCATGATGCATCTCACCTACGCAGAGAAGAGCCTCCTCGTCGGCGACGAGGTCGCCGCTCTCGTCATCGAGTACGCCGCAGCGCTCGCGCGAACGGGCGGCGCGGACACCGTGAAGATTGTTGCGTACGGTGCAGACTCCGACAAAGTCACGGCGTTGTTGCTGCTTGACTCGGGGACACCACTCATGGGGGAGTCAACGCACACCGACATGCCCGAGCCCGACAACGCCGAGGCGATCGCCTACGTCCGTGAGGGGCTCGCCAGGCTCGCCTCGCCCCCCGCCGCGCAACCCGTTGCACTGGAGCACAACCCGATGTCAGCGTATGAACACGAGTTTGACAACGACTCGGCCCTCCCCCCTAACGCATAGGCGGCCAGTCCGAATACCGCCTGCTTTCGCGATATAGAGTGAATTCATCCGCTACTCGAGTCGGCTCATTTGACCGCTCCCACGAACGAGAGCAGTAAGACAATGGGCAAGCTCCTGTACAGCAGTGCCGCCATGGAGATCGGTTTCGATGATCGAGCCCTGGCGCACCTCCAACTCGTCATCGGCGCGAAGCTGAGGCGAGGGGAGAAGTTCTTCTTCTCCTGGCAAGACAACATCGCCGTCGGCAGCGGCAGGTCGTCGATCTGGCTAGAACCGTCGATCCCGCTCTACTTCAAGTTCTCCGGCTCCAAGCAGGTCGCCATCAACAGGGAATGGATCGAGGCGCTGTCGGCGTCGGCGAACTCGTCAACCGGGCTCACCTTCCTCCCGGAGCCCGGCGCCACGCAGAACCCGACGCCCCTTCCGCACAGTCGCGTCTAGTCGCGGGCACGAAAGCACCTCCCGACGGCGCAGCCTGCGTTCCGCCCCCGTGACGCCGGCCATCCGGGCGATGGGTGGCGAACGGGAGTTCTCGTCTGCGGAGAGCATCGGCCCCACCGTGCGCCTCGCCGTGCGGCACGTGGGCGGCTGGCCGGTCGACACCGTCACACCGGGCTCGACGTTCCTGGTCCGCAGACGGTCGCCGAATGGGGCGGTGCGAGCTGCCCATCGCGCACCCGTTCGTGAGCCGGTCAGCGCCCCGCTGACCGGGGTGGGTCGCATCGCCTCGTCAGCGGTACACGTGACATCACGCACTTCCACCAGCGCGTTAACATGCTGCACGTCTATCCGCTGCTGCCCATCCCCGAGGGCGCGGAGGCACGGGCGGCCATCAGGGCGGTGCTCGCCCGCGACTGAGCTAGCCCTTCTCGCCACCCTCGGTGGTGTTCATGATCCGCCGCTGGAAGATGAAGAAGATGACGGCGACCGGGATTGTCATGAGCACGGCCGAGGCGAGTACGAGGGGGTACTGGTTGCCCGACCCAAGCTGCCCCGACACCAGCGACGCAACACCGGTCGTCAGGGTGTTGAGGTCGGCGTCCTGTTTGGAGATCACGAAGTGCGCGTACTCGTTCCACGATCCTTGGAAGCTCAAGATGAACAGTGTGACGACGGCCGGGCGCGCCATGGGCAGCACGATGGTCCAGAACGTGCGGAAGATGCCGGCGCCGTCGATGCGGGCCGCCTCCTCGACGCTCACGGGAATCGACTCGAAGAACTGCTTCATGATGAAGATGCCACCGGCATCGATGATGAGCGGGATGATCATCCCCCCGTAGGTGTTGAACAGCCCGAGCTCCTTCAGGATGAGGAACCGCGGGATGAGCAGCACCACGGATGGCACGGCCATGACGCCGATGAGGGCCGCGAAGATCACCCCGCGGCCGCGGAAGCGGAGCCGCGAGAGGGCGTAGGCGGCGAGCGAGTCGAAGAAGACCCGGCCGAGCGTGACGCAGAGCGTGATGATCGTCGAGTTCATGGTCCACAGCGGCAGCGGGACGTCGGTGAAGAGACGCTCGTACGCGGCGGACGACCAGGTCGACGGGATGAGCGAGAGCGGGTTGCTTGTGGCGTCCGCGTCGGTCTTGAAGCTGCCGGAGATGGAGATGAGGAACGGGTAGATGTACACGAGCGCGAGGATGACGAGCAGCAGGTAGCCCAGGATCGATGTCGTGCGCAGTCTGGCCGAGATGCCTCGCCGCGGCGTGGATGGTGCCGGCTGCGCCATCCGCTCGCCGTCGACGACGGTCTCGCCGAGGAGGGCGGTCATCGCGCCACCGCCTTCTCGGCGTCGGCGTGCAGTCTCGCCTCGGCGCGACGCACGAGCTTCTCGGCCCGCTTGCCGACGTCACGATCGCGCAGGATGAGCCGCTGCAGGAGCGTCAGTGACACGATGATGACGAACAGGATGAACGAGATGGCGGCACCCTGGCCCCACTTCAGCCCCTCGAACGAGACGTCGTAGGCGAGGTAGGCCGGCGTGAGGAGCGTCTTGCCGGGCGAACCGCCGCCAGTGAGCGAGACCTGGTCGAAGAGCTGCCACGTGCCGATGAGCCCGAGGGTGAGCACCGTGAAGAGCGTCGGCTTCAGCATGGGCAGGGTGACGGACGAGAACTTGCGCCATGGCCCTGCGCCGTCCATGAGGGCCGCTTCGTCGATCTCCGCGCCGATGTTCTGCAGCGCGGCGAGGAAGAGCAGCATGAACGTGCCCGACGTCGTGAAGACGGCGAGCACGATGAGCGTCACCATCGCGACCGACGGCCCGGAGAGCCACTCCCACCAGCTGATCCCGAGCGGGCCCTGGGCGGCGAGGGCCGGGGGAGCCGAGGTGACTCCGGCCGTCGCGAGCAGGTTGTGGATGACTCCGCTGGGGTCTTTGAACCAGTTCGGTCCGTTGATGCCGAACCACTGCAGGATCGAGTTGACCGCGCCCGAGGCCGTGAAGAGGAAGAGGAAGATCGACGTGATGGCGATCGAGCTCGTGACCGAGGGGAAGTAGAACGCCGTGCGGAAGATGCCGCGACCGCGCAGCACCCGGCGGTTGACCTGCACCGCGAGGAAGAGCGCGAGCGCGGTCTGGAGCGGCACGACGAGCAGCACGTAGTACCCGTTGTTGCGGATGGAGGTGCCGAAGTCGCTCTTGCTGAGCCCGTCGTCGATGAGCACCTTCTCGTAGTTGGTCGTGCCGACGAGTGAGGAGTTGCCGAGGGGTGAGCCGAGACCGTTCCAATTGCTGAAGCTCACGTACAGGGCGAGCGCGATCGGCACCACGAGGAAGAGCCCGATGACCAGGATCGCCGGGCTCACGAAGAGCCAGCCGTACTTCGCCTCACCCGATCGGATATTGCGTGTGCGCATGGTGCCGTCCTCCACGGGAGCGGGCGGCGCGCTGCCGCCCGCTCCCGGCTGGGTTAGTTGCCGTTCGCCTCGTCGAGAGACGCCTGCAGGCTGGTCTGGAACGAGGACAGGATCTCCTTGGCGTCGCCGCCGATGAGGGTCTCCAATTTCGAGTTGAAGTCGGTGATGGCGGATGCCGAGCCGGCGAAGTTCACCGGGCTCACCGCGTAGTCGGCACTAGCGACGAACGACGCGTTCTCCGGGTACTTCTCGGCGAACAGCGCGGCGGCCGACTCGGTCGACGGGATGACGCCGAAGGCGTCTGCGGCGGCCATCTGCTGCTCGTCCGACGTCAGGTACTCGACGAGCGACGTCGCCTTGTCGGCCGTGTCGGAGTTCTGCGGGACGCCCCAGCAGTTCGTGAACGTGAACGTCGACTTGCCGCCCGGTCCCTCGGGCAGCTCGAATGCCGAGTAGTTCGTGTCGGGGTAGTCGGTGGCGATGCCCTTGATCCACGGGCCCTCGATCACCATCGCTGCCTTGCCCGCGCCGAGCGCCTCGCCGGCCCAGCCGGCGTCGAGCTCAGACGGGAAGCGCAGCGAACCGTCGGTGTGCAGCTTCTGGATGAACTCGAGCCCGGCGACGTTCTCGGGGGTGTCGGCGGTGACGGTCTTGCCGTTTTCGCTGACCAGCTCGCCGCCGGCCTGGTTCATGAAGGCACCGGCTCGCGCGTACTCGAGGCCGAACGACAGCCCGACCTGGGTCGGGGTCGTGAGCTTCTGCGCAGCGCTCTCGAGCGAGGCCCAGTCGGTGGGCACGTCGGCGTCGGTGAGCCCGGCCGCGGCCCAGGCGTCCGTGTTGATGATGAGTCCGAGGGTCGAGAAGTCCTTGGGTGCGCAGGTGAACGCACCGTCGTACGTGAACGTGTCGCGCAGCTCGGGATAGAAGGCGTCGGCGTTGCCGAGGTTTTCCGCGTACGCGTCAAGGTACCCGTTGCTCGCGTAGGTCTGGAACTGGTCCCAGCCCATATAGAAGAGGTCGGGGGCGGCGTCGCCCGCGAAGCCCTGGCTGAGCTGCTGGTTGAGGTCGCTCGCGACGACGACCTCGGCGGTCGTGTCGTTGTCGGCTGCCCAGGCGTCGACGGCTGCCTTCACCGACTTCGTCTCGGCGTCACCGGACGACCCGATGAGCACCGTGAGCTTCTTCGCGTCGCCTCCGCCCGATCCGCCGCCCGCGGAGCATCCGCCGAGCGACGCGGCCAGGCCGAGAGCGAGGGCTGCTGCGGCCCATGCTTTCTTGTTCATTCTGTTTCCTTTCGATCGAGAGAGTCGACGTCGGTGCCGGCCACTCCGGTGGGGTCATGAAGCGGGAGACTCTGTGGATCGCGCACGACGAGCGACGGTGCGATGAGCCGGTGGGATGCGCCGGGCTGCTCCCCGTTCGGAAGCACGCTGTTGCCGTCGGGCCCGAGGAGGAGGTCGAGCGCGCCCGCCGCCGCCTCGCCTAGCCGCTGCTCGATGCTCGACATGCCGAGGGCCGCCGCGACCGGGGTGTTGTCGAAGCCGATGACCGGCAGTTGCCGACGACCGGCGGATGCCGCGGCGATCATGGCGCCGAGGGCGAGCGTGTCGCTCGCGCACACCATGGCCTGCAGGTCGGGACGGCCGGCGAGGAGGGCCGTGGCCGCGCCGGTCGCTTCGGGCACGCCGTCGTGCGTCTCGGAGGCGAGGCGGGCCAGGTCGGCGTCGCTGCATCCGAGTCGCTCGCGCATGGCGTCGGCCCAGCCGCTCCGTCGATCGCCGCCCGTTCCGCCGGCACCCGGCCAGCCGACCCACGCGATCGCGGTCGCGCCTCGCTCGATGAGATGCACGGTGGCGTCGTAGACACCCAGACGTCCGTCGATGTCGACCCAGCGGTGGTGCGGTGCGTCCATGTCGTCGATGCCCCACGGTCGGCCGAACGTGACGAAGGGCACGTTGTTGGCGATGAGCCAGCCGGGGCGGGGGTCGTGGTCGAAAGTCGCCGTGAGCACGAAGGCGTCGACGTCGGCCCCATCGCGTAGTCGTCGGATCTGCTCGATCTCCAGCGCCGGTGTCGCGGCGGTGAACAGCAGCATGCGCAGGCCCCGCGCGTCCGCCTGCTCGGTCACGGCGTGCAGGAAACGGTCGAGAACGGCGCCGGAGATGCCGTTGAGCTGCGGATCGAGCCGGATGCCGATGGTCGCCGACTTGCGTTGCCGCAGGCGGCGGGCGGAGAGGTTCGGGCGGTAGCCCAACTGGGCGATGGCCGCCTCGACCCGCGCACGCGTGACCGGCTTCACTATGGCCGGGCTGTTGAGCACGTTCGACACCGTCTGCCGCGAGACCTGGGCCGAGCGGGCGACGTCTTCGACCGTTGGCAGTTTCACGCGGCCTCCTTTGGCCTCTCGACTTGATCGTTCAAATTCGGCGACGAACGCATGTGCCGATCGCTTCTGGCGAAACCGGCCGCTCGTTTGATCGATCCAATTATGGGTGCTACATTACCCCGAGGTCGACGGATGTCAATGCCGTCGGGCCAACACCATTCGATGAGGAGTCGTGACCGACCATGCCCCAGCCGCTGCAGCCCCTCATCCACCGAGAGACGGTGGTGCTGCGGGCGCCCGTGCAGGCGTGGTCGGCGACCGACGGTGGGATGGGTGAGTCGCCCATCCACGGCTACTACTTCTCCGACTCGCGGCTCGTCTCGCGGAGCCGGGTGCTGGTCGGCGACCTGCCGGGCGAACTGCTGTCGACGGTGCCGGCGGGCGCGCACACCGTGTCCTTCGTCGCACTTCAACGCCATCTCGACGACCACCAGCCGGATCCGCGCGTGCGCAGCACGCAGACGCGCACCGTCGGCACGACCGGAGTCGCCGAGCGGCTCGTGATCTCCTCGAATCTCGACGTCGACATCGAGACGACCGTCGAGGTCGTCCTCGCGGCCGACGCCGCCGCCATGGACCACATCAAGTCGGGGCTCCCGTCGACGTCGACGCCGGAGATCAGCACCGGCGAGGCCGCGGCCGGCTGGTCGAGCGGCTCACTCGACGTCTCCGTGTCGGCCCCCGGCGCCGCCGTCTCGCTCCTCACGACCGGGGAGCTGCGGCTCCACTGGGCCGTGCGTGTGCCGGCACGCGGAGAGACGAGCGTCGAATGGCGCATTGCCGCCGACGACTCGCGCGCCGTCGTGCGCGGGGTGGAGGGAGCGCCCAGCTGGAGTGTGCCGGCGATCACCGCTGCCGACGACCGGCTGGCGCGCTGGGTGGCCGCCGCCCTTGACGACCTCGCGGCACTGCGCCTCACGACCTCCGCAGACACCGACCAGGAGTTCCTTGCCGCCGGAGCGCCGTGGTTCTTCACGCTGTTCGGTCGCGACTCCATCTGGGCGGCGCGGATGATGCTGCCGCTCGGCACCGCTCTCGCCGGCGGCACACTGCGCGTGCTCGCGGGGCTGCAAGGCGTGACGAGCGTCGCCGACACCGCCGAGCAGCCGGGCAAGATCATGCACGAGCTGCGTCGCGACGCGCTCGAGATACCGGGGGAGGGGGTGCACCTGCCTCCCCTCTACTTCGGCACAGTCGACGCCACCCCGCTGTGGGTCTGCCTGCTGCACGATGCCTGGCGTTGGGGTCTTCCCGACGACGAGGTGCGGGCGCTTCTGCCGAACCTCACGGCGGCCCTCGCCTGGATGCGCGACTACGGGGATGCCGACGGTGACGGACTGCTCGAGTACACCGACGAGTCTGGTCACGGCCTCTCCAACCAGGGTTGGAAAGACTCGGGCGACTCCGTGCAGTGGCGCGACGGGCGGCTCGCCGACGGACCGATCGCCCTCTGCGAGGTGCAGGCCTACGCCTACGAGGCCGCGACGCACGGGGCGGACCTGCTCGACCACTTTGGTGAGCCGGGAGGCGCCGAGTGGCGTGACTGGGCCGGCGCCCTGCGCGCCCGCTTCGCCAGCGCCTTCTGGATAGACGCTCCGGATGGCGCGTACCCGGCGATCGCGCTCGACGCGCAGAAGCGGCCCGTCGACACCGTGACGAGCAACCTGGGGCACCTCCTCGGCACGGGGCTGCTCACGCGCGAGGAGTCCGTGCTCGTGGCGCGGCGCCTCGTCTCTCCCGAGCTCAGCAGCGGATTCGGCCTGCGCACCATGAGCACCGACTCCGGCGGATACTGGCCGATGAGCTACCACGGCGGCAGCGTCTGGACCCACGACACCGCGATCGCCATCGCCGGGCTCTCCCGAGACGGTTTCGCCGACGAGTCGGCGCAGCTCACCGCGGGCCTGCTCGCGGCGGCCGCCGGCTTCGACTACCGCATGCCCGAGCTGCACTCCGGCGACTCCGCGGCCGCCACGAGTGTCCCCATTCCCTACCCCGCGGCCTGCCGACCCCAGGCGTGGTCGGCCGCCGCCGCAGTGTCGGTGCTCGGCAGTGTGCTCGGTCTGGTCGCCGATGCACCGTCGGGCGAGCTCGACGTCCGCCCCGCGGCATCCGGCCTCGCCCCGATCACCGTCTCAGGGCTGATGTTCGATGGACAACGTCTCGGAGTGGCGGTCGATGCGGCGGGAGCAGCGACGGTCGAGGGCGCACGCTTGACGGCCTCGGCCGCGGAGTAGAGTCGGCAATCCGAGCGACGCCCCCTGGTGTCGCCGCAGCCAGGGGAGGGTTCGACGTGCCGACGCCATCTTCCTCCGAGTCCCTCATCGCCGAGAGGCTGCGCGCGGCAGGGTGCGTCTTCGCGGAAGACGAGGCGCGCCTGCTTCTCGCGGCCCCGGCGGCCCCGGCGGAGCTCGAGGCGATGGTCGCCCGACGCGTCGCCGGCCAGCCGCTCGAGCACATCCTCGGCTGGGCGGAGTTCTGCGGCCTGCGCGTCGGGGTCGCGCCCGGCGTGTTCGTCCCGAGGCGACGCACCGAGTTTCTCGCCCTCGAGGCGATCGCCCTCGCGGCCCCCGGGGCGGTCGTGCTCGACCTGTGTTGCGGAAGCGGCGCGCTGGGGGCGGCCGTCGCCGCGGCGGTGCCGCGCGTGGAGCTGTTCGCGTCAGACATCGAGCCGGCCGCGGTGCACTGCGCCCGGCGCAATCTGCCGCGAGCCGCGGTGTTCGAGGGCGACCTTTTCGAGCCGCTGCCCCGAGCGCTGCGGGGTCGGATCGACGTGCTGCTGTGCAATACGCCGTACGTGCCGACGGATGAGATCCGGATGCTGCCTCCCGAGGCCCGCGACTTCGAGCCGCGCGTCACACTCGACGGCGGGGTCGACGGGCTCGACGTGCAGCGCCGCGTCGCCGTCGCCGCGGGCGAGTGGCTCGCACCCGGCGGGCACGCGCTTGTCGAGGTCGGAGAGCACCAGGCGGTCGAGGCCGCGGCGATCTTCTCGCGCGAGGGGCTGGCGGCGCGACTCACATCGTCGGACGAGTACTCGGCCACGCTCGTGGTGGCGACGCGACGCCGGGCGGCGCTATGACCACCGGTACCGCCTTGCCCGCCAAAAAGGGGCGGCGGTAGGCTGCACGCAAGCCGCTGTCGAGGACGTCGACGATGCCCGTTCGCTCCGATCCGAGAGGGGAAATCGCGTGAGCGCAGCACCGAACTATGTCGTGGCCTACGAGGCGACAGAACGGGGTCGTGAGGCCGTCGAGTTGGGCGTCGCGCTCGCGCGGCTCACCCGGGCGGAACTGCGCATCTGCCTCGTCATGCCGAGGCAGAGCGTCGTTCCCACGAAGGTCTCCGGAAATCCGGGCGACTACAAGAGGCTCCTGGGTGAGCAGGGGGAGGAGTGGCTGTCGGTCGCGCGCGATCTCGTGCCGTCGGACATCACGGCCAGCACGCACCTCGTCTGGGCCGAGGCGACGTCGGAGGGCCTGCTGCTGGCGACAGCCCAGTTCGAAAGCGACCGCATCGTGGTCGGCGCCGCGCGCGCCGGGCTGCTCGGGCGCTTCTCGATCGGCAGTGTCGCGAGCGCGCTGTTGCACGCGTCACCCGTGCCCGTCGCCCTCGCGCCGCGCGGGTATCGGGCACCGAGACGCATCTCGCGTATCACGTGCGCCATCGGCACGCGTGTCGGCTGGGAGGCGCTGCTCGACTCGATGGCCGCCATCGCCGACGATCTCACGGTCGACCTGCGGTTCATCACGCTGCTGCAGGTCGGAGCCGGGCCCGAGGTCTCGCCCGCGGCATCCGAGTCGCACCTGCGTTCGGTGCTCGACCAGTTCAGGCAGCGTGCACGCTTCGAAGGCACGATGACCACGACGGTCGGGGTCGGACGCGACATCGAAGACGCCGTCGACCGCCTCGACTGGCGCGACGACGAGGTGGTGTTCGTGGGCTCCAGCCGTCTCGCCTCGCACAGCCGAATCTTCCTCGGCTCCACCGCCAATCGCATGCTACGCACCCTGCCGGTGCCGCTCGTCGTCGTGCCGAATCCGGTCGCGCAGCGGTGACTCGCCGCCGCGGAGTCGTTCTGCGTCGGCCGGCGACGGATCCGCGCTCCCGGAGGGCAACCCCCTTCCGGAGAGTCACCCGCGGGAGTTAACTGGGTGCCGAATCCGTGCGGCCGTGGCCGCACCACCGGCACATCGAAAGGCGCACCGTCGTGGGAGCAAACATCAAGCTGTTCTGGATCCTGTCCGGCTTCTTCCTCCTGCTGGCGGTGGTCTACAGCGTGTGGTCGTTCATCTTCGAATCGCAAGACCTCGCCACGACCGCGACTCCGACCGGAAGGCAGGGCATCGAGTGGGCCGGCACCGTCGCCCTCACTCTCTCGTCGATCGCCTCGGCGCTCATCGCGTTCTACATCGGTCGCACGCGCTCGGCGCAGGGCGGCGAGCTGCCCGAAGACCGCAATGATGCGAACATCGACGACGGCGACGCCGAGCAGGGCTTCTTCAGCCCGTGGAGTTGGTGGCCCGTGCTGCTCGGCGGGTCACTCGCCCTCGTCTTCCTCGGTCTCGCCGTCGGATTCTGGGTCTCGCTTCTCGGGGTGCCGCTCGTGCTGATCGCCCTCACGGGATGGGTCTACGAGTACTACCGCGGCTTCTTCGCGAAGTAGCTCCGCGCCCGCCCACCGCTCCTCTCACGTACGAGGCGGCGCGCCTGGCCGTCGGTCCAGCCGCAACGCAGGGCGAGCTGCAGCCATACGCCGCTCGACACGTCCTGGTTCTCGTCGAGCCAGGCACGCAGGGCATGGGGTTCGTCGAACCGCAGTATCTCGTCATCGACCATGCCCCACCGTTAGGGATGCCGCGGTCGCGTGGGAAGATCGGGGGTACTCCGTGCTCGAACACCGATGGGAATGACATGACTGGAACAATTCGCTGGGGGATCATGGGCACCGGCTGGATCGCAGACCAGTTCGTGTCCGACGTCATCGCGAGCGGGATGACCGTGACCGCCGTGGGGTCGCGAAGCCAGGCTTCGGCCGACGCCTTCGCCGCGCGACACGGGATCCGTACCGCCCACCCCAGCTACGATGACCTCGTCGCCGATCCCGACGTCGACGTCGTCTACGTCGCGACGCCGCACCCCATGCACGCGGAGAACGCGACGCTGGCGCTCGACGCGGGCAAGCATGCCCTCGTCGAGAAGGCGTTCACCCTCAACGCCGGCGAGGCAGAGGCGCTGGTCGACCTCGCCGCCCAGAAGAACCTCGTCGTGCTCGAGGCGATGTGGACGCGGTGGCTCCCGCACATGATCCGCTTGCGCGAGATCATCGCCGCGGGCACGATCGGCGACGTGCGCACGGTGATCGCCGACCACAACCAGAAGCTGCCGAGCGACCCGAAGCACCGCATCAATGCACCGGAACTGGGCGGCGGGGCGTTGCTCGACCTCGGCATCTACCCGGTTTCGTTCGCGTGGGACATACTGGGCGAACCGGCGACGATCACCGCGATCTCGAGCCCGACCGTCACCGGCGTCGACCGCCAGACCGCGATCCTGTTCGGCTACGCCGCCGGCCAGCAGGCGGTGCTGCACACCGCGCTCGACACCGCCGGGCCCAACACCGCGTCGGTCATCGGCACGAAGGGCTGGATCGCATTGAACGCCACCTTCTACGCGCCGACCAGCTTCACGGTGTTCGACAGCGATGGTGCCGTCATCGAGGAATACGACGGTGCGGTCTCGGAACGCGGCATGCAATACCAGGCGTGGGAGGCGGAACGTCTCATCGCCGCGGGCGCGACGGCCGGCGACATCCTGCCCCCTCGGGAGACCGTCGCGATCATGCGCGCACTCGACGAGATCCGACGCCAGATCGGGCTGCAGTACCCGGGCGAGTAATCTGGTCCAGCACCCGAACCGTTAGGACCCCCTGTGTCAGACCGCGCACGAATCACCGGCCACGTCATCCGCCGCACCATCCAGCTCGCCGTCGCCCGCGAACGCGTGTGGGCCGCGCTGACCGAGCCGGAACTGCTCAACCAGTGGTTCGGCGAGGGCTTCGAGGTCTCGGCCTTCGAGGTCGGCGGCACCGGTCGCATCGTCTACGAGGACTTCGGCGACTTCCCGATCGAGATCACCGAGATCACCCCGCTCGAGACGCTCGCCTTCCGTTGGTCAGGCATCCCGGCCGACGAGCTCGACGAGTACTCGACGACGGTGACCTTCACGCTCACCGGCGACGAGTCGTCGAGCGAGCTCACGGTCGTGGAGTCGGGCTTCGAGACGTTGCCCGGCGGCACGCGCTACCGCCGCGACCGCCTCGAACAGAACCGCGAGGGCTGGGACGTGGAGCTCGACGAGCTGGCGGACCTGCTCGAGAGTTAGGCCTCGTAGAGCTCGAGCGGCAGGCCGTCGGGGTCGAAGAAGAAGGCCATCGCCTTGTGGGTGTACGGATCTGACCGCAGCTCCTCGTGCCTGATCCCCAGCTCGTCGAGTTCGGCGAGGGTCGCCTCGACGTCGTCGACGGCGAACGCTAGGTGGCGCAGTCCGGTCGCCTCGGGCCAGGTGGGTCGCACGGCCGGGCCCGGAAACGAGAAGAGCTCCACGATGTACGCCCCGTCGAGGGCGAGCTTGCCCATCCAGGAGTCTCTTTCCTCGCGGTAGACCTCCTCGAGCAACTCGAAACCCAACACCGAGGTGTAGAAGTGCTTCGAGCGCTCGTAGTCGGTTCCGATGATGGCGATGTGGTGCACACGCAGGAGTTTCACGGCACCAGCCTCCCAGATCGGGGCGGCCGTTTCCGCATTGCCTTTACTATTGGTGGGTGACTGAGCCAGGAGTGACGACGGATGGCGCGGCCGCTCCCTCGGGAATCGCCGCCCTCATCCGCAAGCATCCCACCGCCTGGCTCGGCTCCGCCCTCGCCCTCGTGTTCCTGTTGCTGGGCACCGGCGCGATCGTGGCGGGCGCCGCGATCGGCAGCGGCGACGACGATGGTGCGGCAGCGCCCACCTCCACCGGCTCCTCACCGACCGCTAGCGCACCGGAGGAGGAAGCCGACGCCGGCCGAGCCGTCCCGGCCGCGCTGCCCGGGGCGACGAGGCTGCGCACGTGCTCCGTCGCCGGGCCCGCAGCCGACCCCCGGCTCGCGGCATTCACGGGCTTCGTGATGAACGCCAGCACCGGGGAGGTGCTGTTCTCCCGCGAGGGCGAGGTGCCCAACCGCACGGGCAGCGTGCTGAAGGTTCTGACTGCCTCGGCGGCGATCGCCGTGCTCGGTCCGGACTACAGGCTGTCGACGAAGGTCGTCGAGGGCGGCAACCCGGGCACGGTCGTGCTCGTCGGCGGCGGCGACCCGACGCTCAGCGCGGTCGGCTCGAGCGTCTACGCGGGGGCGCCGAAGATCGCCGATCTCGCCGCTGCCGCGAAGGCCGCCCACGACGCGAAGTACCCTGGCACGCCGATCACGAGCGTCGTGCTCGACGCGAGCTACTGGAACCCTGCCGACAAGTGGGACCCGATCTGGAAGCGCACAGAGCAGACCATCGGGTACCACTCGGAGGTCACCGCGTTGATGGTCGACGGCGACCGCGCCGACCCCACGCGCATCACGAGCCCCCGAAGCACCGACCCTATCGCCCGCGCGGGCGCCGCCTTCGCAGCCGCGCTCGGCGGCAACCCGAAGGTCTCCGTCGGCACCGCTTCCCCCTCGACCGTGCTCGCCGAGGTGCAGTCGCAGCCGCTCAGCTCGCTCATCAACTTCATGCTGCTCACGAGCGACAACACCCTCGCGGAGACGCTCGCGCGGGTCGTGTCGGTGAAGTCGGGCTTCGGCGGGTCGGCGGCGTCGCTCCAGCAGGCGATCCCCGAGGCGCTCAAGGGCTACGGAGTCGCGGTCGACTCCCTCATCATCAAAGACGGGTCCGGGCTCAGCGAGGCGAACGCCGTGCCGCCCGAGTACGTCGCGCGGCTGATGGTCAAGATCCTCGCCGGTGACCAGAATCTCAGCGTCGTCTACAACTCGCTCCCGGTGGCGGGAAAGACGGGCAGCCTCGCGAGCAGGTTCACGGGTGCAAACGCGGTCGCCCGCGGCAACGTCATCGCCAAAACCGGATGGATCGACACGGCGTACACCCTCGGCGGCATCGTCAAGGCGGCCGACGGCACACCCCTCACCTTCGCCTTCTACGCGATCGGCGACGGCATCAGCGACCAGGCGAAGGTCGCCCTCGACACGCTCACCACCTCCGTGTTCCAGTGCGGCGACAACCTCTCGAACATCTGATTCCCCCAACCCCAGAAACGGCGACGCGATGAGCAGGGCACTCTTCATCATCGATGTGCAGAACGACTTCACCGAGGGCGGCGCGCTCGGGGTCGAGGGCGGGGCGGCGGTTGCCGCCGGCGTGACGCGGCTTCTCGCGCAGCATCCCGGTGTCTACGACCACGTGTTCGCGTCGCGCGACTGGCACGCCGCCGACAGCGACAACGGCGGTCACATCTCCGATCATCCCGACTTCGTCGACACCTGGCCGCCGCACTGCATCGCCGGCACGCCGGGCGGGGAGTACCACCCGGCCCTCGACACCTCGGCGGTCGACGTGCACGTGAAGAAAGGGCAGGGCGTGCCCGCGTACTCGATTTTCGAGGGCACGACGGATGACGGCGCCACCGTCTCCGCGACGCTCGACCGGCTTGCCGTGACCGACATCGACGTCGTGGGCATCGCGACCGACTACTGCGTGCGGGCGAGTGCGCTCGACGCCCTCTCCGGCGGCCGGAGCGTGCGCGTGCTGGCCGACCTCGTCGCCGGGGTCGCCGCCGACTCCAGCGCCGCCGCCCTCGTCGAACTCGAGGCGGCCGGCGCGCAGATCGTCGACGGGAGCGAAGCGTGACTGTCCACGACTCCAAGCTTCTCCCGCGAGTGCCCACACGACCGTGACCGATTCAGGCCCGCGGATGGAGCCCGCCGACGTCTCCCGCTCCGACGATGTCCGCGCACCTTTCGGCACCCTCGACGACCTCCCCGAGTACGCGGAGATCGCCGTGAGGAAGCCGCGCGCAGCGGTCACGGTCGCCGCGTTGCTGCTCGCCGCGCTGCTCGTCGTCGTTGTCGTGGTGTTCGGGGTCGGCACGGTCGCGCACGTCCTCGAGGTGGCCGACCAGTCGACGGTCGACCTGGGAAGCGTCGAACAGCGCACCGGCCTCGACTTCGCCGACGGGTCGGAGGTTCTCGCCGCGTCATCCG
Source organism: Microbacteriaceae bacterium (assembly GCA_025464995.1). Classification (GTDB taxonomy): domain Bacteria; phylum Actinomycetota; class Actinomycetes; order Actinomycetales; family Microbacteriaceae; genus Conyzicola. The sequence continues at coordinate 16,106 of JAODMO010000005.1, forward strand.
CCCCCGACGCGTTCAGCGCCGAGGTGGCGCTGCCGAGTCGCGCGCTGCCCGACTTCGCGCTCGCCGGTTACGGTGCAGTGCAGGAGACGAGCGAGGCGCTCGACGAGGCGGTGGGCTCCGAGGTCGTCGCGCAGTACTATCGCGCGGCCAGCAACTCGCTCGTCGGTAACGCGGCACTCGTCGAACGCGGCGGTGCCCTCGTGCTGTTCGTCGACGTGCGGGCGGTCGGCTAGCTATGCCCGTGATCGAGATCACGGATATCGACGATCCCCGCCTCGTCGACTTCGCACACCGCACCGACGTCGCGCTCAAGAACGGTAGCCGCACGACGCATGGGCTCTACATCGCGGAGAGCGCCCTGGTGCTGGAGCGTGCGCTGCGCGCCGGGCACACGCCGCGCGCGGTTCTCGCCCTCGGCGGCACGGTCGACGAGGCGGTGGCGCTCGTCGGCGACGACGTGCCCGTGTACTCCGGCCCGGGGGAGCTTCTCGCGGAGCTCACCGGCTACATCCTGCACCGCGGACTCATCGCGTCGATGCACCGGCCGCCGCTGCCCGATCCCGTCGAGCTGCTGCGCGACGCCCACCGCGTGGTGGTGTTGGAGAACGTCTCCGACCCGACCAACGTCGGGGCGATCTTCCGTTCCGTCGCGGCGATCGGCGCAGACGCGGTGCTCGTGACTCCGCGGTGCTCCGACCCGTTCTACCGGCGCGCGATCCGGGTGTCGATGGGCACCGTTCTGCAGGTGCCGTGGACGCGTGTGGGGGAGTGGACTTCCGTGCGGGAGTTGCTCGCGGCATCCGGCTTCCACATCGCCGCCCTCGCGCTGACTCCCGACGCCTCCTCGTTGCGCGAGTTCGCCGCGTCGGCGCCGGAACGCGTGGCCCTCGTGCTCGGCGCGGAGGGAGACGGGCTCACCCCCGAGGCGATCGCCGCGGCCGACACCGTCGTGCAGATCCCGATGGCGCACGGAATCGACAGCCTCAACGTCGCCGCGACGGCGGCAGTGGCGATGTACGCGCTCGCCGCGGGCTGAGGTTTCCGGGGGTCGCTTCACCCGGCGTCGGATAGCGTCAGACCAGCAGCTGGTGCTTCGCGAGCTCCTTGTAGAGCGGTGTCGAGACGACGAGTTCGGAGTGGGTTCCGACGCCGACGACCCGTCCGTGTTCCAGCACCACGATCTGGTCGGAGTCGACGACCGTCGACAGCCGGTGGGCGATGACGATGAGCGTGCGGTTCTGAGCCACAGCGTCGATCGCCTCGCGCAGCATCTGCTCGTTGAGCCCGTCGAGGCTCGACGTCGACTCGTCGAGCAGCAGGATGGGCGGCGCGGCGAGCAGGGTGCGCGCGATCGCGAGGCGTTGGCGCTCCCCGCCGGAGAGCATCACGCCGTCCTCGCCGACAGCCGCGTCGAGGCCGAGGTTGTTGCGCTCGAGCACCTCCATGAGGTTCACGGAACGCAGCACCTCGACGCACTCCTCGTCGGTCGCCTCCGGCGCACCGAGGAGGAGGTTCTCGCGGATGGTGCCCGCGAGCACGGGCGCGTCCTGCTCGACGTAGCCGATCTGCGAGCGAAGCGCCTCGCGGTCGAGCGCACGCACGTCGATGCCGCCGAGTCGAACGACACCGGCGGTCGGATCGTAGAACCGCTCGATGAGAGCGAGGATGGTGCTCTTTCCGGCACCCGACGGGCCCACCAGGGCGGTCCGCTTGCCGCGGGCTGCCGCGAAGGAGACCCCGCGCAACACCGTCAGGTCTTGCACGCGCTCCTCGGGCAGGGCGATGGGCGACGTGGAGACGACCTCGGCCACGGCCTTCGCCACCTCGTCCTTCTTCGCGCCCTCCGGGTAGGAGAACTCGACGTTGTCGAACGTGATCGCCGCCTCCGTGGAGATGTCGGCGGCCGCACCATCCGCGAGGGCGGAGTCGTGCTGGCTCTCGCTCGGCAACTCGATGATCTCCTGGATGCGGCCGAGTGCACCGAGCGCCTGGTTCACCGAGTTGAGGGCGCCGAACGCGGAGCCGAGCGGCCCGATCATCATGAACAGGAAGAGGATGAACGCGACGAGGCTCGCGATCTCGATCGCCCCGCTCGCGACCCGGAAACCGCCGACGCCGAGCACGACGAGGAGGGAGACCTGCAGCGCGATGCCCGCGATGGGCACCACGAGCGCCGAGATCTTGGCGACCTGGATGCCCATGGCCCACGCTCCGTGTGCATCCTTCTCGATGGCGACGATCTCGCGTTCCGTCGCGTTCGACGCGCGGACGGTGCGGATGGCGCTGATGGCACGTTCTACGGAGGCGGCGAGGTCGCCCACCTTCTCCTGCTGCTTCCGGCTCACGACGCGCACGCGGCCCGAGAGCAGCACGACCGACACGATCGAGATCGCGATGACGAGCACCGTGAGGCCGAGCAGCACCGGGTCGATGACGAGCATGGCGATGAGCGCGCCGATGAACAGCACTGCGCCGCCGATCGCATCGATGAGACCCTGCGTGATGACGGCGTACAGCAGCGTGGTGTCGGAACCGACGCGCGAGACGAGGTCCCCTGTGCGCCGGGTGTCGAACTCGCTGATCGGCAGGCGGAGGATGCGCTGCACGAGCCGGCGACGGGCAGAGAGCACGACGCTCGTGCCCGTGCGCTGCAGCAGGTAGTGCTGGAAGCCATTGAGCAGTGCCGCGAGCACGACCAGTCCGACGAGGGCCGCGACGAGGGTGCCGAGCGGGTCGCCGACCTCGACCTTGGCGATGACCTGGCTGACGAGCAGCGGCTGCGCGAGCGATGCTGCAGCGCCGAGGAGGCTGAGCGCGACGACCACGCCCAGCACCTTCTTGTGCTCGAAGAGATAGGGCAGAAGCTGGCTGAATCGGGCGCGCGGGCCGTCGTCTTTCTTCTTGCCGCGTCCGCCGCTTCCGCGGGCGGGACGGGTGGTGTTCTGAGTGCTCATGAGTGCTTTCGGGTCGGGGTGCTGCTGCGCCCGTACTTCTTGTGGACTGCCTGGCGGGAGACGCCGAGGGCGAAGGCGATGAGTTGCCACGACGCTCCGGCGTTGTGGGCGCGGCGGGCCGCCAGACCCTCGGCGCGGTCGAGCTCCGTGCGGAGCTTCGCTATCGCCTGAAGGGCCTCGATCGGGTCATCCGAACCCGCGCTTGCCGCGAGGGTGTGAATGCTGACGCGGTCCATGGTCGTCAACCGTAGTTGACACTTCTCGACCCGTCAACTTGAGTTGACATCCTGACTTCCGGGGTCACAAACCGACGGCCGACGTAGCATCGAAGCATGACTACCGACGCCCGCGTGTTCATCATCCACGAGAATCCGGAGTGGATCCCTCCGCTCATCGCCGCCTTCGATGCGGAGGGCGTGCCCTACGCCGAGCTGCGACTCACCGAGGGTGCGATCGACCTCGATTCGCCGCCGGCTCCCGGCGTCTACTGGTCGCGCATGAGCGCCTCCGCGCACACTCGCGGCAACGAGCACTCGAAGGACTACACGCGCGCCGTGCTCTCCTGGTTGGACGGCTGGGGCGCCACGGTCGTCAATGGGCGCCCCGTCATCGAGGTCGAGGTGAGCAAGGTGCAGCAGCACGCGGCCCTCCGCGCCGCCGGATTCGACGTGCCGCGCACCTCCGCGGCGTTCGGGCTGGCCGATCTGTCTGCGAAGGTGCGCGAGTTCCCGGCGCCCTTCATCACCAAGCACAACCAGGGCGGTAAGGGCCTCGGCGTGCGCCGCTTCGACTCGCACGAGGAGTTCGACAGGGTGCTGCAGGCGGGTGGCATCGAGCAGTCTCCCGACGGCATCACGCTCGTGCAGGAGTTCCTCGTCTCCGCCGCCCCGTTCGTGACCCGGGCCGAATTCGTGGGAGGACGCTTCGTCTACGCCGTGCGCGTCGACACGAGCGCGGGAAGCTTCGAGCTGTGCCCGGCCGACGCGTGCGTCGTCGACGACGCGGGCCGGGAGCCGGCGCCGCTGTTCAGCCTGCGCGAGGGTCTCGAGGGTGATCCGCTCATCGCGGACTACGAGCGGTTCCTCGCGGGGCAGGGCATCCAGATCGCCGGCATCGAATTCATCGAGACCGCCGACGGACGCCGCGTCACCTACGACATCAACACGAACACGAACTACAACCCCGACGTCGAGAAGGCGTCGCCCGTCTCCGCTCCCCGACAGATCGCCCGCTTCCTTGGCGGGATGCTCGCCGCCGCCTATCCGGCGCCCGCGGCGCCCGCGACCGAGGCGGTGTCGGCCCGATGAGATTCGGATACTGGACCCCCACCTTCGGTGGCTGGCTGCGCAACGTCGACGACGAGGAGACGCCCGCAACGTTCGAGCACGCGAAGCTCATCGCGCAAACCGCCGAGCGCATCGGCTTCGACCTCACGCTCATCCCCGAGCTGAACCTCAACGACATCAAGGGGCAGGAGGCTCCGAGCCTCGACGCGTGGGAGCTGACGGCGGCGATCGCGGCCGTCACCGAGAAGCTTGAGATCATGACGGCCATCCGCCCGGGCTACCACCTGCCCGCGCTCGCGGCGAAGAAGGCCGCCACGATCGACGACATCAGCGGTGGACGCTTCACACTCAACGTCGTGTCGGCGTGGTGGGCCGAGGAGGCGCGCCAGTACGGCGGCATCTTCTCCGAGCACGACGACCGCTACCAGCGCACTGTCGAATTCGTCGAGGTGCTGCGCGGGCTCTGGGCACAGACGCCCTTCAGCTACTCGGGCGACTACTACTCGCTCGAGAACACCTATCTCGAGCCCAAGCCGCAGCGCATCCCGCGCATCTACGCCGGCGGCGAGAGCGAGGCGGGGCGTCGCTCGATCGCCCAGTTCGCCGATGCCTACGTCACCCACGGCGGAACGCCCGACGAGCTGCGGGCCAAGGTCGACGACCTCGCCGCCCGGCGCGCGGCAGCCGGCGGAACGCCCTTCGAGGCGTTCGGTATGGCGGCGTACGCGATCGTGCGCGACACCGAGGAGGAGGCCCAGCAGGAGCTCGACCGCATCACGGATGTTCGCGGCGGTGCCGCCTACGACTCGTACCAGCAGTTCATCAGCAAGTCGCAGCTCGACACGGCCGTCGACCTCCGTGACTACTCGGTCTCCAACCGCGGGCTACGACCCGAGCTCATCGGCACGCCCAGGCAGGTCGCCGAGCGGATCGCCGAGTTCTCTGCTGCGGGCGTCGACATCCTGCTGCTGCAGTTCTCCCCGCACCTCCGCGAGATGGAGCGCTTCGCGCGCGACGTCATCCCGCTTGTCCGCGAGCTGGAGGGGTAGTCGACGAACGGACGCCGGCTCAGGCCGTGCCGTGATGCTGGCGTCGAGCGGCGGTGCGCCGCCGAATCTCGATGATTCGCCCCGGACGCACTGGCGCTCGCCGTCACCCCCGAGCGCACGGAGGCGTTGTCGCCTGCGCCGGTTAGGCTCGGTGTGGTGCCCGCGCCCGTCATCACGTCCCGTTCCCTGACGAAGAAGTACAACGCTTCCTCGGTTCGCTCTACGCGGTGGGCTGCATTGCTGTCATGCAGGTGCTCGCACTCGACCTCGCGCTGACGGCACTCCTCGCGCTTCCCGCCGTGATGCTCATCGCGGTCGGGTGCGCAAGCCTCGGCATGGCCGTCACGTCGTACATGAAGACGTTCCAGCAGATGCAGTGGATCAACTTCATCCTCCTGCCGATGTTCCTGTTCCCGGCGACTCGCGGCGTATTGCTGCTCGGGCATGCGGCCGAGTGCAATATGCCGCGAGTCACGACTCTAGGCGCGCAACTCCCGCAGCAGCATTGCGGTCGCGAGCGCCGCCTCCGCCGCCTCGGCGCCCTTGTCCTCCTTGGAGCCTGGCAGCCCGGCCCGGTCGATGCCCTGCTGCTCGTCGTCGAGGGTCAGCAGGCCGAAGCCCACGGGCTTGCCGGTGAGCAGCGATGCCTGGGTCAGACCGGTGGTCGCGGCATCCGAAACGTACTCGAAGTGCGGGGTTCCACCTCGGATGATCACGCCGAGCGCGACCACCGCGTCGGCGCCCGCCTCGAGCGCGGCGCGGGTGACGACGGGCAGCTCGAAGCTGCCGGGCACGCGCAGCACCGTGACGTCCGCGCCCGACGCGTCAAGCACGCGGCGCGCTCCCGCGAGCAGCCCGTCGGCGATGCGCGTGTGCCACAGCCCGGCGACGATCGTCACCTTGAGGCCGGTGCCGTCGGTCGCGATGTCGGGTGAACCGTCGCCGCTCATATGGTCATTCCTTTCTTGCCCGCGAGCGTGCTCCCGCTGGAGAGCACCGCCTCGTCGAGGATTGCTGTGCTGGGGAGGATGTGACCCATCCGGTCACGTTTTGCTTCGAGGTATCCCTCGTTGAGCGCGCCGACGCCGACGATGATCGGCACCTGCTGCGTCACGGTGATGCCGTGAGCGGCGAGCTGGCGCAGCTTCTCCGGGTTGTTGGTGATGGCGCGTACCTCGGAGACGCCGAGGTCGTCGAGGATCGCCGCGGCGGCACCATAGTCGCGACCGTCGATCGGGAAGCCGAGCGCGGTGTTGGCGTCGAGCGTGTCGAGCCCGTCTTCCTGCAGGCGGTACGCGCGCAGCTTGTTGATGAGCCCGATCCCGCGACCCTCGTGTCCGCGCATGTAGATGACGATGCCGCCCTCCTTCTGGATGGCCTCGAGCGCCGCGTCGAGCTGCGGTCCGCACTCGCACTTGAGCGAACCGAACGCCTCGCCGGTCAGGCATTCCGAGTGCACGCGCAGGAGGCTGCCGTTGACGGGATCGCCGGCGATGACAGCGATGTGATCGAATCCGGTCATGCGGTCGCGGTAGGCGCGGAAGCGGAACGAGCCGTGGATGGTCGGCACCGTCGTCTCCACCTCGAAGGTGACCCGCGAGGTCTCGGGGATCGCGACGGCGGTGGGGATGTCGGCGCCCTGGTGTGTGGCGTCGAGGAATTCGATGAGCGCCGCGATGGTGATGACCGGCACGCCCTCGCGCTCGCCGAGCTGGATGAGCCCTGGCAGCCGCATCATCTCGCCGTCCTCCGCCACGATCTCGGAGATGGCTCCCACGGGCACGAGTCCGGCGAGTTTCAGCAGGTCGACGGTGGCCTCTGTGTGTCCGTCGCGCTCGCGCACCCCGCCCTCGACCGCACGCAGCGGCATGATGTGGCCGGGGCGGTGCAGGCCCGACGGCACGGAGTCGATGTCGGCGAGCACCCGCAGGGTGTGCGCCCGGTCGGCCGCGCTGATGCCCGTGCTGATCCGGTCCGCCGCGTCGACGGAGACGGTGTAGTTGGTGCCGCGCGGGTCTTGGTTGTCGGGAACCATCACCGGCAGCTCGAGGCGGTCGGCGATCTCGTTGGTCATGGGGGCGCAGATGAAACCGGAGGAGTTGCGCACGAGCCACGCGAGCCACTCCTGGCTGGCGAACTGGGCGGCGATGACCACGTCGCCCTCGTTCTCGCGGCTCTCGTTGTCGACCACGATGACGGGGCGACCGGCGCGCAGGGCGTCGACCGCGGTGGGGATGTCGGCGAGGCTCATGACGAGCTCCTCTCGGTGGTGGGGCGGCCCGACAGCGAGAGCATGCGCTCGACATGACGAGCCAGGATGTCGGTCTCGATGTTGACGCGGTCGCCGACGACCCGGGCGCCGAGGGTGGTCGCGGTGAGGGTCTCGGGGATGAGCGACACCTCGAACCAGTCGTCGCCGACGGCACTGACCGTGAGCGACACTCCGTCGATCGCGATGGATCCCTTGCGGGCGACGAGGGCAGCGACATCCGGGGCCAGGCTGAAGCGCACGACGCGCCAAGCGCTGCCGTCCTCGATCTCGAGCACGGCAGCGGTGCCGTCGATGTGGCCCTGCACGATATGGCCGCCGAGCCGGTCGCCGACCATGGTCGCGAGCTCGAGGTTGACCGGCTGGCCGACGTCGACCGTGCCGAGGGTGCTCATGGCGATGGTCTCGGCCATGACGTCGGCGGTGAACCAGTCGTCGCCCTGGTCGACGACGGTGAGGCACACGCCGCTCACGCTGATCGAGTCGCCGTGCTGGGAGTCGGCGGCCGCTCGAGGCGCACGCACGGTGATGCGCGCGGCGTCGTCGCTCGTGTTCCACGCGACGACGGAGCCGAGCTCGTGGATGATTCCGGTGAACATTCAGTGTCCTTCTCTGCGTGGTATCGCTGTGGGTGGTGTCGCTGTGGGCTGTGTCACCGGGATCGGCCTCGCGACGATGAGGATGTCGTCGCCGAGGCGTTCGATCGCGGTGATGGTGAGTCTTCTCTGGTCGCGGATCGTCTCGACGCCGATGTCGCCGATCGCGGACCTCCCGCCGCCGAGCAGGGTCGGCGCGAGATAGACGAGGTATTCGTCCACGAGTCCCGCGGTGACGAGGGCGCTCACGACGCCGGGCCCGCCCTCGACGAACACCCTGCGGATGCCGCGGTCGAAGAGCTGCTCGAGCGCCGCGCCGAGGTCGCGCGACCGGATCTCGACGAGCCCGGCCGGGTGTCGGCGCAGCTTCGCATCGGAGGGCACGGCGCGCTCGCCGACGACGACGGGGAAGGGCTGGTGTGCGAGCAGCTCGCCGGCATCGCCGCGTGCGGTGAGCGAGGGGTCGTCGGCAAGCACGGTTCCCGTTCCCACGAGAATCGCGTCGCTCTGCGCGCGCTGCTCGTGCACGCGCTGGCGCGCGGCGGTTCCGGTGATCCATTGGCTCGAACCGTCATCGGCGGCGGCGCGCCCGTCGAGGCTCGACGCCCACTTCACGGTGACCCACGGTCGGCCGAGCGTCACCGCTGTGAGCCACGGTTCGAGGAAGGCCGCGACCTCGGCCGCGAGCACGCCCTCCACGACGTCGAGGCCGGCCGCGCGCAGCTGGTCAGCCCCGCCCGCCGACGAGCGCCCCGGATCGGCGACCGCATAGACGACACGTCGGATGCCGGCGGCGATGAGCGCCGCGGAACACGGCCCCGTGCGGCCTGTGTGGTTGCACGGCTCGAGCGTGACGATTGCGGTGAGGCCCGCGGCATCCGTCACCTTCGACAGCGCGTCGACCTCGGCGTGCGGCGTGCCCGCGCCGCGGTGCCAGCCCTCGGCCACGATGGTGCCGTCGTCGTCGATGAGCACGCAGCCGACCTGGGGGTTGCCGCCCGTGACCGGTCCGTGCGCGGCGAGCGAGAGGGCGTGACGCATGGGGCCGTCGAACGGCGTTCGCGCGTCCTGGTCTGGCTCGATCATCCGGTGTCCTCTGTCGTCTGTGACGGACTCCGGGTTAACAGGGTCTATTGACCCGCACGGCGGTCACCCGTCGTGCTCGTGTCTCCTCCTATCCGGACTGAGAGTTCTTGCGACCTCATAACCGTCGGTCCCGGAATTCCACCGGGTCAGCCGCGGCTTCGCTTGCGCGAAACCGCGGGTCGCGGACTATAACCGCCGGTTCGGACTTTCACCGACCCCGGAGCACGTGTACTACTCGTTCGAGTGTAGCCAACGCCTGCGCGGCCGGAGTATTCCCGTTACGCGTGACGACGGTTCGTGGAGTCGTCGGCAAGCAGGGTTCGGGCGGCGAGCTCGTCGATGACGAGGTCGGTGATCATGCCCGCCGCGAGCGCCCCGCGCAGAGCGGTGATCTTGGAGGCTCCGGAGACGACACAGATGCGGCGTGCGACGGCGTGCAGCAGCGCCGGGTCGGGGCCGGTGGACCGAGCGTTGAGCGGGATGCCGTCGAAGCTCCCGTCGAGCCGGAAGAAGACCGTCGCGATGTCGCCGACGACGTGATTCGCGTCGAGCGCGGCGTAGTCCTCGGCGTCGAGGTAGCCGCCCGCGTAGACGTGGCTCGGCACCTCGGAGAACGTCGAACCGATACCGAAGAGGGCGACATCCATTCGGTGTTGGATCTCGAGCACGCGGCGGATCGTGCGTTCCCGCCACATCGCGTCGCGAGTTCCGGGCTCGTCGAAGAACGCGGGTACCGGGAACTGCTGCACCGGCGCGTTGAAGGCGTTGCCGAAGCGGCGGAGGATTTCGCTCGCGTAGTCGATGCCCGTGGTCGAGGTATTGCCCGCCCCGTTGAGCTGCACGATGCGCGAGTTGTGCGTCTCCTTCTTTGGAAGATGCCGGCTGACCGCGTTGATCGTCGCGCCCCACGCCACCCCGAGGGTCATGTTGGAGTCGATGTAAGGAGTGAGAATTCGTGCAGCACTGAGAGCGACGCGCTCCAGACGATCGATGTCACTCGTGGCGTCGGGCACCGGCACGACGTGTGCGGCGATGCCGAACCGCTTGGTGACGTCGTGCTCGAGCGCGGAGAGGCGGTCGAGCGGCGAGACGACCCTGATCTCCACCAGCCCGTGTTCCCGCGCATAACTGAGCATTCTGCTGACGGAGGAGCGGGAAGTGTGCAGCTCCGTCGCGATCGCCTCCATCGTGAGGTCTTGCAAGTAGTACAGTTGGGCCGCCCTCAAGGCATCACGCGATTTCTCGTGCGGTGTCTGCTCGGGTGGCGGGGACGGGTTGCGTGCTTGCACGTTTGTTCACGCTCCTTGACCGGGTGACTCATGAGTTCCCAGTATGTACTCATGAACGAAAGATCAGCGTCGATGTCTGAATCCGAAACCCGCAACTCGGTGGAGTCCCTCATGGACAGGCCGCGCGCCCAGGTGCTCGTCATCGGAGGCGGCATCAACGGCATCGCGACCTTCCGCGATCTCGCCCTCCAGGGAGTGGATGTCGCGCTCGTCGAGCGCGGCGACTACTGCTCGGGTGCATCAGCCGCGTCGTCCCACATGATCCACGGCGGCATCCGTTATCTCGAGAACGGCGAGTTCCGTCTCGTGCGCGAGTCGGTGCAGGAACGCAACGGCCTGCTGCGCATCGCGCCTCACTACGTGAAGCCGTTGCAGACCACTGTGCCCATCTACTCGACCTTCAGCGGAATCGTCTCCGCTCCGCTGCGCTTTCTCACGCACAAGTCGGGCGCACCATCGGAGCGCGGCGCGCTGCTGATCAAGGTCGGCCTCGTGCTCTACGACTCCTTCTCGCGCAACGGCGGCACTGTTCCCCGCCACGTCTTCGTCGGCCGCAAGAAGTCGCTCGCGACACTGCCGCAGCTCAACCCCGATGTGAAGTACACCGCCACCTACTTCGACGCCTCCGTGCACGAGCCGGAGCGCCTCGCCCTCGACGTGCTGCACGACGGGCTCGCCGCCGGTTCGCACGCTCGCAGCAGCAACTACGTCGAAGCGGTCGGATCGACCGACGACGGCGTGCTCCTCCGTGACGTGGTCACCGGCCGGGAGTTCACGATGCAGGCGGATGTCGTGGTGAACGCCTCCGGTCCGTGGACCGACCTCACCAACGAGGCGCTCGGCGACCACACGAGCTACATGGGGGGAACCAAGGGCTCGCACATCGTGCTCGACAACCCCGAGCTGCTCGCAGCCTGCGCCGGCCGGGAGATGTTCTTCGAGCACAAGGACGGCCGCATCGTGCTGATCTACCCGCTCAACGGCAAGGTGATGGTCGGCACGACCGACCTCGAGGCAGATATCCGTGAGCCCGCGGTGTGCACCGACGAGGAGATCGACTACTTCTTCGAGCTGATCGCCTCGGTGTTCCCGAGGATCGGCGTCGACCGCGACCAGATCGTCTTCAGCTTCTCGGGCGTGCGCCCGCTCCCACACCACGACGACCTGCAGCCGGGATTCGTCTCCCGTGACTACCGCATCGTGCCGGGCACCCTCGGAAAGGCCGCGCTCCTCAGCGTGGTCGGAGGCAAGTGGACGACCTTCCGCGCCCTCGCCGAGCACATCACGAACGATGCCCTCGCGCTGCTCAAGAAGTCGCGCAGCATCGACACCACACGCATCGAGATCGGCGGCGGCCGCGGCTACCCCCGCACCGACGAGGCACGAAACAACTGGATCACCGCGCACTCGGGCCTCATCGGCATGGAACGCTCCGAGCAGCTGTTCGACCGCTACGGCACCCGCGCCGTCGAGGTGCTCGACTCGCTCGACGCGGCGCAAGACTCCCCGCTCGAGTACACGACCGAGTTCACCCGTCTCGAGCTCGAGCACATCATCGCCACAGAATCGGTCGTGCACATGAGCGACCTCCTGTTGCGCCGCACAAACTTGGCGTTCACCGGTGCCGTCACCGTCGAACTGCTCCAGGAGCTGACCGACATCGCCGCTGGCGTTCTCGGCTGGTCGCAAGAACGCGCGGCTGACGAAGTACGTCTGGCCGTCGCGACGCTGGCCGACGCCCACCGGGTCGAGCTCGCGCATTCCGCGCAGGTATCGAACCAGTAAGCGTCACCGCGAAATGACATCCGAAGAAAGGTCAACGTGGACAATCTAGGAACTATCTTCTTATCCGAAACCGTCGGCACCGCCATGCTCATCCTGCTTGGTGGTGGTGTCGTAGCGAACATAGCCCTCGCGAAATCGAAGGGTCTTGCCGGTGGATTCCTGATGGTGAACTTCGGATGGGGACTCGCTGTCTTCGCCGGTGTCACGGTCTCGTACTCCTCGGGTGCACATCTGAACCCGGCCGTCACCCTCGGCCTCTTGGCGAGCGGAGCCGACCTGTCGGCCATGCAGGTGCTGATCTACCTCCTGGCGCAGATGCTGGGCGCGTTCATCGGCGCCGTGCTCGTGTTCGTGACGTACAAGAAGCACTTCGATGAAGAGCCCGATCCCGCGAACAAGCTGGGTGTGTTCTCGACCGGCCCCGCCATCCGCAGCTATGGCTGGAACCTCGCGACCGAGATCATCGGCACCTTCGTGCTGGTGTTCGTGGTCATCGGCTTCGGCCGCGCGGGCGATGTCGACACGAACACGCCCGCGGGGCTCGCCGCGCTCGGCGCCCTCCCGGTAGCGCTGCTCGTCATCGCTATCGGTGCGTCCCTCGGTGGCCCGACCGGATACGCCATCAACCCCGCGCGTGACCTCGGTCCGCGCATCGCTCACGCCGTGCTGCCGATCAAGGGGAAGGGCACGAGCGACTGGTCGTACGCCTGGGTTCCCGTGGTCGGGCCCATCATCGGCGGCGTTCTCGCAGGCTGGGCGTCGCTCGCTCTCCTCCCGCTTACCTAACCCGAGTTCCACCACAAAGGAGTGAAATAGTTCATGACGAAATACGTAGTCGCTTTAGACCAGGGAACCACCAGCACGAGGGCGATCGTCTTCAATCACGAGGGCGGAATAGTCTCCACCGGCCAGCTCGAGCACGAGCAGATCCTGCCGAAGGCGGGCTGGGTCGAGCACGACCCGCAGGAGATCTGGCGCAACACTCGAGAGGTTATCGGCCAGGCGCTGTCGAAGGCCGACATCACCCGCCACGACGTCGAGGCGGTCGGTATCACCAACCAACGCGAGACCGCGGTGGTGTGGGATAAGAACACTGGCGAGCCGATCTACAACGCCATCGTCTGGCAGGACACCCGCACGCAGGCCATCGTCGACCGCCTCGCGGCCGACGGCGGCGTCGACCGCTTCAAGCAGACCGTCGGACTGCCGCTCGCGACCTATTTCTCGGGAACCAAGATCGTCTGGATCCTCGAGAACGTCGAAGGCGCGCGCGAGAAGGCGGATGCCGGCGACCTGCTCTTCGGCACCACAGACTCCTGGGTGCTGTGGAACCTGACGGGCGGCACGGATGGCGGTGTGCATGCGACGGACGTGACGAACGCCTCACGCACCATGTTCATGGACCTCGAGACGTTGTCGTGGGACGAGGAGATCCTCGGCATCTTCGGCGTACCGCTGTCGATGATGCCGGAGATCCGCAGCTCGTCTGAGGTCTACGGCACCGTCGAGTCGTCGAGCCTGCTGCGTGAGGTGCCCGTGGCCGGCATCCTGGGTGACCAGCAGGCCGCGACCTTCGGCCAGGCGGCGTTCGAGACCGGCGAGTCGAAGAACACCTACGGCACGGGCAACTTCCTCATCTTCAACACGGGTGAGGAGATCATCCACTCGAAGAACGGGCTGCTCACCACGGTCGGCTACAAGCTGGGCGATGCGAAGCCGCACTACGCCCTCGAGGGCTCGATCGCGGTCACGGGCTCGCTCGTGCAGTGGTTGCGCGACAACCTCGGCCTCATCCAGAACTCCGCGGATGTGGAGACGCTCGCCGCAACGGTCGACGACAACGGTGGCGCGTACTTCGTGCCGGCGTTTTCGGGACTGTTCGCCCCGTACTGGCGCTCCGACGCCCGTGGTGCGCTCGTCGGTCTCACGCGCTACGTCAACAAGGGCCACATCGCGCGTGCCGCTCTCGAGGCGACCGCGTTCCAGACCCGCGAGGTGCTCGACGCCGTCAACGCCGACGCCGGTGTCGACCTGGAAGAGCTCAAGGTCGACGGCGGGATGGTCGCCAACGACGCCCTCATGCAGTTCCAGGCCGATCTTCTCGGTGTCCCCGTCGTGCGCCCCGTCGTTGCGGAGACCACGGCACTGGGCGCCGCGTATGCCGCGGGCCTCGCCGTCGGGTTCTGGAAGGACCTCGCCGACGTCGCCCAGAATTGGCAGGAGGACAAGCGCTGGATTCCGAACATGGAGCCCGCCGAGCGTGAGCGCCTGCTGCGCAACTGGAAGAAGGCCGTCACGAAGACCTTCGACTGGGTCGACGACGACGTGAGCTAGCCCCACGAGAACGGAGGGGCGTCGCCGGTGTGGTCCGGCGGCGCCCCTCCCGTGCGTGCGGGGCGCCGCCGTGACGTTCATCATTCCGGATGGAGGGTGCCGCCGGTCGGGCGAGCTGCGGTGCGGCGGTGTCCGTCCCGGGCGCCGGTTGAATCATCCGGAATCATGAACGCGGCTCTCCGCAGAATCGCTGGCTGCTGCGCGCCGGGGCGTCGCCACGTGATGTGACCGCGGCGGTGCGTTCGGGGCTGCTGGTACGCGTACGACCGCCCCGCGACTGTCGCTGCGATCCTCGGGTCTGTCCGCACCCATCGCCGCGGACCGGCCGCCTGACGTGTTCATGATGCAGCGGCGAACCATCCGGGACGATCAACGCGGCGGGAGGAGGAAGCCCCCTCCTACACCTCGTAGTCGATATCGCGCGTCTCGCGGCTGATGAACAGCGCAACGAGGGTGATGGCTCCCGCGAGGCTGAGGTAGAGGCCGACGAGCCACGTGCTGCCTCCCGCGGCGGTCCACAGCGCGACGGCGACGATGGGCGCCAGGGCGGCGCCGAGGATGCTCGCGACGTTGTAGCTGATCGCGCTGCCCGTGTAGCGCACGTTCGTCGGGAACAGCTCGGGCAGCACGGCACCCATGGGGCCGAACGTCAGTCCCATGAGCGTGAAGCCGATGATGAGCAGGCCGAGAACCCCGATCGTTCCCGCGCCGAACAGCGGCACGAAGAGCGCGCCGAAGACGATGATGCCGATCGTCGTGAGGATGAGCGACTTGCGGCGCCCGTACTTCTCGGCGAGCGGGCCGGAGACGAGCGTGAAGATTCCGAAGAAGACGCAGCCGATGATGAGGAGGATCAGGAACTCGTTGCGCGTGTAGCCGAGCCCCGCGACGAACGTCGAGGCGTTGAAGGGCTTGCCGGCGGCCTCGGCGGCGGCGGCGGCATCCGCCGCGGTCTTGGCGGTGGTTCCGTAGGTGAGCGTGAACGCGGTCATCAGGTAGAACAGCACGTAGGTCGCGAGCATGATGAACGTGCCGAGGATGAGCGGCCGCCAGCTGGTCGTGAAGACGCGCGCGAGCGGCAGCTTCGCGACCTCGCCGCGCTCGACGACCTTCGTGAATGCGGGCGTCTCGACGAGCTTGAGGCGCACGTACAGGCCGACGATGACGAGGATGGCACTCGCGAGGAAGGGCACGCGCCAGCCCCACGACAGGAAGTCCTCCTGCGAGAGGTTGACCGACAGCAGCAGGAAGACACCGTTGGCGATGATGAAGCCGATGGGCGCCCCGAGCTGCGGGAAGGTGCCGTAGATGGCGCGCTTGCCCACGGGCGCGTTCTCGGTCGCGAGCAGGGCGGCACCGCTCCACTCGCCGCCGAGGCCGACGCCCTGGGTGAAACGCAGCACCACGAGCAACGCGGGGGCGAGGATCTGCCAGCCGGGAGTCAGCGCAGTCGGCAGCAGGCCGATGATGAAGGTGGCGACACCCATGGTCACGAGCGAGGCGACGAGCGTGCCCTTGCGCCCGATGCGGTCGCCGAAGTGCCCGAACAGCACCGAGCCGACGGGGCGCGCGATGAAGGCGACGCCGAATACGGCGAACGAGGCGAGCTGCCCCGCGACCGGATTGTCGCCGGGGAAGAACAGTGCGGGGAAGACCAGCACCGCCGCCGTCGCGTAGACGTAGAAGTCGTAGAACTCGATCGAGGTTCCGATGAGGCTGGCGAGGATGACGCGCGAGCGGGGATTGACGGGTGCAACGGGCGCAGACGTAGCGTCGACTTGTGACATGAAGGGGGCTTCTCCGAAGGCAGAAAATATGAAAGACGCGCGTGTGGCACGGAAAAGTGGGGCCGCTTGTGACAGCCCAACAACCCTACGCCTGTGTCGAGAGCACCGCGGGCAACTGCGCAAGCCCGGTGATGACGGGGACTCCGGATGCTGCGGCGCGGGCCCTCTCGTCGGCAGTCGCGGCGGCCCTCCGATCGAGCCACACGCCTGTCAGCCCCGCGGAGGCAGCACCGATCGCGTCGGTGTCGAGCCGGTCGCCGATGTACGCCGCTTGCGCCGGCTGCACCCCGAACCGCTCACACGCGTATCGGAAGATGCCCGCGTCGGGCTTCGCGACTCCGACCTCTCCGCTCGCGACGACGAACTCGATCCGCGCGGCGAGGCCCGTGGCATCGAGCTTCGACTGTTGCGACGGCAGTTCCGCGTTGGTGACAATGCCGAACCGAACGCCGGGCAGCTCTCGCTCGAGGGCGTCGAGGGCGGGCAGCGCGTCGTCGAAGAGCACCCACGACCGCTCGTATTCGATGAGGTAGCGGCCGAACCACTCGTCGGCCGCCGAGTCGTCGGCCAGGTCGATGCCGAACGGCTCGACGAAGCCGCGGGCGCGATGCCTGCGCTGCTCGCGGAAGTCGAGCTCGCCGGCGAGGTAGCGGTGGTAGTGGTGCTCCTCGAGGGCGACCCAGCGGGCGAGCTCGATGGCGTCGTCGGCCGCAGCCAGCTCACCGCCGTGCGACGCGCGGTGGGCGGCGACACCGCGTGCCACCGCGTGCGAGTGCGCAAAGAGCGTGTCGTCGAGGTCGAAGAGCACGACGAGCGGCGCGGTCACAGCGGCCAGCCGTCGGTGGTCGAGCGGTCGTCTTCGCGCAGCAGCGACGCGTGCCACGTGTCGACGCGACGGTCACGGTGCACGGTCGAGCGTCGCATGGTGCCCTCGAAATGGAAGCCGCTGCGCCGTGCGACGAGGGCGGAGGCGTAGTTGCCGGTGAATGCCTCCCAGTGCAGGCGCTCGAGGTCGAGTCCCTGCGGGTCGAGCGCGTACCCGGCGAGTGTCTGCACGGCCTCCGTCATGATCGACTGGCCGCGGTGCTCCCTTCCGAGCCAGAAACCGACGGTGGCCGACGCGAGCGGCTCGTGCCGCAGCTCGATGACGCCGAGCATCGCGCGGTCGACTGAGCGGATGGCCCACAGCGTGAGGCGGTCCGACACCGCGGCATCCACGGCATAGGTCGTGGCGAAGTACTCCGCGTCCGGGCGGGTATAGGGGGAGGGGATGTGCACCCAGCGCTGCACCTCCGCGTCCTGGCAGTAGTGGTAGATCGCCTCGGCGTCGGAGGCGAGCAGCGAGTCGAGCGTCAGTCGCTCGGAGCGGATGGTGGCGGGGATCATGCGCGCGGCAGGAAGCCGACCCGGTCGTAGACGGTCGCGAGGGTCGCATCCGCGATCGCGGCCGCCTTGTCGGCGCCGCGGGCGAGGATGCGGTCGAGTTCGGCGGGGTCGTCGAGCAGCTCGAGCGCGCGGGTGCGGATGGGGGAGAACGTCTCCACGACGACCTCCGCGAGGTCTTTCTTGAAGTCGCCGTAGCCGCGACCCGCGTACTCGGTCTCGAGCGAGTCGACGGTGCGCCCGCCCAGCACGGAGTAGATCGTGAGCAGGTTCGAGATTCCCGGCTTCGCCGCGACGTCGAAGCGCACCTCGCCGTCGCTGTCGGTCGTCGCGCCCTTGATCTTCTTCGCGCTCTTCGACGGCTCGTCGAGCAGCCAGATGACGCCCTTGTCGACCGACGCCGACTTGCTCATCTTGTTCGTCGGCTCCTGCAGGTCGTACACCTTCGCCGTCGCCCGCTGGATCTGCGCCTCCGGGATGACGAAGGTCTCACCAAACCGCGTGTTGAAGCGGTTGGCGAGGTCGCGGGTGAGCTCGACGTGCTGGCGCTGGTCTTCGCCGACGGGCACGACCCCGGCACCGTACAGAAGGATGTCGGCCGCCATGAGCGTCGGGTAGGCGAAGAGGCCGAGGGATGTCGCATCCGTGCCCTGCTTGCTCGACTTGTCTTTGAACTGGGTCATGCGGCTCGCCTCACCGAAGCCGGTGATCGTGTTGAGCACCCAGGCCAACTGTGGATGCGCCGGCACGTGCGACTGCACGAAGAGGGTGGAGAGCTCGGGGTCGATGCCGGCCGCGATGTACTGTGCGGCCGTGCGCCGCGTCGCCTCGCGCAGCTCCTTCGGATCCTGCGCCACGGTGATCGCGTGGAGGTCGACGACGCAGAAGATGGCGTCGTGGGTGACCTGCATCTGCTTCCACTGCAGCAGCGCACCGATGTAGTTGCCGATCTGGAGCGAGTCGGCGGACGGCTGCATGCCGGAGAAGAGGCGGGGCTTGGTGGTCATACCTCCAGTCTTTCAGGGTCAGATCGCGTAATCGACCACCACGGGCGCGTGGTCGCTCCATCGCGTGTCCCACGCCGTCGCGCGGTCGACGGAATACGCCGTGACGGTCGCCGCGAGCGCGGGGGTCGCGAGCTGGTAGTCGAGGCGCCATCCGGTGTCGGTGTCGAACGCCTTTCCCCGCTGTGACCACCACGTGTACGGGCCCTCGACCTCGCCCGCCCACGTGCGGCCGACGTCGACCCAGCCGAGCCCCGGCCCGGTGCTGCCGTCGACGCCCGTGACGGTCTCGCCCTGTCGCCCGAGGAAGCGGTCGAAGTACGCGCGCTCCTCCGGCAGGAACCCGGCATTCTTGCGGTTGCCCTTCCAGTTCTTGATGTCGAGTTCGCGGTGCCCGACGTTGAGGTCGCCCACGACGACGGCCAGCTCGCTGTGCGCCGCGATCTCGGGCAGTCGCGCCTCCATCGCGTCGAGGAACTTGTACTTCTCGACCTGCTTCGGCGTGTCGACGTCTCCCGAGTGCACGTAGGTGCTCACGACGGTGACGATCCGGTCGCCCACCTCGTAGTCGGCCTCGAGCCAGCGGCCGGCGCTGTCGAACTCCTCATCGCCCAGGGTGACGCGGTGGATGCTGGCCTTGTTGCGTGAAGCGATCGCCACCCCCGCGCGTCCCTTCGCGGTCGCCGCGTCGTGCAGGATGTCCCACTCCGGCCCCAGCAGCTCCTCGAGGATCTCGGTGGTCGCTCTCACCTCCTGGAGGGCGAGGATGTCGACGTCGCGCTCGGCGAGCCACTCGGCCATGCCCTTCTTGAAGGAGGCGCGGACTCCGTTGACGTTGACGGTGGCGATACGGAGTGGCGAGGGCATGAATAGATTTTACGAGGAGCCACCGTCATCGGCTCGCCGACGCCATCGCCGGAACGGGCGGAGGAGGCGCGCGAATCCCCGCGGCCGCTCCGCGAGCCGCTCCAACTCGGCGATGCGCTCGCGTTCAAGCCGCGCCTTCTCTGCCGCCACGGGGTCGGCGGCGATGCCGGCGTCATCCATGCCGACGGAGATCCAGGCCGCGAAGATCAGGATGACCTGGCAGACGAGGCTGAAGAAGATCAAGAGCCCCGCGATGATCGCAAAGGACGCGAGCAGGGGATTGTTGCGCGAGCCGCCGAGCAGAAGGTTTCCGAGCAGCTTGAGCACTCCCATGCCGAAGGCGCCGAGAAGCGCTCCGCCGACCAGCCGACGAAACGGGATCGGGATTCCGGCGAGCACCCGGTACAGCGCCGCGAGCACGACGGTGTCGAGGAGGAAGACCACGAGGAGGCCGAGCGCCGTGCCGAGCACCGTTCCGACCAGCGAATCCGAGCCGATGCCGACGAGGTCGAGTACGAGGCCGAGGAGCGACGTGCTCGCCGCGGAGAGCACGGTGGAGACGATCAGTGCCGCGCCGAACGCGACGGCGAGCCCGAGATCCTTGAGCTTGAGCAGTAGGAAGTTCGTTGTACTGGGCGCGACGGAGAAGATGCGGCGGATGGCCTCACGCGCGGAGGCGAGGAAGCCGATGGCCGTGAAGAGCAGGCCGACGAGAGCGATCGCGCCCGTCCAGTTGAGCACGCCGGCGGAGAGCAGGTCGTCGGGGTCGACGACGCCGTCGGATGTCCTCGACTCGATGAGCCCGGGCACCGCCGCGGCGATCGTGTTGATGAGCGACTCCCGCAGCCCGGGGTCGTTCGCGATGATCAGCCCGATGACGCTGAAACCGACCCACAGCCCGGCGAAGACGGCGAACATGCCCTGGAAGGCGAGCCCGGACGCCATCAGCGGGCCGCCGGATGAGGCGTAGTGCAGGAAGACGCGCACCGGCTTGAGCTTCATCACCCTCGCGATGATGGCCGGGATGCCGGTGGGAGGAGCTGTCGCGTCGGTCGCTGTGTCGGCCATCCGTTCAGCCTACGGTGCGGCCCGACCCCTGCCGGCACTGCTTCACGAGGCGGGCGGTGCCCCCACCGCGAGGGGTGAGCGGGTTCCCGTCGTTCGGGGCTCGCTTCGCTACGCCTGGCCGCGCATGATCGCCTGCTTGACCTCGGCGATGGCCTGCGTCACCTGGATGCCACGGGGGCACGCCTCGGAGCAGTTGAAGGTCGTGCGGCAGCGCCACACGCCCTCCTTGTCGTTGAGGATGTCGAGGCGCACCTGGGCGCCCTCGTCGCGCGAGTCGAAGATGAAGCGGTGCGCATTGACGATCGCGGCCGGGCCGAAGTACTGCCCGTCCGTCCAGAAGACGGGGCAGCTCGACGTGCACGCCGCGCACAGGATGCACTTCGTGGTGTCGTCGAAGCGCGCGCGCTCCACGGGGCTCTGCTTACGCTCCTTGCCGTCCTTCGTGCCGGAGGACGCCATGAGGAACGGGTTGATCTGCCGGTACGACTCGAAGAACGGCTCCATGTCGACGATGAGGTCCTTCTCGAGGGGCAGGCCCTTGATCGCCTCGACGTAGATCGGCTTCGAGATATCGAGGTCCTTGATCAGCGTCTTGCACGCGAGCCGGTTGCGCCCGTTGATGCGCATCGCGTCGGAACCGCAGATGCCGTGCGCGCAGCTGCGACGGAAGGTCAGCGAGCCATCCTGCTCCCACTTGATCTTGTGCAGCGCGTCGAGGATGCGGTCGGTGCCGAACACCTCGACATCGAAGTCCTGCCAACGCGGCTCGGTGTCGACGTCGGGGTCGAACCGGCGGATGATGAGGGTCGCCGTGTAGGTCGGGATGACCTCGGGCACGTTGGGCTTGTTCTCCAGAACGGCGGTACTCATCAGTACTTCCTCTCCATCGGCTGGTAACGGGTGATCACGACGGGTTTGGTGCTCAGCTTGATGTGGTCTCCCGCATCGGCCGACCCGGCGTCGCCGGCGAGGTACGCCATGGTGTGGACGAGCCAGTTGGCGTCGTCGCGCAGCGGGTAGTCCTCACGGAAGTGACCGCCGCGGCTCTCCCTGCGGCTGAGCGCGGAGTAGACGACGACCTCGGCGAGGTCGAGCAGGAATCCGAGCTCGACCGCCTCGAGCAGGTCGGTGTTGAACCGCTTGCCCTTGTCCTGCACGGCGATCTGCTTGTACCGCTCGCGCAGCCCCTCGATCACGTGCGTGACCTCGATGAGCGTCTCCTCGGTGCGGAACACCTGGGCGTTGCGGTCCATCGAGTCTTGCAGTTCCTTGCGGATCTTCGCGATGCTCTCGGTGCCGGTCGACGCGCTCAGCATGGTGAGCAGCGCGCGGATGTCGGCGGCCGGGTCGTCGGGCAGCGGGAGGAACTCCGCCGTCTTGACGTACTCGACGGCGTTGATGCCCGCACGCTTGCCGAACACGTTGATGTCGAGCAGCGAGTTGGTGCCGAGGCGGTTCGAGCCGTGCACCGAGACGCACGCGCACTCGCCCGCGGCGTAGAGACCCGGCACGACGGTGGTGTTGTCGCGCAACACCTCCGCAGCGACGTTCGTCGGGATGCCGCCCATGGCGTAGTGGGCGGTGGGGAGCACAGGCACGGGCTCGGTGTACGGCTCGACGCCGAGGTAGGTGCGGGCAAACTCCGTGATGTCGGGCAGCTTCGCATCGATGACCTCTTTGGAGAGGTGCGTGATGTCGAGGTAGACGTAGTCCTTGTTCGGTCCGCCGCCCCGACCCTCGCGGATCTCGGTGGCCATGCACCTGGCGACGATGTCGCGTGGCGCGAGGTCTTTGATGGTGGGGGCATAGCGCTCCATGAAGCGCTCGCCCTCGCTGTTGCGCAGGATGGCGCCCTCGCCGCGGGCCGCCTCCGAAAGGAGGATGCCGAGGCCGGCGAGGCCCGTCGGGTGGAACTGGAAGAACTCCATGTCTTCGAGGGGGAGCCCCTTGCGCCAGATGATGCCGACGCCGTCACCGGTGAGGGTGTGCGCATTCGACGTCGTCTTGTAGATCTTGCCGAAGCCTCCGGTGGCGAAGATGATCGCCTTGCCCTGGAAGACGTGCAGCTCGCCGGTCGACAGCTCGTAGGCGACGACGCCGGAGGGCTGCTCCACGCCGTCGACCTCGGTCATCACGAGGTCGAGCACGTAGAACTCGTTGTAGAAGTTGATGCCGAGCTTGACGCAGTTCTGGTAGAGCGTCTGGAGGATCATGTGGCCGGTGCGGTCGGCCGCGTAGCAGGCACGACGCACCGGGGTCTTGCCGTGGTCGGCAGTGTGGCCGCCGAAACGACGCTGGTCGATCTTGCCGTCTGGCGTGCGGTTGAACGGAAGACCCATGTTCTCGAGGTCGAGCACCGCCTCGATGGCCTCCTTGGCGAGGATCTCCGCGGCATCCTGGTCGACGAGGTAGTCGCCGCCCTTGACGGTGTCGAATGTGTGCCACTCCCAGTTGTCTTCCTCGACGTTCGCGAGGGCTGCGGCCATGCCGCCCTGGGCGGCCCCCGTGTGCGATCGCGTCGGGTACAGCTTGGAGATCACGGCGGTGTTCGCGTGCGGACCGGCCTCGATCGCGGCGCGCATGCCGGCACCGCCGGCACCCACGATCACGATTTCGTGCTGGTGGTAGTGGACTCCATCGACGATCGATCCGTCGGCGTACAGGTTCTCGGTCGTATGCGCCATTGCTACGGCACCGGGCAGAAGCTCGGGAGCAGGTCTGCCGCGGCGTTCGCCGGGCACGGGTCAAAGGTGTAGATCACGAGGGTCCCCAGGAGTAGAAGGATGGCGGTCGAGGCGAAGATCGCCCCGAGCAGGATGCGGCGGACGGTGGGCTTGGTGGCGTAGTCGTTGACGATGGTGCGCATGCCGTTGGCGCCGTGGATGAGCGCGAGCCACAGCAGCAGCGTGTCCCAGATCACCCAGAACGGGTCGGCGAGCTTGCCGGCGACGAACGCGAAGTCGATGGCCTTGACGCCCTCGCCCGCGAAAAGGTTCACGAAGAGGTGGCCGAAGATCAACACGAGCAGCACGATGCCGCTCGCGCGCATGTAGATCCAGCCCCACTTCTCCCAGTTGACGCCGCCACGCCGGCCGGGCGCGGGCGACTTGCTGCGGGGAGCCTCGATTGTGGTCATCCTCAACCTCCGAAGATGTGCATGAGCTGGCGGGGGATGAAGCCGATGAGAAGCACGATCCAGAGCCCGATGACGATGTAGAACATCAGCTTCTGGTGCTTGGTGCCCCAACCCCAGAAATCGATGAGGATGATGCGCAGACCGTTGAGCCCGTGCAGGCCGATCGCGGCGACGAGGGCGATCTCACCGAGGCCCATGAGCGGTGTCTTGTAGGTGTTGAGCACGGCGTTGTATGCCTCGGGGCTCACGCGCACGAGACTCGTGTCGAGGATGTGCACGAGAAGAAAGAAGTAAATCGCGACCCCGGTGATGCGGTGCAGCACCCAGGACCACATTCCCTCCCGGCCGCGGTACAGGGTGCCTGCAGGGCGTCGAGGGGGTTTGATGATGGGTGCCGCGCGCTTATTCGCCAGGGTTGCCGCCGGTTCTTGTGGCACGTAACCCTCCTTGCGGATGATCGGCCACACCGCATTGAGCGCCAGCGTGACCGGTGGATGTTCGGTCGTCGAACGAATCCATCCTATTCGACGAGGTTCGATCTCGCTGCTGAGGGCAACCTAATTAGCTCGACGTCAAGATACCTGGCGGCCCCAGCGCGGGTCGGCTGGGGGCCGCGCGGCAGGCGATAGGTTGGTCGGATGAAGGCCAACACCACACACCTCTCGCACTTCTACAGCGTCATCCCGGCCGGCGGCATCGGTTCGCGGTTGTGGCCGCTGTCTCGAGCCGACGCTCCGAAGTTTTTGCACGACCTCACCGGCAGCGGGCAGACGCTGTTGCGCGACACCTGGGACCGCCTCGTGCCGCTCTCGGGCGAACAGCGTGTCATGGTCGTCACCGGTCGCGCCCACCGGGCGGCCGTCGAGAAGCAGCTGCCCGAACTCACCGACCCCAATGTGGTGCTCGAAAGCGAGCCGAAAGACTCGACCGCCGCCATCGGGCTGGCCGCGGCCATCCTCCTCCGTCGCGAACCCGACGTGATCATCGGGTCGTTCGCGGCAGACCACGTCATCAAGGACAAGCGCGGGTTCCGGAGGTCGGTCGCGGAGGCCGCAGCCGTCGCCGAGGCCGGCTACATCGCGACGATCGGCATCACCCCCTCCGAGCCGGCGATCGGCTTCGGCTACATCCACACCAAGGGAGAGCTCGAGGTGGAGGGCGCGCCCAGTGCGCTCTTCGTCGACAGCTTCGTCGAGAAGCCCAACCTGAAGACCGCGCAGGCCTACCTCGCGAGCGGCGCCTATCTGTGGAACGCCGGGATGTTCATCTCGAGAGCCGACGTGCTGCTCGAGCAGATCGGACGGTCGAAGCCGGAGCTGCTCGCCGGGCTCGACGAGCTCGCGGATGCCTGGGACACCCCGCGTCGCGGAGCGGTGGTCGACAAGGTGTGGCCGGGCCTGGAGAAGATCGCCATCGACTACACCGTCGCCGAGCCTGCCGCCAAGGCGGGCCGGCTCGCCGTCATCCCCGGCGTGTTCGACTGGGACGACGTCGGCGACTTCGCCTCGATCGGCAAGCTGCACTCCGGCGGACGCAAGAAGGATCTCGCGATCCTCGGCGAGAACGCGCGCGTGCTCGCCGACTCGTCGAGCGGAGTCGTCATCGCCCAGAGCGGGCGACTCATCTCCCTCATCGGCGTGACCGACATCGTCGTCGTCGACACCCCGGATGCGCTGCTGGTCACGACGACGGCGAACGCGCAGCGGGTCAAGTCGGTCGTCGACGCTCTCAAGCTCTCCGGCCGCAACGACGTACTGTAGGCACTCGTGCGGCGCATCCCACTCGTCATCGACACCGACACCGCGCAGGACGACTGCATCGCGCTGCTGGTGGGGTTGCTCGACCCCCGCGCCGACCTGCGCGCCATCACGATGGTCGCCGGCAACGTCGGCTTCGAACGCCAGGTGCTGAACGCCCACCTCACGCTAAGCGTCGCGGGGCGGCTCGGCGAGATCCCGCTCTACCTCGGCTGCCGTCGCCCGCTCGTGCGCGAGTGGGTCTCCGCGGAGTACGCGCACGGCGACGGTGTCGGTGGCCTCACGATGGACTTCGAGGGGCTCGCGCCGGAACGCGAGCACGCCGTGGACGCGCTCATCGCGCTCGCTGCAGCATCCCCGGGGGAGATCACCGTGGTCTGCATCGGCCCGCTCACCAACATCGCCATGGCCGCCATCAAGGACCCACGGTTTGTCGCCGACGTGAAGGCGCTCGTCGTCATGGGCGGTTCCAACAACGCCCGCGGCAACATCACCGCGGCCGCGGAGTACAACTTCTATGTCGACCCGGAGGCCGCCGAGACGGTGTTCCATGCGGGCTTCGCGTCGATTACCGTCGTGCCGTGGGCACCGCTCACCCTCGCCGACGCGGTCTTCCCGCGCGAACGGCTCGCGCAGATCGCCGCGATCGACACCCCGCTCGCGCGCTTCTACAGCCGAGTCGTCGAGACGACGTTGGGCTTCAACGAGAGCGTCGGCATCCACGGTTCGACGCACCCCGACTCGCTGGCCGCCGCCGTGCTGCTGCACCCGGAAATCGTCACGGCGCAGGCGAGGTACGCCGTCGACGTGGAGACGGGATCGCACCTGACCCGCGGCTACGCGGCGATGTCGTGGGGTGTGCACGGGCTCGAGGGCAACGCGACGGTCGTCGAATCGGTCGATGCGGAGGGCTTCGCCGACTACCTCGTCACGCTGCTGTCGACCGACACCGTGCCGAGTCGCGCTTTGCGCTGACGCTGGGCCGATCCGCTCCGTTCCGTGCCGCGACCCCGGTCGGGGCGTTTCCGAGACGTTTCCGCAGCATCCCAGCTTTGTAACGTCTGGCACTCCCCACCCCGATTCCGCTCGGAGCGCTCGTCACAATCAGTAACCTGTTTTCCATCTGCTCTGGTATCGCCAGGGCATGCATCTGGAGGAGAACTAGTGAACGTAATCACACGTAAGCGTGGAGTCGCTGGCCTGGCACTCGTCGGCACCGCGACCATGCTTCTCGCGGGCTGCGCCGCAGCGCCCGAAGAGGGCGACGCCGCAAAGAGCGTCGACTACAAGGCATGCGCCGTCTCCGACGAGGGCAGCTGGAACGACAAGTCTTTCAATGAGGCAGCCTACGAAGGACTCATGAAGGCCAAGAAGGACCTCGGCGTGAAGACGCTCGACGCCGAGTCGAGCTCCACCGACGACTTCGAGCCGAACCTCTCCCAGATGGTCGACGGCAACTGCGACATCATCTTCGGTGTCGGATTCAACCTCATCGACGCGATCAACGCCGCCGCGGTCGAGAACCCCGACGACCACTTCGTCACGATCGACGGCTACGTCGCCGACGAGTCGACCAAGAACCTCAAGCCGATCGTCTACTCGATGAACGAGTCGAGCTACCTCGCCGGCTACCTCGCCGCCGCGTACTCCACCACGAAGGTCGTCGGCACCTACGGCGGACTGCAGATCGACGCCGTCACCGACTTCATGACCGGCTTCTACTCGGGCGCCAAGGCGTACGAGGAGGAGACCGGCGAGGCCGTCACCGTTCTCGGATGGGACCCGGCCGCGAAGACCGGCCTGTTCACCGACGGCTTCGGCGACAGTGAGGGTGCCAAGAGCATCAGTGCCGGCCAGATCGCTCAGGACGCCGACGTCATCTTCCCCGTCGCGGGTGGCCTCTTCAGCGCCACGTCTGAAGCCATCAACGAGTCGGGCAAGGACGTCGTCTTCATCGGCGTCGACAAGGACATCGCTGTCACGAGCCCCGAGTACGCCGACCAGGTGCTCACCTCGGTGCTCAAGAAGATGACCGACGCCGTCTACGACGTCATCTCCGAGCAGGTCGACGGCGCCGAGTTCAGCGGCGAGCCGTACGTCGGAACCCTCGAGAACAAGGGCACCGACCTCGCCGACTTCGGCGCGTTCGACTCGAAGATCTCCGATGAGACCAAGGCGAAGCTCGACGAGCTCAAGGCCGGCATCATCGCGGGCGACATCAAGCCGCTCGGCTGATACCGCAACACAGCAACAGCACGCAGCATCGCCGGGGTGGCAGCAAGGCCACCCCGGCGTTCTGCGTCTCCCCGCCCGTTCCCGATCCACGCCGGATTACTGGCAGAATCTTCCACACGATGAAACTCGAACTCCGCGGCATCACCAAGCGCTTCGGCGCCCTCGTCGCCAACGACCACATCGACCTCACTGTCGAGCCAGGCGAGATCCACTGCCTCCTCGGTGAGAACGGTGCAGGCAAGTCCACTCTCATGAATGTGCTCTACGGGCTGTACGCCGCCGACGAGGGGGAGATCCTGCTCGACGACGAGCCGGTGCGCTTCAACGGAGCGGGCGACGCCCTGGCCGCGGGAATCGGGATGGTGCACCAGCACTTCATGCTCATCCCGGTCTTCTCCGTGGCAGAGAACGTCATGCTCGGCCACGAACCGACCAAGAGCGGCGGAGTGCTCGACCTTCCCGCCGCGCGCGCGCTCGTGCGCGACATCTCGAAGCGCTTCGGCTTCGACATCGACCCGGACGCCCTCGTCGGCGACCTCCCGGTCGGAGTGCAGCAGCGCGTCGAGATCGTCAAGGCCCTCGCCCGCGACGCGAAGGTGCTCGTGCTCGACGAGCCGACCGCCGTGCTCACGCCGCAGGAGACCGACGAGCTCATGGTCATCATGAGGCAGCTCGCCGCGGCGGGCACCTCGATCGTCTTCATCACCCACAAGCTGCGCGAGGTGAAAGAGGTCGCCGACCGCATCACCGTCATGCGGCTCGGGAAGATCGTCGCTACCGCTTCGCCATCCGCGACCACGACGGAACTCGCCTCGCTCATGGTGGGACGCACCGTCGACCTCACCGTCGACAAGAACCCGCCGACGCTCGGCGCCGAGTCGTTCGTCGTCGCCGGGCTCACGGTGCTCGACGCCAACGGCGCGCGGCTGCTCGACGACGTCACCTTCACCATCCGTGAGGGTGAGATCCTCGCCATTGCCGGCGTGCAGGGCAACGGGCAGACCGAGCTCACCGAGGCCATCCTCGGCCTCCGCTCGGGAGTGAAGGGGTCGGTCACGCTCGACGGCCGGGAACTCGTCGGCGCGTCGGTGCGCGACAGCCTCGACGCAGGCATCGGCTTCGTGCCGGAGGACCGCACCAAGGACGGCCTCGTCGCGGAGTTCAGCGTCGCCGAGAACCTCATGCTCGACCGCAGCGTCGGCGAACCCTTCGCGAAGGGGCTCAACATCCGGTTCGACTACCTCGACGAGTTCGCCGAGAAGTCGATCACGGAGTTCGACATTCGCACGCAGGGCACCGCCACCCTCGCCGGGCGCCTCTCCGGCGGCAACCAGCAGAAGGTCGTGCTCGCTCGCGAGCTGTCTCGAGAGCTGCGCCTCCTCATCGCCTCGCAGCCCACGCGAGGTCTGGACGTGGGTTCCATCGAGTTCGTGCACGACCGCATCGTCGCGACCCGCGACTCGGGCATCCCGGTGCTCATCGTGTCGACGGAGCTCGACGAGGTGCTCGGCCTCGCCGACCGCATCGCGGTCATGTATCGCGGAAAGATCGTGGGCATCGTCGATGCCGACACCAGCCGGGCCACGCTCGGCGAGATGATGGCAGGTATCGCAGCATGACCAACCCCGCGCCTACCCCCACCATGATCAACCCGGAGCTCGACCCCGCCCCCCAGCAGCCGTCGCGCTGGTCGAGCGCGTGGCGCGACATCGTGACCGGGAGCCCGCTGCGCACCGTCCTCGCGATCGTCATCGCGTTCGTGGTCGGTGCGGTGCTCATCATCCTGACCAACGAGGCGTTCCTCACGTCGATCGGCTACGTCTTCTCGCGGCCGTCGGATGCGCTCACCGCTGCCGGGAATGCGGTCGTCGACGGGTACGGCGCACTGTTCCGTGGCTCCATCCTCAACTTCGAGGGCGACGACTTCGCGGCCGTCGTCAGGCCGATCACCGAGACGCTGCGCCTCGCGACCCCGCTCATCGCGGCGGGGCTCGGCATCGCGCTCAGCTTCCGCGTGGGCATGTTCAACATCGGCGGCCAGGGCCAGCTGCTCTTCGGCGCAGGGTTCGCCGGCTTCGTGAGCTTCCAGGTCAGCGTGCCGTTCCCGCTGCATCTGCTGGTCGCGATCATCGCGGGCATCCTCGGCGCCGCCGCGTACGGCGCGCTCGTCGGTCTGCTCAAGGCGCGCACCGGCGCCAACGAGGTGATCGTGACGATCATGCTCAACTACATCGCGTTCTACCTGCTCACCTACCTCATGCGCACCCCGCTCCTGCAAGACCCGACCGCCGGTGGAACGCCCAAGACCCCCGCCCCGGCCGAGAGTGCGCAACTGCCGCTGCTCTTCGGGGGCAGCTTCGCACTGCACTGGGGTTTCATCCTCGTCATCGGCGCCACCTTCCTGTTCTGGTGGCTCATGGAGCGCTCGACGCTCGGGTACCGCTTCCGCGCCGTCGGCCTCAACCCGAGCGCGGCACTCACGGCCGGCATCAACGTCAACCGCATCTACGTCGTCGCGATGGCGCTCTCGGCCGGCTTCGTCGGCCTCGCCGGTGTGGCGCAGTCGCTCGGTCGCTCCTCCGGGTTCACCCCCACGGTCGATGCGGGCATCGGTTTCGACGCCATCACGGTGGCGCTGCTCGGCGGCTCGACCGCCGGCGGAGTCTTCCTCGCCGGTCTCCTGTTCGGCGCGATGAAGGCGGGCGGCCCCGCGATGCAGACGGCGGATGTTCCGCCCGAACTCCTCGGCGTCGTGCAGGGCCTCATCGTTCTGCTCATCGCCGCGCCGCCGCTCGTGCGCGCAATCTTCCGCCTGCCCTCCCCGGCCCGAACCGCCCGCGTCTCCCGACGCACGGCAAAGAAGGGCGCCCAGAAGTGACGACCGTCGCAACACCCCCCGTCGTTCATACGATCACCGAGGTTCCCCGCAAGTGGAAGACCGCCGTCGCGCTCTCCGTGCTCGCGGTCGTCGCATTCGTCGTGTTCGGGGTCCTCGGCGATTCACGCGAGGCGCTCATCGTGTTCTCCGAGAAGACCGACGCGATCGTGCTGCCCAACGCGCCCGTCACCTCGAGAGTGCTCTGCATCATCGTCGGCATCCTGCTGCTGGCGCTCGCGGCGCTGTCGGTGTGGTTCACCGTCGGCCGCCGCACGGTGCCGCTGTGGCTCGTCATCGTCTTCACGGTGCTCTTCCTCGTGACGCTCGTCACCTACACCGGTGCGGGATCGAAGGTGCCGGTCGTCTTCCTCATCAGCGGATCCATCGCCCTCGCGACTCCCGTCGTGTTCGGTGCCCTCGCCGGTGTCATCGGTGAGCGTGTGGGTGTCGTCAACATCGCGATCGAGGGCCAGCTGCTCGCCGGCGCCTTCGTCTCCGCGGTCGTCGCCAGCATCACCGACAACCTCGTGCTCGGCCTCGTCGCCGCACTCGTCGGCGGAGCTCTCGTGTCGATGGTGCTCGCCGCCTTCTCGATCAAGTACCTGGTCGACCAGATCATCGTCGGTGTCGTGCTCAACGCCCTCGTCATCGGTCTCACCAACTTCTTCTACGCCGCGGTGCTCAACGACAACTCCCAGGAGACCAACTTCCCGGGAACGCTGCCGTTCCTCCCGATTCCGCTTCTGTCGAACATCCCCGTGATCGGCTCGGTGCTCTTCGACCAGCGACTCACGACGTACCTCATGTTCGTGCTCGTCCCGCTGGTCTGGTACATCCTGTTCAAGACGAAGATCGGGCTCCGCATCCGTGCGGTGGGCGAGCATCCGCTGGCCGCAGACACCGTCGGCATCAACGTCAACCGCACCCGGTTCTGGACGGTCACGATCGCCGGCACGATCGCCGGTCTCGGCGGGGCGTCGCTCACCCTCGGCTCCGTCGGCGCATTCGTGCGCGAGATGTCGGCGGGCCAGGGCTTCATCGCCCTCGCCTGCGTCATCCTGGGGCGCTGGAACCCGTGGCTCGCGGCTCTCGCGGCACTGCTCTTCGGCTTCTCGAAGAACTTCCGCATCTTCGCGGGACAGACGGGTGCCGACATCCCGCCCGACCTCATCGCCATGGTGCCGTACCTCGTGACCCTCGTCGCCGTCGCCGGCCTCGTCGGTCGCGTCGTCGGCCCGGCCGCGGCAGGCAGACCATACGTCAAGCAGTAAGGACACCACCGTGACCGAGATCGACTGGGACGCCCTGCGCGTCGCCGCCAACGATGCGATGCGCAAGTCGTATTCGCCGTACTCGAACTTTCCGGTGGGAGCCGCCGCGCTCGTCTCCGACGGGCGCATCGTCTCCGGATGCAACGTGGAGAACGCGTCCTACGGCGTCGGCCTGTGCGCGGAGTGCGCACTGGTGTCCGCGCTGCAGATGTCGGGTGGCGGGCAGCTCGTCGCATTCACGTGCGTCGACGGCCACGGCAACATCCTGATGCCCTGCGGGCGCTGCCGCCAACTGCTCAACGAGTTCTCGGCCGAGGGCATGCTGCTCGAGACCGTGTCGGGCATCAAGACGATGGACGAGGTGCTGCCCGACGCCTTCGGCCCGCGCCAGCTCAAGGAGTACGCGGCGCAGAGCTGAGTCGTTCCGCAGGTCGAGTATGCCGCCTGCGGCCGTATCGAACCCTGGCCCGCGACCCACAAGGAGACACCCATGGCCGTTGAACCCTTCGACGTCGTCGACCTCATCCACACCAAGCGCGATAGCGGTGCCCTCAGCACGGCGCAGATCGACTGGCTCGTCGACGCCTACACGCGCGGGTACGTCGCCGACGAACAGATGGCGGCCATGACCATGGCGATCTTCCTCAACGGCATGGCGCGCGAGGAGATCCGCGACCTCACCCTCGCGATGATCGCGAGCGGCGAGACGCTCAGCTTCGCCGGGCTCGGCAAGCCCACCACCGACAAGCACTCGACCGGGGGAGTGGGCGACAAGATCACCCTCCCGCTCGCCCCGCTCGTGGCATCCTTCGGCGTGGCCGTGCCCCAGCTCTCCGGCCGCGGCCTCGGCCACACGGGCGGCACCCTCGACAAGCTCGAGAGCATCCCCGGCTGGCGTGCATCCCTCAGCAATGAGGAATTCCACCGTCAGCTGGCGGATGTCGGCGCCGTCGTGTGCGCCGCGGGCTCGGGCCTCGCACCCGCCGACGGCAAGCTCTACGCGCTGCGCGACATCACGGGAACCGTCGAGGCCATCCCCCTCATCGCGTCATCGATCATGAGCAAGAAGATCGCCGAGGGCACCTCCGCGCTCGTGCTCGACGTGAAGTTCGGCTCGGGCGCCTTCCTCAAGAACATCGAGCAGAGCCGCGAGCTCGCCGAGACTATGGTGGCCCTCGGCACGGATGCGGGCGTCGCGACGACCGCGCTGCTGACGAATATGAACGTTCCGCTCGGGCTCGCCATAGGCAACGCGAACGAGGTGCGGGAGGCGGTGGAGGTGCTGGCTGGCGGGGGCCCCGCCGACATCGTCGAGCTGACGATCGCGCTCGCACGGGAGATGCTCGCCCTCGCAGGCCAGCCCGACGCCGACGTCGAAGCGGCGCTGCGGAACGGCCGGGCGATGGACACCTGGAACGCGATGATCCGGGCGCAGGGCGGAGACCTCACGGCCGCCCTGCCGGTCGCGCGGGAGACGCACGTCGTGACGGCGGAGCGCTCGGGTCTCCTCGTCGAGCAGCAGGCGCTTCCGTTCGGAATCGCGGCGTGGCGGCTGGGCGCTGGGCGTGCGCGCAAGCAGGACCCCGTGCAGCATTCCGCCGGCATCGACCTGCACGCGAAACCGGGTGACTCGGTTACCGCGGGCCAGCCGCTGTTCACCCTGAGCGCGGACGAGCCCGAGCGGTTCGAGCGTGCCCTCGAGGCGCTGGATGGTGCGTACCGCATCGGCGACGCGGGCGACCCGGTGGAGACCGGCGGACCGCTCATCGCGGGTCGCATCGGTTGAGGCCGGCGTGTCGGCGGCGGATGTCTGCCCCTCTGCTCCGCAGTGCGGCGCCCGCGCCCCGCCGCGTCGCAGAGACACCGCCCGGCATCCGGTCGAGGCGCGGTAGATTTGAACCCATGAACACCGCTGCCGAAAACTACCTCCTTCCGGGCGGTGGCGCGTCCATCACCGCGCTGCCGAAGATCTCGCTCCATGACCACCTCGACGGCGGCCTCCGCCCCCAGACGATCATCGAGCTGGCAGGGGACATCGGCTACGAACTGCCGTCGACGGATGCGACCGAGCTTGCGGCGTGGTTCACCTCCCAGTCGGACAGCGGTTCGCTCGTGGAGTACCTCAAGACCTTCGACGTGACCATCGCCGTCATGCAGACGCGCGAGGGCCTCTTCCGCGTCGCCCGCGAGTTCGTGCTCGACCTGGCCGACGACGGCGTCATCTACGGCGAGGTGCGCTGGGCCCCCGAGCAGCACCTCTCGGCCGGTCTCACGCTCGACGAGGCCGTCGAGGCCGTGCAGGAGGGGCTCGAGCAGGGCGTCGCCGACGTCGAGGAGAGCGGACGCGACATCCGCGTCGGCCAACTCGTCAGCGCCATGCGCCATGCCGACCGCGGCCTCGAGATTGCGCAACTCGCCGTGCGCCAGCGCGACAACGGCGTCGTCGGCTTCGACATCGCGGGCGCCGAGGCCGGGTTCCCGGCCAGCAAGCTCGCCGACGCCTTCGACTTCCTCGCGCGCGAATTCCTCCCCGTCACCGTGCACGCGGGCGAGGCCGACAGCCTCGACAGCATCAAGAGCGCACTCTTCGACGGCCGTGCCCTGCGCATCGGACACGGAGTGCGCATCGCGGAAGACATCTCGACGCAGAGCGAAGACGACGAGGGCCAGTACGTCACCCTCGGACGTGTCGCCGAGTGGATCAAAGACCGCCAGATCGCTCTCGAGCTCTCGCCGTCGTCGAACCTGCAGACCAACGCGTGGGGTACCGAGCTCGCCGACCACCCCTTCGACCTGCTCTATCAGCTCGGATTCCGCGTCACGGTCAACGTGGACAACAGGCTGATGAGCAACACCAGCCTGTCGCGCGAGCTGTTCCTCCTCGCCGAGGAGTTCGGCTACGGCCTCGACGACCTCGCGCAGTTCCAGCTCAACGCGGCCGCCGCCGCCTTCCTCACGCTCGACGAGCGCGATGACCTGATCGAACGCATCATTACCGGATTCGAGCAGGCGTAGGGATGGCGCTCCCGGCGCTGACGGACGATGCCGTCGAGATCGCGGCTGTGGCGTCCGACTGGCGCGCCGCCGTCCATCTCGCCGGAGACGTGCTCGTGCGCGCCGGGGCCGCGACGGCCGCCTACGGCGCCGAGATGATCCGGATGATCGACGAGCACGGCCCGTACGTCGTGATCGCGCCGGGGCTCGCGCTCGCGCACGCGCGGCCGGGCCCGACGGTGCTGCGCGACGGCCTCGCCATCGTGACACTCGCCGAGCCGGTGAACTTCGGGCACCCGCACAACGACCCGGTGACGGTCGTGCTCGGCCTGTCGATCAAGTCGGCGGACACCCATCTCGCGGTCGTCGCCGAGCTGGCCAACGTGTTCAACGACTCGAACGCGATCGAGGCTCTCACGGCGGCGACGACCGTCGCCGAGGTGCGGGCCATCATGGGCGGAGGCTGAGATGAAGATCGTGGCAATCTGTGGGGCAGGCATCGGCAGCTCCGGAATCCTCAAGGTCAACGCCGAAAGGGTGTTGAAGAAGCTCGACATCGAGGCCGAGGTGACCGCCGTGCACCTCGACTCCCTCGACCGGGCGCGCGACGCGCAGGTCATCCTCACGTCGGCGGAGTTCGTGGAGGCGATCGGCAAGACCTTCGCCGACCTCATCGTGATCGACAACGTCTTCGACACGAACGAGCTCACGCAGAAGCTGGAAGCGTCTCTGGGGTCGTAGTCGTCGTCGGTCGTCGGAACACGAGTCGGGTGCCGCCGAAGGCGAGAAACCCGCTCACGAGGGCGAGCGTCATGCCGGCGGTGAGCGCGGCGCCGAGCAGGTAGGTCGCGGCTCCGCCCAGGACGGCGACGGCCGCGAGTGCGCCCCGCGCGGGCGTAGTGCGATCAGCGCCGAGCGCCCACGTGAGGGTGCCGAGCCAGACGCCGACGGCGAGCGCGAGCACGCCGAGGCCGCGCACGAAGGCGTCGCCGTCCGGCCCGTACGCGGCGACCATCGAGACGGCCACGACACCGACGGCGCCGACGGATGCTGCAGTGCCTATCCAGAGCGGACGGGTGCCGCCCGCCGAGCGCGCCTCGACCACGATCGTGCCGGCGAGCAGCAGCGGCACGACCGCGAGCTGCGCGGCGGCCGCCGCGGTGCCGAGAAGTGGGCCCGCGGCATCCGTGCCGGTCGCTGCGATGCTCGCGCTGACCGCGCCGACCCAGACGACCACGGTGTAGACGAAGCTCGAGAGCGCGAGCGTGCGCACCCGCCTCGCGAGGTGGCGCGCATCCGCGACGGTCCGGAGCCGCGCCCCCGGGAGTCGTCGGGCGGCGGACGGGTCGTAGAACGCGGCGACGGCGACGGCGAGGGCGGGAAGCGTGGCGGTGAGCGGCGACGCGAACGACCAGACGAGGAACGGGGCGGCGATGATCGCGACGCCCCCGGAGATCGCCGCCGCGACCCACCCGGCGGATCCGGGGCGGCGACGGAGCACGGCGAAGAGCATGAGGGCGGTGAAGGCCGCGAACCCCGCGGCGCTCACCAGCGCGAACACCCACGTGAGCCCGCCGAAGAGCGACGGGGTGTTGCCCGTGTCGCCCTCCTCCATCCCGACGGAGAAGGACAACACGAGGAGCAGGTCGCCCACGATGGCGAGGCTGGCCGCGGCGGCGACGCCCGTCTCGTATCCGCGGCCGAGGCGCAACGCGGGCGATACGAGCAGCAGCAGCGCGACCATCATGAGCAGCGGAGCGGCCACGCCGCTCACGACGAGCATCGCGGTTCGCAGCGGAGCCCACATCCCTGACGAGGAGAACATGAGCAGGAGCGACAGCACGCAGAACACGAGCGCCGTCGCCGCGAGGGTGGCCGCCGCACTTCGCGGGGAACGGAGGGTCATGACGCAATCACAGCGCACCCGAGGCCGCCCGCGCGTCGCTCGCACGGATGATCCGGGTGCGCGGCCATCACGCGAGGAGTTCGCGCACGGCCGCGTCGAGCGCGGCGACGGTCGCCTCGGCGGCCGCTCGTCGCTCGGCACCCGTGCCCGAGGCCGCGGAGGCGTCGATGTACACCTTGAGTTTCGGCTCGGTGCCGCTCGGGCGCACGATGACGCGGGCGTCGTCGTCGAGAACGATGCGCAAGATGTCGCCGGGCGGGTACTGGCCGAATCCCGACGCGAAGTCGTCGATGCGAGCGACCGGGATTCCCGCGATCTGCGCGGGAGGGGCGTCGCGCAGCCGCGCCATGAGCGTGGAGATGTCGGCGAGATCGCTCACCCGGATGGAGATCTGCGACGACGCGAACGCGCCGAACTTCTCGGCGAAGGCCAGCTCGTGGTCGGCGATCGTCCGCCCCTTCTCGGCGAGTTCGGTCACGAGGGAGAGGAAGTCGACCGCGGCGGAGATCCCGTCCTTGTCGAGCACCTTGTCGGGGTCGACGAGGTAGCCGAGGGCCTCCTCGTAGCCGAAGGCGAGGCCGCCGACGCGCGAGATCCATTTGAAGCCGGTGAGGGTCTCGGCGTAGTCCACGTGATACTGGCTCGCGACCGCCGCGAGCGCGGGCGACGACACGAGAGAGGCCGCCATCGTTCCCGAGCCGACGACGGCGATGCGCTCTGCGGCCCGCCAGCCGAGCAGCGAGCCCACGTCGTTGCCGCTCAGGCGGCGCCATCCGCCGGCGCCATCGGGAATGGCGACCGCTAGCCGATCGGCGTCCGGATCGTTTGCCATGACGAGGTCGGCGCCCGCCTCCGTGGCGGTGGCGAACGCGAGGTCGAGCGCGCCCGGCTCCTCGGGATTGGGGAACGCGACCGTGGGGAAGGCCGCATCCGGTTCGATCTGCTCGCGCACCACGACGGGTTCGGCGAAGCCGGCCTCGGCGAACACGCGGCTCGCCACCTCCCACCCGACGCCGTGCATGGCCGTGTACACGACCTTCACCGGAGTCGGCGGGCGACCGGATGGCGAGGCGAGCGCCGCAGTGCGCCTGACGTACTCGTCAACGACGTCGTCCGCCGCGATCTCCACATCGTTCGACCGCGGCAGGTCGGGCACCCGCAGCTCGGCCGCCACCCGCGCGATGTGCGCCGCGATCTCGCCGTCGGCGGGCGAGACGATCTGCGACCCGTGGTCGAGGCCACCGAGGTACACCTTGTAGCCGTTGTCGCGGGCCGGGTTGTGGCTTGCGGTGACCATGACGCCAGCGCTCGCGTCGAGGTGCCGCACCGCGAAGGCGAGCACGGGCGTCGGGAGCATCCGGGGCAGCAGGATGGCGCGAACGCCCGCTCCGGACATGAGCTCGGCGGTGTCGCGAGCGAAGACGTCGGAGTTTTTGCGGCCGTCGTAGCCGATGACGATGCTCGGTTCGCGCGACTTCTCGAGCAGGTAGGCCGCCAGCCCGGCGGCCGCCTGCGCCACGAGCACGCGGTTCATGCGCGTCGAGCCGGCGCCGAGCTCGCCGCGCAGGCCGGCCGTCCCGAACTCGAGCCGGGTCGCGAAGCGGCGGGAGAGTTCGGCGGCGCCCTCCGTGTCGCCCGTCTCGGCGGCACAGATGAGCGTCGCGAGCTCGGCGCGGGTCGACTCATCCGGGTCCTGGTCGTGCCAGGCGGTCGCGGTCGCGACGAGGTCGTCGAGCGGCTCGTGCGCGGTCACAGCGCGGCCACGATCCGCGCCAGCAGCGCGCTGATGACGGGCTCCGCCTGCGCGCCGGCCTCGAGCACCTCGGCGTGGCTCAGGGGCGTGGGGGAGATGCCGGCCGCGAGATTGGTGATCAGCGACATCCCGAGCACCTCCATTCCGGCCTCGCGCGCAGCGATCGCCTCGAGCGCGGTCGACATGCCGACGATGTGGCCGCCGATGGCCTTGGCCATCTGCACCTCGGCGGGCGTCTCGTAGTGCGGGCCGCGGTTCTGCACGTAGACGCCCTCGTCGAGCGTCGGGTCGATGCCTCTCGCGATGTCGCGCAGGCGGGCGCTGTAGAGGTCGGTGAGGTCGACGAAGGTCGCGCCCTCGAGCGGGGAGTCGGCGGTGAGGTTGATGTGGTCGCTGATCAGCACGGGGGTGCCCGGCTTCCACGACTCGCGGATGCCGCCCGCGCCGTTCGTCAGGATCATGGTCGTGACGCCCGCCGCGGCGGCCGTGCGCACCGAGTGAACGACGCGACGCACGCCATGCCCCTCGTAGTAGTGGGTGCGGGCACCGATGACGAGGGCGCGCTTGCCGCTCGGCAACAGGATGGAGCGCAGCGTGCCCGAGTGGCCGACGAGCGCGGGCTTGGAGAAGCCGATGACCTCGTGAGCGGGGATGGTCGCGGTGGTCTCGCCGATGAGATCCGCCGCGCGGCCCCAGCCGCTGCCGAGGGTGAGAGCGATGTCGTGCCGTGCCACACCGGTGCGCTCGGCGATCTCTGCGGCGGCGCTGACGGCGACGGTGCGGGGGTCGGTTGCTGGATCATCCAGGGGGTGGTTCGACATGCCACCACTCTATTGGGCGCGTTCCGGCGGTCCGTCGGGACGCGGGCGGGTATCCGGTTTGGGTGCGTGCTCGCGGCGGGGGAGAATTGCAGTCATGGCCTATGAATTCGAACGCAAGCCGCGCATCGCCGTCGTCGGTGGAGGGCCTGGCGGATACGAGGCCGCACTGGCCGGTGCACAGCTCGGAGCCGAGGTCACGCTCGTCGAACGCACCGGCGTCGGCGGATCGGCCGTGCTGACCGACGTCGTGCCGTCGAAGACGCTCATCGCGACCGCGGAGGCCACGAACGCCATCGGTGAGGCCGCCGACCTCGGTGTGCAGTTCTTCACCCGCGGCGAGAACGGTCGCCCGGTGCGGCCGGAGGTCGCCGTGAACCTCGCGGCCGTCAACGCCCGGTTGCTCCGGCTCGCCCGCCAGCAGTCGGAAGACATGAAGAGCCAGCTGATCAAGGCCGGCGTCAGGGTCATCCAGGGCGAGGGGCGATTGGATGGCGCGCAGCGCGTCATCGTCTCCAACGGCCGCGGCAAATCGCGCATCGACTTCGACGAGATCGACGCGGACACCCTCATCGTGTCGGTCGGGGCCAGCCCCCGCCTGCTCGAGTCGGCGATGCCCGACGGCAAGCGCATCTTCACCTGGACGCAGGTCTACTCGCTCGACGAGATTCCCGAGCACCTCATCGTCGTCGGATCGGGTGTCACCGGCGCCGAGTTCGCCTCCGCGTACACGGCCCTCGGCTCGAAGGTGACGCTGATCTCGTCGCGTGACCAGGTGCTCCCCGGTGAAGACGCGGATGCCGCGCGCGTGATCGAAGACGTCTTCACCCGCAACGGAATGACGGTGCTCTCGAAGAGCCGCGCCGAGTCCGTGGTCGCGACCGCCACCGGAGTCGTCGCCACGCTCTCCGACGGCCGGATCGTCGAGGGCAGCCACTGCCTCATGGCGGTCGGCTCGATCCCGAACACGGCGGGCATCGGGCTCGCGGAGGCCGGCGTGCAGCTCACCGAGTCCGGCCACATCCGGGTCAACCGCGTGGCCCGCACGTCGGTGCCGTCGATATACGCGGCCGGTGACTGCAGCAACTCCCTGCCCCTCGCCTCCGTCGCCTCGATGCAGGGACGCACGGCCGTCTTTCATGCGCTCGGCGACGCCGTGAACCCGACCGAATTGCGCAACGTGGCGTCCAACATCTTCACCCAGCCCGAGATCGCGACCGTCGGCTGGACGCAGAAGCAGATCGAAGACGGCATCGCCCAGGGCGAGATCTACAAGCTGCCGCTGGCATCGAACCCGCGCGCCAAGATGATGGGCATCAAAGACGGCTTCGTGAAGCTCTTCGCACGCACCGGCAGCGGAACCGTCATCGGAGGCGTCATCGTCGCCCCGCACGCGTCGGAGCTCATCGCCTCGCTGTCGCTCGCGGTCGAGCACCGCCTCACAGTAGACCAGCTCGCCTCGGCCTTCTCGGTCTACCCCTCGCTCACGGGCAGCATCACGGATGCGGCGCGGGCGATGCACATCGTCCGGTAGGCGCGGCGCGGCCGTCGCTGCGCCCGGCGCGGCCGCTGCGCACGCACTTCGCGCCCGAAAGTTGCTCTCGCGCCTGAACGTTCGCCCGCGAGAGTCACTTTCGGGCGCGAGACCGGTACGTCTCATCCTCCACAGCGGCAATCGCGACCTTGTGCTCAGCAAACGACCGTTGGGTCGCCCACAGTCATCGCGGTGCTGGCATCGTCGCGGGATGGATGCATCCCTTTCCGCGCCAGCCGTTCCTCGTGTCAGGGCCGCCGCCACGGTCGACGGGCCGATGTCGCTCGAGCTGTTCGGGCGAGAACGGGCGCCGCGCGCCGAGTGCTGGGCGGACGACTTCGTGCTTGTGCGTGAGTTGGTCGGCGCCGCGGAACGCGGTCGTCTCTTCCGGTCGGTGCGTAATGGTGACTTCACTCGACTACGGGCGGGTGTGTACCTGCCCACGGAACTCTGGCTTCGGCGGGACAGCGATGCCCGCAACCTCGACCGACTTCGAGCCGTCGCGCTCTCCGTGCAGCGGCCGGTCGTCTTCGCGTCAGCTTCGGCTGCCGCGCTCTGGCGCCTGCCAATATCCACGACATGGCCTCTCACGCCTACCGTGCTGGGCGAACGCCGCACCGGTGGACGATCTTCACCGCACCTGCACGTGAACGGAGACGGAATGCCCTCTGAGATCTGGGTGGTCGACGGGTTGGCCGCGACTTCCCTTCCGCGCACCCTTGTCGATGTGGCGCGCCGCGGTTCCTTCGAGACTGCCGTAGTGATGGCCGACCGAGCGCTTGCTGCGATACCGCCAGCGGCGGAAGGCGTGGAGTCGTTCCGGGTCACCGCGGGTGAGCTGCGCTCCGAACTCCACGGGCTCGGTCTCGTCCAGGGCGTGGGCCGGGTACTGGCGGTCATCGAGTTCGCGAACGGGCTCTCCGGATCCGTGGGCGAATCCGTGACGAGAGTGACGATTCACTCCCTGGGGTTCCCGGCACCGATTCTCCAACAGGAGTTCAGGGATGCCCTCGGACGAATGTTCGCGGACTTCTGGTGGCCCGAGTTCCGTCTCATCGGGGAGTTCGACGGCAAGGGCAAGTATCTGCGGGAAGAGTTCACCCGGGGTCGACCCACCGCGCAGGTGGTGCTCGAGGAGAAAGAGCGCGAGGACCGCTTACGTGCACTCGGCCCTTCCGTCACGAGGTTCGGGTGGGATGAAGCCCGCTCTCCGGCCTCCTTGCGCCGCAAGCTGCTCGGCGCCGGACTGCCGTTGGGGCGGTGAGGCGGGCAGCGACACCGTTGCAGGGGGCTGAGGGATCGCGGCGGAAAGTGACGTTCGCGGTCGAACGTTCAGGCGCGAGCGTCACTCTGAGCCGCGAACTTCGCTCGCGGGGGTGGAACGTCGCAGTGAGGCGCGGAAAGCGAAGGTTCGGACAAACCGACGGGCAGGCCGCGGCCGCAGAGCCGTGGCCGCAGAGCGGCGGCCGCAGCGCCGCCGCCGCAGAGCCGCCGACTACGCGATCGACAGCAGCACGTGCCCCGACGAGACCGTCGTGCCGACCGCCGCGTTGACGCCCGAGACGGTGCCGTCTTTGTGAGCGGTGATCGGCTGCTCCATCTTCATGGCCTCGAGCACGAGGATGAGGTCGCCCTTGACGACCACGTCGCCGTCGGCCACGACGAGCTTCACGATCGTCGCCTGCATCGGCGCCTTCACGGTGTCGCCCGTGACGGTGGAGACGGCGGATGCGCCGC
Organism: Microbacteriaceae bacterium; assembly: GCA_025464995.1. GTDB lineage: Bacteria > Actinomycetota > Actinomycetes > Actinomycetales > Microbacteriaceae > Conyzicola. The sequence continues at coordinate 58,882 of JAODMO010000005.1, forward strand.
GACGCTTCGGCGCGACCGCGTTCGATACGCCGCCCGACGCGGGCAGGAGCTTCGTGGGCAGCGAGACCTCGATGCGCTTGCCGTCTACTTCGACGACGACGCTGTGGCGGACCGCGGCGGCGGCGCTGTCGTGCAACGAACCGCTCCACGGCTCGATGTCGTTGTCGAACTCGGTCTCGATCCATCGGGTGTAGATGGTGAAGGGGCTCGACGTGAAGGCCGGGTCGCGCACGATCTTGCGGTGGAACGGAAGCACAGTGGGCAGGCCCGCGACCTCGAACTCGTCGAGCGCGCGGCGGGCGCGTTCAAGCGCGTCCTCACGGGTCGAGCCGGTGACGATGAGCTTGGCGAGCAGCGAGTCGAAGGCGCCGCTGATGACGTCGCCGGTCGTGACGCCGCTGTCGACGCGCACGCCGGGTCCGCCGGGGAACCGGAGGACGTTGACGGGACCGGGCGCGGGCATGAAGTTGAGGCCCGGGTCTTCGCCATTGATGCGGAACTCGAAGGAGTGCCCCTGCGGCACCGGGTCGTCGTAGTCGAGCACGCCACCCTCCGCGATGCGGAACTGCTCGCGCACGAGATCGATGCCGGTCACCTCCTCGGACACCGGATGCTCCACCTGCAGGCGCGTGTTCACCTCGAGGAAGGAGATGGTGCCGTCCCTCGCGACGAGGAACTCGCAGGTGCCCGCGCCGACATAGCCGACCTCGCGCAGGATCGCCTTCGAGGAGGAGTAGAGCTGTTCGTTCTGTGCGACGCTCAGGAACGGCGCGGGCGCCTCCTCGACGAGCTTCTGGTGACGACGCTGCAGCGAGCAGTCGCGGGTCGAGATGACGACGACGTTGCCGTGCTGGTCGGCCAGGCACTGGGTCTCGACGTGGCGCGGCTTGTCGAGGTACTTCTCCACGAAGCACTCGCCCCGGCCGAAGGCGCTCTTGGCCTCGCGGACGGCCGACTCGAAGAGCTCGGCGACCTCCTCGCGCTTGCGCGCCACCTTCAGGCCACGACCACCGCCGCCGAAGGCTGCCTTGATCGCGATCGGCAGGCCGTACTCGTCGGCGAACTTCTCGACCTCCTCGGCGTTCTCGACCGGGTCCTTGGTGCCGGCGACCAGGGGAGCGCCGACCTTCTCGGCGATGTGACGCGCCTTGACCTTGTCTCCGAGGTTCTCGATGGCCTCGGGCGGCGGGCCGATCCACACCAGCCCCGCGTCGATGACGGCCTGGGCGAAGTCGCGGTTCTCGGCGAGGAAGCCGTAGCCGGGGTGCACCGAGTCGGCGCCCGACTTCTCGGCGACTGCGACGATCTTCGCTATGTCGAGGTAGGAGTCGGCGGGGGTGGCGCCGTCCAGGGAGTGCGCCTCGTCGGCCAGCCGCACGAACAGAGCGTCCCGGTCGGGCTCGGCGTACACGGCGACACTGCCGATGCCCGCGTCCTTGCAGGCCCGGATGACCCGGACGGCGATCTCGCCCCGGTTGGCGACCAGGACCTTCTGCAGTGGCTTGACGTCGGCATTCTTGGCAGGCACGGCTCTCCTCAGGGCTCCGGTGGGCTCTCGGGGAGACTACTGCGCCCGACTTCGGGCCCTTGAGGGGTCCCGGTCCGTGACCGGTTCGGGCAGCCGCCGGTGGTCCGCGGGCGACGTCCCCGCTGGGTAGGGTGCGGCGCATGGGGACGCCCGAGCCAGCGCATGCGGGCCTGCCGTTCGACCCGATCGACGAGGCCGCCCGGCAGTGGGCCACGCACTGGGACGGCGTGGCGCAGATGCACGCGGTCACCTCCCTGATGCGGGTGCAGCAGGTCGTGATCGCGCGCCTCGACGGGCTGCTCAAGCCGCTCGGCCTGACCTTCGCCCGCTACGAGGCGCTCGTGCTGCTCACCTTCTCCTCGCGGGGCTCGCTGCCCCTGGGGAAGATGGGGGAGCGGTTGCAGGTGCACCCGACGTCGGTCACCTCGATCGTGGACCGGCTCGAGGCCAGCGGTCTCGTCGTACGACGTCGACACCCGGCGGACGGTCGAGGCGTGCTGGCCGAGATCACCGAGAGCGGCCGCGAGCTCGTCGAACGCGCGACCGCCGAGCTCGTCGGCGCCGACTTCGGGCTCGGTTCGCTCGACGACGACCGGCTCGGCGAGCTGTCCGAGCTCCTGCGCCCGATCAGGCAGTCGGCGGGCGACTTCTGAGCGGGCGTCCCTGCTGCGCTGCCGGACCCCGGCGGCGGCTCTAGGCGAAACTAGTAGGACGTCCTACTATCTTCGGTATGAACGCACGCGAGCGCTGGCAGGACCGCTACCAGAAGTCACGCGTCAGGGACGCCGACTTCACCACCCTCTCGCAGATGGAGGTCGAGCCGGCGTACGGCACCGACGACTCCGAGTGGCCAGGAGAGTTCCCGTACACGCGCGGGCTGTACGCGACGGGCTACCGCGGACGGGCGTGGACGATCCGCCAGTTCGCCGGGTTCGGCAACGCGCAGCAGACCAACGAGCGCTACAAGATGATCCTCGGCCGTGGCGGCGGCGGGCTGTCCGTGGCCTTCGACATGCCCACCTTGATGGGGCTGGACTCCGACGAGCCGCGCAGCCTCGGCGAGGTCGGCCACTGCGGCGTGGCGATCGACTCGGCCGCCGACATGGACGTGCTCTTCGACGGGATCCCCCTCGACGAGGTCACCACGTCGATGACGATCAGCGGCCCGGCGGTGCCGGTGTTCTGCATGTACCTCGTCGCGGCCGAGCGCCAGGGCGCGGACGTCGGCAGGCTCAACGGCACCCTGCAGACCGACATCTTCAAGGAGTACATCGCCCAGAAGGAGTGGCTCTTCGGTCCCGAGCCGCACCTGAAGCTGATCGGCGACCTGATGGAGTACTGCGGGGAGAACATCCCGGCGTACAAGCCGCTGAGCGTCTCCGGCTA
>JAODMO010000026.1 GCA_025464995.1 Microbacteriaceae bacterium
GGAACATCTCGATACCAGTGACCGTGGTCTTCTGGATGGGGCGGATTCCGACGATCTCGACGTCGGAGTTGATCGCCAGCGTGCCACGCTCGGCGCGGCCCGTGACGACGGTTCCACGACCGGTGATGGTGAAGACGTCCTCGATCGGCATGAGGAACGGCTTGTCCTTGTCGCGCACGGGGTCGGGGATGTTGTCATCCGCGGCCTGCATGAGCTCGAGGATCGAGTCCTCCCACTTGGCGTCGCCCTCGAGAGCCTTGAGGCCCGAGACGCGCACGACGGGAGCGTTGTCACCGTCGAAGCCCTGGCTGGAGAGCAGCTCGCGGACCTCGAGCTCGACGAGCTCGAGGATCTCCTCGTCGTCGACCATGTCGGACTTGTTCAGCGCGACCATGAGGTACGGCACGCCGACCTGCTTGGCGAGAAGAACGTGCTCACGGGTCTGAGCCATGGGGCCGTCGGTCGCTGCAACCACGAGGATTGCACCGTCCATCTGGGCGGCACCGGTGATCATGTTCTTGATGTAGTCAGCGTGGCCGGGTGCGTCGACGTGAGCGTAGTGACGCTTCTCGGTCTCGTACTCGACGTGCGAGATGTTGATCGTGATACCGCGCTGGCGCTCTTCCGGAGCCGAGTCGATCGACGCGAAGTCGCGCTGAACGTTGGTCGCGGAAGGGAACTTGTCGGCGAGAACCTTGGAAATCGCTGCGGTGAGCGTGGTCTTTCCGTGGTCAACGTGACCGATGGTTCCGATGTTTACGTGCGGCTTGCTCCGCTCGAACTTGGCCTTAGCCACTGGGTCCTCCTCAGGACTCGGTGCGAGGCATCCGATTCTCAAACTACGAGAACCGGATGCTTTCGCGACTTGGTGTGTACTTATGTTACTCGGGCGAGTGACGCCAAAGCACAGGGCCGCAGATTGCTGCAGTCGCTTGTGGTGAGTGGTGTAACTACTCGCCCTTGTTCTTCTGGATGATCTCGTCGGCGACCGCGCGCGGCACCTCCGAGTAGCTGTCGAACGTCATGGAGTAGACAGCGCGTCCGGAGGTCTTCGACCGAAGGTCACCAACGTACCCGAACATCTCTGACAGTGGCACGCTTGCGCGGATTACCTTAACACCCGTGGCGTCTTCCATCGACTGGATCTGCCCACGACGCGAGTTGATGTCGCCGATTACGTCGCCCATGTACTCCTCGGGCGTGCGCACCTCGACGGCCATCAGCGGCTCGAGCAGAACGGGCTGTGCCTTGCGAGCGGCTTCCTTGAAAGCCATCGAACCCGCGATCTTGAACGCCATCTCCGACGAGTCGACATCGTGGGCAGCACCGTCGAGGATGATTCCCCTGACGCCCACCATGGGGTAGCCGGCGAGCACGCCGACGGCCATGGAAGCCTGGAAACCGGCATCGATCGAGCCGATGTACTCGCGCGGGATGCGGCCTCCGGTGACCTTGTTCTCGAACTCGTAGATCTTCTCCGGAGTGACCTCCATCGGCTCGAGCGAGATCTGCACCTTGGCGAACTGGCCGGAACCACCGGTCTGCTTCTTGTGGGTGTAGTCGTGCTTGTCGACGGTGCGACGAATCGTCTCGCGGTAGGCGACCTGGGGCTTGCCCACGTTCGCCTCGACGTTGAATTCGCGGCGCATGCGGTCGACGAGGATGTCGAGGTGAAGCTCGCCCATTCCCTTGATGACCGTCTGGCCGGTGTCCTGGTTCTGCTCCGTGCGGAAGGTCGGGTCTTCTTCAGCGAGCTTCTGGATAGCGATGCCCAGCTTCTCCTGGTCGGCCTTCGTCTTCGGCTCGATCGCGACCTCGATGACGGGCTCGGGGAACGTCATCGACTCGAGAACGACCTGGTTCTGCGGGTCGGAGAGCGTGTCGCCCGTGGTCGTGTCCTTGAGGCCGATGACCGCGTAGATGTGACCGGCGGCCATCGACTCGACGGGGTTCTCCTTGTTGGCGTGCATCTGGAATACCTTCCCGATGCGCTCCTTCTTGCCCTTGGTCGAGTTGATGAGCTGCGCGCCCGAGTCGGCCTGGCCGGAGTACACGCGAATGTACGTCAGACGACCGAAGAACGGGTGAACCGCGACCTTGAACGCGAGCGCGGCGAACGGGTCGCTCGTGATCGGGTGACGCTCGATGATCTTCTCTTCGTCGCGCACGTCGTGGCCTTCGACAGCCGGCACGTCGAGCGGGCTCGGCAGGTAGTCGATGACGGCGTCGAGCATCGGCTGCACGCCGCGGTTCTTGAACGCGGAACCGCAGAGCACGGGGTAGATCTCGCTGTTGACCGTGAGCTTGCGGATCGCGGCCTTGATCTCGGCGACCGAGAAGTCGGTGTCACCCTCCATGAAGCGCTCGAGGAGCGCGTCATCGGTCTCGGCTACGACCTCGAGCAGGGCCGAGCGGTACTCGTTGGCCTTGTCGAGGAGGTCGGCGGGAATCTCTTCGATCTCGTACTTGGCGCCGAGCTCGACGTCACCCTTGGAGTCTCCGCGCCAGGTGAGCGCGCGCATCTCGACGATGTCGACGACACCCTCGAAGCTCGACTCGAATCCGATCGGGATCTGGATGACGAGCGGCTTGGCACCGAGGCGGTTGATGATGGTGTCGACGGTGTAATAGAAGTCCGCGCCGAGCTTGTCCATCTTGTTGACGAAGCAGATGCGGGGAACGTCGTACTTGTCGGCCTGGCGCCAAACGGTCTCGGACTGGGGCTCAACGCCCTCCTTGCCGTCGAACACTGCGACGGCGCCGTCGAGGACGCGGAGCGAGCGCTCCACCTCGACGGTGAAGTCGACGTGACCGGGGGTGTCGATGATGTTGATCTGGTTGTTGTTCCAGAAACACGTCGTCGCGGCGGACGTGATCGTGATGCCGCGCTCCTGCTCCTGCGCCATCCAGTCCATCGTCGCGGCGCCGTCGTGGACTTCGCCGATCTTGTGGGTGATGCCCGTGTAGAACAGGATGCGCTCGGTGGTGGTGGTCTTGCCGGCATCGATGTGAGCCATGATGCCGATGTTGCGGACCTTGTTCAGGTCAGTTAGCACGTCCTGTGCCACAGGGTTCCTCCGAAAGTTGGGGTTGAAAAGCTGGTGTGATGCGCCGCGAGGGCTTGTCGAGACCGCCCCGTCGCCAAGGCGCGGGCGTTCTCGACAAGCTCAAGCAGCGGGTGAAACTGGTTACCAGCGGTAGTGCGCGAAGGCCTTGTTCGACTCGGCCATCTTGTGAGTGTCCTCACGACGCTTCACTGCGGCGCCGAGGCCGTTCGATGCGTCGAGGATCTCGTTGGTGAGGCGCTCGGTCATGGTCTTCTCACGACGGCCCTTGGCGTAGCTCGTAAGCCAGCGGAGAGCGAGCGTGTTGGCACGGTGAGGCTTGACCTCGACCGGAACCTGGTAGGTCGAGCCACCGACGCGGCGGCTGCGGACCTCAAGGGTGGGGCGAACGTTGTCGAGTGCCTTCTTCAAGGTGACGACGGCGTCCTGGCCGTTCTTGGCGGATACGCCTTCGAGTGCACCGTAGACGATGCGCTCTGCGAGGCCCTTCTTGCCATCAAGAAGGATCTTGTTGACGAGCTGGCTGACGATAGGCGCGCCGTAGACCGGATCGGCTACTACGGGGCGCTTGGGAGCTGGACCCTTGCGAGGCATTACTTCTTCTCCATCTTCGCGCCGTAACGGCTGCGAGCCTGCTTGCGGTTCTTGACGGCCTGGGTGTCGAGGGCGCCGCGAACGATCTTGTAACGAACACCGGGGAGGTCTTTAACGCGACCACCGCGGACCAGGACCATGGAGTGCTCCTGGAGGTTGTGGCCTTCACCGGGGATGTAGGCGGTGACCTCGGTGCCGTTGCTCAGCTTGACGCGAGCGACCTTGCGCAGGGCGGAGTTCGGCTTCTTCGGGGTGGTGGTGTAGACGCGGGTGCAAACGCCGCGCTGCTGCGGGTTGCCCTTGAGGGCGGGCGCCTTGGTCTTGACGACCTTCGGCGAACGGCCCTTGCGGACCAACTGCTGAATGGTGGGCACTAAGTAACTCCTTGTAATAACTGCACGGTGACAGTTGCATGATGGTTAGCATTCGGGTGACCCTTGCGGTTCATCCCGAGTTCATCTGGACCCGGCAGATGCCGGGTATGCCGTGGAGGGCGGCCGTGAGACCGACCCCGATTTATGTGGTGAGTAGCAACTCACGGAAGCCACGAGGGCACGCCGGGAGCGCACGACAAAGCGCACACCTGCAAAATACTATCCCCGGTACCCGCGCAGGTCAAATGGTTTCGCCTGCAGCGGAGCGGTGTCGCGCGGGGTCTGCGCGGCGGTCACGGGCGCCGGGTGACGGCCCACACGACGACCACGTCGAGGGCCGACAAGAGGGCGGCGGCGGCGATGAACGGGCTGGTGACATACCCGCCGACGAACAGCACCGCCCAGGGCAACTGCGCCGTCACGAGGGTGTAGCCCATGGCGCCGACGAGCAGCATCCCGATATAGACGGATGCTGCCGCACCAAGCGCCGGCGCGAGCGGGCTGGGCCGCGGCCGCACCCTGAGTATCGCGACGAAAGTGATGATGCAGGCGGCGAGCACCATCACCGGGCCGAGCAGCGGACCCGCGTCGCGTTGGGCTATCGGGTTGGCGTCGAGGGCGAGGCTGATGAAGCCCCACGACGCGATGACCGCCGCGCCGTAGGTGATCGTTGCCAGCAGCGCGAGCACCCGGCTGTCGGCCGGAGGGGGAAGACGAGTCACCGGAGCGCCCACGACCTGTCCCCTCCGCCACCGCTAGTGGCTGCGCTTCTGTGCCTGTTCGTTCTCGAAGGCGGCCTTGGCCTCGGCGTTGCGCCCCTTCACCTTGCGGCCGCGGCTCGCGATGATGGCGCCCACCCAAATCGCGATCTCTCGAGCGACGAGCGCGGCGGCGATCGTGAACGGGTTGGAGAGCCCCTCGCGGAACAGGGCGGCTGCGACATCCGGCGTCTGCAGGATGATGCTGGAGCCGAGGAGCAGCGCGCCGATAGTGCCGAAGTAGACGAAGAGGGCGACCAGAATGCTGCCGATGACGTACGTCCACCAGCCGGCGCGGTTGAGGATGAGCACGAGCGCCACCATGCCGATGAAGAAGAACAGCGCAGGAACGTAGAACGCCGCCTGGGCGATGAAACCGAAGCTCGCGCCGCCGCTCAGCGAGCTGTAGACGATCGCCATGACGATGGTGAGCACGATCTGGAACACGATAGTGGCCGCGATCGCGATGAGCACACCGAAGCCGCGGTTGCCCTTGGCCGTGGGAGCCTGCGGCGCGTTGACGTAGACGACCTGCGGCTGCGAGGGGTACGGGGCCGCTGCGGGCGTCTCGTCGATCACGCGCGTGTTGGGCACGGGCATCGGCTCGGGCTCCGGCTCGCGGGCGGGCTCGGCTGCCGCGCGATCGTACGCGCGCGTGGCGGCGGGCTCCTGCTCCGGCTCGGCGGCCACAGGCTCGTGCTCGCGCTCCGTCGCCGACGGCTCGTCGAGGTAGTCGCTCGAATTCGACGGCTCGACCACGATTTCCTCCGGCTCGACGAGTGGCGGGGGCGTGCGAGCGGCCTCGGGCTCCGGATCGACCGTCGCGACGACCGGCTCGCCGGTGTCGACGAGGCTGTCGTACACCGGGTTTTCGTGCGCGGGGTTCTCGCCCGTCGGGGTGGTGTGCTCGTCGGTCTTGTCGGGCTTCTCGGCCATGGAAGTACTCCTCTAACGGGCCCGCGCGGCCATTCACATCAGTCGAGTCACTGTACCAATGGGAGCGCGCGGAACCGCCCAGGCGGGCCGGGAAGCCGCAGAACTGCGGATGCCCGCCGCCGTGTCCAAGGGCATCCGCAACCCGAGGGTCTATTCCACGGCTGTCACGTCGGGGACGGGAGCCACGACAGCGTCGGGGGCTGCGTAAGGCTCGTCGGGAAGCACGTAGAGAAGGCCCGTGAGGCTCAAGCTCGTCGACCCGTCGACGGGCTTGGCGACGTTCACCGTGTCGACGAGCACGAGTCGCGATCCCTTCTGGAGTCCGTCGACGAACCCCAGAGTGGCCTCTCGAGTGCCCGTCACCGTGATCGCGATTGAGATCGACGCGAACGTCGTGCCATCGATGCTGCTCGGCACTTCTGCGGAGATCTCGGCGGCCGGAGTGAAGAGCATGATGGGCTGCGGCGCGTACGACGTCACGGTGACGCCGTACTGTTTCTGCAGCGCGGCGAGTTGTCCGGTGAAGGTATCGAGGTGGGGCCCGTTCGGTACCGACGTGCGGAGTGCTGCTACTCGAGCGGAGGTGTCGCCGATGTGGGCGAAATCCTCCGTGAGCTGCGCGAGCTCGATCTGGTGCTGCAGGTTCAGCGCCTCGACCGACGTTCGCGCCGTGTTGCTCGCCTGCGCTGCATCAAGTTGCGGTTTGACGCCGAGCAGGCCTCCGAGAACGAGGATGACGACGACCAGAAGGCCGCCCGTCAGTATCCAGATGCGTGTATTCGCCATGATCAGCCGCTGCCTTCTTCTGTTTGGACTGCCGCATCGGGCGCCGGGGTTTCCTCTGTCTCCTGCGCGAACCGCTCGGTACGTGCTGCCTCGGTGAGACGCATCGCGACAGAGACGCTGTAGACACCGTCGTCGTCGCGGGTGATCGCAGTCGCCAGGGCATCGCCGAACTCGGGCAACGACTTGAGAGCAACGACCCACGTCTGAGCCGACTCGAGATCACGTGTCAGCGAAATGAACGATGTCTCGGCGGCGGGAATGGTGACGCCCACCTCCGACTCTTCGACGAGTGACGCGACGGGGGTTCCCGATTGGAGGGTGAACGAGTCGAGGGTCATTCCTGCGGGAAGTGTCGACACCACGCGCTCGTAGAAGGCCTTCCACTCGATCTCGGTCAGGGTACCCACTCGCTGGGCGTCGCCGATCGCAGAGAGCTGGTCTGACAGTGTTCGTGCGTCGGTGTACTCGCTCTGCTGTTTGAGCAGCGAAGACGTCTGCAGTTGGGCGTCGTCGAATCTGATCGCGGCCTCGAGGGCCCGCCAGGTGGCAAAGGAATATGCCCCGGCGCACAACACGAGCGCTCCGATCACCGTGATGATCACCGATCGGCGAACCGCAGCCGCGCGCTTTCGGTCCGCGACTTCCGGAGGCAGGAGCCGCACCCGCGGGCTGCCACCGAGAACGAGCTTCAGGTCCTTGGCGCGCGCGCTCATGCTGCCGACCCCAACGCGAGTCCGAGAGCCACCGACATGGAGTCGCGAATGTCGTCCAGTTGCTTATCGACAGCCTTAGACACGGAGAGGGTGGCGAAAGCATCGGTCGGCACCACCTCCGTGCGCGTCAGCTCCTGCAAGGCTGCGGCGAACCCGGTGAGCCGAGATCCGCCTCCGCTCAGCACGATTCGCTCGACATTCGCCACGGGGTGGGTATTGTCGAAATAGCTCAGGGTGTTGCGGATGCTGTTCAGCAGGTCGCCCGTGGTCCGTTGGATCTGTTCCAGGATGGGACGGTGCTCGCGGCTGACCGACGCGGGCGTGAGCCCTAGGGCGCGCTTCGCATTCTCAGCGATGTGCTCTTCCATCTCCAGGGTCGTGGCGATCCCCATCGTGACGTCGTTGCCGCCAGCGGGGATGATGCGGACGAATTGTGGAACACCCGCGATGATGATCACCACGTTCGTCGTCGACGAGCCGACGTCCACCAGGGCGGTGGTGCCCGGTCCGCTGTGTGCGCGGGACTGAAGCCGCGTCAGCGCGAATGGGATGAGGTCGACCTCGACCGGCGTGAGTCCGGCGAGGAGTGCGGCCTCGACGTTGGCGAGCACCGACTTCTTGACCGCGGCCACCAGCAGCCCGTTGACCACGGGACCAGCCTCGCCTTCGCCCTCCGAGATCGGATAGAAGTCGAGCAGCGCCTCGGAGACGGGCATGGGCAGCATGTCCTGCACCTGAAACGGGAGCGACTCCCGTATCTGCGCGAGGGGCATGCGGGGAACGACGAGGTCGCGCGCGATGACACGCTGGTTGCCCATTCCGAGCACGACGTTCTTGCTCTTGAAGCCGCCTTCGCTCCACAGCCTCTTGAGCGCCGACGCGACGGTGTGAGTCTCGAGCACCTCACCGCTGCGCGCCGCCCCGAAGGGCAACGGCACCTCGTGGTAGCGCGCGATCGTCGGTCGCGCCTTGGTCGCCCCTTCGATCTCCACGGCGCGCACGCTCGTGCTCCCGATGTCGATTCCTACTATTCGTGTTGCCATTCACTTACCCCTTGCTGTGATGTCTAGAACTCACGCGAGTCCGAACAGGCCCAGATACCCGTTCCAGACGCGATCGCCGAAAAATATGCCCACCCATGCGCCCGCGAGCATCCATGGCCCGAAGGGGATGCCGCTTCGCCTGTTCGCTCGTCTCGAGACGAGAAGTGCTATGCCGAACAAGCCGCCCAGCAGGAAGGCCGAGAAGGCACCGACAATCAGCTCTCCCCACCCCATGAATCCCAGCAGGAGACCGATCACGCCCGCGAGCTTGACGTCGCCGAAGCCCATCCCGCCCGGGTACACGAGGGCCATCAGGAGGTAGGCGGCGAAGAGCGCAGCGCCGCCGATGGCGGCCGGCAGCAGGAGGCTGTAGTCGTTCGCCGCGATCGACGCCGCGACCATCAGCACGATCGCCACGGCGTAAGAGGGAAGAACGATGAAATTCGGAAGCCGGTGAATGTCGATGTCGATGCCCGCGAGGGCGACGCTCACCGAGGCGAAGAAGAGGAAGAGGACGACGACGAGGACGGAGCCGACGAGGATGCCCGTCGGCGCGTCGACCGCAATGCGAAACCGTAGCGCGACTCCGGCGAACAAGAGCCCGGTGATCGCTTCGACGACCGGGTACCGCGCGGAGATCGACTCTTGGCAATTCCGGCATCGCCCACGCAACACCAACCAGGACAGCACTGGTACGTTGTCTCGCGGCGCGATCCGCGCACCGCAGTTTGGGCACGTGCTGGGTGGCGAAACAACCGACTCGCCCCGCGGAACACGATAGACGACAACGTTCAGAAATGATCCGACGATCAACCCGAGGATGCCGACGATGACGACGCTCAGGCCGTCCATCAACCTATTTCCTTGAAGCTGCCGAACTTGGCGTCATCCGCGAGCGATGGCGCGTTCCACTTCTGCGCCTCCGAAGGGGTGCACTGCGACACCGTGAGCTTCGACCAGGTCTTGTAGGTGTCCGCCGCGTCGGCGGTGAGGCAGCGCCCTAGGTTGTCGATGAACAGGTAGCTGTTGGCGTAGGTGTCCGTCTTCTTCGTGCGATCCCATTTCTGGTTGGCATTGGATGTGCATGGCGCGAAAGTCACGTACTTCCCTGACAAGACGGGGGCCTGCAGGCATCTCTTTCCAGTCGTCGCGTTGTTCACGAGAACGTAGATCTCCTGGTCGTAGACGACCGCGGCAGTCCCGACGGCCTCTGTGTAGAACCACTTGTGGTTCCAATTCAAGAAGGCCCCGGTGCTGCTGGGGTCTTGCTTGCACGGGTAGCTGATCATGAAGCTGCTGCCGATCAGCTGGTCGGTGACGTCGGCGCAGCGGCCGAACTCCTTGTAGTTCACGATCTGCTTCGTCGACTCCCCCGCCGCGGCGGAGCCGACCGAGGGCTCGGGCGTGAAGGGAGTGCCCGTCGTGCTGACCGCGAGGTTCTTGCCGTCGTCGCGCAGGCGGGCGTTGCTGTAGCCGGTGGTGATTGCGGCCTTCTGGCCCCACCAGGTCTGGGAGCCGTCCCAACTCCACAGTTGGTTGTACTGCCCGGTCACGCAGGTCTGGAGTGTCGCCAGCTCGCCGGGTATACCCGTGATGCAGAGGCCCGGCTTGCCGTCCTCGATCGTGCTCGCCAGCTTGATCTGGTAGGTCTTGTCGTAGACCCAGAGCTGGGTGTCGTCTTTCTTCGCACCGTTCGAGGCGCAAGAGCCCGCGGGCTTGAAGCTGATCTCCGACCCGAGTTGTGCCTTGTCGGCCTCCATGCATTCCGTTCCAGAGTAGATGCGGCCCCCGGGAATGTTGACGTTGGTGATCTTGAAGTCGTATACCGCGGCGACCGACCGGTTGCCCTCGGTCGCCGGTCGGCCCGGGCTCGCCGTGCCGGTGCCCTTCGAGACGATGTAGGCGAAGAAGGGCTGTTGTGTGACACCACTCGCGCCACACGCGAGGTCGTTCGAGGCGAGCCAGGCGTCGTCTTTGCCCGTCGGGTCGGTGATGTAGTAGCCGATCGTCACGGCGTACGCGGTTTCGCCGGGCGCTCCATCGACGTTGCCGCCGAAGGAGCACGGCAGCTTGCTGAGGTCGCCATAGGGCACGTTGTTTGCGTCGACGGCGGTGCCGGTCGCGGATCGGACAACGCCGAGCGCGGCCTGCAGCCCGGCCTGCGCGCCGTATACCGTCTTGGTGCTCTTCTGCGCGGCATACGACGGCCCGATCTGGCCGAGCACGATCGCGAGGAGAACGAACGACATGCCGGAGAGCAGGATCATGAACAACAACGCGCTCACCAGGGCAGCGCCATCGTCGCCACGGGTGGAGGGGATGCGCTGGGCCATCGCCCGACGGATCACGGACATGGTGGTTCTCCTCGGTGTCATGGCCGGTATCCCGCCGGAGCGCAGACGGGTGTGTCGCTGGCCCCATCGCCGTTGTCGTCGACGTTGCTAGGCGAGCCGGTCGAGCTGTTGCGAGCGACGAACTTTGTGGAGATAGACGCACCCGCCTTCAGGCCGGCGCTTCCCGCATCGATTGTGAGCACGAGCTGTTGCTTCGTGGCACCCCCGTTCGCCACCGCAGGAACCATTCCAAACGGATAGTTGGCGCCGGCTGTGGCGATCGTGGTCGTGATCTTCGTCGCCCATGGCGTCTTGACCGAGCTTGGCGTGTCTTGCCACTCGCGCGACTCGATGATTCCATCAGCGGCCACGTACCGCCATTGGGTGCAGGTCGTGATGCCCGTCGGCGCACTCGACGCGGGAGTGCGGAACTCGATGTACCGGCCGCCGGGACCATTGCCCGGGTAGTTGATGGCATCGGCATACCGCACCTGCCGGTCGATGTTCTGGAAGACGATGAGAGCGCTGCTCGCCGATTCTGAGGTGAGCTTCACCTGGGTGGTTCCCCGCGACAGGCCGATGACGGCGCTCAGGAATAGGACGATGAAAATCGTGAAGATGCCCATCGCGACGACGAGTTCGATGAGGCTGAACCCGTCGGTCGAGACAACCCTCGGCTTGCCGCTCAAAGCTCGGCGCTCAGTCATGGGTGTTCCACTCGAGATCTTTGTTGAGGTCGATCAGCGTGGACGCCCAATACGAACAACCAGCAGAACACGAGGCGCCGGCGGTCCATCGCACGTTCACTATCACGCGCGTGAGGCTCGTGTATCCGGTGGGAGCAACGGCAGGTTCGACGGGGAAGGGGTCAGTGCAATCACCACCCCCCTTCGGCTGGAAGCACGTGCCGATATAGAGATCGGCGGTGAAGTCGGTCCCACTGAGAGTAGCGGTGCGGCTGATCGGAAGGCCGGCGCTCGCTGATGGCGGGCTGGCTGTGGGGTCCCATTTGGCATAGGTCTGGCTCACCCCGGGTACCGCCGCGCCAGCCGCAAAGAGGTCTTTGACATTCTTCATTGCCCGCCCGGTGTAGAGCGCGCTAACGCCGGTGGCCGAATCTGTGCCGGTCGACCAGCCGTTGACGATCTCGAGCGACTCGTTGGCCACCGTGACCGCGATCTCGCGGCGCTGCTGATTGGACGACGCGTTGAGCCCAGA
>JAODMO010000058.1 GCA_025464995.1 Microbacteriaceae bacterium
CGCCGCGCGGCTGGACGCCCGGCGTCAACTCCACCATCACCGGCTTCGCCGACCGCCCCCGAAGCGTCGAGCGGTCGCACTGGCACGACGCCATCCAGCCCCGGCTCGACGTGCTCGCGGCAGATCAGATCCACGCGGGGGGGGGGGGGGCGGCATATACGTCGAGGCGCTCGACTCCGCCCTCCTGGGTCTCGTACACCAGCCACCGCCGGTCGGCGGCCTCCACGAGAGCGCCGATTGCGCGGCCGAGCGCTGACCATAGACATCCGCTCGAACGCAGAACGGCCCCGCTCGATGAGCGGGGCCGTTCGTGGTGGAGCTGGGACTACTTTGCGGCGTCCTCGGCTGCGGGAGCCTCGTCAGCGGGAGCGTCGGTTGCGACCTCGGCGGTCTCGACCTCGGGGGTCTCGACCTCGGTGGTCTCGTCGTCAGCGACTACGGGAGCCTCTTCCTCGACGACCGGAGCGGAGACCGCTGCAGCGGCTGCCGTCTTCTTGGCCGACTTCGGCTTGGGCGACACGGGCTCGAGGACGAGCTCGATCTGCACCATCGACGCGTTGTCGCCCTTGCGGAAGCCGAGCTTCGTGATGCGGGTGTAGCCGCCCTCGCGATCGGCGACGAGAGGCGCGACCTCGGTGAAGAGCTCGTGCACGACGGTCTTGTCACCGATGGTGGCGAGAACCCGACGACGAGCGTGGAGGTCCCCACGCTTCGCGAACGTGATCATGCGCTCGACGAGGGGGCGCATGCGCTTTGCCTTCGTCTCGGTGGTCTTGATGCTCTTGTGGGTGATGAGCGATGCCGCGAGGTTCGCGAGCATGAGACGCTCATGCGCCGGTCCGCCGCCGAGGCGCGGTCCCTTTGTTGGTGCTGCCATTAGTTAATCTCCAGGTGTGAGGAAAGTCGAAAGTCGAGGTCGCCGGATTTAGGCGGTGGGCTCTTCGTCGTCGTAGCCGCCGTAGAAGTGGGCGCCGTCGAAGCCGGGTACCGAGTCCTTGAGAGACAGTCCCATCTCGACGAGCTTGTCCTTGACCTCGTCGACCGACTTCTGACCGAAGTTGCGGATGTTCATGAGCTGCGTCTCCGACAGTGCGACGAGTTCGCTCACGGTGTTGATTCCCTCACGCTTGAGGCAGTTGTAGCTGCGCACAGACAGGTCGAGGTCTTCGATGGGCATGCTCAGCTCGCTGGAGAGAACGGCGTCGACCGGCGCGGGGCCGATCTCGATGCCCTCGGCGGCGGTGTTGAGCTCGCGAGCGAGTCCGAACAGCTCGGTCAGCGTGCGACCGGCGGAAGCGATGGCGTCGCGCGGCGTGATCGCCGGCTTCGTCTCCACGTCGACGACCAGGCGGTCGAAGTCGGTGCGCTCTCCGGCACGGGTCGCCTCGACGCGGTAGGTCACCTTGAGCACGGGCGAGTAGATCGAGTCGACGGGGATCTGGCCGGCCTCGCTGAACTCGCTGCGGTTCTGCGTCGCCGAGACGTAGCCACGGCCGCGCTCGATGGTGAGTTCGAGTTCGAACTTCGCCTTCTCGTTGAGCGTCGCGATGAGCAGCTCGGGGTTGTGGATCTCGACACCGGCCGGAGCCGAGATGTCGGCCGCGGTGACCTGACCGGCACCCTGCTTGCGCAGGTAGGCGGTGATCGGCTCGTCGTGCTCGCTCGAGACGACGAGGCCCTTGATGTTCAGGATGACCTCGGTGACGTCTTCCTTGACACCGGGGACGGTGCTGAACTCGTGCAGAACACCGTCGATGCGGATGCTCGTCACGGCAGCGCCGGGGATCGAGGAGAGAAGGGTGCGGCGAAGCGAGTTGCCGAGGGTGTAACCGAAACCGGGCTCGAGCGGCTCGATCACGAACCGCGAACGGAACTCGGAGATGTTCTCTTCGGCAAGAGTTGGACGCTGTGCAATCAGCACTGGTGATTCCTTTCGGCGAAGTGTCCGCTATATGACACTTGGGATTCGACGGGTGGCGGGCCCGTCAGTTGTTGAGTTGTGAAAGAACTAGACGGTTGAGTAGCCGCCTACGGCGTATCGAAACGGGGTTTCGATACGGCCGTGGGCGGCCCACTCAACCAACGGGGGTGTTAGACGCGGCGACGCTTGGGCGGGCGGCAACCGTTGTGCGCCTGCGGGGTGACGTCGCTGATCGAACCGACCTCGAGGCCGGCGGCCTGGAGCGAACGGATCGCGGTCTCGCGGCCTGAGCCCGGTCCCTTGACGAAGACGTCGACCTTCTTCATGCCGTGCTCCTGCGCCTGGCGGGCAGCGGACTCCGCTGACAGCTGTGCGGCGAACGGGGTCGACTTGCGCGAACCCTTGAAGCCGACGGTTCCCGACGACGCCCAGCTGATGACAGCTCCGGTGGGGTCGGTGATCGTCACGATCGTGTTGTTGAACGTCGACTTGATGTGGGCCTGGCCCACGGCGATGTTCTTCTTTTCCTTCTTGCGCGGCTTACGAACCGCGGCTTTTGGTGCTGCCATTATTTTCTCCGAAGTCTTATGTACGTATGGGCGATGAAGGCGTAGTCAGTGGGCGGAACCCGATGACTAGCGCGCCTTCTTCTTGCCTGCTACGGTGCGCTTCGGGCCCTTGCGGGTACGAGCGTTGGTCTTGGTGCGCTGGCCGTGGACCGGGAGTCCACGACGGTGACGGATGCCCTGGTAGGAACCGATCTCGACCTTGCGGCGGATGTCGGCTGCGACCTCACGACGGAGGTCACCTTCTACCTTGAAGTTGACTTCGATGTAGTCACGAAGTGCGATGAGCTGATCGTCGGTCAGATCCTTGACTCGGATCTCCCCGCTGATCTGGGTGTCGGCGAGCGTTTTGAGTGCGCTCGTACGGCCGACACCGTAGATGTAAGTCAGTGCGACCTCTACGCGCTTGTCGCGCGGGATGTCGACGCCGGCTAGACGTGCCATGGTGGCTTCTCCTGTTGCTTATTGGAGGTCTGCAGCAGCGCCTGTGCACCGGCCTCCAACCGATGGTGTCCCCGCATCCGTATGACTACGGAGCGGATCTGGTGCTGCTGTTAAAAATGGGGGGCTTAGCCCTGGCGCTGCTTGTGACGCGGGTTCGACTTGCAGATGACCATGACGTTGCCGTTGCGGCGGATGACCTTGCAGTTATCGCAGATCGGCTTGACGCTGGGGTTGACCTTCATTGTGTTTCCTTGTGTGTTCGCTGTCGTCGTGCTCTCGGGGTGCCGAGGCCGTTACTTTCCAGCAAGCGCTGCTCGTAGTGACTGGTTACTTGTACCTGTAGACGATCCGACCACGGGTCAGGTCGTAAGGGCTCAACTCCACGATCACGCGGTCCTCAGGGAGGATGCGGATGTAGTGCTGGCGCATCTTGCCCGAGATGTGAGCAAGAACACGGTGGCCGTTGGTCAGCTCAACGCGGAACATTGCGTTGGGCAGAGCTTCGACTACTGCGCCTTCGATTTCGATGACACCGTCTTTTTTGGCCATTGCCTCTTCGTCGCTAAAAGTATTGTTTGCTGGTCGTGCGGGATGGTGGTGTCTCCCGCCCGCGGATCAGCGGCCGAAGGCCGAGGAAAAGCGGGAGCGGCGGCACGACAGAAGTCGGCATGAAACACCAAAGATCAAGCTTAGGTCATTGCCGGGCGTTTCGCCAAGCCCGTCCTATACTGTGGCCGCTATCGGCACCGGCGTTACGCCGAGTGGCGCGAGACCGGAGGCTCCGCCGTCGGTCGCGGTGAGCACCCAGATGCCGCCTGCATGCACGGCGACCGAGTGCTCCCAATGCGCGGCCATGGTGCCATCCTCGGTCACGACGGTCCAATCGTCGGCGAGGGTCACGGTGTCGATGGTGCCCGCGGTGAGCATCGGCTCGATGGCGACGGCCAGTCCGACCTTCACCTCCGGCCCCTTCTCCCGCACGCGGTAGTTGAAGACGGGAGGGTCTTCGTGCATCGAGCGGCCGATGCCGTGCCCGGTGTAGTCCTCGATGATGCCCCACTCGCCACCGTCGGTGCGCGGGTTCGACTCGATGTACTGCTCGATCACGGCGCCGACGGCGTTGAGACGCTTCACCGTCGCGAGCGCGGCGATACCGCGCCAGAGCGACTGCTCCGTTACGTCCACGAGCCGCTCGCGCTCGGCGACGAGCGCAGGGCGCGCGGGGTCGGGCACGACCACGCTGAATGCCGAGTCACCGTTCCATCCGTCGAGTTGGGCGCCGCAGTCGATGGAGACGATGTCGCCGGGCTGGATGACGCGGGGCCCGGGAATGCCGTGCACAACCTCTTCGTTGACCGACGCGCAGATGGTGTGGCGGTAACCCGGCACGAGCTGGAAGTTCGGCTCGGCGCCCGCATCGCGGATCACGCGCTCCGCGATCGCGTCGAGCTCGAGGGTGGTGACGCCGGGAACGATGGCGGCGCGCACGGCGTCGAGCGCCGCTGCCGTGATAACGCCCGGCTGCACCATCAGCTGCAGCTCGGCCGCCGTCTTGTAGATGCGTGAGCGGAAAGCCACTAGGCCGATTCGACGGGCGGCGCGTCGAGAGCGGTCGTAGCGCCCGACTCGTCGGCGGTGATGCCGCGCGCCGCGAGGGCGTCCGCGATGCGTTCGGCGACGACATCCATGTCACCGAGGCCATCGACCTCGACGAGCAGTCCGCGGTCGCGATAGACGGCGATGAGCGGCATGGTCTCGCGCGCGTAGACCTCCTGGCGATGCCGGATGGCCTCCTCGGTGTCGTCGGTGCGGCCCTGTTCGATGGCGCGTTTGCGCAGCCTGGCCACGACGGCATCCTGGTCGGCGACGAGCTGGACGACGGCGTCGAGCGCCTGCCCCTTCGAGGCGAGCAGCTCATCGAGGTACGACACCTGCTCGGGCGTGCGGGGGTACCCGTCGAGCAGGAAACCCTCGCGAGCATCCTCTTCTTCCAGGCGACTCTTCACGAGGGCGTTGGTGAGCTCGTCGGAGACGTAGTCGCCCGAGTCGATGATGGCCTTCACCTGCACCCCGAGGGGCGTCTCTTTCTTGATGTTGGCACGGAAGATGTCACCGGTCGAGATGTCGGGGATGCCGTAGGTGGCCGACAGGCGCGCGGCCTGCGTTCCCTTGCCCGCACCGGGCGGACCGACGATGAGCAGGCGGGCGTCGTGCTGGTCTTGTCGGAGCGTCAACGGAGCAGACCTTCGTAGTGGCGCTGCTGCAGCTGCGAGTCGATCTGCTTGACCGTCTCGAGGCCGACGCCGACGATGATCAGGATGCTCGCGCCACCGAATGGGAAGTTCTGGTTGGCGCCGACCGTGGCGAGGGCTATGAGCGGGATGAGCGCGATGAGGCCGAGATACAGCGAGCCGGGGAGCGTGACGCGGGTGAGCACGTAGTCGAGGTACTCGGCGGTCGGGCGGCCCGCGCGGATGCCGGGAATGAATCCGCCGTACTTCTTCATGTTGTCGGCCACCTCTTCGGGGTTGAACGTGATCGCAACGTAGAAGTAGGTGAAGCCGATGATGAGCAGGAAGTACACGGCCATGTACAGCGGATTGTCGCCGGAGGTCAGGTTGTTCTGAATCCAAGCGACCCACTCGGCGGGGGCCTGGCCGGTCGCGGGCTGGTTGAACTGCGCGATGAGGGCGGGCAGGTACAGCAGCGACGAGGCGAAGATGACGGGCACGACGCCGGCCATGTTGACCTTGATGGGGATGTAGGTGTTGTTTCCGCCGTAGGTCCGGCGTCCCACCATCCGCTTGGCATATTGCACCGGGATTCGTCGCTGCGACTGCTCGACGAACACGACAGCGGCCATGATGACGATGCCGACGACGATCGTGAGGAGGAAGACCTCCCATCCCTTCGACTGCTGGATGTTCCAGAGCGCCGACGGGAACGTCGCGGCGATCGAGGTGAAGATGAGGAGCGACATGCCGTTGCCGATGCCGCGCTCGGTGATGAGCTCGCCCATCCACATGATGAGACCTGTGCCGGCGGTCATGGTGATGACCATGAGCATGATGGCGTACCAGGCGTCGTTGGTGATGAGGTCGTTGCACTCGGAGATGCCGGAGTTCGACGGGAACAGCGCGCCGCTGCGGGCCACCGTGATGAGCGTCGTCGACTGGAGGATGCCGAGCGCGATGGTCAGGTAGCGCGTGTACTGCGTCAGCTTGGCCTGGCCGGTCTGGCCCTCCTTGTAGAGGGTGTCGAAGTGCGGGATGACCACGCGGAGAAGCTGCACGATGATCGACGCCGTGATGTACGGCATGATCCCGAGAGCGAAGATGGAGAGCTGGAGCAGTGCTCCACCGCTGAACAGGTTGACGAGGTCGTACAGACCGTCGGTGCCCGCATTGCCCGCGAGGCACAGCTGGACGTTGCCGAAGTCGACAAACGGTGCGGGGATGAACGATCCCAACCGGAACAGCGCAACAATACCGAGCGTGAACCCGATCTTCCTGCGCAGGTCTGGCGTGCGGAATATCCGCGCGACGGCTCTAAACACAAGTCCTCCAGGTTATCTAGGGCAGAGGCCGGAGAGGGCCGCCGATCATTCGGCGGCCCCACTCCTAACCAATGTTGACTGTCACTAGGGCGACAGTCTCAACGCAGAAGCGTCGTACTACTTGACCGAACCGCCAGCTGCGACGATCTTCTGCTCCGCGGAGCCGGAGACCTTGTCAACTGCAACGTTCAGCTTAACCGCAATGTCACCGTCGCCGAGAACCTTGACCTTCTCGTTCTTGCGAACGGCACCCTTGGCGACGAGGTCGGCGATCGTGACATCTCCACCGTTCGGGTAGAGGTCAGACAGCTTCTCGAGGTTGACGACCTGGTACTCGACGCGGAACGGGTTCTTGAACCCGCGCAGCTTCGGTGAACGCATGACGAAACCGATGTTTCCGGCCTCGAAGCCCGGGCGAACCGAGTAGCGAGCCTTCGTTCCCTTGGTACCGCGACCCGCAGTCTTACCCTTGGAGCCTTCACCGCGTCCGACGCGGGTCTTCTCCTTCTTCGCGCCGGCAGCCGGACGAAGGTGGTGGACCTTGAGCACCTGCGGGCGGATGGCGACGTCGGCCTTGGGGGCCGCCTTCGACTTCGCCGCGGGAACCTTGTCGGCGACGACCGTGGAGGAAGCGCCTGCCTCGGCGGCGGCGGGAGCCTTCGCCTTGGCGGGAGCCTTCTCAGCAGCGGCCTTGGCCGGAGCCTTGTCGGCGGCGGCCTTCGCGGGAGCCTTCTTTGCGGCCGGAGCCTTCTTCTCGGCCGGAGCCTTGTCAGCGGCGGCGGCCTTGGGGGCTGCCTTCGCTGCGGGGGCCTTCTTGGCCACCTTTTCTTCTTCAGCCATTAGTCAATCTCCTCGACCTTGACGAGGTGAGCGACCGTGTTGACGTAACCACGGTTCTGCTTGTTGTCCTCGCGAACCGTCACGTCACCGATGCGGTGAAGCCCGAGGCTCCGCAGGGTGTCGCGTTGGTTCTGCTTCTCACTAATTTTGGACTTGATCTGGGTTACCTTCAGGCGAGCCATCAGACACCTGCCTTAGCTTCTGCTTCGGCACGCAGCAGGCGAGCCGGAACTACGTGCTCAACGGGGAGGCCACGACGTGCGGCGACCGCACGAGGCTCCTCGAGCTGCTTGAGCGCAGCGACCGTCGCGTGCACGATGTTGATCGTGTTCGACGATCCGAGCGACTTGCTCAGCACATCGTGGATGCCGGCGCACTCGAGGACGGCGCGAACCGGGCCTCCAGCGATAACACCGGTACCGGCGGATGCCGGGCGCAGGAGGACGACTCCGGCAGCTGCCTCACCCTGCACCGAGTGCGGGATGGTGGCGGCGACGCGGGGAACGCGGAAGAAGTTCTTCTTCGCCTCCTCGACACCCTTGGAGATGGCGGTGGGCACTTCGCGCGCCTTGCCGTAGCCGATGCCGACCAGACCGTTGCCATCGCCGACGACGACGAGAGCGGTGAAGCTGAAGCGACGACCACCCTTGACGACCTTGGAGACGCGGTTGATGGTGACGACGCGCTCGAGGAACTGGCTCTTCTCCGCGTCGCGGCTGTTGCCACGGTCGCGGTTCGGGCTGCGCTCTCGACCGCCACGGCGGGCCTCGCGAGGCTCGTTCGTGACATCGGTGGCGGGAGCGTCTACGACGACCTCGGCCGCGATGGCCTCGGCCGTGACGACGGCCGGCGCCTCGGTAACTTCTGCAGCCACAACAGGCTCCTTGTTCGTTGCTTCGCTCACAGGTTCAATCCACCCTCTCGAGCTCCATCGGCGATAGCAGCGACGCGACCCGCGTACTTGCTACCACCACGGTCAAATACGACGGCTTCGATGCCGGCAGCCTTGGCGCGCTCGGCGACGAGTTCGCCGACCTTGCGGGCCTTGGCGGTCTTGTCGCCATCGAATGAACGCATGTCGGCCTCGAGCGTCGATGCGGATGCAAGGGTGAAACCCTTGCTGTCATCGACGACCTGGACGAATACGTGACGGGCCGAACGCGTGACGACGAGGCGCGGACGCAGCTCGGTGCCGACGACCTTCTTGCGAAGACGCGTGTGGCGACGGGCCTTGGCGGCCGACTTGCTCTTGCCTCTAATTCCGAGACCCATTTCTACTTACCACTCTTTCCGGCCTTGCGGCGGACTACTTCGCCTGCGTAGCGGACGCCCTTGCCCTTATAGGGCTCCGGCTTGCGCAACTTACGAATGTTGGCCGCGACTTCGCCGACGGCCTGCTTGTCGATACCGGCAACGGTGATCTTGGTGTTGCCCTCGACGGAGAAGCTGATGCCCGCGGGCGGGTCAACCGTGATCGAGTGCGAGAAGCCGAGCGCGAACTCGAGCGACTGGCCCTTCGCGGCGACACGGAAACCGGTTCCGACGATCTCGAGTCCCTTGGTGTAGCCCTCGGTGACGCCGATGATCTGGTTGGAGATCAGCGTGCGGGTGAGGCCGTGGAGCGAACGCGACTCGCGCTCGTCGTCGGGACGAGTGACCAGGATCTGGCCGTCCTCGATCTTGGCCTCGATGGGGCTGGCGATGGTGAGCGCGAGCTCGCCCTTCGGGCCCTTGACAGAGACGGCAGAGCCGTCGATCTTAACATCGACCCCGGCGGGGATGACGATGGGAAGTCTTCCAATACGTGACATGACTGATTACCACACGTAGGCGAGGACTTCCCCACCCACGCCCTTCTTGGAAGCCTGGCGGTCTGTGAGAAGACCCGAGGAGGTTGACAGGATGGCGACGCCGAGTCCACCGAGAACCTTGGGGATCTCCGTCGACTTTGCGTACACGCGAAGTCCGGGCTTCGAGACGCGCTTGATGCCCACGATGGAGCGCTCACGGTTCGGGCCGTACTTCAGGTCGATAGTCAGCGTCTGTCCGACGCGGGCTTCCTCGATCTTCCAGCCGGTGATGAAACCCTCGGCCTTCAGGATCTCGGCGATGTGGGACTTGAGCTTGCTGTTCGGCAGGGACACGCTCTCGTGGTGTGCCGAGTTTGCATTGCGCAGTCTGGTCAGCAGGTCTGCGACCGGATCTGTCATTGTCATGCGGTGATATCCATATCTCGTCTGGTTTCGGCATCCGTTACACGAAGGCCGACCTGTCCGATCGGTGTTGCGTGGATTGTGCGAAGTGGAACGTTGCCCTTTCGGGCAACGTTCCATCTTAGCGGCAGGCTGTTCGCCTGCGACGAACGTCCTACTTCTGGTCGTCAGTCTTGAACGGGAAACCCAGCGCCTTGAGCAGCGCGCGGCCTTCCTCGTCGTTCTTGGCCGTCGTGACGACGGTGATGTCGAAACCACGGACGCGGTCGATCTTGTCCTGATCGATCTCGTGGAACATCGACTGCTCCGTGAGGCCGAACGTGTAGTTGCCGTGGCCGTCGAACTGCTTGTCCGAGAGGCCGCGGAAGTCGCGGATTCGGGGCAGCGCGAGGGTGATCAGACGGTCGAGGAACTCCCACGCACGGTCACCACGGATGGTGACGTGTGCGCCGATGGCCTGGCCTTCGCGCAGCTTGAACTGTGCGATCGACTTGCGCGCCAGGGTGACCTGGGGCTTCTGGCCGGTGATCGCGACGAGGTCCTTGATGGCACCGTCGATGATCTTGCCGTCGCGAGCTGCCTCGCCGACACCGGTGTTCACGACGACCTTGACCAGTCCGGGGATCTGGTGGACGTTGGTGAAACCGAAGTCCTTCTTCAGCTGCTCCGAGATCTCGGTGCGGTACTTCTGCTTCAGACGCGGCTGGATTTTGCCAGCAGCGGTAGCGGTGTCAGTCATTAGAGGTCCTTACCTGACTTCTTTGCGTAGCGGATACGGACGGTGCGCGTGACACCGTTCTTCTCGACTACCTCAGTGCGGAAGCCGACACGAGTCGGCTTCTTGGTGTCGGGGTCGACGAGGGCGACGTTCGACACGTGAATGGGTGCCTCCATCGTCTCGATGCCACCGGTCTTGGTGCCGCGCTGGGTCTGGCCGACACGAACGTGCTTGGTGACGAAGTTGACACCCTCCACGACGACGCGGTTGCGCTCAGTGAGTACCTCGATGACGCGACCCTGCTTGCCGCGGCTTCCGCCACGGGCCTGGGTCTTGCCGGTGATGACCTGAACCAGGTCACCCTTCTTGATGTTCGCCATGATTAAATGACCTCCGGTGCCAGCGAGATGATCTTCATGAACTTCTTGTCACGAAGCTCACGACCAACCGGGCCGAAGATGCGGGTACCACGGGGGTCTCCGTCAGCCTTCAGGATCACTGCGGCGTTCTCGTCGAACTTGATGTATGAACCGTCTGCACGGCGGGTCTGCTTGTTCACGCGAACGATGACTGCCTTGACGACGTCACCCTTCTTGACGTTTCCGCCCGGAATAGCATCCTTCACCGTGGCGACGATGACGTCGCCCAGTCCGGCGTAACGACGGCCGGAGCCACCGAGTACGCGGATGGTGAGCAGAACCTTGGCGCCGGTGTTGTCGGCGACCTTAACTCTGGATTCCTGCTGAAGCATTTACTTGGCCTTCTCTAGGATTTCGACGAGGCGCCAGCGCTTCGTGGCGCTGAGCGGGCGGGTCTCACTGATGAGCACGAGGTCGCCGACGGCGGCTCCGTTCGCTTCATCGTGGACCTTGACCTTGGAAGTACGGCGGATGACCTTGCCGTACAACGGGTGCTTCACGCGGTCTTCGACCTCGACGACGATGGTCTTGTCCATCTTGTCGCTCGTGACGATGCCACGACGTGACTTGCGGTAACCGCGAGCGAGCTCGGCAGTCTCGACCACGGGGGTCTTTTCTTCGGCGTTAGCCATGACTATGCCTCCTTCGTCTCTTCAGAAACCTCTGCCGCGGCAGGAGCCGCGTCATCCGTCTTCTTGGTCTTCTTCGCCTTGGTCTCCTTGGCAGGAGCCTCGACGGCAACGGGGGTTGCCCGAATGCCCAGCTCGCGCTCACGGAGAACCGTGTAGATGCGAGCGATGTCGCGCTTCACGGCGCGCAGCCGGCCGTGGCTCTCGAGCTGGCCGGTCGCCGACTGGAAGCGCAGGTTGAACAGCTCTTCCTTGGCCTTCTTCAGCTCGTCGACGAGTTGCGTGTCTTCAAAAGTGTCGAGCTCGGTTGGTGCGAGCTCCTTGGATCCGATCGCCATTATGCGTCGCCCTCCTCGCGCTTGATGATGCGTGCCTTGAGAGGCAGCTTGTGAATGGCGCGAGTCAGTGCTTCGCGAGCAACTTCCTCGCTGACGCCGCTGAGCTCGAAGAGCACGCGACCCGGCTTGACGTTGGCGACCCACCACTCGGGCGAACCCTTACCGGAACCCATGCGGGTTTCGGCCGGCTTCTTGGTGAGCGGACGGTCGGGGTAGATGTTGATCCACACCTTTCCGCCGCGCTTGATGTGGCGCGTCATGGCGATACGAGCGGACTCGATCTGGCGGTTGGTGACATAGGCAGGCGTGAGGGCCTGGATGCCGAACTCGCCGAACGAGACCTTGGTACCACCGGTTGCGTGGCCGCTCCGGCCCGGGTGGTGCTGCTTGCGGTGCTTGACCTTGCGTGGAATCAACATGGTTACGCCTCAACTCCTGCTGGTGCCGCCGCTGCCGCGGGTGCCTCTGCCCTGGGGGCGGAGTTGCGCGGGGCGCGGTTGTCGCGGCGGTCTCCGCCACGGTCATCGCGACGCTCGGGGCGGGTCGACTTCTGGTTGGCCTGCTCGCGAGCGAGCTCCTTGTTGGTGATGTCACCCTTGTAGATCCAGACCTTCACGCCGATGCGGCCGAAGGTGGTCTTCGCCTCGTAGAAGCCGTAGTCGATGTTCGCGCGCAGCGTGTGCAGTGGCACACGGCCTTCGCGGTAGAACTCCGAACGGCTCATCTCGGCGCCACCCAGACGACCGCTGACCTGGATGCGGACACCCTTGACGGTCGACGTGCGCTGGGCACCCTGCATGCCCTTGCGCATCGCGCGGCGGAAGGCCACACGTGCGGTGAGCTGCTCGGCGATTCCCTGAGCGACAAGCTGGGCTTCCGCCTCCGGGTTCTTCACCTCGAGGATGTTGAGCTGGATCTGCTTGCCCGAGAGCTTCTCGAGGTCGGTGCGGATGCGCTCGGCCTCGGCTCCACGACGACCGATCACGATGCCCGGACGGGCAGTGTGGATGTCGACGCGGACGCGGTCACGGGTGCGCTCGATCTCGATACGTGCCACGCCGGCGCGGTCAAGCGACGTCTTGAGCAGGTTGCGGATCTTGACGTCTTCGGCGACGTAGTCGCTGTAACGCTGGCCGACCTTCGTGCTGTCGGAGAACCAACGCGACACGTGGTCGGTGGTAATTCCCAGACGGAAGCCGTATGGATTTACTTTCTGGCCCATTACTTCTTTCCTGCCTTCGCAGTTGTTGCCGTGGCGGCATCCGCTTCGTCGGGCGTTGACACGACGATCGTGATGTGGCTGGTGCGCTTCAGGATCTGGAAGGCGCGGCCCTGTGCACGCGGCTGGAACCGCTTCAGGGTCGTTCCCTCGTCGACGTATGCCTGGGAGATGAACAGGTCCTGCTCATCCAGGAACGTGTTCGCAGCATCCGCCTTGACTCGTGCGTTGGCCATTGCCGAGGCGACGAGCTTGTACACGGGCTCGCTCGCACCCTGGGGCGCGAACTTCAGGATGGCGAGTGCTTCGACTGCCTGCTTGCCGCGGATCAGGTTGACGACGCGACGGGCCTTTGTAGCGGTGACGCGAATGTGCTTCACGCGGGCGATGGATTCAACCATTAGCGACGACGACCCTTCTTGTCATCCTTCACGTGGCCGCGGAAGGTACGGGTGGGCGAGAACTCGCCGAGCTTGTGGCCCACCATGGACTCCGTGACGAACACGGGGATGTGCTTGCGGCCGTCGTGCACCGCAATGGTGTGACCGAGCATGATCGGGATGATCATGGAGCGGCGCGACCAGGTCTTGATTACGTTCTTGCTCTTGGCCTCGTTGGCGACAACTACCTTGCGAAGCAGGTGGTCATCGACGAAGGGGCCCTTCTTCAGACTGCGTGGCATCTTCTACAACTCCTACTTGCGCTTCTTGCCGGCGTTGCGCCGACGAACAATGAGCTTGTCGGACGGAAGGTTGCGCTTACGCGTACGACCTTCCTTCTGGCCCCAAGGGGTGACGGGGTGACGTCCACCGGAAGTCTTACCCTCACCACCACCGTGCGGGTGGTCGACCGGGTTCATGGCGACACCACGAACGGTCGGGCGTACGCCTTTCCAGCGCATGCGGCCGGCCTTGCCCCAGTTGATGTTGGACTGCTCGGCGTTGCCGACCTCGCCGATCGTGGCGCGGTTGCGCACGTCGACGTTGCGGATCTCGCCCGACGGCAGACGGAGCTGAGCGTAGGGGCCGTCCTTCGCGACGAGACGAACGGACGCTCCGGCCGAGCGAGCCATCTTGGCTCCTCCACCGGGGCGCAGCTCGATCGCGTGGATGACGGTTCCGACCGGGATGTTCTTCAGCGGGAGATTGTTACCCGGCTTGATGTCGGCACCGGCGCCGGACTCGACGATGTCACCCTGGTTGAGCTTGTTCGGAGCGATGATGTAGCGCTTCGTACCGTCGACGTAGTGCAGCAGCGCGATGCGCGCCGTGCGGTTGGGGTCGTACTCGATCTCGGCAACGCGGGCGTTGACGCCATCCTTGTCGTTGCGCTTGAAGTCGATCACACGGTACTGGCGCTTGTGGCCACCACCGATGTGCCGGGTCGTGATGCGACCGGCGTTGTTGCGACCACCGGTCTTGGGCAGGGGACGAAGCAGCGACTTCTCCGGCGTCGATCGTGTGATCTCGGCGAAGTCGGCGACGGACGAACCGCGACGACCCGGGGTAGTGGGCTTGTACTTGCGAATAGCCATGAGTTTCTCCTCGTTCCCTAGCCGACAGCCGTGAAGATGTCGATGGAACCGGACTTCAGCGTGACAATGGCACGCTTGGTGTCCTTGCGCTTGCCTGGTCCGAACTTGGTGCGGCGGGTCTTGCCCGTGCGGTTCAGCGTGTTGACGGAAGCGACCTTGACGTTGAAGATCTTCTCGATAGCGAGCTTGATCTCGGTCTTGTTGGCGCGGGGGTCAACGACGAAGGTGTACTTGCCGTCATCGATCAGGCTGTAGCTCTTCTCAGAGACAACAGGCGAGATCACGATGTCGCGAGGATCCTTTTGCGTGGCGGTCATGCGCTGACCTCTTCCTTGGACTTGGTGTTGAATGCGACGAACGCGTTGAACGCTCCCTCGGTGAAGACGATGTCGTCACTCACGAGCACGTCGTATGCGTTGAGCTGGTCGTACGGGAGCACGTGGACCGCGGGGATGTTGCGGACGCTCTTGTAGCTCAGCTCGTCGTCGCGCTCGAGAACGATGAGAACGTGCTTGCTCGACGCGATGGTCGCGAGCAGGCTCACGATCGCCTTGGTCGAGGGCAGTTCGCCGACCGACAGCGAGTCGATGACGTGAATACGCTCGCCGCGCGCGCGGTCGGAGAGAGCACCGCGGAGAGCCGCAGCGATCATCTTCTTGGGGGTGCGCTGCGAGTAGTCGCGGGGGTGGGGTCCGTGGACGATTCCACCGCCCTTCATCTGGGGAGCACGGATCGAGCCCTGGCGAGCGCGACCGGTTCCCTTCTGCTTGAAGGGCTTGCGGCCTGCACCCGACACCTCGCCGCGGCGAAGGGTGTTGTGCGTGCCCTGGCGAGCTGCTGCGCGCTGCGCGACGACTACCTGGTGGATGAGCGGAACGTTGGTCTGGACGTCGAAGGTCTCAGCGGGAAGTTCGACGGTGCCGACCTTCTCGTTGGACGAGTTGATGACGTCGAGCGTGGCTACGCCAGCTGTTTCTGCCATGGAACTACGCTCCCTTCACTGCGTTGCGGACGAATACAAGGCGGCCCTTGGCGCCGGGAACGGCACCCTTGACCAGGATGAGGCCCTTCTCGAGGTCGACTGCGTGGACCTTGAGGTTGAGGACGGTGACGCGCTCGCCACCCATGCGGCCGGCCATGCGCATGCCCTTGAACACGCGCGAAGGCGTGGACGAGGCACCGATGGAACCTGGCTTGCGGTGGTTGCGGTGCGAACCGTGCGAGCTGGAGACGCCCTTGAAGTTGTGACGCTTCATGACACCGGCGAATCCCTTGCCCTTGCTCGTGCCGACGACGTCGACGAGCTGGCCAGCGGAGAAGATGTCGACGGCGATTTCCTGCCCGAGGCTGTAGTCAGCGGCATCCGCGGTGCGGACCTCGGTGAGGTGACGACGAGGGGTGACGCCTGCCTTGTCGAAGTGGCCGGTGGCCGGCTTGTTCGACTTGCGGGGGTCGATCTGGCCGTAAGCGATCTGCACGGCCGCGTAGCCGTCGATCTCCTGCGTGCGCAGCTGCGTGACGACGTTGGGGGTGATCTCGACGACGGTGACGGGAACGAGCTTGTTGTTCTCGTCCCAGACCTGTGTCATGCCGAGCTTCGTGCCCAGGAGGCCCTTGGTGCTCTTCGTGTTGGTAGCCATGGGGATCCTCCTTACAGCTTGATCTCGATGTTGACGTCGGCCGGCAGGTCGAGACGCATGAGCGAGTCGACGGCCTTCGGCGTCGGGTCAATGATGTCGATGAGACGCTTGTGCGTGCGCTTCTCGAAGTGCTCGCGGCTGTCCTTGTACTTGTGAGGCGAACGGATCACTACGATGACGTTCTTCTCGGTGGGCAGCGGCACGGGGCCGACTACCGTTGCTCCTGCGCGCGTGACCGTGTCGACGATCTTGCGTGCCGAGGAATCGATGACCTCGTGGTCATACGACTTAAGTCGAATGCGGATCTTCTGTCCCGCCATGTCTGACTCTCTCTCTGTGTGAATAGCATCGTGGCCTACGCCGTACAGCACCGGGCCGGTGCGTGCGTAACTATTGGATGCCTGGTACCTCGACGCCCGCACCGAAGGCATTCGGCCCTCGCGGGCACAAACGTCTCCCGGGTGCTGGGATGTCGATTCAAGCTGGGTTCTTCTCCCCGCGGCCTAGTCACCCGTTCGTTACGAACCGGACTATGCACTGCCTGGGAGTGATTCGCGCACCCGTGGGCGGCGAAATGTTGAACTAGACGAGTTTGCCACACTCTCGGCATTGCTGCAACCCGGGCGTGTCGCGGTCGGCGTGTCGCCTTCTGCCGCGGAATCGCGCGGTTCTCGAGCCGACTTCGGTGCCCCGGATGCTGCGGCCGACGCTGCCCGTCAACGGTACCCCGTGGCGCGGTCGCGCCGGGCGTCTGCGCAACTTCGGGACGACTGAGCCTGCGCGCCGTTGCGCACGCGTCCCGCCGCTGCGCAGAAGCGAGTGGCTCTACCAGTGGTGCCCGAGCGGGAGGCCAGCGTCGGCAAGGTGCCGGGCGAGAAGGTCGGGGTGAACGCCAATTTCCCAGCCCCAGCGCGAGATACCGAGCCCGAGAGCACGGATCCGGTCGGCTCGCGCCTTTTCGTCGAGCAGCACTTGCTCCAGTGTGCGCCCGTGGCGATATCGCGGGTCGACGTACTTCGAGCGGCCGTCCGCCTCGCCGACCAGCTTGTGACCCTCCCAGTAGAACTCGCTGAATCCGATGAGGCCCCGATAGTCATCGAAGCGTGCCTGGAGTTCGGGGCGCGGACAACCGATCGCCCGCATGTTGACCCGGCTGACCGACTCGAGCGGAGAGTCGGCATCTGGCACCGCGAATTCGATCGCGTCCCTCGCTCGAACGTGCCCGCGAAATGGCATCC
Source organism: Microbacteriaceae bacterium (assembly GCA_025464995.1). Classification (GTDB taxonomy): domain Bacteria; phylum Actinomycetota; class Actinomycetes; order Actinomycetales; family Microbacteriaceae; genus Conyzicola. The sequence goes on from JAODMO010000058.1 coordinate 17,276, forward strand.
GGTTCGCATAGCTGCGCCATATGGCGTCGATCGTGACCAGAGGTGGAGTGGCTCGTCGCCGGTCGACGTGCAGCGCGCGGTCGAGCGCGGTAACGCTTCCCAGCAACGGCTCGGCGATCGCCAGGTCCAGCACGGTGCGTGCGACGCTCGTGACGAGTAGGCCATCCACCTCCACCACGTCATCGTCCGTGAGCTTCGCCGAGTGCCGGATGATGTCGCCGCTCGATCGTCCGCCGGCGGCCCTGCCCGCCGTGATGTGCACGCCACGCGGCCACTCCCCCAGCGACGGCAGGCCGTGCAGAGCGGCCGCCGACTGGTGTGACAGGACCGGACGATGGAGACGGGTCTCGGCCACGGCCCGGGTGCGCACCAGGTAGCGAGACCGCGGGTCGAGCGCCTGCCATGTGCCCGCGGCGACGTAGGCACCGTGTGCGACCCGGATCTCGGCTCCGCGCCGCACGCTGCGCGCGTGCTGTCTCCGCGAGTCGAACGGTTCGTCGAGCTGTCGCGCGAGGATGATTCGTACCGCTGCATCCGTCATGGGGGAATCGTCGCTCGGCGCGCCCGCGGTGTGTGCGGCCGAGGGAGATTGGTGGCCTCCCACCGTTCGCGGTCCCGTGGGAGGACGGGAGCGCGCGGGCTTCTGCTCAGCGGCGGGACAATCGCGCATGCGCGCCCGCCCGCACTCGCCCCGCCATGCCGCAGACACCGGTCGCACCTCCCCGCGCACCCGGCCAAACGCAGAAGGGCCCGCAGCGCGAACGCTGCGGGCCCTTCTGTTGCCGCACCTTGACGCGCTCAACGAGCGGCCGTCAATGCAACGGGGGTACTACTTGAGGATGGTCGTGACCGTTCCTGCACCGACCGTGCGGCCACCCTCGCGGATGGCGAAACGGAGGCCCTCTTCCATGGCGATGGGCTGGATCAGCTCAACGGTCATGTCGGTGGTGTCGCCGGGCATGACCATCTCGGTGCCCTCGGGCAGCGTGATGACGCCGGTGACGTCGGTGGTGCGGAAGTAGAACTGCGGACGGTAGTTCGCGTAGAACGGGTTGTGACGTCCACCCTCATCCTTGGACAGGATGTAGGCGGTGCCCTCGAAGTCCGTGTGCGGCGTGACCGAACCCGGCTTCACAACAACCTGGCCGCGCTCGACGTCTTCGCGCTTCGTGCCACGAAGGAGCAGACCACAGTTCTCGCCGGCCCAAGCCTCGTCGAGCTGCTTGTGGAACATCTCGATACCCGTGACCGTGGTCTTCTGCGTCGGGCGGATGCCGACGATCTCGACCTCGGAGTTGATGGCGAGGGTACCGCGCTCGGCGCGGCCAGTGACGACAGTTCCACGACCGGTGATCGTGAAGACGTCCTCGACAGGCATCAGGAACGGCTTGTCCTTGTCGCGCACGGGGTCGGGGATGAAGTCGTCAACAGCCTTCATGAGCTCAAGGATGCTGTCGACCCACTTGTCGTCACCCTCGAGTGCCTTCAGGCCGGACACGCGAACGACGGGGGCGTTGTCGCCGTCGAAGCCCTGGCTCTCGAGCAGCTCGCGGACCTCAAGCTCAACGAGTTCCAGGATCTCCTCGTCGTCGACCATGTCGGTCTTGTTCAGCGCGACGAGCAGGGACGGAACGCCGACCTGCTTGGCGAGAAGAACGTGCTCACGAGTCTGAGCCATGGGGCCGTCGGTGGCGGCGACCACGAGGATCGCGCCGTCCATCTGTGCGGCACCGGTGATCATGTTCTTGATGTAGTCAGCGTGACCCGGGGCGTCGACGTGCGCGTAGTGGCGCTTCTCGGTCTCGTACTCGACGTGCGAGATGTTGATCGTGATGCCGCGCTGGCGCTCCTCCGGAGCCGAGTCGATCGACGCGAAGTCGCGCTGAACGTTGGTCTTTGACGGGAACTTGTCGGCCAGGACCTTCGAGATCGCTGCAGTCAGCGTGGTCTTACCGTGGTCAACGTGACCGATCGTTCCGATGTTTACGTGCGGCTTAGTCCGCTCGAACTTGGCCTTGGCCACTGTGGGTCCTCCTCAGGACTCTCGTGCAGATACACCGGCCAATGGATTCCGACCGGGGCTCTGCGGGGATTTGTACTTATGTTACTCGGGCCAAGCGGCCTAAGCGATTTGGGGCGGGAGCCCCAGCGGGCTACTCGCCCTTGTTCTTCTGGATGATCTCGTCGGCGACTGCCTTCGGGACCTCCGCGTAGCTCTCGAACGTCATCGAGTACACCGCGCGGCCGGAGGTCTTCGACCTCAGGTCGCCGATATAGCCGAACATCTCCGACAACGGAACGTGGGCACGGATGACCTTCACGCCACTGGCATCTTCCATGTCCTGAATCTGACCACGCCGTGAGTTGAGGTCACCGATGACGTCTCCCATGTATTCCATGGGGGTGCGCACCTCGACGGCCATCAACGGCTCGAGCAGAACAGGCTGCGCCTTGCGGGCGGCTTCCTTGAAGCCCATCGAACCGGCGATCTTGAACGCCATCTCCGAGGAGTCGACATCGTGAGCGGCACCGTCGAGCAGACTCGCCCGAACACCGACCATCGGATAGCCAGCAAGCACGCCGACCTGCAAAGCATCCTGGATACCCGCGTCAACCGAGGGGATGTACTCCCGCGGGATGCGTCCACCCGTGACCTTGTTCAAGAACTCGTAGCTCTTCTCAGGCGTGATCTCCATCGGCTCGATCGCGATCTGGATCTTCGCGAACTGGCCGGATCCACCGGTCTGCTTCTTGTGCGTGAAGTCGTGACGCTCAACGGTCTTCTTGATCGTCTCGCGGTACGCAACCTGGGGCTTTCCCACGTTCGCTTCCACGTTGAACTCGCGCTTCATCCGGTCGACCAGGATGTCGAGGTGAAGCTCGCCCATTCCCTTGATGACCGTCTGGCCAGTCTCCTGGTTCTGCTCCGTGCGGAAGGTCGGGTCCTCTTCGGCCAGCTTCTGAATCGCGAGGCCCAGCTTTTCCTGGTCCTGCTTCGTCTTCGGCTCGATGGCGACCTCGATCACGGGGTCAGGGAACGTCATCGACTCGAGAACAACCTGCTGGCTCGGGTCGCACAAGGTGTCACCGGTGGTTGTGTCCTTGAGGCCGATAACGGCGTAGATATGACCCGCGGTCACGAAATCGACCGGGTTCTCCTTGTTGGCGTGCATCTGGAAGATCTTGCCGATGCGCTCCTTCTTACCCTTGGTCGAGTTGATGACCTGGGCGCCGCTGTCAATGCGACCGGAGTAGACACGAACATAGGTGAGGCGACCGAAGAAGGGGTGCACAGCGACCTTGAACGCGAGCGCCGCGAAGGGCTCATCGGCGTTCGGGTGCAGCATCACAACTTTCTCCTCATCGCGAGCGTCGAGCGCCTCGATGGCGGGAACGTCAAGCGGTGTGGGGAGGTAATCAACGACAGCGTCAAGCATCGGCTGGACGCCGCGGTTCTTGAACGCCGAGCCGCAAAGCACCGGGTAGATCTCGCTGGCCACGGTGAGCTTGCGGATTGCGCCCTTGATCTCGGCCACGGTCAGCTCGTCGCCGGCGAAGTAGCGCTCCATCAGCGCGTCATCCGTTTCAGCGACGGTCTCAAGGAGCAGCGTGCGGTATTCGGCCGCCTTCTCGACGAGGTCGGCAGGGATCTCTTCGATGGCGTACTTAGCACCCATCTCGACGTCGCCCTTGGAATCACCGCGCCATGTGAGTGCGCGCATTTCGACCAGGTCGACGACACCCTCGAAGCCGGATTCGAAACCGATCGGCAGCTGGATCACCAGCGGCTTGGCGCCGAGGCGGTTGATGATGGTGTCGACGGTGTAGTAGAAGTCGGCGCCGAGCTTGTCCATCTTGTTGACGAAGCAGATGCGGGGCACGTCGTACTTGTCGGCCTGGCGCCAGACGGTCTCGGACTGGGGCTCGACGCCCTCCTTGCCGTCGAAGACAGCGACAGCACCGTCGAGAACGCGAAGCGAACGCTCCACCTCGACGGTGAAGTCAACGTGACCGGGGGTGTCGATGATGTTGATCTGGTTGTTATTCCAGAAACAGGTCGTCGCAGCGGACGTGATCGTGATGCCGCGTTCCTGCTCCTGCGCCATCCAGTCCATCGTGGAGGCACCGTCGTGCGTCTCACCGATCTTGTGGTTCACACCCGTGTAGAACAGGATGCGCTCAGTCGTGGTGGTCTTGCCGGCATCGATATGCGCCATGATGCCAATGTTGCGGACCTTACTCAGGTCAGTGAGCACGTCAAGTGCCACGGGTGTCCTCCGGAAGTCTTTTGGGGTGATGTTGTCGAACGGGGCGTCCGGCGGCCGAGGTGGAACTTCGGCCGCCGGCCGCCGGGCGTGCTACCAGCGGTAGTGCGCGAAGGCCTTGTTCGACTCGGCCATCTTGTGCGTGTCTTCCCGGCGCTTCACTGCGGCACCGAGGCCGTTGGACGCGTCGAGGATCTCGTTGGTGAGACGCTCGGTCATGGTCTTCTCGCGACGCGCCTTGGCGTAGCTGGTGAGCCAGCGCAGAGCCAGCGTGTTGGCACGGTGCGGCTTGACCTCGACCGGAACCTGGTAGGTGGATCCACCGACGCGGCGCGAACGCACCTCAAGGGTGGGGCGCACGTTGTCGAGCGCCTTCTTCAGCGTGACGACGGCATCCTGGCCGTTCTTTGAAGCAACACCGGCGAGTGCGCCGTAAACGATGCGCTCGGCGAGACCCTTCTTGCCGTCGAGGAGGATCTTGTTGACGAGCTGGCTGACGATGGGAGCACCGTATACCGGGTCAGCGATAACGGGACGCTTGGGAGCGGGACCTTTGCGAGGCATTACTTCTTCTCCATCTTCGCGCCGTAGCGGCTGCGAGCCTGCTTGCGGTTCTTGACGGCCTGGGTGTCCAGTGCGCCGCGAACGATCTTGTAGCGAACACCCGGGAGGTCTTTCACACGACCGCCGCGGACGAGCACCATCGAGTGCTCCTGCAGGTTGTGGCCCTCACCGGGAATGTAGGCGGTGACCTCGGTACCGTTGGACAGCTTGACGCGGGCAACCTTGCGAAGAGCCGAGTTCGGCTTCTTCGGGGTGGTGGTGTACACACGGGTGCACACGCCGCGCTGCTGCGGGTTGGCCTTCAGGGCGGGAGCCTTGGTCTTGGTGACCTTGGGGCTGCGGCCCTTCCTGACCAACTGCTGAATGGTTGGCACTAATTACTCCTTGTTATTGCTGCACGGTGACAGCTCAATTGATGGTTAGCATTCGACGCGGTCCTGATGTCAGGCGTATCGAGTTCATCTGGACCCACCGGCTTGGCAGAATGGAACCTGCTAGTTCTGGTGGGTATGCCGTGGGGGCTGCTCGAAGAGCAAACCCTGGTCGCATGGTGTGTCAGAGTGCTTGGAAGCAGCCCGGAATACTTTCAGGCGGCATTGTTCAAGCGCACGACAAAGCGCACACCCGGAAATACTATCCCCCCTCGAGGCTGCGGTCAACTACGCTCCGCGGCCGCCGTCACCGGAAATCAAGGGAACTGTCGAGGTCAGCGAGCAGTGCTTGAACCTGTGGTTCCACATGCTCCGCGATAGCCCGTTCGATGCGTTGCCGATGTCCCGCCAGTTCCGCACACACCCGTTTGCCGACCAGTACGGCATAGTCATCCGCCAACTTGAGCTCCACCCGGATCGCGGCTTTTTCCTCGGGCGTCAGAGGCGGCGGCACCAGGGAGGGCTCATTCACGTTCTCGGACTGCGACAGCTCGCCGAACGTGAACAGGTATGGCGCGTCAGGAGGCGGCTGGGGGTCGAGGTCGAGGCCCTTGAACTCCGGCTCGAGCCCGTCACTTGGGCGGTACGACCGCGCGGCCCTGCGTTCTTCCGTCATCCGCAACTCACGGCCAAGCAGCGGCAAGTTCCGGTCGGTGTATTCGTCGACGGATGCGTCGATCACGAGCTTCATCCGCATGGACAGCGCATGCTGCACCGCGTGTGGGACATCCGTCGCCAGGCCCGCTGCCGCGACGATGGGCGAACCGAAGCATTGCCGGCAGAGCCGGGAGCGGCCACGGTGGGTTCCGGGACGCCAGCGGGGAAGCCAACGGAGCCAGTTGTCGACCTCGTGGTCGACACGTGACTCGATGGGCCCGTCCATACCGGACAAGGGTAGTCGCCTTATCCGTTGTACGGTCGCTCCCACGGCAAGATGATCTCAGGCACGGCTCGTCTACGGTGTTACCGCGCGTCGGCGGAGTCTTATGCAGATCTGGCGAGTTGGGGACCTTCGGCGAGCAGGCGGTCATACTCGCGACGCGCGGCGGCGTTGCGGTCGGTGACCTTACGGCCACGTCGCGCAATCCACGCACCAGCCCAGATCGGAACCTCTCGAGCGATCACCGCTGCAGCGATCGCGGCCGGGTTCAGCCAGACGGTGCTTACGAATCGTCCGGCCTCCGCCGGCGTGAGAGTCCACGCCTGCACGGTGAGAAGGGCGCCGCCGATGTAGGAGAAATACACGACGACTGCGACCAGGAATCCGAACAGCACATACGCCCACCAGCCACCCCGGTTGATGAGCGCGACAAGAAGGACGAACGCCAGGAAGAAGAAAATCACCGGCACGTAGAACACCGGGCGGGCGACGAACTCCGAGAAGGTCGTCAACGCGCCTGCTGCGCTGGCGCTGTTGACTGCCGCGATGACGAACACGACAAGCGCGAACAAGGCCGCGTAGACAACGGTGGCGAGTAAGGCGATCAGGATGCCAGCTCCGCGGTTTCCCTTCGCACGGGGCGGTACGGGAGCCTGCACGTAGATGGGGGTCGGGGACTGCTGGGCGTAGACAGGGTAGTCGCGAGGAGGGTTCGCCGACGGGAGCACCCCGCTTTCCTCAGCATCCGCTGTTCCCGCGTCTGCTGCGGGGGACGAAGTCGATGCAGTCGCTTCCGATGCTGCGGTGGGCGCTGCCGTCGCTTCGGCTGCGGCCCGGCGCGTCCCGGCCGCCGAATCGCCATGATCCTCCTGTCCGACATGGGTAGGGAGGACGCGGGTCGCGTCACTGTCCCCACTGCCGGTGTCGACGCGAGCACCCGTGTCGAGGGGAGCGTCTCTGTCGACGGGAGCGTTCATGGATTCGCGATGTGTTTCAGAGACAGTCGCTGCGGCGGCGGGCACCTCCGGCGCATTCTGGGCGAGATCGGTGCGTTCCTGCATCCGGTCGTCGAGGAGATCAGAGCGGAACTCGACTGGCACGGCAGCGGGAGTGGTTTCGGGGGTCGGTTTGCGGTCTTCGGGGGTTGTATCGCTCATCCTGCGCTCCTCTGGCCGTGGGCCGATTGTCAGTGCAACTGTAGCAACGCCCGCCGACCATCCCCGGTACCCGACGCCGGCGGGCGCGGCCTGGACCCCTTTGCGACCATGGTCTCGGACTCCCCCGGTGCACCAGCACAGCAGGATGGGTCACCTCTCGTTCAGCTAACCGGTCCGCGGCTCGAACGCACCCGATTCAAGCAGCACGTACACGTAACCGCCGATCGTCGCGGTGAAATTGCCATCGGGGAAAGCCCCCTCACTCTCACCTGCGACCGCAGCCGTCGCGAAGGTCGTCACCGTGAACAGCCTTCTGCCCTTCTGCAGGGCGTCAACGAGGTTCAGCACGCTGCTGTAGTTCCCCTCGACGTCAACAGACACCGGGACCGCCACGAAGTTGTCGGCGCTGACGCGTCCGTCAGCCAGCTGCGCGCCCGCCCCCGTCGTGTCGAGCGTTCCCGCTGCCAATGCCCCACCGCCGGTTTGGGCAGCCAGTGCAGGATCGGCGGGTGCATCCGCAGCGGAATCCGCGTCGGCGACACCCGCTGCAGCCGACTGCGTGTCGGCATCCGTTCCCACCGTCAGGTCCGTGCCGGCAGTCGCCGCTGGCGCGTAGACCTGAGCCTCGTTCACGGTGACCGTGGTGATAGTCACGCCGATCTGCCGCCCGATGCTGTCGAGCTGACCGATGAATGCCGGAATGTCGGCACCATCGGGAACCGACTTCCGAAGGTCAGCCAGGCGGGCTTTCAAGCCATCGATGTCTCGGAACTGCTCGGTGAGGCGTGTCAGCTGCAACTCGTATTGCTCGTTCTGAGCTTCCACCGCGCTGCGCGCCTCACCTGCGATGCGCGCCTCGTCCAACTTCGGCGAGATGCCGAGCACCCATCCCAGGGCCATCACCGCGAGGATCATCAGCACCGCTCCGAACACCCAGGCCCTGTTCTTGTCCATGGTCTACTCCTTCTCTGTGGCGGCAGCGGAAGGGGTGAACCGATTGGAGTAGGCGCCCTCGCTCACATGGAGGGTGAGGTGGACGTCGTACGCTCCGGTTTCGGACAACGTGATGGAGCTGGGTGTGGCATCGGCATAGCCGGGCAGGCTTTTCAACGCCTCAAGCCATTCCGGCACTGCCGGGAGCCCCGGACTGGAGAGGACCAGGGTGACGGTCGCCACTCTGGCCGCCTGGAGCGGAACGGTCGGCTGGGCGTAGGGGGCAAGCGGGGACGCCGAGTCGATGCCGGCGCTGGTGATGATCACGTCGACGGGCAGGACGGCGCGAATTCGGTCCAGGTAGGCCTTCCAGTCGATCTCGGTGGAGGCCCCGACTCTCTGCGCGACGATGGCGGTCTCGACAGCTTCCTGAACGTGGCGCACCTCGGCGAACTGTGCCTGGCCGGCCAGGAGCTCGGTGGTGCGATCCTGTGCGGCTTTCAGCGCGGCTTGGCTTCCCGAGGCCTCCCACCACGCACCGGCTACACCGGCTCCCACAACGACGACCACTCCCGCCAGCGTCACGGTGAGTCGCCGGCGGATGATCCGGGCGTTGTGCCGGGCCTTGACTTCGGGGGGCAACAGGTTGACCCGAGGGGTCCCGCCGATGACGAGTTCGTCGCCGGCGTCGTGACCGCTCACGCCTTGCTCCCGAGTGCGAGGCCGAGCGCCACCAGGTACGACCCGTCCGACTCGGCCAGGGAGGCGGCGGTGATGCCACGTCCGAGAGCCACAAATCCGGGTGATTCAGGTTCGACCACGGGCAGCCGAGTGAGCGCGGCCAGGGATCTCGCGAGCCCGCCCAGCCGTGCGCCACCCCCGGTGAGAATGATCCGGGTCACCGGCACACCCTGACGGGTGTTGGTGAAGTAGGTCATTGTGTTCCGCAGGCTCCCGAGGAGTTCGGAAGTCACCTCGAGCGCAACGGCATCGGCCGCCGTCTCCGTCTCCCTTACGAGAGAACGCCCCGACTCGAGGGTGATCATTCGTTTGAGGGTCTCAGCGGCAGCAGCGTCGATCGTAAGCCTCACGGCGAGCGCCTGGGTGAGGTCGTCGCCACCGACGGGGATCAGGCGCACGAGTTGCGGGACACCCCTGCGGGTGATCACCACGGTGGTCGTGCCGGCGCCAATGTCTATCTGCGCGATCGCTTCATCCGAGGTCAACCCGCCCTGGATAACCCGGCTGAGGGCGAACGGAATCAGGTCTACACCCACCGCTGTCAGGCCGGCGAGGTCGACCGCTCTCACGTTTGCCTGTACCACCTCCTTGACCGCGGCGATTAGGAGGCCGTTCACCTGCCGCCCACTATCACCTTCGCCCTCGCTCTCTGAGATCGGATAAAAGTCCAGCAGAGCATCCGACACCGGGATCGGCAGAAGGTCCTGCACCTGGAACGGGAGCGACTCACGGATACGCTCCATCGACGTGCGGGGAACGGTCAGGTCGCGTGCGAGAACCCGGTGATTCCCCATTCCGAGCACCACTGATCTGCTCGTGAAACCCCCCGCCTCCCAGAGACGTTTGAGCACTGTGGCGACGGTGTTGGGCTCGATTACCTCGCCGCGGCTGACAGCGCCGAGAGGTAGAGACATTTCGTGGTACCGAACGAGAGTCGGCTTCCCTTTGTCCGCATCCTGAACTTCGGCAGCCCGCACGGCGACGCTGCCGAGGTCCACCCCTACAACATTTGTCGTCATCACTTCTCCTCCATGTTGATTCAGCGGTCAGGTCAAACCGAATAGCGCGAGGTAGCCCTCGGCCACCTGCTCGCCGAAGAAGATTCCCGCCCAGGCGCCCGCGAGCATCCAGGGACCGAACGGGATGCCGCTTGTGCGGTCCGCACGCCGCGTCGCCAGAAGGACGATGGCGAACATGCCGCCGAGCAGAAACGCCGCGAACGCGCCGAACATCACCTGCTCCCAACCCAGCCAGCCGAGATACAGCCCGAGCACTCCGGCGAGTTTCACGTCGCCGAATCCCATGCCGCCCGGGTACAGCCACGCCATCGCGAAATAGGCGAACCACAATACGGCCAGGCCGATAGCCCCGCGGACAAGTGCCGGGTAGTCGCCGACGACGGCCGCGGCCGTGGTCAGCAGGACTCCTCCGACGACGTACGCGGGCAACACGATGCGGTCCGGTAGCCGGTGCGTATCGAGGTCGATGAGCGCAAGTGCGACGCTCACGGCAGCCAGGTAAAGGAAGGCGATGAGGACGACGCCGGACGCTGTCGCCGCGGACGACCATCCATCGCCTGATGCCCCGTCGTACGCACCTGAGGGATAGCGCTGCCAGGCCACGACGGCGAAGAAGGCCGCCGTGCCGAGTTCCACCAGCGGGTAGCGTAGGGAGATAGCCGTCCGGCACCCGCGGCACCGGCCGCCGAGGAGAACCCACGACACCACGGGGATGTTGTCCCACGCCTGGATCCGGTGCCCGCATCTGGGGCAGGCACTCGGCGGGGACGACAGGGAACGACCCAGCGGGACTCGGTGGACGACCACGTTGAGGAACGAACCGATAAGCGCGCCGAACAGGCCTGCCGCAAGTGGGATCATGACGTCCCCAGTTCTCGCATGGAGACCAGGCTGCCGAGGAGCCCTGTACCGGAAGCCGCGTGCGCCGCTCCTGTGGTGAGGTCGACGCCGGGAAGGCCGACCGGGGTGAAGTACAACGTCGACGAGGCGCTGAAAGCCGCCTTCGCCGCGTGGACCTGGCCTCTCCATGTCGCGGACGCGCCTGCGCTCATCGAGCAGGGCGTATAGACCAGCGCGGTGACCTCCGTCCCGATGATGGCGCTCGTTCCGATGTCGACAGACCCCCCTGCCGGGCACGTAGGCTGACCGTCCGGATTCCCATCCGGCGTGATCAGCCACAACTTCCGACTGCTTGTCGACGTGAAGCCGGCGCTCGTGCCGACGTCGATCCGGTTCGCAACGATCACGAGGTCGTACGGAACGGAGAGAACTGCGCTGGTGGCGAGCGTGACACCGTTCGTGCAGGCCCTGGCGTCGATGACCGCTGCCCCGGTCATTCGGGTGGTCACCGTCTGCAGCTTGTCGAGATCGCAGGTTCCGGTGATCTCGGTCTCCGTGAACCCGCGCCAGTCCGCTTTCTGATACGAGAAATCGACCCATTCCGGCACCAGTGGGGCCGGCTCCGGCGACGGACCTGGGGCGGGCACCTCTGAAAGAGTGGTTCCGCCTGCCACGGTGCCCGCGCCGGACTTCGACACGGCGCTCAAGCTGCCGCCGACCTGTGAACCGGTGCCAAGCGCGGCGGCCCCGGTGACCCAGGCATCGCCGGAGATCACGGAACTCGGTCCCATCTCCAGCGATCCCGCAACCAGGCCGCCTCCGACACGTGCGCTTGTGTCGAGGGAGCTCCTCCCAGACGACCAGACCGCGCCGTCGACGCGAGAGTTGCTGCCCATGCTGACGCTCGAAGCCACCACGTTGCCGGGCATGGTGAAGCTCGTGCCGAGGGTGGCGGCCTGGGCGGACCACACGTTGCCTCCGATCGCGCACGAGGTGCCGGCGATGAAGGCACCTCGTGCAACGACGACATCACCGCCCACCTCTCCGGAGGTCCCGCAGTCGACGTCGCCGTGTGCCACCAGCAGGCTGGGCCGGGACCCTGCTACGGACACGAGCCGCCCGGTGGTTCCCACTCCGGTCGAGCGGTAGCTGTAGAGCGCGGCACCGGATGCGACGAGCGGCGGGGGTGGCGGGGCGGCCGCGTGAATGGTCTCGATCACGCGCACGTCACTGTGCGTGCCACCTGCCACGTCACCGCCGGACGGCGATCCTTGGGAGACAATTCTGATCCGGACGGCCGCCGCCGGAATGGGGCACTGGGATACCCAGAGATCGCCCGTGCTACTGAGCGAGTACTGCACGGTAGCCCGGAAGGAAGGGACATTCGCGTGAACGAACGTCTCATGGCATTCACCGGATTCCAACCGCCCGGTCGCGTAGTCGATTCCCGACTCGGCAGCGGCCTGCGACTGGACTCCCGCACGGGTGGAGCCGGTCATGCTGATCGAGTTGATCACGACGCCGATCATCGCCGCGCCGACGACGGTGACCACCGCAACGATCCCGATGACCGCGATCAGGGCACCCCCGCCATCCCCGTTCACGCGGGGGCCGCGCTGCATCAGAAACATGCCAGTGCCGATGTGGCCGGGTCTGGGGGAACTCCTCGGCTGAACACGGTTGTCTGGATGCTGACGGGGTCAGTGTCACCCGCGTCGACCTGGAAAGCGAGGTCGACTCCGGTCGCACCGGCCTCCGTGAAGATGCGGGCGGCGGACGCAGGGCGGACACCCGTGCCCAGGAGCATCCATGTGACCCGTTGGGCGACTGTCGCAGGAGGGTCGAGCCGGGCGGGGGATGTGGTCGTGTACAACGCGTCATCGGCTTCGATGTAGTACCACGCCTGGCACGACCAAGCGACCGACGTCTGAGCGCCTGGGGTTTTCACCGCGAAGAACTGCATTGCGTCGGTGCTTGTGAGTTTGAGGGCCACCGAGTTGCGAACGCCCTTCTCGACCGACAGCGAGACGAGTTGCGCGACGTCCGTTGCCTCCGC
>JAODMO010000003.1 GCA_025464995.1 Microbacteriaceae bacterium
CTTCGGTCTGTGAACAGTGTGTCTGGAGCAAATGCCCCTGGTTTTCGCGGAGAATTCGCGTGAAAGAACTCAGGAGCTACAGCTGGGGTACCTGGACTCGAACCAAGAACAAGAGAATCAGAATCTCCCGTGTTGCCAATTACACCATACCCCACAGTCCCAAACCGAAGCCCGGGCCGACGGTCTACTTTAGCCCATGGCGGGCCAGAGTAAAAACCGGCTCAGATCAGCAGGTCGCGGTTGAGGGCTGCGGCGACCTTCGCCCCGGCACCCGCCGCAACGATGAGCTGCTGCGGACCCGGGGCCGTCGAGTCGCCCGCCGCGTAGACGCCGGGCACGCTCGTTCGTCCCGATTCGTCGACCACGAGGTAGCCCTCCGCGTCGAACTCGAGCGCCAGCGATGCGGCGTAGGCGAGATTGGGCAGGTAGTGCGGCCGCACGAAGGCGGCGACGCGCGGCACCGTCTCGCCGCCGGCGAGGGCGACGCCGGTCAGGCCCGTGCGGTCGCCTGAAACATCCGCGATCTGCCTGCGGTCGACACGGATGCCCCGCTCGGCAAGCCCCGCTTCGTCTGCCGCCGAGACGACCCCGACGCCGTTCGTGAACACGATGAGGTCGCGGCTCCACTGTGAGATGAGGAGCGCGCGCTCGGCGAGGTCGTCGGTCTCGCCGATGAGCGCGATCGGCTTGTCGGCGTACTCGTAGGCGTCGCATTCGACACAGCTGTGGATGCTGGTGCCGTAGAACGTGCGCAGGCTGGGCAGCGCCGGAAACCTCTCGGTGAGGCCCGATGCGATGACGACCGTCGATGTCGTCACCGCGCTGGCGCCGTACGACACGACGAAACCGGCTTCGGCACGGGTGACCGACGTCACCATGGCCTTCTCGAAGCCTGACTCCGGGTAGGCCTCGAGCTCCTCACGACCGAGGCGGCGCAGCTCGAGGGGCGAGACGCCGTCGCGAGTGACGTAACCGTGGGATGCGAACGTAGCGGCGTTGCGAGGACGGTTGCTGTCGAGCACGAGGGTGCTGCGCCGAGCGCGGACGAGGTTGAGCGCCGCACTGAGCCCCGCGGGGCCGGCGCCGACTACGACGACCTCGCGATCGAGACTCACAGGCGGTTCCGCAGCTTCGCGAGCCGGAAGAGCGACGAGTCCTTGCCCAGCAGCTCCATCGATTCGAACAACGGCGGGCTGATGCGCCGGCCGGAGATGGCGGAGCGCAGCGGGCCGAACGCGACGCGGGGCTTCAGGGCCAGCTTGTCGATGAGGGCGGCGCGGAGGGCGGCCTCGATCGCGTCGTGGTCCCAGTCGACGAGGTGGCCGAGCGCCTCGATGGACGCGTCCAGCACCTCTGCCGCGCCATCCTTCGGCATCGCGTCCGCCTCCACGACGATGTCGTCGTCGTCGGTGAAGAGGAAGGCGAGGAGGCCCGGCGCCTCGCCGAGGAGCTGCATGCGCTCCTGCACGAGCGGCGTGGCCTCGCGCAGCAGTTCGTGCTGGTCGGGCGTGGACACGAGATCGCCCAGGTAGGGCAGCATCCGGTTCGCCAACTCGTCGACGGTGAGTAGTCGGATGTGGTCGCCGTTGAGCGATTCCGCCTTCTTGAGGTCGAAGCGTGCCGGGTTGGGGTTCACGTCGACGACGTCGAACGCGGCGATCATCTCCTCGATGGAGAACACATCGCGGTCGTGGGTGAGCGACCAGCCGAGCAGCGCGAGGTAGTTGATGAGACCCTCGGGCACGAATCCCCGCTCCCGGTGGTGGAAGAGGTTCGACTCGGGGTCGCGCTTGGAGAGCTTCTTGTTGTTCTCGCCCATGACATAGGGCAGGTGCCCGAAACGCGGGATGAATTCGGCGACACCTACCTCGATGAGGGCGGTGTACAGCGCGATCTGCCGCGGAGTGCTCGAGAGGAGGTCTTCGCCGCGAAGCACGTGCGTGATGCCCATGAGCGCATCATCCACGGGGTTGACGAAGGTGTAGAGCGGGGCGCCGTTCGGACGCACGACGACGAAGTCGGTGAACGAGCCCGCGGGGAAGGTGATCTCGCCGCGCACGAGGTCGTGGAAGCTCAGGTCGGTGTCGGGAACGCGCAGTCGCAGCGCCGGGCTGCGGCCCTCGGCCCTGTACGCGGCGATCTGCTCCGCGGTGAGGTCGCGCTCGAAGTTGTCGTAGCCCTGCTTGGGGTCGCGACCGGCGGAGATGTTGCGGGCCTCGATCTCCTCGCCGGTGGCGAAGCTCTCGTAGAGGTGCCCGCTCGCCTTGAGCTGCTCGATCACGCCGAGGTAGATGTCGCTGCGCTGCGACTGGCGGTAGGGCTCGTGCGGCCCGCCGGTCTCCACGCCCTCGTCCCAGTCGAGGCCGAGCCAGCGCATCGCGTCGAGCAACTGCAGGTAGCTCTCCTCGCTGTCGCGCGCGGCATCCGTGTCCTCGATGCGGAACACGAGCTTGCCGCCCGTGTGCCGGGCGTACGCCCAGTTGAACAGCGCGGTGCGGATAAGGCCGACGTGCGGCGTTCCGGTCGGCGACGGGCAGAAGCGGACGCGCACATCGGCGCCGCTCGCGGTGGAGAAAGTGGGGTTCGACATAGCCCGTCGAGTCTACCGGCGGGGGTCCGGGCGGCGCGTGCCGCCCCGATGCTCAGATGCGGCGCCGGTTCGGCACAAGCGTCGCGACGACGACGACGACGAGCACGAGCGCGACGGTGGAGAGGCCTCCGTAGCCGAGCATCGCGAGCACCACCCCGGCGAGCGCTCCCCCGAGCGCGCCGGAACCGCTCATGAGGAGGTCGGCGCGACCCTGCGTCCGGGTGCGCGTCGACGGGTCGGCGGATGCCGCGATCAGGGCGGATCCCGCGACGGTGCTGGCGCTCCATCCGAGGCCAAGGAAGATGAGCCCGGTCATGACCCAGCTTTCGCTCTCCGCCCCGAGTGACGTCATGCAGAGGCTCGCCGCCAAGAGCGCCTGGCCGGTGAGGATGGTCGGCACTCGACCCAGCCGGTCGCTCAGCACGCCGAACACGGGAGCGAGCGCGTACATGCCGCCGACGTGCAGGCTGATCGTGAAGCCGACGACGGCAAGCGTCGCGCCGTGGTCGGTGAGGTGCACCGGCGTCATCGCCATGACGGCGACCATCGTCGCGTGGCTGAGCGAGATACTGACCATGCCTACCCGCACGCCGATCGGGTTGCCCATCGCGGTCACGGCACCGGGCACGACTGGAGCGGTGCGGCCGAGCTCCGTGGCGATGACGAGCGGGTCGGGCTGGAGACCGACGAGGTAGAGGATCGCGGCGAGCGCCTGCGCCGCGATCGTGAACAGGAAGGCCCCCGAGAGCGGCGGGAGGCCGAGCGCGACCCCGAGGTCGTCGCCTGGCGCGATGAGGTTGGGGCCGGAGACCGCTCCGATCGTCGTCGCCCACACGACGATGGAGAGGTCGCGACCGCGGCTGTTCGGCAGCGACAAGTCGGTGGCCGCGAATCGCGACTGCAGGTTGACCGCCGTGCCGACGCCGACGAGTGCGAGACCGAGCAGGAGCAGCGGAAAGAACGCGACGACCGCCGCCACGATGCAGAACAGCGCGCCGAGGGCGGCGCCGAGCGCACCGGTCGCGAGAGCCGGCGAGCGCCCGCGCTTGCCGGCGAGCGTCGCAAGCGGGATCGCCGCCGCTGCCGCCCCGAGGGTCGACATCGTCGCCGCCATACCCGAGAACGCGGAGGAACCGGAGAGGGATGCCGCGAGCAGGGCGCCCACGGAGAGCGTCGACCCCATCCCGAGGCCCGCGAGAATCTGGCCCGAGACCAGCACGGCGCGGGTGCGCCGGCGGGCGGTCGCGACGAGTTCCGGCGTGACGAGGGTCACGTCAGTCGCGGTCGCGCGCCGGGTTCGACAGCGTGCCGATGCCCTCGATCGTGATGTCGACGGTCTGCCCGGCGGTGAAGTCGCCGACACCGCCCGGGGAGCCGGTCATGATGATGTCTCCGGGGAGGAGGGTCCAGACATCCGAGGCGAACGCCACGATCTCGCCGATCGAGTGCAGCATCTGCGAGGTGTTGCCGCGGAGGCGCGGTTCGCCGTCGACGAAGGTCGTGATTTCGGCGTCGGCGGGGTCGAACTCGGTCTCGATCACGGGGCCGAGAGGCGCGAAGGTGTCATAGCCCTTGGCGCGGGCCCACTGGCCGTCGCTTTCCATGAGGTCGCGCGCCGACACGTCGTTGCCGACCGTGTAGCCGAACACGTAGTCGGCGAAGTTCTCGGCCTTCACCTGCTTGGCGATCCTGCCGATGACGATGACGAGCTCGCCCTCGTGCGCGACCGTGCCCACCTTCGGCGGCAGCTGAACTGCATCGCCCGGGCCCACGACGGCGGTGTTCGGCTTGAGCAGCATGAGCGGCGTCGCCGAGCGCTCGTCGCTCGCGTCGTCCGCGTAGTTGTGGCCGATGCAGACGACCTTGGAGCGCGGGATTACTGGCGCCAGCAGCTTCACGGACGCGAGCGGAACGCGCTCCTCGGTCGTGTCGAAGCCGGCGAACATCGGGTCGCCCTTGAGCACCACGATCTCGTCGTCGTCGACGATGCCGAAACGGATGTCTCCACCGGTGGTAAAACGCGCGATTTTCACGCTCCAACTGTAGCGGCGGCGGGTCCCCGCCCGGTGCGCGTTCGCAACTCCGGCAGATCCGGCGGGCGGGTCCGTGATCCCGGATGCTTCGCCCCGACGGGTCGCGAAGGCCCCGATTTCCGCGGGCCGACCGGCGGCGCCCATGCCATCCATCCGGAATGACGAACGCGGGCGCAACGGGCGCAGCCCGAGCGCGCGGCATCCTGCGCCCTCCGCGCCCGATGCGCAAGCGCGACCCGCGTGACCGCCCCGCGCGACCTGCGGGGTTAGCGTGGGGGGCATGGAACATCGCTATCTCGGAAACAGTGGGCTCAAGATCTCGGAGATCACCTACGGCAACTGGCTCACGCACGGGTCGCAGGTGGAGAACGACGTCGCGACGGAGTGTGTGCACGCCGCGCTCGACGCGGGCATCACCACGTTTGACACGGCGGACACCTACGCCAACACCATCGCGGAGCAGGTGCTCGGCGACGCGCTCAAGGGCCAGCGCCGTGAGTCGCTGGAGATCT
Organism: Microbacteriaceae bacterium; assembly: GCA_025464995.1. Classification (GTDB taxonomy): domain Bacteria; phylum Actinomycetota; class Actinomycetes; order Actinomycetales; family Microbacteriaceae; genus Conyzicola. The sequence continues at coordinate 5,136 of JAODMO010000003.1, forward strand.
TCACCAAGGTGTACTTCCCGACCGGCCCGAAGGGCCCGAACGACACCGGCCTCAGCCGCAAGCACATCCGCGAGTCGATCGACGCGTCGCTCATCCGCCTCGGCACCGACTATGTCGACCTCTACCAGGCGCACCGCTACGACTACGAGACCCCGCTCGAGGAGACGATGCAGGCCTTCGCCCAGGTCGTGAACCAGGGCAAGGCGCTGTACATCGGCGTATCCGAGTGGTCGGCGGAGCAGCTGCGTGAGGGCCACGCGCTCGCCACCCAGCTCGGCATCCAGCTCATCTCGAACCAGCCGCAGTACTCCGCACTCTGGCGCGTGATCGAAGACGAGGTCGTGCCCGCATCCCGCGAACTCGGCATCAGCCAGATCGTCTGGTCACCCGTCGCGCAGGGCGTACTCACGGGCAAGTACAAGCCGGGCGCCGAACTGCCCTCGGGTTCACGGGCAACGGATGCTGCGGGAGGAGCCGACATGATCGGATCCTGGCTGCGCGACGAGGTGCTGATCGGAGTGCAGAAGCTGCAACCCATCGCCGACGAGAACGAGCTCACCATGGCCCAGCTCGCCGTCGCGTGGGTGCTGCAGAACGACAACGTCGCTGCCGCCATCATCGGCGCGTCGCGTCCGGCGCAGGTGGCCGAGAACGTGAAGGCGTCGGGGGTGAGGCTCTCCCCCGAGACGCTCGCCGCCATCGACGATGCCATCGGTGACCTCGCCGAGCGCGACGCGTCGAAGACGGCGAGCAGCTCGCCGAAGCGCCGCCTGGCCTAGCGCCAATCGCGGGTCCACCGCACCGCGCGTCCGCCGCGCCACCGCGCGCATCGACCTGAGGCACTTGGCGCAAAAAATGGCGGCTAGATGTCCCCCGTCCGCCTCAGGTCGACTTCGTAAAGGGTTCCCGCGCCGACGTGGGCCCTCCCTCCCTCCCTCGCACGCTCGGCCGGCCGGCCGTGGGGTCGTGCGATCGCCATGGCCCCACCAAGCTCAACTTGTCACCAACTGTGCCAACGGGCTCTGGATGGCACAGTTAGCGACAAGTAGCGACGCCGAGGCGGCTCCCTCGCACGCCGGGGGCTTCGATAAGGCCCGCCCAGCGTAAGCGTTCACCGGAGCCGCGCCCGTAATTTGCCGGCGCTCTCGAACTTTCGGGAGCGCTAGCGATTTTCGGGCGCGCGACCGCGCCGACGGGGCCGGCGCGACGGAGGGCCGGCGCGACGGGGCGCGCGACCGCGCCCGGGAGGCCGCGCGCCCGGGTCTCAGCGCCCGGGGTTCACCACGCTCTTGAGCGTCGAGGGCGACGTAGTCGAGTTGAGGGCGTCCTCCACCTCGGCGATGCCGAAGTGGCCGGTGACCATGCTGTCGAGATCGACCCGGCCGCTGGCGACGAGTTCGATGGCGAGCGGCCACGTGTTGGCGTAGCGGAAGATGCCCGTTACGACGAGCTCGTTGTTCTGGATGACGGGAATCGGCAGCGGGATCTCGTCGGCACCCATGCCCACGAGCACAACGATGCCGCCGGGACGCACCGCACGGATGCCGCTGCGCACGGCAGGCGCGGCGCCCGAAGCGTCGGCGAACACGTCGACCCCGAGTCCCATGGTCGCGATGTCGTCGACGAGCGGGTCGATCGTGCGCGTCGCGCCGAACCGCAGGGCCTGGTCGCGGCGCTCCGCGCTGACGTCGGAGACGATGATCTCGCTCGCCCCGTAGGCGCGCGCCACCTGCGCGATCGCGATGCCGATCGGGCCGGACCCGGTCACGAGCACACGCGTGCCGACGGTGAACTTGCCCTTCTGAGCGGTCGCGATCGCCACGGAGAGTGGTTCCATCAGGGCCGCGGCGTCGTCGCTCACCGAGTCGGGCACGGGGTGCGCGAAGTGCGACTGGATGACGGTGTACTCCTGGAATGCACCGTCGACGCCCGGCGTCGCGTAGAAGCGCATGCCGGGGTCGAGGTTGTAGGCGCCCGAGAGGGTCTCTTGCGAGGTCGGGGTGGGGCGCTGCGGCTCGATCGACACGCGCTCCCCCACGCGGGCGGGGTCGACGTCGGACCCGACGGCGACGATCACGCCGCCCGACTCGTGGCCGAGCACGAGCGGGCTGTCGACGACCCAGTCACCGAGGTGCCCGTCCTTGTAGAAGTGCACGTCCGACCCGCAGACGCCGACGGCGCTGATGCGCACGAGCACCTGGTCCGCGTCGACGGCGGGCAGGGGGCGCTGCTCGACGGTCAGTTCGCCTTTGCCGAGCAGCACGCTCGCGTTCATGGAGGTGGGGAGGGTGGTGGACATCGTCGAAACTCCTTGTGGTTCGAGTGGTGGTGTATCTAGGCGGTGGCGGTGGAATCCGCGCGCGGGGATCGATGGCTCGGGGCGACGACCACGTTGACCCCCTGGCTGCGCAGCCGTGTGATGTGCGCGACATCCGTCTTGTCGTCGACGATCACGAGGTCGTACTCGGTGAGGTGAGCGAGCGCGTGCAGGGCGCGCTTCTCGAACTTCGTGTGGTCGACGAGCAGGATGCGGGTCGCGGCGGCGTTGAACATCGCGCGCTTCGTGTCGACGGTCTCGAGCGTCTGGTGAAAACAGGTGTCGTCGGTGATGGCCGAGGTCGACATGATGAAGGTGTCGGCGCGCAGGGTGGAGATGGCCTCGTTGGTCATGCGTCCCATAAAGGCGCTGCACCAGTTGTAGTAGTTGCCGCCGAGCGCGAGCAGCGAGATGCCGCGCACGTTGGCCAGCTGGTTCATGATGGTGAGCACGTTCGTGATCACCGTGAGCGGCGCCTTCTTCGGCAGCAGCTGCGCGAGCTTGAGCACGGTGGTCGAGTCGTCGAGGAAGATGGCCTGGCCCGGTTCGATATAGTCGAGCACCGCGTGCGCGAGCGACTCTTTCTCCGCCTGCTGCTGGCCGAGACGGAAGACGTCGCTAGACTCGACGAGGCTCGAGGAGAGGGCCGTCGCGACACCGCGGGACTTGCGCAGCAGGGCACGCGACTCGAGTTCGTCGAGATCGCGGTGCACCGTCATGAGGCTGATGTCGAAGCGCTCCGCGAGTTCGTCGATGCGGATGGCGCCCTCCGCCATGACCGCTTCACTGATGGCGCGCTGCCGGGCGGCTTGCCGGGAGTTGCGCCCGTCTCCGCCGGATGCTTCGGTACTCATGGTCATTCCGTTCCCATTTCACAGCGCGCGCCGGTCGACCGCGACCGATTCGCTAGCGAATTTGTGTTTTCTTTAGTGTATGGTCCGGGGTCAACCCGCCCGGCGCTGCGGTTGCAGCGTCTCATCGAGAACGAGGTGCAGCGACCGCGGGTCGTGGGCGTACCGTCCGAGGAACAGGCCGTCGACGGATGCGCCGAGCTGGGTGAGCAGGCCGGGTCCGGCACTTCCGCCGTAGATGACCCTGCCGGTGCTGACGATGGGGTGGGCCAGGAGCCATTCGCTCATCCGCGCGCAAACCTCGGCGATGTGGGCCGGGCTCGCCGCGGCATCCGCCCCGATCGCCCACTCGGGCTCGTAGGCGACCACGATCGACTCGATGTCCGTCTCGGCCTCGACGACGTCGAGTGCCGAACGCAGCTGGTCGATGCAGGCGGCCGCCGCCAGGGTGGCGTTCATGCGGCTCGTCTCCCCCACGCAGAGCACCGGGGTGAGGCCGTTGCGCAGTGCAGCGGCGACCTTGCCGGCCACCATCTCGTCGGTCTCGGAGAAGATGCGGCGGCGCTCGGCGTGGCCGATCTCGACGAACCGGCAGCCGATGGCCGCGAGGTCGACGCCACTTACCTCGCCGGTGAACGCCCCACGGTCAGACCAGAACAGGTCCTGGGCTCCGACCGAGACCGCGGTGCCCTCGAACGCGTCGACCACCGAGGTGAGCGTGGTGAACGACGGGAGCACGACGAGTTCGACGCATCCGCTGAGAATGGCCTCGTGCCTGCGCGCGATGTCGGCCACCTGGGTGGCCCAGGCGATCGTCTGGACGTGATCGAAGTACATCTTCAGGCTCACGCCGATCACTGTCGGTGCGAGGGTCGCCGTCACGAGGCGCCCTCGACCGGTGGCGGCGTCTCAGGCCGGGTCATTGTTCGCTTCGTATTCCGACAGGATGGCGACCTTCTCGGCGCTCGCGCTGGACTCGTCGAAGCGGTACGTGAGCCACTCCCGGGCGAGGCGGCGAGCGAGCTCGAGACCGACCACGCGCTGACCGAAGGTGAGCACCTGGGCGTTGTTGCTGAGGATCGCGCGCTCCACCGAGAAGCTGTCGTGGGCGGTGACCGCACGCACGCCGCTGACCTTGTTTGCCGCGATGGCGACGCCGAGGCCGGTGCCGCACACGAGCAGGGCGCGGTCGGCTGTGCCATCCGCGATCTTCTCCGCCGCGGCGATGCCGATCGTCGGGTAGGCGGTGTGACTGTTCTCGTCGACTCCGACGTCTTCGACCGACTCCACGAGGTCGCTCGCCAGCAGGTCGGCCTTGAGCGCCTCCTTGTAGGTGAAGCCCGCGTCGTCCGAGCCGATCACGATGCGCAGTTTGTCGGTCATGAGTTTTCTCCTTCGGTGGTCGTGCCAGAAGTGGTCAGGGTGGGTTCGATGGCGCGGATGATGAGCGCCATCGAGATCGCACCGGGGTCCGGTGTGCCGACGCTTTTTTCGGCGTGCGGGCGTGCGCGGCCCATCTTCGGCAGCAGCGCCGCCGTCGACTTCGCCGCGGCATCCGCTACCCCGGCCGAGCGCGCCCAGGCGACGGCGAGGCGATCCCCGTTGTCGACGCCGGACGTGAGTGATTCGCTGAATGGAATGAGGGTGTCGAGCAGGGTCTTGTCGCCCAGTTCGGCCTTTCCGTAGCGCATGATCGCGGCGACGGCATCCGCGATGCCCGCCGTGATGTCACGCGATTGCGGAACGGTGCTGTCGTCGATGCGCGCGGCGATGGCGTTGAGAGCGAGGCCCCACAGGGCGCCGGATGTTCCGCCCGCGCGGTCGGCCCAGGCGTCACCCGCCGCCGCGAGCAGTGTTCGGGCGCCGGCTCCGCCCGCGGCCGCCTCGCGCGCCGCGCCAGCGGCGGCGGTCGCCCCGCGCTGCATGCCGATGCCGTGGTCGCCGTCACCGGCGATGGAGTCGAGCCGCCCAAGTTCGTCGACGTTCGCATCGACCACGGCGGTGAGCGCCTCGATGGCGGCGAGGAGGCGTGTGGCGGCCTCCCGGGACTCGACGGTCGCCTCACCGATGGCGGCGTGCTGCTCCTCTTCTCCCGCAACGGTGGCGCGGGCCTCGCCCGGCAGCACCGATCCCTTCCGGTACGCGGGGGTGTAGGCGGGGGCGCGCCAGGTCTTCTCAAGTTCGTCGTCGAGCCAGAACAGGGTGAGCGAGGTGCCCGCCATCTGGAAGCTCGTCACGAGCTCCCCGACATCGGGCTCGACGATCGTCACGCCGGCCGCCTCGAGCAGCCGGGCGACGCGGCGGTAGAGCACAAAGAGTTCCTCGTACTTCACGGAGCCGAGGCCATTGAGGATGACGGCGGCGCGCTGGCCGTTCGCCGTCTCGATCGTCGGCGGCAGCTCGGCCAGGAGGGAGGAGACGAGCAACTCGGCGAGTTCATCGGCGGTCGGGATGTCCTGCTCGCCGATCCCCGGCTCGCCGTGGATCCCCATGCCGACGGCCATTCGGCCCTCCGGCACGGTGAAGAGTGGGGCGTTCGCGCCCGGGAGTGTGCAGCCGCCGAAGGCGACGCCGAACGAACGGGTGCGCTCGTTCGCTGCGGTCGCGATACGCCACACCTCGTCGAGGTCGGCACCTGACGCGGCCGCCGCGGCGGCGGCCTTGAAGACGGTGAGGTCACCGGCGATGCCGCGGCGCTTGGTGATCTCGGCGACGGATGCGCTCGAGATGTCGTCGGTCACGACGACGGTGCGGCACGGGATTCCCTCGGCGATGAGGCGTTCCTGCGCGGCGTCGAAGTTGAGCACGTCACCGGCGTAGTTGCCGTAGCTGAGCAGCACGCCGCCGCCGTTGTTGGCCGCCTTGGCGACCGTGTAGACCTGGTGTGCGCTGGGGCTGGCGAATACGTTGCCCATCGCCGCGCCGTGCGCGAGGCCCTGGCCGACGATTCCGGCGAAGGCGGGATAGTGTCCCGAGCCGCCGCCGATGACGACGGCGACCTCGCCGGCCGGGCTGATGGTTGACCGGACGACGCCACCGGAGACCTGCTGCACGAACGAGCTGTTGGCGGCAACGAAGCCCTCGATGAGTTCGTCCGCGAACTCCACGGGATTGTTGAAGAGGTAGGTCATGTACGTCGTCCTTCGGGTTGTCCCTGCCAGTCGCACCCCCGAGAGGGCGCGACCGGCAGGTTCAATGCTGCTTGGTGCGGGTTGAGTGTTGTAATTAGCCGTCGACCGAGAAGTTGCCGTAGCTGGCGACGTTCTCGGGCGTGATCAGCACGCAGTCGAAGGACTGCTTCTCCTCGGAGACGCCGGTCTTGCCGGTGCGGAGGAAGGAGTCCGCCTGCTGCACCGCGGCGGTCGCGTACACGACGACCGGCTGCAGCACGGTGTACTGCAGGGTTCCGTCGGTGATCGCCTTCGCGGCATCCGGAGCGCCGTCGAAGCCGCCGACCTTGACCTGGTCGAGCTTGCCGGCCTCCTTCAGCGCGGCGATCGCACCGAGAGCCATCTGGTCGTTACCGGCGATGACACCGATGATGTTCGGGTTCGCCGCGAGGAGACTCTGCATCTTGTCGTGGCCCTCCTTCTGGTCCCAGTTCGCGACCTCGGAGCCGACGAGCTTCAGGTCGGGGTACTGCGAGAGGATCGAGGCGTAGCCGTTGGAGCGTGTCGCCGCGTTGTTGTCGGCCTGGCGACCGAGCAGCTCCACGTACTCACCGGTCGTGCCGACGCGGTTCACCCACTCCTGCGCGCCGAGGGCGGCACCCTGGGCGTTGTTCGAGACGAGCTGCGACTGCGCGAGGCCCTCCTCGTTGATCTCCGCGTTGACCAGGAACACCGGGATGTCGGCGGCGACGAGCTTCTTCACCGCGCCGATGGAACCGTTGGCGTCCGCCGGGTCGAGGACGACTGCGACCGACTTGTTGGTGATCGCGGTGTCGACGAGGTCGCTCTCCTTTTTGGAGTCGCCGTTGTGTGCACCGATCTTCGAGGTGTATCCGAGCTTCTCGGCCTCGGCCGCTGCGGCGTCGCCCTCGGCGGCCCAGTACGGGTTAGCCGGGTCGTTGACGATGATGGTGATGAGGCCACCCTCGGCGCTGGCGTCCGAACCGCCGCCGGAGTCTCCTGATGCGCATCCGGCGAGTGCCACAATCGTGACACCTACGGCAAGCGCTGCTGCTGCTTTGCGAAACATGTTGCTTCCCTTTCGTTCTGCTCTATTCCGGTTGACGAGGGCGTCAGCCGGCTGTCTTCGTCGCCGCGACACCAGCTGTGGTGCCTGCACTGTCGGAAGAAGTTGTTGTGGGTGCCGCCGGCACCTGGGTGCGGTTCTTGCCCTTGTACTGGATGGCGTTGAGCAGCACGGCGAGCACGATGACGGCGCCCTTGAACACCATCTGCCAGTACTCGGAGACGCCCACGATGACGAGGCCGTCGGAGAGGAATCCGATGACGAACGCGCCGAGGAGTGTGCCGCGCACGTTGCCGCGGCCACCGGCGAGGCTCGCGCCGCCGATGACGACCGCCGCGATCGCGGTGAGTTCGAACGACTCACCCGACGTCGGGTTCGCGGAGGTGAGCTCGGAGGCGATGATGATGCCGGCGAACGCGGCACACAGGCCGGAGAGCACGTAGACGCGGATCTTGACCTTCTTGACCGGGATGCCGGAAAGCTCGGCCGCGCGCTCGTTGCCGCCCGAGGCGTAGAGCCAGCGTCCGAACGGGGCCTTGTTGAGCAGCAGGCTCGCGGCGATGGCGATCACGATCATCACGATGACGCCGATCGGCACGCCGAGGATGCGGTTGAAACCGAGCCAGTCGAAGCCCTCGTTGCCGAACTCCGGGCTTCCGCCGAGGCTCGGGTAGGTGCGGCCATTCGTGATGAGCAGCGCGATGCCGCGGACGACGTAGAGCATACCCAGCGTCGCCACGAAGGGCGCCACGTTGAACTTGGCGATCAGTACGCCGTTCACGAGCCCGACGAGGGCGCCGGTCCCGAGGGCGATCACCACCGTCACCCACACCGAGGGATAGAGCGCGATGCCCAGTTCCGGGATCAGCACACCCTGCATGAGATAGCCGGCGACGACGCCCGAGAGCCCCAGCGTGGCTCCGACCGAGAGGTCGATGCCGCCGTTGAGGATGACGAGCAGCATGCCGATGGCGAGGATCGCGTACACGGCCACGTGCTGCGACATCTGCAGCAGGTTGCCAACGTTCAGGTAGTTGGGCGACAGGAGCGAAAAGATGATGATGATGACGATGAGCGCGAGGAACGCGCGACCCTGGAGCAGGAGCGCGCGGATGTCGAACCCGTTCGGGAACATGCGGGCAATAAGTCCGGGCGCCGCCGGTTGCATGGAGCTCATGAGTGCGATCCGTTCGTGTCGAGTGCGGCAACGGACTCGCCCGATGCTGCCATTACTTGTTCTTTGGTTGCGCCGAGGGCGTGGAACTCGGCGGAAATCTTGCCCTTGTTCATCACGATGATGCGGTTGGCGATGCTCAGCGACTCGCCGACCTCGCTGGTGGAGTAGATGACCGCGAGCCCCTCGGATGCGAGGCGCGTGAGCAGGCCGAAAACCTCGGCCTTTGCGCCGACGTCGATGCCGCGGCTGGGCTCGTCGAGCAGGATGACCTTGGGGTCGGTCATCAGCATCTTGCCGATGACGACCTTTTGCTGGTTGCCGCCGCTGAGCGAGCCGATGGCCGCGCCCGGTCCGGCCGTCTTGACCCCGACATCCGAGATCTGCGAGCGAACGAGCTTGGCCTCGGAGGGCTTGGAGAAGAACAGCCCGCGAACGAACGAGCTGAGGCTCGCCAGCGAGATGTTCTCACCGACCGACATGGTCTGCACCAGGCCATCGCGCTGGCGGTCTTCGGGCACGAGGGCGAGACCGCGCTCGATGCGCTGGGCGATAGTGAGGCCAGCGACGTCGTCGCCGCGCAGCAGCACGCGTCCGCCGACGACCGCGGTGCGGCCGGCGACCGCCTCGAGCAGTTCGGTGCGGCCGGCGCCCATGAGACCGTAGATGCAGACGACCTCTCCCTCGCGCAGGTCGATCGAGACCCCGTCGACCACGAGGCGTTCCGAGTTCGTCGGGTCGACGACCTTGACGTTCTCGATCGACAGGGCGACCTCGCCGCCGGTCATACCGGCCGGGGGCTGCCCGAGATCGAAGTTGCGACCGACCATGTTGGCCACGATCCACTCGAGGTCGATGTTGGTCGCGAGCTCGGTGGCGACGATCGCGCCGTCGCGGAGGACGACCGCGAAGTCCGTGACGAGCAGTGCCTCCTCGAGGTGGTGCGAGATGTAGACGATCGATACACCGCTCACGGTGAGATCCGAGATCACCTTGAAGAGAACCTCGACTTCGGAGGCGCTGAGGGCGGAGGTCGGCTCGTCCATGATGAGGATTCGCGCGTTGACCGACAGGGCGCGGGCGATTTCTACGATCTGCTGCTGACCGAGCCGAAGGTCGGCTACGAGCGTCGAGGGCTCGACGTTCTCCTCGAGGCGCTGCATGAGGGTACGCACCTGCCGGTCTTCCTCGCGGTAGTCGACCGCTCCCGTCTTCGTAAGGATCTCGCGGCCCATGAAGATGTTGTCACGGACGCTCAGGTTCGGGGCCAGACTCAGTTCCTGGTGGATGATCGAGATGCCGCGGTCGCGTGCGTCGACCGTATTGGCGAACTCGACGTGCTCACCGCGCAGTTCGAGGGTTCCCGAGGTGGGGGTCTCCACGCCCGAAAGGATCTTCATCAGCGTGGACTTGCCCGCACCGTTCTCCCCGAAGAGCGTCGTGACCTTGCCCTCGTGGATCTCGAAGTTCACTCCCTTGAGGGCGTGGGTGCCGCCGTAGCGCTTGGTGATGTCTGTCGCGCGCAGCACGACCGTCTCGGTGGCGACGGCGCTCATCACTGGGCCTCGATCTCGACGGGGGTGACCAGGTACGACGCCGGGTTGATCAGCTGGAACGGGCCGGTGATTGTGACGGTCCTGCCGTTCGCCCCGGCCGAGTCGAAGCCGTCGAGCACCGTCGTCTTGACGATGTTATTCAACTCCGATCCGACATCCTGGTACTCGATCTGGTTGGTGAACTGCGGGAAGTGCACGGTACCGGAGGCGTCGCGGATGGCGGTGCCGTTGATGGCCGGCCCCACCTGGACGCGCACGGTGACGCCCTCGGGAAGACCCGCGACCGTGACCGGCATGATGCCGCCCGCGACCGGTCCTGCCACGCCCGAGAACGTGACGGTGTAGACGGGCGCCGAGGTGCCCTCCACGACGCCGTATTCCTCGGCTGCCGCGGCGGGGTCGGCGGCGATGGCCGCGCTCACCTCAAGCAGGTCGTGCTCGTTGTCGAGGATTCCCGGGAGGATCTCGGAATCCCAGTTCTCGCTTGCGTAGTCGGCGGCGCTGAAGTTCGCCGCTCCCTCCGCGGCGCCGTCGCCCGTCACGATCTTGGTTCCGAAGAACATCGCAATGAGCACAACGACAACGAGGCCGACGATGATGAGACGCTTGCGCTTGACGGTGCTGACGGCGGTCGATTGAGCTGACACGGTGAGGCTCCCTGTTGCTTTGCGGTACGGGGGGAATCGAAAAGGGGGAAGGGCTACAGAACGCGCGACTCGGTGTCGTTCGGGCGGATCTGCAGCTTGCGGCCCGACCCAGCGCGGAACATCTCGAGCGCCTTCGGATAGTCCTCGAGGGTGAAGGAGTGGCTCAGCATGGGGCCTGGGTTGATGGCTCCCGCCTCGAACATCTCGACGGCGCGGCCGAAGGAGTTGAGAACCGCCATGGTGCCGACGATGGAGATTTCGTCGCGGTACACGCGGAACGGCGAGTAGTTCGCGTGGGCCTCGGCCGGCGCGACGCCGAAGTGCTGGAACGTGCCGCCCGCCTTCACACGGGGAAGCCCGTCTTCGATGGCGCGGATGTTGCCGGTGCAGTCGATGACAACATCCCACTTCTCGCGGCCGGCGTCGTTCGCGTTCTGGTGGATGTTCTCGATTCCCAATTCGCGGGCCACGTCGAGGCGGCTGTCGTTCACGTCGACGATAGTGACGCTCGCGGCGCCGGCGCGGGGGGCGAGCTGCGCCATGAGCAGGCCCATGGTTCCTGCGCCGTAGATGAGGTAGTGCTCGCCCATCTTGCGCGGCAGGACGTCGTAGCCGCGGATGGCGCAGGCGAGGGGCTCGATGAGCGCTGCCTGGTAGATGTCCGTCTCCGGCTTGAGCTTGAACACGTTGGCGACGGGTGCGACGAAGCGCTCCTGCGATGCGCCGTCGGATGCGACGACGCCGAGGCCGTTCCAGAATCGGCAGAGGTTGCTCTTGCCATTCAGGCAGAACTCGCACTCGCCACACGTCGTGCTCGGGTTCACCGCGACGTGGTCACCGACGGCGAGGCTCGTCACGCCCTCCCCCACAGCGACGATCACGCCTGTCGCTTCGTGGCCGGGGACGAGCGGGAAGACGGTGCCCTCGAACTCGCCGTCGAACACGTGAGTGTCGGTGCCGCAGACGCCGACCGCGGCGACCTCGATGAGCACTTCCTTGACACCGGGCTTCGGCTCTTCGCGCTCGACCAGGGCGAGGTTACCGGCTGCTTCGAAAACTACTGCGCGCATCTATTCGACACTCCTTTGGGCCATCGTGATTCGGGTGCTCCCGGCGTTCCGGGAGAGTGGGATGCGTCACACCTGACGACTTTCCCCGTGTTACAAGTTTGTTAGTTTGTGGTGTTTCCGTGTGAAATACACCGTAGACCCCCTCGCGCGCGCATGTCAAACCGTCGATCCGGGGAATCCGGCCGTCACGGAATTGTGAAAAGGGCGCGCGGATTTAACGCAGGTCTAACGTGGAGTTGCGAGTTTCCGGCGCGCAAAAAGGAACTTCGGCGGCCCACCGCAGTGGGCCGCCGAAGGAATCGACTCAGGCGTCGAGGCGCGTCATCCAGCCGTGGGTGTCGGGCAGGCGACCGTACTGGATGTCGGTGAGCTCCTGTCGAAGCGACAGCGTGAGCTCGCCCGCAGGGGCTTCCGCAGAACCGATCTCGAAGTCGGCCGCCTTCACGAGCGCTATGGGTGTGACGACCGCCGCCGTGCCGCACGCGAACGCTTCCACGATCTCGCCGGATGCAGCGCCCTCGCGCCACTCGTCGATGGTGATGCGCCGGCGCTCCACCGTGAGGCCGCGGTCGCTCGCGAGCTGGAGAATGGAGTCGCGCGTGATGCCCTCGAGGATGCTGTCAGACTCGGGGGTCACGAGTCGTCCGTCCTTGTACACGAGCACGATGTTCATGCCACCGAGCTCCTCGAGGTACCTGCCCTCCTGGCTGTCGAGGAAGAGCACCTGCTCGCAGCCGTTGTCGTAGGCCTCGGCCTGGGCGATGAGGGATGATGCGTAGTTGCCGCCGGTCTTCGCTGCGCCCGTTCCGCCCTTGCCCGCGCGGGAGTAGTGCGTCGAGAGCCAGATCGAGATCGGAGCGACTCCGCTCGCGAAGTACGGCCCGGCCGGGCTCGCGATGACGTAGAAGTTCACCTTCTCGGCCGGGCGCACGCCGAGGAAGGCCTCCTTGGCGAACATGAAAGGTCGCAGGTACAGGCTCGCCTCGGGCGCCGAAGGCACCCATGCGCCGTCGACCGCGATGAGTTCCTTGATCGCGTCGAGGAAGTACTCGGTCGGCAGCTCGGGCAGCGCCATGCGGCGGGCGGATGCCTGCATGCGCGCGGCGTTGCGCTCGGGGCGGAAGCTCCAGATCGAGCCGTCGTCGTGGCGGTACGCCTTGAGGCCCTCGAAGATCTCCTGCCCGTAGTGCAGCACGGCCGCCGCGGGGTCGAGCGCGATCGGCCCGTACGGCTGCACCCGGGGGCGGTGCCAGCCGCCGCGCGCCGACCAGCAGATGTCGACCATGTGGTCGGTGAAGTGCTTGCCGAAGCCGGGGTCGGCCAGGATCTCCATGCGTTCCATCTCCGCCCTCGCGTCGGGATTGGTTGAGCGCGTGAAGTGGAGTGTGGTGGGGGCGAGAAGATTCTTGATCATGCGTGTCCTCTTTAGCGGGTGGTAGCGAATTCTGTGGTGAGCAGCGTCACGATGGCGTCGCCGACGACGGATGTCGCGCGGGGCTGTGTGCCCCGGGCGGCGAGGTCGGCGGAGACGGCCGCGGTGACGCGAGCCGCTGCATCCGCTTGCCCGAGATGATCGAGCAAGAGGGCGACGGAAAGGATCGCGGCGGTGGGATCGGCTTTCTGCTGGCCTGCGATGTCGGGCGCCGATCCGTGGACCGGTTCGAACATGCTGGGGAAATCACCGTCCGGGTTGATGTTGCCGGAGGCGGCCAGTCCGATTCCGCCGCTGATAGCGGCAGCAAGATCGGTGATGATGTCGCCGAAGAGGTTGTCCGTGACGATGGTGTCAAACCTACCGGGGTTGGTGACGAGGAAGATAGTCACCGCGTCGATGTGGAGGTAGTCGACGGCCACATCGGGAAACTCGAGGGCGACGCGGTCGACGGTGCGTTGCCAGAGCGATCCCGCGTAGACGAGCACGTTCGTCTTGTGTACGAGAGTGAGCTTCTTGGCCGGGCGGGAGTCGGCGACGCGGAAGGCGTAGCGCACGAGCCGCTCGACGCCGAACGCCGTGTTCACCGAGACCTCGTTGGCCACCTCGGCGGCCGTTCCGACCCGGATGGCGCCGCCGTTGCCCACGTACGGACCCTCGGTGCCCTCCCGCACCACCACGAAGTCGACAGCCCCGGGGTCTGCGAGCGGCGAGGTGACGCTCGGATACAGCGCGGTGGGGCGCAGGTTGACGTAGTGGTCGAGCGCGAACCGCAGGCGAAGGAGCAGGCCCCGCTCGATGATGCCGCCCTTGAGGCGCGGGTCGCGTGGGTCGCCGCCGACCGCGCCGAGCAGGATCGCGTCGTGGGTGCGGAGCGCGGCGATGTCGTCATCGTCGAGGATCTTGCCGGTCTCGAGGAAGTGGGTGGCGCCGAACGGATACTCCGTCGTCTGCACCGTGACGTCGTCGTCGACCGCGGCGCGCAGCACCTTCACCGCCTCGGCGATGACTTCGGGGCCGATTCCGTCTCCGGCGATGACTGCGAGATTCACTGCTGTGGGCATGCTCCCAGCGTACCTCGCGGAAAATACCGCACCGGCGACACGGAAAGCAAGCGATCAACTTTCACTAGACGGTGTGCGAACGCTCGCTATGGTGTCCTCATGAGTATCGGATCTGGAATAGCCCTAATCGTCATCGGCGCCATCCTCACCTTCGCGGTGAATGTGCAGCTCGACGTCATCAACCTCGACCTCATCGGCTACGTGCTGATGGGCGCGGGAGTGCTCATCCTGATCATCGGGCTGGTTCTCCTCTCACGTCGCCGCGAGTCGGTCAGCACGACACGTTCGGCCGTGGACCCCGCGAGCGGCGAGGCCGTCACGCGTCGCACCACGAGCACGAACGACGACCCGCTCGTCTAGTCGCCGAAGAGTTACCGACACACGAGACGCCCGGCGACACCCGCCGGGCGTCTCGTGTTCGTTGAGCCCTGGTGTGCGTATCCGGGGGTTCGCTAAGCCCGCGCGCGGCGCAGAGTCACGAGGGTGACCGCCATCGCCACCGCCATGAGGGCGACCGCTACCCACGAGGTTGCTACCACGCCGGAGTCGAAAGCCGCGCGCGCCGATGAGAGAAGGTCGTCGCCGACGCTGCCCGGCAGGCCCGACGCCACCCCCACGGCGCCGCCGAGAGTCTCCCGGGCGGATGTCGCATCCGCTCGCGACAGGCCCGCCGGTATCACGATCGAACCGCGGTACGCCGCGGCCAGGATGCTGCCCAGTACGGCGGTGCCCAGCACCGCGCCGAGTTCGTACGCGGTCTCCGAGACCCCCGAGGCCGCCCCGGCCTTGCCCTCCGGAACGCTCGAGATGATGAGGTCGTTCGACAGCGTCTCCGCGGCGCCGATGCCGGCACCGAGCAGGCTGAACGCGGCGACGAGCGAGAAGACCGTGGCGTCGCTGCCGATCACGGCGACGCTCGCATAGGCGAGCAGCGACATCCCCAGCCCGATTGCCATGAGGTAGCCGGGTCGCACGTGACGCACGATGGGCACGACGATCAGGCCGGCCGCGATGATGGTGACGGTGCCGGGGATGAGCGCGATCGCGGCGTCGAACGGTGACATGCCGATCACCAGCTGGAGGTGTTGCGTGATGAAGAACAGGAATCCGACGAGCGAGAAGACGCTCACGAGGTTGACGACCACGGCGCCGCTGAACGACGGCACACGGAAGAGCTTCATGTCGAGCATCGGGTTGCCCTGGTGCAGCAGCCGGCGCACGAAGAGCACGCCAGCCGTGACGCCGAACACCACGAGCGCGACGGCCAGCACGCCGATGCCCTCCGTCGCGACCAGCTTGATGGCGTAGACCACGGGACCCAACGCGGTCATGGAGAGCAGGATGCTCGCGAGATCGAAGGGCCCCGGGTGCGGGTCGCGCGACTCGGGAATGATCGCGGGCGCGAGAACGAGCAACGGGATCAGCAGCGGCACCGCGATGAGGAAGACCGAGCCCCACCAGAAGTGCTCGAGGAGCACGCCGCCGACGATGGGTCCGATCGCCGAGCCGGCCGAGAACCCGGTCGCCCAGATGGCGACGGCCAGCCGACGCTGCCGCCGGTCGGTGAAGATGGTGCGGAGCAGGGAGATCGTGGCGGGCATGATCATCGAGCCGAAGACCGCCAGCAGCACGCGCGCCGCGATGAGCTGGCCCGCGTCGGCCGCGAACGCCGCGGGCACGGAGACGAGGGCGAACCCGCTCGCGCCGACGAGCAGGAGCCGCCGCCGCCCGAAGCGGTCGCCCAGGTTGCCCATGGCCACGAGAAGGCCGGCGAGCACGAGCGGGTAGGCGTCGACGATCCAGAGCTGCGCCGCGGCCGTCGGTCTGAGGTCCCGGGCGATGTGCGGCAGCGCGAAGCTCAACACGGTGTTGTCGATCGAGACGAGCAGCACGGGCAGCATCAGCACGCCGAGCGCGACCCACGATCTCGTGGTGGCGCGTTCGGTCGTGTTTGCTACGGCACTCATGCGCCCACTGTACCGTCTGGACGGTATAGTTGCCACATGACACCGAAGCTCTCCACCCGTGACACCCTCCTCGACGCGTTCGAGAGCGCGGTGATCGAGCGAGGAGAACGGGCCGCGACGCTCGAGGCCGTCGCGGGGAAGGCCGGCGTGTCGAAGGGCGGCCTGCTCTACCACTTCGGCTCGAAGAAAGACCTGGTCGAGGGGGTCATCGAGCGCATAACCGAGTTGTCGGTGGACTACACGCGGTTTCTCGCGGGCTCACCCGAGGGAGTGGTCGGCACCTTCATCCGCACCTCTGTCACCACCGGCACGGCTTTCGACAACTCGTATATCGCCCTGACGAGGCTCGCGCAGTCGGGCATCTACCCGGAGGCGCGCGAAGCCCTCGCCCGTCTAGAGGCGGAGTGGGCCGACATGATTCAGCGCGAAGTGGGCGACCCGGCAGTCGCCCGACTCATCCTGCTCGTGAGCGATGGGCTCTACTACAACTCCGCGCTGTTCCCCGCCCTGAATCCGGGCACGACGGAGCCGCTCGACGACGTCATCGCCGCGATCGGCGACCTCGTGCGCACGCGGCGCAGCCCGGCACCCTGAGCGCTTCGCCAGGGTTCTGCTACATCGTGGGACGACTGCCGCTGCGCGCGCAGCAGCCCGAGTCCCGCCGTTGCGCAGACGCCGGGGGCGGGCGGGATCCGCGGCGACTACTCCGTGATGTCGATCTCGCGCAGCAGGTCGGCGTCGATCGCCAGGCGCACCTTCTCGAGCAGGCCCTCGGGTGCCGGCGAGTCGACGGTCAGCACGCTCAACGCCTGCCCGCCCGCCTCACGGCGCGCGATCTGCATGCCGGCGATGTTGATGGATGCTTCGCCGAACTCCTTGCCGTACACCGCGACGATGCCGGGGCGGTCGGTGTAGACCATCACGATGAGGTGCTGCGCGAACGGCACTTCGACGTCGTACCCGTTGATCTCGACGATCTTCTCGATCTGCTTCGTGCCCGTGAGGGTGCCGGAGACGGAGATCTGCGAGCCGTCGCTGAGCGCACCGCGGATGGTGAGGAGGTTGCGGTACTCCTCGCTCTCCGACTCGGTGATGAGCCGAACCTCGACGCCGCGCTGCTCGGCGAGCAGGGGCGCGTTCACGTAGCTGACCGACTCGGTGACGATGTTCGAGAAGACGCCCTTGAGTGCGGCGAGCTTGAGCACGCTCACGTCGAACTCGGCGATCTCGCCGCGCACCTCGACGTCGATCGACGTGACGGGGCTCTCCGCGAGGCCGGAGAAGACTTGGCCGAGCTTCTCCATGAGGGCGATGCCGGGGCGGACGCTCGGGTCGATCACCCCACCCGCGACGTTGACGGCGTCGGGAACGAGCTCGCCGCCGAGCGCGAGCCGCACCGAACGAGCGACGGACACGCCCGCCTTCTCCTGCGCCTCGTCGGTCGAGGCGCCGAGGTGCGGGGTGAGCACGATGTTCTCGAGCGAGAGCAGGGGCGAGTCGAGCGGGGGCTCGTTGACGAACACGTCGAGGCCCGCGCCTGCGATGCGCTGCGACTTGAGCGCCGCGTAGAGGGCGTCCTCGTCGATGAGCCCGCCGCGGGCGACGTTGACGATGAACGCCGTCGGCTTCATGAGCGCGAACTGCTCGGTCGAGATCATGCCCGTCGTCTCGGCGGTCTTCGGCATGTGGATGGTGATGAAGTCGCTCTGGGCGAGAAGCTCGTCGAGCGTGAGGAGGGTGACACCGAGCTGCTGGGCGCGGGCGCTCGTGACGTAGGGGTCGAACGCGACGACGTTCATGCCGAACGCCTGCAGGCGCGCGGTGATGAGTGCCCCGATGCGGCCGAGGCCGATGATGCCGACGGTCTTCTCGTAGAGCTCGACGCCCGTGTACTTCGAACGCTTCCAGGTGCCGGCGGCGAGGCTCGCGTGCGCCGCGGGGATGTGGCGCGAGAGGCTGATGATGTGGCCGACCGTGAGCTCTGCGGCGGAGATGATGTTCGACGTCGGGGCGTTGACGACCATGACGCCCGCCGTTGTCGCCGACTTGATGTCGACGTTGTCGAGGCCGACCCCGGCGCGGGCGATGACCTTGAGGTGCGGGGCCGCCGCGATGGCCTCCTCGTCGACCTTCGTCGCCGAGCGGATGAGGATGGCGCTGGCGTCGGCGAGCGCGGAGAGCAGTGCCGGACGGTCGGTTCCGTCGACGCTTCGCACGTCGAAGTCGGGGCCGAGGGCCTCGACCGTTGCGGGGGAGAGTTCTTCTGCAATCAGCACGATCGGCTTGGCCACGAATCGATTCCTTAAGGGGTGCGACGGGAGACGAGCGCTGTTCGCGCAACCCCCCGAGTCTATCGGCAGGCAGAATGGGCCCATGGGCGAACCGGCGTGGGACGTAATACGTGCGATCACGCTGTGGGCTTTGATCGTGGTGTTCGTCGGGATGGGCATCAACCACTTCCGCGCCCGGCCTGCGCGAACCATGGCGGCGATGATCCCCCCGTTCCTGCGCTTCAGCGGCGCCCTCTCCCCCCTCAACCTCGTCTACTTCACGGGCGTGTGCGAGATCGCCGGCGGCGTCGGCCTCGCCCTCCCCGCGACGCGAGCCGCGGCATCCGTGGCCCTCGTCGCCTTCCTCGTCGCGGTGTTTCCGGCGAACGCCTACGCCGCCCAGCACCCCGACCGGTTCGGCGCGCTGGCCATCCCGTTCTGGCCGAGACTTGCCGGCCAGATGGCACTCATCGCGTTGCTCGCCTGGGTGGCAACGCCGCCCTGACCCGCACGGGGCCGACCCGCGGCGGCCCCGTCTGTTACCGTTGAGACAGGAAATACGTTTCCATTCATCTTGGACGCGACCTCGCGGCCACCGTAACGGTGGGACTGCTGGTGCGTACGGTGAGCTCCTGACGGACCCGGTCCCTTGATCGGTCCAGCAGACATCCATGGATGCTGCGCGTGATCAGGGCTACCCGTCCACAAGCAGCGAGCACCCCAAGCTCCGGCGCGATTAAGTTCGGCCGGCACGGTGGTGTGCACGGGAGTACGCGTGATCGAAAACACAGCAGATACCATTTTGAGCGCCTCGGGCCTCAGCAAGTCGTTCGGCAAGACGCACGCCGTCGTCGACGCATCCTTCGACGTCAGGCGCGGCGAGATCTTCGTCGTCATGGGCCTCTCCGGCTCGGGCAAATCGACGCTCATCCGCATGCTCAACGGGCTCGTCGAGCCCTCGGACGGCACCGTCACGGTGGCGGGCACCCCCATCACCGGGATGACGCCCGCCAAGCTGCGCGACGTGCGCCGCCGCAACGTCTCCATGGTGTTCCAGCACTTCGCCCTGCTCCCCCACCGCACCGTCATCGACAACGTCGCGTACGGGCTGGAGATCCAGGGCATCGACAAGGCCGAGCGCCTCGAGCGGGCGAACACGATCATCCGCCTCGTCGGGCTCGACGGCCGCCAGAACAGCCTGCCGTCACAACTCTCGGGTGGGATGCAGCAGCGGGTCGGCCTCGGTCGTGCGCTCGCGAGCGACACCGACGTGCTGCTCATGGACGAGGCCTTCTCGGCGCTCGACCCGCTCATCCGCCGCGAGATGCAGGAGCAGCTCATCGAGCTGCAGCACGAACTCGGCAAGACGATCATCTTCATCACCCACGACCTCAACGAGGCGATGTTCCTCGGCGACCGCATCGCTGTCATGCGCGACGGCCGCATCGTGCAGATCGGCACCCCCGAAGACATCCTCACCGACCCGGCGAATGACTATGTCGCCCAGTTCGTGCAGGATGTCGACCGGGCGCGCGTGCTCACGGCGTCGAGCGTCATGGAGCCGGCGCGATCGGTCGTCACCGTGACGGCGGGCCCGCGTGCCGCACTCCGGACCATGCGCGACCTGCAGTCGTCGTTCATCTTCGTGCTCGAACGTGACCGCCGGTTCGCCGGGGTCGTCCGCGACACCGACGTGATGCGCCAGGTGAAGCGCGGCGAGTCCGACCTGCGCACGATCGTGCGCGACGAAACGACGATGGTCACCCCCGACACCCTCGTGGTCGACCTCGTCGAGCTCTCGGTCGGCAGCGACCTTCCGATCGCGGTGATCGACGCGCGCGAACGTCTCCTCGGCGTCATCCCCCGGGTGACGCTGCTCGCCGCGCTCGGCAACGTGACGACGACCACCGGGGAGATCGCGGCGATCAAGCCGCCTCCCGTCACCGTGAGCGAAATGACCGAGACCCTGCTCGATCCGACGCTTGAAGGAGCAGACCTGTGAACGACTTCAGAATTCCCCTCGGCACCTGGGTGGAGGTCGTCATCGACTTCGTCACCGACACGTTCGGCTTCCTCTTCGATTTTGTCGCCACCGTCGTCTCCGGCGCCTACGACGTCGTCGACGCTGTCGTCTCCACCCCGCCGTTCTGGGTGATCATCATCGCGCTCGTCGCACTCGGCTTCGCTGCGCGCGGCTGGAGATTCGCGATCGGCACCGTGATCGGACTCACCGCGATCGTGGGCGTCGACCAGTGGGACAACGCCATGGACACGTTGGCGCTCGTTCTCGTCGCGAGCGTGATCGCCGTTCTGATCGCCGTGCCGTTGGGAATCGCGGCTGCCAAGAGCAGCGCCACGTCGAACTTCCTGCGCCCCCTCCTCGACCTCACCCAGACGATGCCCGCCTTCGTGTACCTCATCCCCGCCCTCATCTTGTTCGGCATCGGGGTCGTGCCCGGGGTCGTTGCGACGATCATCTTCGCCGTCGCGCCTGGCGTCCGCCTCACCGAGCTCGGCATCCGTGGCGTCGACGCCGAAGTGGTCGAGGCCGGCGAGGCCTTCGGAGCATCACCGTGGCGCATCCTCCGCCAGATCCAGCTGCCTCTCGCCATGCCCAGCATCATGGCCGGCATCAACCAGGTCATCATGTTGTCGCTGTCCATGGTCGTGATCGCCGGCATGGTCGGCGCCGGCGGCCTCGGCCAACCCGTCGTGGCGAGCCTCAACCGCATCGACGTCGCGCTCGGCTTCGAGGCAGGGCTCTCGGTCGTCATCCTCGCGATCTTCCTCGACCGGCTGACTGCCTCCCTCGGCGGAGGAGAGACTCCCCTCGGCCGCGTGCTCGCCCGCCACGGACATGCCCGCATCGAACGCGAGGCCGCCGCGAAGTCGCCCGCGGTCGACCCGGCTCCCGTCACGCGCGATCTCGTCGACGCCTGACCTCACCATCTCGCGGGCGCCTCGGCGTTCGCGACCCGGAGCTTCTGGCTCCCGCAATCCCCAATCAGGGCCGTCCACAGCAGCCGGCCACGAAAGGCACAACACCGTGAAGAACCGTTACATCTCCTACATCGCCTTGGGCACCGTGAGCCTGCTCGCGCTCGCGGGCTGCGCGTCGGCCGGGCCCGCCGAGACCGTCGGCGACGGAAACACAGACACCAAGGCGCTCAACCTGGCCGTGTTCAACGGCTGGGACGAGGGCATCGCGGCATCCGAGCTGTGGAAGGCGGTCCTCGACGAGAAAGGCTACGACGTCGAGTTGTCCTATGCCGATGCGGCCCCCGTCTTCCTCGGCCTCTCCAAGGGCGACTACGACCTGACGCTCGACGTATGGCTGCCCGACACCCATGCCGCCTACCTCGACGAGTACGGCGACGACATCACCGACCTCGGGGCCTGGAATGACGAGTCGAAGCTCACCGTCGCGGTGAACGACGACGCCCCCATCGACTCGCTCGCCGAACTCGCCGACAACGCCGAGCTGTTCAACAACGAGATCGTCGGCATCGAGCCGGGCGCGGGGCTCACCGCCGCCATGGAAGAGCGGGTGATCCCGACCTACGGCCTCGACAAGATGGACTTCACCACATCCTCCACGGCGGCCATGCTCACGGCCCTGACCGCCGCGACCAAGGCCGACGAGAACATCGTCGTGACCCTCTGGGAGCCGCACTGGGCCAACTCGGCATTCCCGATCAAGACTCTCGACGACCCGGAAGGCACGCTCGCCGACCTGGAGAGTCTGCACTCTTTCGGTAGCGCCGACTTCGCGAAGGACTATCCTCAGGTCGCCAAGTGGATGAACGACTTCACGATGGACCTCGACACGCTCTACTCGCTCGAGCAGGCGATGTTCGTCGACTACGACGGCTCGGACTACGGACCCGTCGTGGCCAAGTGGATCACCGAGAACCAGGAGTACGTCGACACGCTCACGCCGTAGTCGTCACCGCTCGCGCACGGCCCTCGCCTTCGGGCGGGGGCCGTTGTGCGTCGGGGGCGGCGGCGACGGCGACGGCGACGGCGACGGCGACGGCAACGGCAACGGCGATCCGCGCCGCAGCATTCGCGGAATATTGCTGCCTGTGCGGTCGCAGAAGAGCAATATGCCGCGAACGGCCGGATGCCGCGACCGCCCGACCGCCCCTACGAGGAGAAGAGCTGCATCAGCATCCGTCCCTGCACCGCGATGAGATCGAGGCTGACCACCGCGACGAGAGCAAGCCCCACGGCGAACAACACGGCCTTGCCGAACAGGGTGCGGCGGCGGCCGAGGCGGAGTGCGAGCGCGAACACGACGACGGGCAACAGGATGCCGGCGATGAGCAGCGTCCAGGGCACGTCGGCGGGGTCGAGTCCGTACACCGAGTAGACCTGTGGAAGCGAGACGGCGTTCGACACCGCCTCCCACAGGTCGTAGGCATAGAGGATGCCGAAAGCCGCGGCAAGCGCGATGGCCGGCCAGCCGAAGAGCCGGGCCGGCGTCGTGTCGGTTGGTTCGTCGGTCATGTCATACCCCCAGCACGAGTGGCACGGGCGCGAGCAGCACGAGGCCGACGAGCAGCCAGAGCAGGCGCGCGATCGGTCGCCTTCCACGCGTGAGGTAGAAGACGGCCGCGAACCACACCGGCGCCGCCGCGATCGCAAGGAACTCGCCGAACTGGTACATGATCTCGCTCAGCAGGCTGTCGAGGGTGAGGGTGCTGCGCAACACCGAGACGAGCCATCCGATCGCATAGAGTCCGTACGCCCCGGCGAGGATTCCGTAGGTGACGAGCAGGAACGAGCTCGTCGGCGCGCCCGCGTCGTCGACGACGGGGGCGTCGACGCCCGACGCGGGGATGGGTGCTCGAGCGGGCTTCCGTTCCCTTCCGGGTCTACGCAGCCGCGGCGGCTTGGGGCCCGCAACATGGCTCGCGTCCGTCTCGCCGTCCCAGTTCAGCGCCGCGGCGGCGCCGTCATCGTCATCGTCATCGTCATCGTCATCGTGGGGAGGTTCAGCGGCCATGCCGAAAACCCTACCCGGACCGACCGACGCGGATTTAATCGCCAGGGAACGGTCGATTCGCTGGCGTACCCGTTGACCCCGGGCCTTGGCGGTTGCAGAGTTGTCGCGGGGATGCGGAATCACAAGCCAATGGAGGCTGTTGTGGAACTGACCAATAGCAAGCGCCTGATGTACACCGCGAGTCACGTCACAACGACTCTGACCCCAGACCAGCAGAAGGAATTGGAATCTCGGCCAGGCAGAGGAATGAAGAAGGCGAATCTGATGCGCTCCCTCGCACTGGACGTCGACACTCTTCAGCGTGTGCGAGATCGTCTCGAGGCTGATCCTCACCAGCGGGGAGCCGACATGGAGAAGCTGCTGGCGATCAGCGCACAACTCGCCGGCGACGCGCGACGGCTGTCGCACCCGAAACTGGCGGGGGCGCTGGCGCCCATTGCCGAAGCGGCGGTGGCGGAATATGCGCAGGCGGTGGCCGATGTCTCGCGTGAATCCGAGCCCCTGCAGTGGCAACTAGACCTCTACAACGAACAGCGCCGAGTGCTGCCGGTTGGCCGACTGCACCTGGAACGTCTGGAGATGTATCCCGCCGGAGTCGAGAAGGGCGAACTCGTCTTCTCTGTTCCTATGGCGCCGGGTGAGACGGTGACCATCTCGCATAAGGAGTGGTCGACGTCCACCCAGCAGTTCGAGGACATCGTCAACGACTACTTCGAGAGCTACAGCGAGCGAGGCGTCGCCGAGAAGACTGACACGTCCATGTCGGCTGACAACGAGTCGAAACGATCGAGCGCACTCAACTTCGGGGCCTCGGTCAGCGGCACCTTCTCGGGGGTTACCCTCACGACGACGACCGGAATCGCGACGACAAAGGACGAACGCCAATCGGTGCGCACGGCCATGGAACGCTCGCGCGAAGTGACGGAGAAGGCATCCGCCCGTGCTCGCAAGGAGCACAAGGTGTCGGTCAAGCTGGAATCCACACACGGAATCGAAGACAGCTCATACCGCACGATTTCAAATCCCTCGTCGTCGGCTATGCGCGTCGATTACTACAAAATGATGCGAAAGTGGCGCACCGACCTATACAGATATGGGCTGCGGCTGACATACGACATCACCGTGCCGACGCCGGGCGTGCGACTCTGGGCGAAGTGGCAGCACGTGCGGGAACTGGACGACATCCTTGGTCGCCCGTTCGTCTTCGCCCTCAAGCCCAGCGATCTCACGGTAGGCAACTGGAAGGCTACGGCTGACGAGGTCGGAGCGAATCCCGCCGCGCCACCGGATCAGGAGCTCCTCGTCGGTTCTCCGGACACCACAATCACCTACATCCCGGAGGACCAGTCACACATCGGTCGTTACGGCCAGATGGATTTCGAGGTGCCCGGAGGATATCGGCTCGCGGCTGCGACCGCGACCGCGAATCTGGCCGTGTGGGCGGGCAACCCGGTGGAGTTCCGCTGGTTGAACGGAGGCTCGTCTCCCGATCCGGTTCCCAACAGCGGATCACCGACGGTGACCGGCGACCTGGCGAATCTGACGGGACGCACGGGGAGGATGTCTGCGAGCTACTTTTTCGCGAACATCAGCTTTGCGTCCCTCGCTTTGCGCCTGAGATTCGAGTTGCTGCCGTCGACCTTCACAACCTGGCAGGCATCAACATGGGAGACGGTACGCCTGGCAGCACTCGCGAGGTATCACGAGCATCTCGCCAGAGTGCAAGCCGAACGCGATGCTCTCTACCGGCTGCTCATCGGCAAGGACACCCTTACGCTCCGCCGACTCGAGCGCGAGGAGTTGCTTCGCCTCATCGTGCAGTGGCTTGTTGGTCCGTCCCACCCGGTGGTGACGACGGCCATGGTGCAGAGCGCCATCGTGCTCATCGAGAAGAACGAATCGAGAGGCCTCCCCACCTTCGACACCGTCTCGGATGCCCAGTGGAATCAAGCACTCGGGTTCGGTGAGTTCGTGAAGTTCGTCCAAGAATCCGTCGAGTGGGAGAATCTCATCTACTTCTACTATCCGTATTTCTGGGGCTCGAACGATTCCGCCTCCGACAAGATGCTCTTCGAGCATGTCGATCCGGAGCATGAGCGCTTTCTGCGAGCCGGCTACGCGCGCGTCGTCCTGACCATCCGTCCCGACTTCGAGCGAGCCTTCACGAACTTCGTTGAGACCGGATCCGTGATCCCCGATTTCGTCTCCACCTACGTGCCGATATCTGCCGAGATCGCCAACTTCGCGAAGACCAACTACAGCGGTATTCCGCCCGCGAATCCTGAGAGATTCGCGCGTCCCCTGCTCTACCCCCAGCAGCGATCGACCTGGGACAGCATGCAGACGCTCATCGACGACATCGAGGATTTCAAAAAGACGTCCGGCGCGTACCCGGCGGCGCTGAGCGACCTTCCGGCGCCTCCCGTCGATGCCTGGGGTAACGCCTTCGTATATGTGCTGCCCGGGCTGGGCTCGGGTTTCGACCTGGTTTCTCACGGCGCCAACGGTGTCGAAGGCGGAGAGGGGCTCGATGCCGACATCTCGTCGGCCGCGGGAGCGTCTCTCGTCGCGACGTGGTTCGACTACACGCCGACGAGTGCGCTCGATATCGAGGTGGACACCAAGCCCGCGGATATCGCCTGACCATGGCGAAGCTGAAAGTCACCGTCTGCTTTGCGCCGGGCAAAGCGCTTTCCGGCAACGTCTCGAGCGGAGAGCAAGGAGCACAACGCTTCGGCGACAAGATCGCGGAGCTGCCCATAGTCATCGACTACCTCGCAGAGACGAACGAAGGGCGGTTCTCCACCGCGTCTCGGCCAAGCGCCACCGATTGGTGGGATACAGGCAATTTGGCGCACTACAAGGCCATGATGCTGCAGCGTCACGTGGAGCTCTCGGGCGCGCGGGCGGACGCATTCCGGCGTTCTCGCGAACTCCGCGTCCCTGACATCTCGACCCTGCGCGGCAAGTACGCGCGCCGTCAATCGACGGGTCAGTATCAGGTCATCAACCCCGGAGCCAGATCCGAGATCTATGAGATCAAGCCTCACAACCGCGACGGGCTCAGGATGGCGCGTGAGAAGCTCACGGAGATCGAAGGAAGCTATCTCACGTACCGACTGACCGGCATCTATGCGAGAGGCGGGTGGTACCCGGGTACCAACCCGGCCAAAATCCGATACACGGCCGCGCCAGTTGTCGGAGGATACATCCGCTACCTCTTGTCGATTCTCGGGAGGCGTCTCGGGGTGCGCTTCGTCGACGTCTACCAACGTGTCGAGCGGGTCGAGGCGGGAGTGCTGCTCTATCGGTTCTGCGTGGAGATCGAGCGTGAAGAGTCCGAGGAGATCGACGAGCTGGAGCTTGGAAAGTATGTATTGTCCGAGATCGTCTTTCCCGCCCTGTCCATCGGGCATGCAGCGGCCGACAAGGAAGATCTGAGGCGCTACGGTCGCGCGTTGGAGGCGATCGAGGCTGCACCATCGCGAAAGGTGGCGGCTCGCCGCTATGACCCGAGACGGCCGCCGGCGATCACAGCCACAGCCATCGAACCGGTCGTGGACGAGATCCGTCCGCAGATTCCGGGCTATGGAGACGCCCTGTACTCCCGCATGGAGGGGCTGCCGGGACAGCAGTTTCTCATCTGCTGCGACGAGGCGTATTACCGCGCGACGATCGTGGATCCGCGCAAACGGCGGATGCAGCAGACCCTCAACCGTTTGCGGGTCTCCGCGGACGGCGGCCAGTTCACCGTGGCGCATTCGCTGTTGTCAGTTCTGCCGGTAGTGACGGTGACGGCCGGGGAGCTGATCAGGGCCACGCCGGGTCTCTTGCTGAATATGTACGGCGAGCTCGCAACCTACGCCCTCGAGCATCCCGTCGAAACACTCATCATCATCACGATCGCCATAGCGGTGACGGCCCTGGTGATCTTCACCGCGGGCACGGGCGCGGTGGCCATTGGAGCCGTTGCCGGAACGGAAGCCGTCGTCGTCGGTGGAGCCGGTGTCGTGGCAGAAAGCGCGTCGCTCGGTCTCGCCGCTCCTATTGTCGAGGCGGCACTGACGACCGAGATCGCCGCCGGCGTGGCCATTCCCGAGTCGATGGTCGCAGCAGAGCTCACGACAGCCGGCGGCGAGGCCGTCGCCGCCGCCGCACCGAGGATTGCCCCGATCATCCAACTCACCCGGAGCATCGCCGTCGATGCTGTGGCCAAGAGCGCGCTTGAGCGCGCGTTCGTGGGCAGTGCGAGCAAAGCCGCTATTCGCGTGGCGTTGGCCGCGGGCGGCGTGCTTGTTGTCGGTTTGTCGTCGAGCAGCGCCTATGCCGCGAGCCCCGGTGTCGCGCCGACCGCGCCGCCCCGCGGTGATCCGATCGCCGTCGTCACCGGCCGGGTGTTTCTCGTTCCCGTAGCCCCGCCACCGGCGCTCACGGGAGCGAGGCCCGCGGATTCCGGTCGGGCCACTCCCCCGCCTCCGGGTCAGTCGCCGCTGGTGCTCGAGCAGGAATTCGACTACGTCAAACACACCTCCGACCCGGCTATCCTCGCCAGCGCCGCAACAGGCGGATCCACCCGAGCATACTTTCTGGGCAGAATCGTCGTGACTTGACCGATCCACCGCTACGGACGATCGATAGCGACCAGGGCGCTCACAACCACTCGAACGGCTGCGATTCGAACCGGCCTGACAACTGGTCGGCCCCGAGCGCGCCGAGTCGTGGGGTACGAACATGACCGATGAACCCAGCCCCAGAAGGGAAGCAGCCGCGCCTCGTCGTCGAGGCTGAGGACTACGAGGCGGCTCTCGCCTTAGATCGAGACGTGCTCGGACTTCACGAGCAGGAGTCGTACGAGGGCGGCGGCGAGGGCGATGGCGGAGCGCGGCTGATCGCGGCACCCCGAGAGACCCCGCGGCGCTGGCTCAACGCTCGACTCGACGCACCCGCTGGCCTGCAGGTCTGCACGTCTGCAGGCCTCTCCAGGAGCTCGATGAGCCGTCTCCGGGCGACGACGCCCCAGATTCCGAATCACCGATCGAGGGTCACGCTTGATCCGGCGCACCTGCTCGAGCGCGCCGTTACATGCGCGTCACATGAATGCTGTGTACTCATAACACTCATGGACCTCATCACTGTGCGCGACATCCGAGTGGCGACCACTCGCGACGACCTCGTGTTCGCGCCCGGCGAGCTGCCTCTCGGGGGCGGCACCTGGCTGTTCTCCGAGGAACAGCCGGATGTCACGGGCCTGGTCGACCTCACCGCGCTCGGCTGGGTGCCGATCACCGAGACCGAGACGCACCTCGTCGTCGCGGCGACCTGCACCATCGCCGAGCTCGACCGCATCCCCGCGCGAGCCGAGTGGCCGTCGCATCCCCTCTTCTCCCTCACCGCCAACTCCTTGCTCGCGAGTTTCAAGATCTGGAACGTCGCGACGGTGGGCGGCAACATCTGCACGAGCCTGCCCGCCGGGCCGATGATCTCTCTCGCTGCGGCGACGGATGCGACGGCCGTCGTCTGGGGCGCGGGCGGCCTCGAGCGTCGCCTCCCCCTCGCCGAGCTCGTCACCGGGGTGCAGCGCAACGGGCTCGAACACGGCGAGGTGCTGCGAGCCATCGAGATCCCGCTGACCTCCCTCGCGGCGCGCTCCGGGTTCCGGCGCATCTCGCTGTCGCCGCTCGGGCGCACCGGCACCATGGTGATCGCGCGGCTGGATGCGAGTGGCGAGGCGGTGTTCACGGTGTCGGGAGGCACGACCCGACCGCGGGTGTTGCGGTTCGACGGGCTGCCCGGGGCCACCAACCTCCGTACCGCCGTCGATGCGATCGACGACTGGTACACCGACCCGCACGGGGCCGCCGACTGGCGTCGGGCGATGAGCATTCTGTTCGCCGAGCAACTGCGAGAGGAGCTGGCCGCGTGAGATTCGAGATCAACGGCGCGGGGGTCGAGGCCCACCCGCTGCCCGGCCAGGTGCTGCGCACGGTGCTGCGTGACCTCGAGCACTTCGAGGTGAAGAAGGGCTGCGACGCCGGCGACTGCGGCGCGTGCACCGTGCTGCTCGGCGGCGAGCCGATCCACTCCTGCATCTACCCCGCGCACCGCCTCGAGGGCGCGAGCGTCACCACCGTCGCAGGCCTCGGCACACCCGAACATCCGCACCCGGTGCAGCAGGGCTTCGTCGACGCGGGCGGCTTCCAGTGCGGATTCTGCACCGCCGGCATGATCGTGACCGCGTCGACCTTCAGCGAGGAGGACAAGCACGACCTCCCCCGGCTGCTCAAGGGCAACCTGTGTCGCTGCACCGGCTACCGCTCGATCCGCGACGCGATCTGCGGCGTGCGCAACACCGAGGCGGCTCCGCCGGGAGACGCAGCGGGGCGTTCGGTCAAGGCGCCCGCCGGCATGCGCATCGCGACGGGCAGGGAGGAGTACACGCTCGACGCCCGCACCACGGCGGTGCTGCACGTGGCTGTGCTGAAGAGCCCGCATGCGCACGCCCGCATCATCCACGTCGACACGACCGCCGCCCTTGCCCTGCCCGGCGTCCAGGCGGTGCTCACCCACCACGACTCGCCGTCGACGCTGTTCTCCACCGGACGCCACGAGATGCGCACCGACGACCCCGACGACACGCTCGTCTTCGACCCGGTGCTGCGGTTCCGCGGCCAGCGCGTCGCGGCGGTCGTCGCCGACACGGTGGCGATCGCGCAACTGGCCCTCGACGCCATCCGCGTGGAGTACGAGCTGCTGCCCGCGGTGTTCGACGCCGACGCCGCCCGCACCCCCGGGGCTCCCCTGCTGCACGGCGAGAAGGGTCCGGAGAGCCGCATCGACGAGCCGAGCCGTAACGTGCTGGCCCAGATGCACTCAGAGATGGGCGACGTCGACGCCGCACTCGCCGCCGCCGACGCTGTCGTGACGGGAACCTGGCGCACCCAGCGCGTCAGCCAGGCGGCACTCGAGACGCACGCGACCCGCGGATGGCTCGACGCCGACGGGCGCCTCGTGCTGCGCACCAGCTCGCAGGTTCCGTACCTGGTGCGCGACGAGCTGTGCCACATCTTCGACCTGCCCACCGATCGCGTGCGCGTCTTCACCGCCCGAGTCGGCGGCGGGTTCGGCGGAAAACAGGAGCTGTTCACCGAAGACATCGTGACGCTCGCGGTGCTCAAGACCGGGCGGCCGGTGCAGTTCGAGTTCACGCGTGCCGATGAGTTCACCATCGCGAGCCCGCGGCACCCCATGCGCATCGGCGTCACGCTGGGCGCGACGAGTGACGGCACCCTCACCGCGATGGCCGTCGACGAGCTCTCCGACACCGGCGCCTACGGCAATCACGGCATCGGCGTGATGTTCCACAGCATCCACGAGTCGACCAGCATCTACCGCTGCGCCAACAAGCGCATCGACGCCGAGTCGGTGTACACGAACAACCTCCCGTCCGGCGCCTTCCGCGGGTACGGCCTCGGGCAGGTGATCTTCGCGATCGAGTCGGCTATGGACGAGCTGGCGCGCGAGCTCGGCATGACGCCGTTCGAACTACGCCGGCGCAACGTCATCGTCCCGGGCGACGCGCTCATCGTCACCGACCCCGACATCGAGACCGACCTCGTCGTCGGCAGCTACGGGCTCGACCAGTGCATCGACCTCGTCGAGCAGGCGCTCTCCCGCGGTGGCTCACTGGACGCGCCGGTCGGCCCGTCGTGGTCGGTGGGCACGGGGCTCGGCATCGCCATGATCGCTACCGTTCCCCCTCGCGGGCATTTCGCCGACACATCCATCGCCCTGCTCCCCGACGGCACCTTCGAGATCGGCGTCGGCACCGCGGAGTTCGGCAACGGCACGACGACCGTGCACACCCAGCTCGCAGCAACGGCTCTCGGCACGACCGTCGAGCACGTGCGCATCCGGCAGTCGGACACCGACGTGGCGCGCTACGACACGGGCGCGTTCGGTTCGGCGGGCGTCGTCGTCGCGGGCAAGGCCCTGCTCGCGGCGTCGACGAAGCTCGGCGCGATGATGGTCGAGCGGGCCGTGGAGGTCGCGGGCAGCGAGGGCATCCGCTCGGTCGTCGAGGGCGGCGTGCGCGTGGGCGACCGGTTCGTCGCGGCATCCGAATTGCTCGCCCCCGGGCCGCTCGTCGCCGACGGCAGCCACGACGGCACGCCGCGGTCGGTCGCCTTCAACGTGCACGCATTCCGCGTGGCCGTCGACTCGGCGACCGGCGAGGTGCGCATCCTGCAGTCGGTGCAGGCGGCGGATGCAGGCACGGTGCTGAATCCCGAACAGCTTCGCGGACAGGTGGAGGGCGGCACCGCGCAGGCGATCGGCACCGCGCTCTACGAGGAGATGCTGCTCGACGGCGAGGGTCGCGTCACCACGACGGCGTTCCGCAACTACCACGTGCCCCAGTTCGGCGACATCCCGGAGACGGAAGTGTACTTCGCGACGACCTACGACGATATGGGGCCTCTCGGCGCCAAGTCGATGAGCGAGGCGCCGTACAACCCGGTCGCCCCGGCGCTCGCCAACGCGGTGCGCGACGCCATCGGGGTGCGGCCATACGGGCTGCCGATGTCGCGCGACCGCGTGTGGAGGCTGCTGAACACGTAGGAGTGCGACATCCGCGATGCCGCCCCGGAGCGGCTGCAACCGGCGCTGGTCTTCGCGAGTCGGCAAGCTTCGCTCTCGTCGCGCCCGCGACGGCCGCCGACGACACTCGACGGGCCTGGAAGCCTACGTGATGTCGCCGAACAGCGGTTTCTCGGGCGCCTTCTTGCCGGTCTCGCGCTCCCACGACTCGAGCTGCTGGGCGAGCGCCTTGGCGAGCTCGAACACCTGCTCCGGGGGAATGCGGATGCGGCTCACCACCTGCCCGGGCACGAGGATCGTCTCGGCGCCCGACTCGTCGGTGGTCGGCTGGGGCGGCTGGGTGAGTGCGACGAAGTCCATCACGAAGACGTTGGGCGTGTGCCACACGCTCGCGAAGTCGGCGAAGAGCCCGGCGACCGCCGTGGGCGGCAGGTCGATCTTGAACGTGCGCGGGGTCTCGTTTTCTGACATGAGCGTCAGTCTAGGAGCGCGCGCGCGTGCTTCGATTCGTGGATGCTGCCGCTCGACTCCCGCAGCGGCCCGCCGGCCGCCCCGCCGCGCTGTGCGATCACCTCGGCGAGAATCGAGACCGCGGTCTCCTCGGGCGTGCTCGCACCGATGTCGAGCCCGATCGGGGAGTGGAGTCGCGCGATCGCGTGTTCGCTCACGCCCCGGTCGCGCAGTGAAGCGACCCGCCGGTCGTGGGTGCGGCGCGATCCCATTGCGCCCACGAAGGCGACGGGGAGGGCCAGCGCCTGCGCGATGATCTCCGCGTCGAAGCGGTCGTCGTGGGCGAGCACGCAGATGACGGCGCGGTCGTCGAGCTGCTGCTCGGCCAGCCACGTGGACGGCCACTGCACGACAACCTCGGCCAAGGGAAAGCGGGAGGCTGTCGCGAACAGGCCCCGAGGGTCGCACACCGTCACACGGTAGCCGAGCGCCGCCGCGGCCGTCGCGAGGGCGGCCGAGAAGTCCATGGCTCCGATGACGATCATGCGCGGGGGCGCCGCCCACACCTCGAAGAACACGTCGACGAGGTCGGTGCCGCAGTCGATGGTCGCGAGCGCCGTCTCGCCGAGCGTGACTCTCGCCGCGAGCTCGGCTGCGATGCGATTCGCGTGCCGCGTCGCGTCGCCGCTTATGACGGTCGCGATGCCGGAGGGTCGCCCGGCGCTCGCCTCGCGCAGCGCGTCGGCAATCGGCGCGGTGACGAGCGCGACGCGGATGCGCAGCTGGCCGCCGCACGTCAGCCCGACGGCGAAGGCGCTCTCGTCGCTGACGCCGTACTCGACGGTGCGCGGAATGCCGTCGGCAAGCACCGACTCGCACGTGTCGACGACGGCTCCTTCGACGCATCCGCCGGCGATCGAACCGATGACAGTCTCGCCGTCGTAGGCCATCGACGTGCCGACCGTGCGCGGAGCGCTGCCCTCGATCGACACCGCGGTCGCGACGGCGAAGTTGCGGCCCGCGGCGAGCCCAGCCAGCAGCCGATCGGCGATCTCGAACATGCCATCAGCCTCCCACACCACTGTTTCGGCCGTGTCACGGATGCATATCGCGCGTCGGCCGGCCGCCGGTGAAGCGGGGCAAGGTTCCGTTGCTGCGGGCACGCGTGAACGACGGATGTTTGCCCCACTGCTCGACAGCGCACCCCAGCCAGTGGCACCCGCAACAGTCGCGCCTAGGAGTGGACCAGCGCCGAGCTCCGCTCCCACAGCGTCGCGGCGAGCGCGGCATCGTCCGCCTGGGGATGCGTGCGGTCGACAACGCGCTTCGTGTAGAAGCCGCCGTTCTCCCAGTCGGTGCCGGGCGTCGTCGACGCGAGCCAGAGGAGGGTGTCCGCACCCTTCTCCGGGCTGAGCAGGAAGCGCCCGAACATGCGGTACATCACGCGCATCGGGCTCGTCGAGCCCTTCGCGAAGCTCGTGCCGACGACGCCCGGGTGGAACGCGGCGGTCGAGATCCCCGAGTCGCCGAACCGCCGGGCCAGCTCACGCGTGAACAGGATGGTGGCGAGCTTCGAGTCGCCGTACGCCTTGTTCGGCGTGTACGACTTGGCGTTGCCGAGGTCGTCGATGTCGATGTCGCCGAAGATCCGGGCGGCCGCGCTCGACGTGTTGATGACAGATGCGCGGTTCTCCACGAGCCTCGGCAGGAGGAGTGTCGTGAGCAGGAACGGCGCCAGGTGGTTCACCTGCAAGGTCTTCTCGAAGCCATCCGTCGTCACCTGCCTCTCGGCCATGATGCCGCCGGCGTTGTTGGCGAGCACGTCGATGCGCTGGTGCCCCTCGAGGAGGGTTGCGGCGAGCTCGCGAACCTCCTCGAGGCGGGAGAAGTCGGTCACGTGGTGCTCGGCGCGCAACTCCCGACCGATCGCGGCGGTCTTCTGCGGCGACCGGCCGACGAGCACGACCGTATCGCCCGCGGCCTTGAGCACTCGAGCCGCCGCCGCGCCGATGCCGTCGCTCGCTCCTGTGATGATTACGGTTCTGCCGGCCACGTGGTCCCCTTGGTCGATGAGTGGCCGCCAGCGGCCGTGGACAGACTACTTGGCGAGGAAGCCGAGCAGCACCTCGTTGACCTCGTCGGCGTGGGTCCACAGGAAACCGTGAGGCGCGCCGTCGATCTCGACGTACTCGCTCTCCGGGAAGGCCTCGTGGAAGACGCGTCCGCTCGAGTCGATCGGCAGGATGCGGTCTTCCGTGCCCTGCACGATGATGCTCGGCACGCCCGAAGCGCGCAGCTCCGCTACGTCGCCGCGGAAGTCCTCGAGCCACGCGGGCACCACGGCGTAGGCAGCGAGCGGGGCACTCGAGGTGGCGGTGTTCCAACTGCCCGTCACGACCTCCTGGCTGATGCGGCTGCCGAGGTTCTCGTCGAGGTTGTAGAAGTTCTCGTAGAAGCCCGTGAACCACGCGAAGCGGTCGCCCTTGGCTGCGGCGGCGATGCCGTCGAACACGTCCTGCGGAACGCCGGTGGGGTTGTCGTCGGTCTTCAGCAGGAACGGCTCGAGCGGGGCGAGGAACGCCAGCTTGGCGACGCGGTCGCTGCCGTACTTCGCGACGTAGCGGCCGACCTCGCCGGTGCCCATCGAGAAGCCGACGAGCACGACGTCGGTGAGGTCGAGCGTCGTCAACACGGTGTCGAGGTCGGCGGCGAAGGTGTCGTAGTCGTAGCCGACGGTGGGCTGGCTCGACTTACCGAATCCGCGACGGTCGTAGGTGATGACGCGGTAGCCGGCGGCGAGCAGTTCGCGCTGCTGGCGCTCCCACGACGTCCCGTCGAGCGGGTAGCCATGGATCAGCACGACGGGCTGGCCCGAGCCGTGGTCTTCGTAGTGCAGGTCGATGCTGGTCGAGTTCTCTTGTCCGACGGTGATGACTGACATGTTCGTCCCTTCGATACGGATGAGAGCGAGCGTTCTCAGGTCGCAGTAGCCATGGTAGAGAACGACGGTTCTCGGTGCACGGTGGCGGTCGGGATGAACGCGATCCGGGCGGAGGCCGGCATCCCGCTCAAACGGATGTATTCCCTGTTCCCCTCGAAGGAGGCGCTCCTCGCCGAGGTGCTGCCCAGGCGCAACGAGATGTGGACGGCCGGCGTGCTGCACCGGGCGGCAGCGGCGGCAGCGGCGGCCTCCCCGCGCGACAGGGTGCTGTCGGTCTGCACATCTACGACATCACCGGGTCGACCGGGGCGGTCGCGCTCCTCGGCGTCTTCGGTGTCGTGCCGATCACGATCGCGGGCGTCTACGGCGTCGGGTTCGTCGCCGCGACGACGCTGCTGTGGCTGCCGTCGCTCCTCGGCTGAATCCTCATTGTCGCGCTCGTCGCCCCGTTGGTGCGCTTCACCACGTCGTTCCGCGACTACGACGCGCTCGACCCGCGCCCCTGACTCACGGCCGCCACCCGGTACCGTGAACGAATGACTCACACCTTCGACCTGGTCGTGCGCGCCGACTACGTTCTCATCGGCGCAAACTGGCGCGCCGCAGAGATCGGCATCACCGACGGCGTCATCGCCGCGATCAGTGGCGGGCCGCTGGATGGCGCGGACGTCATCACGCTCGCCGCCGACGAGGTGCTCATCCCGGGCCTGGCCGACACGCACGTGCACGTCAACGAACCGGGCCGTACCGAGTGGGAGGGCTTCGCGAGCGCGACGAGGGCCGCAGCCGCGGGCGGCGTCACGACCATCATCGACATGCCGCTCAACAGCATCCCCGCCACGATCACCTTCGAGGCCCTCCTCGCCAAGCGGGCGGTCGCGCGCGACAAGTCCGTCGTCGACGTCGGCTTCTGGGGCGGCGCCGTGCCCGAGAACCTCGGCACGCTGCGCGAGCTTCACGACGCCGGCGTCTTCGGCTTCAAGGCGTTCCTCGCGCCATCCGGAGTCGACGAATTCGGCCACCTCGACGCCGATCAGCTCGAGGCGGCGCTCGAGGAGATCGCCGGCTTCGACGGGCTGCTCATCGTGCACGCCGAAGACCCCGCGGTGCTCGACGCGAGCGCCAACGACGGTGGGCGAGACTACCACCGTTTCGTCGAATCGCGACCGGATGCTGCGGAGACAACAGCGATCGACCGGGTGATCGCGGGCGTGCGCCGCACGGGGGCTCGCGCCCACATCCTGCACCTCTCCTCGGCGGCGGCCCTGCCCGCGCTCCGCGCCGCTCGAGCGGAGGGGCTGCGTATCACGGTCGAGACGTGCCCGCACTACCTCACGATGAGCGAGGAGCAGATCGCCGAGGGCGCCACCGAGTTCAAGTGCTGCCCACCCATCCGCGACGATGCGAACCGCGACGCGCTCTGGCAGGCGCTGCTCGACGGCGACATCGACATCATCGTCACCGACCACTCCCCCTCCACGCCCGACCTGAAGTTCGCACACGGCGGCGACTTCGGTCGCGCGTGGGGCGGCATCGCGGGGCTGCAGACCGGGCTTGCCGCGGTCTGGACGGAGGCCGCGCGCCGCGACATCCCGCTCGAACGCGTGATCGGATGGATGTCGTCGGCCACCGCGCGCTTCGCGGGGTTGGCGGGCAAGGGCGGCATCGCGGTCGGCGCCGACGCCGACCTGGTCGCGTTCGCCCCCGACGAGACGTTCACCGTGCACGCTCGCGAACTCCTGCACAAGAACCCGGTGAGTGCCTACGACGGGCGCGAGCTGCGCGGAGTCGTCCGCCAGACGCTGCTCGCGGGGCGTCGAGTGTCGGTGGCGCCGGATGCCGCTGCCGGCGGACGGCTGCTGACCGCCCGCTGACGTGCGGGCGGCGGTCGCTGCGGGCGAGTTGCAGCGGAGCGAGCATCCGCTCTTCAGGCCCCCAGAAGGTCGAAACGCTGCCTCGCCGCGATGAGCGCCCACGGCCCGGCGGCGCACCCCGCTGACGCCCCCAGCCCGCCGAAACACCCCGGTCACACGGCAGTGACAGAATCAGCGGCATGGTAATAATCCTGGGCGACCACCAGTACGGCAAGGCCGAGAGCCGCGTGGTGCGCATCTATCGCGACGGTGCTCGCCACGATATCCGCGACCTCAATGTGAGCACCGCCCTGCGCGGCCCGTTCGACGCCGCGTACCTCGAAGGCGACCAGTCGAACGTGCTGCCCACCGACACGCAGAAGAACGCCGCCTTCGCCTTCGCGAAGTCGCACGGCGTCGGCTCGATCGAAGACTTCGGCCTCGCTCTGGCCCGCCACTTCGTCACCGATGTGGCTCCCGTCGAGGGCGCGCGCATCGAGATCGAGGAGTACGCCTGGCAGCGCGCGGTCGTCGACGGAACCGAGCACGACCACACCTGGGTTCGGCGCGGGCAGGAGACGCGCACCGCTGCGGTCACGGTCGACGCGACGGGCGAGCACGTCATCGGCGGTTTCACCGACCTCGTGCTGCTCAAGTCGACCGGCAGTGAGTTCGCGGGCTTCCTCAAGAACGAGTACACGACGCTTCAGGAGACCCACGACCGTGTCATGGCGACATCCCTTGTCGCCCAGTGGCGTTTCGCCAGCAACGACTTCTCGACGGTGGACATCGACTGGGACGACACGTACGCGGGAATCAAGCGCATCATCGTGAAACAGTTCGCGACGCTGCAGTCTCTCGCGCTGCAGCAGACCCTGTGGCACATGGGCAAGGCGGTGCTCGAGGCGTATCCCGCGATCACCGAGATGCGCCTGAAGGCGCCGAACAAGCACCACTTCCCCGTCGACCTCGCCCCGTTCGGGCTCGAGAACCCGGGCGAGGTCTTCATCGCCGCCGACCGGCCGTACGGCCTCATCGAGGCGACCATCACCCGCGACGATGCTCCCGACGCTGGAGAGGCCTGGCGGATCTCGGCGGGTCGGGCATGAGCATCTCCCTGGAACCGGCGGATGGTGCGGCCATCGCCGCCCTCGACGAGAAGTGGATCGCCCGGACGGTCGAGCTCGCGACCGAAAACGTCGCGAGCGGCGGCGGGCCATTCGGCGCCGTCGTCGTGCGCGATGGCCAACTCGTCGCGGAGGGACAGAACCGCGTCACCGCGAACCTCGACCCGACCGCGCACGCCGAGGTCACCGCCATCCGCGCCGCCTGCCAGGCCGTCGGCTCATTCTCCCTCGCGGGGATGACGCTCTACACGTCGTGCGAACCGTGCCCCCTGTGCCTGTCTGCTGCTCTCTGGGCGCGCGTCGACCGCGTCGTCTACGCGGCCGACCGGCACGACGCGGCTCGAGGCGGCTTCGACGACCTCGAGTTCTACCGGCTGTTCGAGCGCGACCGTTCTACGTGGCACATGGCGATCGACGGCGTCCGTCCGGCGAACGCGCCCGCGCCATTCGACGCGTGGTTGGCCAACGAGGCGCGAACCGACTACTGACGGCCGCCTTGGTGGTGTCGTCAAACCGGCCGCCGGCGCTCAGTCGCCTTCGCCAGACCCGTTCTCGTCGTCGTCGTATTTTCTAGACTTCTTGTCCTTCTGCGCGTCGGCGGCGGCCTGCGCTGCGGCGGCATCCGCGGCTGCTTGGGCCTTCGCCGCGGCTCGGGCGTCAGCCGCGGCTTGGGCCTCCGCTGCGGCTTGGGCAGCGGCCGCGGCGGCGGCCGCAGCCTTGGCCGCGGCAGCCTCGGCGACGGCGACGGCGGTGGTCAGGTCGGCACGCACGAGATCGATCGACGATCGGATGCTCGTGGAGCGCTTCTCGCTGACCTCGCCGTCGGCGACGGCGGAGTCGAGGGAGGCTTGCAACGCGTCCAGTTCCGCGAGCGCTGCCGACGGGTCGCCGGCCGCCGCGAGCTCCGCGACCTTCTGCACCGACGACTGCAGCGTCTGCGCGGCATCCGGGCTCACGTCGGGCGTTCCGGCGCACCCGGTGAGTATTGTCGCGCACAGGGCCATGGCGAGCGTCGCCGTCACTAGTCGTTTCACGGTGTCACGCTTTCGAGGAGATCGTCGAGGTGGGCGCCGAGGTCGCCCTCGTTGGCCGGCAGAGTGGGCGCGTCCTGCGGCGCGTCGGCCTTGGGTGCGGAGAGCGAGAAGCCGGCGACAGCCACAGACACCGCGATGATCGCGGCCGCGAGCACGATGGCGAACGGCTTGATGAGGCGTGCGCGCGGCTTCGCGACGGTCTCGGGTTTGGTCGACTCCGCGCCGTTGGCCGAGAGCAGCTCGGTCGGTTCGGGGCCGGTCGGCATGAGACGGGTGCGCCCCGTCGGCTCGGTCTCGTCGTGATGCTCGGTCGGATCGAGCCGGGCGGTCGGATCGAGCCGGGCGGTCGCGCCGAGCTCGGCCGTCGCCTCCGGTGCCCCGGTCTGACGCAGCACCTCGGTGGGGCGCTCGCCCGTCGACTGGGCCGGATGCAGAGAGCGCTCGATGCGTCTCGCCTTCTCGGCGACCTCGAGTGCCGTCGGTCGCTCCGCGGGCTCGAGCGCCGTCATGGCCACGAGCAGCGCACGCCACTCGGGCGCGACGGCGGACGGGATCAGCGGAGCGCTGACGAGGCGCGCCGAGAGTGTCTCGACCATCGAACCGGGGAATGCACGTTCGCCGGTGAGCGCCTCGAGCGCGACGAGGCCGAGGGAGTAGATGTCGGAGGCCGCCCCGGGCGCGACCCCGCGAGCCTGCTCGGGGCTCAGGTATGCCGCTGTGCCGATGATGGTTCCCGGCGTCGTGAGGCGGGTGCTGTCGATGAGATAGGCGATTCCGAAGTCACTAAGCTTCGCGCGGAACTCGAAGGTGGGCGACGCCGAGCGACTCAACAGGATGTTGGCCGGCTTGATGTCCCGGTGCACTACGCCTGCCTCGTGCACGACGTGCAGGGCCTCCGCCAGCTCGGTGACCATGAGCGCGATATCCGTCTCGGCGACCGGCGGCGCCTGGATCCGCTCCTTGAGTGTCGGCCCCTCGACGAGCTCCATCACGAGGTACGGCTGTGCGACTGATGCTCCGCTGTCGACGTTCGCGTCGAAGAGGGTCACGAGAGCGTGGTGATTGAGCGACGCGAGCAGACGGATCTCGGATGTCTCCCGCCCGAGCTCGGCGGCCCCGTCGTCGTTCACGGAGAAGAGCTTGATCGCCACGTTGCGACCGAGTGACATGTCGGTCGCGCGGTAGACCGTCGCCATCCCGCCGCGGCCGAGGAGGGACTCGACGGCGTAGCGGCCGCCGATGACCGTTCCGGTCGTCACACCGGGCGAGACTCTAGAATCCATTGCTGCTTCCTGTCGGGTGTGCGGAGGCACCTCCCTAAGGTAGCTCAAACGAAAAAGCGTCACTACGCATTGCGCTCAATCCTCGAGCGCCCTGCCCCGCTGGTCGGGCAGCGTGAGCGCCGCGACGGCCGCCACCGCGAACACCGCCGCGAACACCCCGAACGGCAGCGCGACTCCCCCGGCTGTGATCAGTACCGGAACGCAGAGCGGCGCGATGATGGAGGCGAGGCGCCCGAACCCGGCCGCCCAACCGGCACCGGTTCCACGGACCCGCGTCGGATACAGTTCGGGCGTCACGGCGTACAGGGCGCCCCACGCACCCAGGTTGAAGAACGACAGCATGGAACCGAAGACGAGCACGGCGGTGACGTCGCCCGCGGTTGCGAAGAGCGCGGCCGACAGGGCCGAACCGACAAGGAAGACGGCCAGAGTGACGCGGCGCCCCCACCTCTCGACGAGCCAGGCCGAGACGGCGTACCCGGGCAGCTGCGCCACGGTGATGATGAGCGTGTACTCGAACGAGCGCACGAGCGAGAAGCCCTGAGCCACGAGCAGCGTCGGAAGCCAGATGAAGGCGCCGTAGTAGGCGAAGTTGACGCAGAACCACACGAGCCAGAGCGAAGTGGTGCGGCGGCGCAGCCGGGCGCCGAAGAGGGTGGACACGGGATGGTCCGCCGTGACGGCCGGCTCAGGAGGCTCGGCAGCGGCGAGCGGTGGCGTGAGGCCCGCGGCATCCTCGAATTCGAAGACTATTCTCTCCGCCTCGCCGTGCCGCCCCCTCGCCTCGAGGAACCGCACGGATTCGGGCAGCCGCAGGCGGACGAAGATCGCCCACACCGCAGGCACGGCGCCGAGAGCGAGCGCCCAACGCCAACCGTCGTTGCTCGTCGGAATGACGAGGTAGCCGATGAGCGCCGCGGCGGTCCAGCCGACGGCCCAGAACGACTCGAGGATCACGATGATGCGACCGCGGATGCGTGCGGGCGCGAACTCGCTCACGAGGGTCGAGGCGATCGGCAGCTCGGCGCCGAGGCCGAGGCCGACGAGGAAGCGCAGAGCGATGAGGGTGCCGACCGACCAGGAGAGCGCGGAGAGCCCGGTGAAGACTCCGTAGACGAGGAGGGTGAGCGCGAACACCTGCCGGCGGCCGAGCCGGTCGGCGAGGAGGCCGCCGACGCTCGCGCCGATCGCCATGCCGAGGAAGCCTGCGGAGGCGACCCACGACAGCTGCGCCGCGTCTGCCTTCCACACCACCGCGAGCTGGGCGATGACGAACGAGATGAGCCCGACGTCCATGGCGTCGAGTGCCCAGCCGATCCCGCTGCCGCCGAGGAGGCGGGAGTGCTTGCGCGTCCAGGGCAGGGCGTCGAGACGTTGTGACCGCGTGCGACCGCTGGTCGTCGTCGGGGTCATCGCGTTCAGCTCCCGCGGTAGGTCGAGTAGGCGAAGGGGCTCAGCAGCAGGGGCACGTGATAGTGAGCCGAGGCATCCGCCAGTTCGAAGTCGATCGTGACGCGGGGATAGAAACCGTCGGTTCCGGATGCCGCGAAGTAGACGCCCGTCTCGAAGACGATGCGGTATTCGCCGAGGGGCAGTGCATCGGGGCCGAGGTCGGGCACCCGGCCGTCGTCGTCCGTGGCGCCGTCGCCGATGAGCGTGCCGTCTGCCGACAGGAGCGCGACGGCGACGCCGACCGCGGGCCGACCGAGGGCGGCGTCGAGCACGTGCGTCGTGACCTGGCTCACAAGTGCTGGC
Organism: Microbacteriaceae bacterium; assembly: GCA_025464995.1. Lineage (GTDB taxonomy): Bacteria > Actinomycetota > Actinomycetes > Actinomycetales > Microbacteriaceae > Conyzicola. The sequence goes on from JAODMO010000003.1 coordinate 47,727, forward strand.
CGAAGATCTGCACGAGGCGGAGCAGCGCGATTTCGCGCAGCTGTTCGCCGACGATCTCGAGCTCGGTGGCGTTCGGAAGCTCGAGTCGACGAGTGAGTTCGCCCAGTATGTCGGCGCGCGTGCGTCCGGCGGCGCGCACGATGAAGACGCGGCCGAAGCGCTCCTCGTAGGCGGCGTTGCCCGCCGCGATCTGCTCCTGCAGGGAGACGTCATCGCCGAGCGCACTCTGCTCGGCGCGGCTGAACTGCTGGGAGCGCCCCTCACCCACCTGCTTCTCGCCGATGCGAGGATGGTGCGCGATGGCCTCGTCGATCTCGCTCGGTGACAGCGGCGTCGCGGCCGCGGTCGCCACGGAGAGCAGCTCCGCGGCAGACGCGAAGGGTTGCTGCGCGGCGACCTCGTCGATCCAGCGGTTCACAGACAGGCTCGCGGCGAGACCCTCGCGCAGGGCGGTTTCGGTGACATCCATCATTGTCTGCCTAACATTACCCATGCCCCCAGCCGCCGCACGGAATGTGACGGGCGTCGTGCTCGCGGCGGGGTCCGGGTCGCGCATGGGCACGCCGAAGGCCCTGGTCGCCACGGACTCGGGCGAGTTCTGGGCGGCCGTGGCCTGCCGGCTGCTGCTCGAGGCGGGGTGCGCACACGTCGTCGTCGTGCTCGGCGCGGAGGCGTCGCGGGTCGTGCTGCCGACGGATGCCGCGATAACGACGGTCACCAACGACGACTGGCCGAGCGGCATGGCCTCGTCGCTGCGCGCCGGTCTTGCCGCGGCATCCGGCGACCTCGCACTCGTGACCGTGGTGGACATGCCCGAGCTGCCCGTGTCTGTCGTGCGGCGCATGATCGACGCGGAGGCGCGCCTGGCCCGGGCCGTGTTCGACGGCCGGCCGGGGCACCCGGTGCTCATCGGCAGCGAGCACTGGGCCGCCGTAGCGGCGAGCGTCAGCGGCGACGAGGGTGCGCGGGCGTACCTCGACGCGCACGGGGTCATCGCTGTGGAATGCGGCGACCTGTACGACGGTCACGACATCGACGTCCCGCGGCGCTGAGGGCGGCGGCGGTCGCTCCGGCGCGTCCCTCTAGCGCGACGCCTCCGCGACGTCGGCCTGCCGCGCGACGGCCTCGAGGCGTGCGCGGTAGTTCTCCCACCACGCGCGGTCGACGTCGGGCAGGTTGCTGTTGGTTGCCCGCATGCCGGCGCTGCCGTCGACGAGCTCGCGCACGATATCGGCGTGCCCGGCGTGACGCTGGGTCTCGGCGATCATGTGGACGAGAATCTGGTGCAGGGTGACGTCGGCCCGCTCGACCGACCACCACGGCACGCGGCCGGGCGCCGCGAGGTGGAGCTGCTCGATCGTCGCATCCGAGTGGGCCCAGACGCGGCGATAGAGCGCCATGATCTCCTCGCGGGTCTCGTCGAGCGTCGCCCACAGGTCGGCGTTGGGCTCGGCATCCTCGTCGAGCCACGCCAACGGCTCCGGAAACGGACGCCCGAAGACGTCGCCCAGGTATCCCGCCTCGACGCTCGCCACATGCTTCACGAGCCCGAGGAGGTTGGTGCCGGTCGGCACGAGCGGGCGCCGGGCGTCGTACTCCGTGATCCCGTCGAGCTTCCACAGGAGCGCATCGCGCCCCTCCTGGAGGTACCGCAGGAGCGCTGCCTTGTAAACGTCATCGTTCATGCTCACACCCTCGCAGAGCGAGCGGCGGGGTACAAGCGCGCCGCGCGCGGTTCAGCTCTCGAGCTCGCCGAGCTGCCGGTAGACGGAGCCGATCTTCGCGATCCGCTCTCGCCCGTCGCGCAGCTTCGCTGCGAGCACCGCGGAGGCGAGCACGGTGATCACACTGGCGACCGCGGAGTAGCTGTCGAACGCCGTCACGCTGTCGACCGGACACCGGATGACCACATCAGCATCGAGGGTGGCGGAGTCGGTGATCAACACACTCCGGGCCTCGGATGCCGCGACGAGATCCAGTACGCGTGCGAAGTTCTCCGGCCGGCGCCGGAAGCCCAGCAGCACGACGACGTCGCGGGCATCGAGCGCTGCCAGCTCCTCGCCGATGGACTGTCCGGGCAGGGGCGCGAGCTCCACGGCATCCCGAGCCTGCGCGAGCTGCTGCCGGAGGTGCAGCGCCATCGGATAGCCGTTGCGGAACCCCACCACGATCACGCGGCGGGCGCCGGCGATGAGGGCACCCGCAACGGAGGGGTCGAAGCCGCCCAGGGCTGCACGCAGGTTGAGCAGCTCGTGGTCGACGTGTGCCGCGAAACTCGTGGGCGACTCGCTCGCGATGGGCGTGCCCGTCGCCCGCAGCGCGCGCACGTGGTCGCGCACCTGCCCGGCGCCGTCGAACCCGAGCCGGCGGTAGAGGCGACTCACCGTGGCCTTCGACACGCCGCTCAGCCGCGCGACCTCCGTCGCGTTGTAGACGGCGAGGTCGGCGAGGTGGTCGCGCATGAAGTCGGCCGCGCGCTGCTCCTGCGGCGACAGGTCGCGGTAGCCGTCGTGAATGCGGTCGACGAGGGACGCGCCGGCACCGCCCGATGGCGCTCCACCGGTCACGACGACGACGACGACGACACGAGGCTCAGCACGGTCGCCTCGTATGCGTCGAGGGCTGCGGCGACATCCGCCTTCTTGACGGCCTCGTCGGGGTGATGGCTGATGCCGCCTCGGCACCGCAGGAAGAGCATCGCGATGGGAGTGACGGCGACGACGGCAACCCCGTCGTGACCGGCCCGGCTCCAGAAGGCCATGGGCTCGGCGTCGCCGGTGGCGCGGATGCCCGCGGCGAACGCCTCCTGCAACTCGAGGTCGCACCGCACGGCGTCGGCCCGGTAGATCTCGGTCGAGTGGAAGGCGAGGTTGCGGCGTTCACAGATCTCGTGCGCCGCCTCGGTGATGCGGCGCAGGCAGTCGTCACGGTCGTCGTCGAATTCCGCGCGCATGTCGAGGCTGAGCTCCACGCGGCCGGGGATGACGTTGACGCCGCCCGGGAATGCCTCGAGCCTGCCGACCGTGCCGATCGTGCCGCTCTCCTTCGAGATGCGCTCCACCGCGACGACGAGTTCACTCGCGCCGACGAGGGCGTCGCGGCGGCGGTCGTACGGGGTTCCGCCCGCGTGCCCGGCCTTGCCCGTGATCGTGAGGCCGAAGCGGCGCGCGCCCGCGATCGACGTCACGACGGCGAGCCGACGATCGGCGTCTTCGAGAATCGGCCCCTGCTCGATGTGCGCCTCGAGGTAGCCGATCAGGTTGTCGGGCCGGCGGTAGGCGTTCGGAAGCCGCGCCGGGTCGAGACCGAAGTCGTGAAACGCCTCGAAGAGGGTGATCCCGTCCTTGTCGGTGAGGTTCCACCAGTCGTCGTGCCACGTGCCGGCGAGCGCGCGACTGCCGAGCAGGGCGGTGCCGAAGCGGGTGCCCTCCTCGTCGCTGAAGGCGACGACCTCGAGCGCGAAGGGCAAGTCGATCCCGGCGTCGCGGATGCGGCTCACCGTCGTTATCGCGAGCAGCACGCCGAGCATGCCGTCGTACCGACCGGCGTCGCGCACCGTGTCGATGTGGCTGCCGAGGAGCAGCGCGGGGAGGCCCGGTTCGCGGCCCTCGAGGCGTCCGCACTGGTTGCCCGCCGCATCCTGCCAGGTCGAGAGCCCGGCGTCCTTCATCCAGCCGGCGACGAGGTCGTTGGCGGCGCGGTGCTCGGGCGAGAGGTGCAGCCGCTCGATCAACCCGGGATTGCTCGAGATTGCGGCCAGTTCATCGCAACGCTCGAGCAGGAGTTGTGCGGCCGTCTCGCTCATGATTCCTCGTAGAAGTCGAGGGCCGCGCCGGGGCCGCTTCCGGCCGTGAGGGCGAACCCGCCGCGGCGCAGCACCTGCTCGAGCGCCGCGAGCGTGAGCAGCACCGTGTCGCGACGGGCGTTGTATCCCATCGTGCCTATTCGCCAGACCCTGCCGTGCAAGGGGCCGAACGACGTGCCGATCTCGATTCCGAAGTCGTTGAGCATCGCCGCTCGCGCCTTGTCCCCGTCGATGCCGTCGGGGATCTCCACCCCGACGACGTTGTTCATCTTGTGCTTCTGGTCGCCGAACAGTGCCAGCCCCATGGCACGGAGCCCGGTCGCCATGGCGGCGCCGTGCAGTCGATGCCGGCCGATCGCCTCGGGCAGCCCCTCCTCGACGAGCAGTCGCGCGCACTCGCGTGCGCCGTAGAGCGCGGTCGTCGCCTCGGTGTGGTGGTTGAGCCTCTTCGGTCCCCAGTAGTCGAGGATCTGGCTGAGGTCGAGGTAGTTCGAGCGGATCGGGCTCGCGCTGACCGCGTCGCCGTCGACGCGGATGCCGGCCTCGATGCTCTTGCGGGAGTCGACGACCTCGACCGCGCGGGCGCTCATCGTGATCGGGGCGCTGCCCGACGGGCCGCCGAGGCACTTCTGCAGCCCGGCCGTGGCCACGTCGATGCCCCACAGGTCGCTCTCGAAATCGTTTCCGCCGAGGGAGGCCGTGGCATCCGCATACAGGATGACGTCGTTCCGCTCGCAGATCGCCCCGAGCTCGGCGAGCGGCTGGGCGAGTGTCGTCGACGTGTCGCCGTGCACGATGGCGAGGATCTTGGGCCGCACGTCGGCGATGGCCGCTGCGATCGCCTCGGGAGTGAATACGGTGCCCCACTCGGTCTCGATGACGTGAACCTCGGCGCCGCAGCGCTCGGCGATCTCGCGCAGGAGGTGGCCGAAACGGCCGAATATCGGCACGAGCACCCGGTCGCCCGGTTCGATGAGGGAGACGAGGGCGGCCTCGATGCCCGCGCGGCTCGTGCCGTCGATGAGAACCGTCGCGTCGTTTCGGGTGCGGAAGACGCCGCGGTACAGCTCCATCGTCTCGTTCATGTACGCGGTCATGGCCGGGTCGTACTGGCCCACGAGCTGGGCGCTCATCGCGCGCAGCACGCGCGGGTCGGCGTTGATCGGACCGGGGCCCATCAGCAGCCGCTGCGGCGGGTTGATCGGTTGACTGTGCATGCGCGCTCCCGGTGAATCAGGCGTTCCAGGTTCCCAGTTTATTGGAACGCGTGTTTCATGTGCGTTAAGCGGGTTGCACGAGCGCCGTGTGGAACTTCGCCCCCGCGACGATCGTTCCGATGTCGCCGAACCGCGGCCCGACGATGCAGAGCCCGACCGGTGCGCCGTCGACCGTCATCACCGGCACCGACAGCCCCGGCCGACCGGTCAGCCCCGCGATGCACGTGAGCCGCAGGGTGCCCGCCCTCGTCCTCTCGACGGCAGCGGCATCCGCCGTCGTCGGAGGCGCCACGGATGATGCGGCAGGCAGCAGGAGCGTGCGCCCGTCCAACACCGCCTCGAGGTCGAGCCGGGCGGCCGCGAGGGCGACCCGCGCCGCCGCCTCCGCCTCCGTGGTGATGGTCGAGGCCCACGCGAATCGAGCACCGATGTCTGCGCCCAGTGCGCCGGGGTGGGCCGTGATCCAGTCGCCGTGCACGGCCCACGCCTCCGCGGCCTGCACGGTGCGGAAGGTCTCGACCAACGCGTCGATGTCGCCGAAGTCGACGTCGACGACGTCGTCGAGCAGCCCGGCGTCGCACAGGCGGGTCACGGCGTCGTCGAACGCGTCGCGCACGCCGGCCTCGGCATGCGCGTTGAGCGCCGCCGACAGGGCGTACCGGGCCGGCACGGGAAGCACCTGTTGCGCGAGGTCGAGCGACGCGGTCGCCGCAGCGCGCATGGTCCATGCCTCGCGGGTGAGCCAGCCGACGGTGTCGAAGGACGGCGCGAGAGGCAGCAGTCCGCGTGCGTCGACCGCCCCGTGTGTCGTGCGCAGACCCCAGAGCCCCTGGTAGGACGCGGGCACGCGCAGCGACCCGCCGGTGTCGGTGCCGAGACCGATCGACGCCTGGCCGAGGGCGACCGCTGATGCGGGTCCGCTCGACGATCCGCCCGGTAGCGCACCGACGACGGCGCCGTTGGGCGGCGTCCCGTAGTGCGGGTTGCGGCCGGCGATGCTGTACGCGAACTCGTCGGTCTGGGCGATGCCGGTGATGCTCGCCCCCGTCGCGAGAAGGGCTTCGACGGCGTCGGCGTTACGCGTGGCCGGCGTCGACTCCGCGAGAAAGGTCGGCACGCCCGCGCCCATGGCGAATCCGGCTACGTCGAAGAGGTCTTTGACCGCCACGGTCTGGCTCGCGAGCTCGGCGGTGTCCCGACCGCGGACGAGCGGTGTTCCGACGATTCGCCAGATGGTGCCGTTGACAGCCGGCGTTGGCAGGCTGACGTGCGCGACGTCGACGCGCCACGCGCCCTCGGCGTCGCGGCGCCACAGTTGCGTCTGCTGGCCCCGGCCTCCCGTGAGGGGGGCGGTGACGGCGACGACCATCGCGGCATCCGCATCGATGGGGTGCACGAACACCGTCATCAGCTCCCGTCGCGGAGCGCCGCCGCGCCCCTTGCGGAACGCGCTGATGGTCGCGTGACCCACGAGGATGCCGCCCGCGTCGCCGCGGAGCGTCGACTCCCCTGGCGCGAACAGCCGGTCGAGCGCCTCGAGGTCGTTCGCCATGAGGGCTCGCTCGTAGTCGCGGACGGCATCGAGGAGGCCCTCCGGCTCGGCAGCGCCGTCGGGCAGCTGCACGCTGAAGGCCGTCACGAGAAGTCCGCCACCCGGATGCGCGCGTGCACACCCTTCACGAGGTCGACGACCTGCGAGATGTTGAAGTCGGTCGCCGCGCTCAGGTACGCGTAGGCGTGCTCGGCGTCCATGCCGAACCGCGCCTGCAGCAGCGCGATGGCCGCGCGCACGCAGTTCTGAACGGCCTCGTCGAGGTCGGGGCTCATTCCCGTCGGCACGAGGTAGTCGCTCGTCTCGGCCAGCGGACCGACGAGCGTGCCGAACGCGGCGACGGCGTCCGCCTCGCTCACGACCTCGAAGCGCAGCGTCACGCGAAGACTCGCCTCCATCGCCGTCAGGGCAACCTCGCCGTCGCCCTGCGCGAAGTGCGGGTCGCCGACGTAGGCCAGCGCGCCGGGCACTTGTACAGGCAGGTAGAGCGTCGAGCCGACCGTGAGCAGGTTGATGTCGATGTTGCCCCCGTGCGGGCCGGGCGGCACCGAGTGCGGACGCTCATCACCCGCCACGGCGACGCCCATGATCCCGAGGAACGGAGCGAGCGGAAACCGCACCGTGTGTTCGCCGCCGAGCGCGCGCGGCATGGTTCCGTGGTCTCCGTCGACGGCCGCGAAGACGCTCACGCCCAGGTCGCCGGTCGGGTAGTCGCCGGGCAGGGCGCCGCGGCCGTGCCGGTTGGACACCACCCCGTAGGGTACCCGCGGAACCGCCTCGAGCACCGTCACCTTGAGCAGGTCGCCCGGCATCGCCCCCTCGACGAGCACCGGGCCGATCACGACGTGGGGACCGTCGGTGAGCGGGTCGCGGGTGCGCGTCGCGGCGAGAAGGATGGCGTCGTCGAGCACGTGCGTGGACGGGACACCGAACCGGCCGAAGAAGGCGACGGGGTCGCTGCCCTGGTCGTCGAGCACGCCCTCGTGGCTGATGGTGTCGATGGTCACCTCGGTGCCCGAGGAGACCGTGAGCACCGGCTCGTCCGCGGCGCAGGGCAACCGTCCCCACAACACGGAGGCGGGATCGGCGGGAAGGTAGACCGCGGCGGTGATCGGCCCCTCACCTGGTTGCAGCGCATCCGTCAGTTGCATGTCGATCGACTCCGTCATTTCTGCACACGCGGCTCCAGTATTCTCAAAACCCTAGCGACTCCCCGTGGGGGCATGATTCAGGGAGACACATGAAGAAGCGACTGCAGTCGAACCCGGCGGCCCTCCACCTCGGGCTGATGCTCGCACTCACCTTCTCGACCGGCGTCATCGACGCGGTCGGCTACCTGGGGCTCGACCGCGTCTTCACCGGCAACATGACCGGCAATGTCGTCATCTTGGGCATGGCACTCACCGGTGCCGACGGACTCCCCGTCGTCGGGCCGGTCATCGCCCTCGTGCTGTTCATGCTCGGTGCGCTCGTCGCGGGACGCACCCTGCGCCCCGTGCCCGCCGGCTGGTCGCACCGCAGCACCGTGCTGTTCGGCGTGGTCGGTCTCATCCTGCTCGCCGCGGCTGTACCCGTGCTGGTGATCGACGACCCCGGAGAACCCGTCAAGCTCGCCATCACGGGCGCTCTCGGGCTCGCGATGGGCATGCAGGCCGGTGCCGCACGACACATCGGGGTGAAGGATGTCACCACCGTCGTCGTGACGTCGACGCTCGTCGGGCTCGCCTTCGACTCGCGGTTCGGCATGGGCCCTGGCCAGCCATGGAAGCGTCGGGCCGGCGCCGTGCTGCTCATCGGGCTCGGTGCGTTCGCCGGCGCGCTGCTGCTGCAGGTGCACATCGGACTCGGCATGGGCGCCGCCGCGGTCATCACCCTCGTCGTGGCGCTGCTCGGTCACGTCGGCCGACCGCACACCCCCTAGGCGCGCGCCGGCCCCCTCACCGTCGCTCAGCGTCGATCGCCGCGCGGAGGTTTGACGCGGGCGCTCCCGTTCTCAGTCCTCCGACCAGCTCGAGACCAGCCGCTCGACGTACGGCGTCGCCGGCTCCCGCACGAGCGACCGCACGCTCCCGCGCTGCGTCACCTCCCCGCGCTCGAGCACCACGACGTCGCGGGCGAGTGCGACGACGTCGTCGAGGCTGTGGGTGACCACGATCGTCACGCCGCCGAACGAGGCCAGGTGCGACGCGAGCTCCTCACGCACGTCGCCGCGCACCTCGGCGTCGAGCGCGGCGAGCGGCTCGTCGAGCAGCAGCACGTCGGGCGCGGGAGCGAGAGTGCGGGCGAGCGCCACCCGCTGCGCCTGCCCGCCGGAGAGCTGCGGCGGTCGGCGCTGCGCGAGGTCGCCGATGCCGAGCCGCTCGAGCCACTCCGTCGCGCCCAGTCGGGCATCCCGCCGACCGCGCCCCGCGGCCCGAAGGCCGAACGCCACGTTCTCGAGCACCGTCAGATGCGGGAACAGCAGGTACTCCTGGAACACGACGCCGACCCGCCGGTGCTCCACCTCGACGTGCACTGTTTCATCGTCGAGCACGCGATCGCGGATCCGGATGCTGCCACCGTCGATCGGCACGACCCCGGCGAGCGCGCCGATCGCCGTCGACTTGCCCGCGCCGTTCGGTCCGAGCAGCGCGAGGGTGCGACCCGGCTGCACGTCGAGGGCGAGGTCGAGCGTGAACGAGCCGCGCCTCACGACGATTCCCGCGACGAGGCCGCTCACGCCGCCAGCCCCGGCACCCAGCGGTCGCGCAGGCTCACGAGTACGGCCACGGAGACGATCATGAGCACGAGAGACAGCGCGATCGCGGCATCCGGATCTCTCTGCAGCTCGAGGTAGGTGGCGATGGGCAGCGTCTGGGTTACGCCCGGGAAGCTGCCCGCGAAGGTGATGGTCGCCCCGAACTCCCCGAGCGCGCGCGTGAAGCACAGCAGCGCACCCGCCGTGATGCCGGGCGCGACGAGAGGCAGCGTCACACGGCGGAACACCGTGAAGCGCGAGGCGCCGAGCGTCGCCGCCGCGATCTCGAAGCGCCGATCGGATGCGCGCACCGCTCCCTCCACGGCGAGCACGAGGAATGGCATCGCGACGAACACCTGCGCGATGACTACCGCCGCCGTGGTGAACGGGACGGTGACACCGAGCGCGGTGTCGAGCCACCCGCCGATGAGGCCGCGGCGCCCGAGAAGCAGCAGGAGCGCGACGCCGCCGACCACGGGGGGGAGCACGAGCGGCACGGTGATGAGTGCCCGCAGTGCGCGGCGAGGAACGGCGCTCCACTCGGCGGAACGCGCGAGCACGAGGGCGAGCGGCACCCCGAGAGCGAGGGCGATGCCGGTCGACAGAGCGGCGGTGCCGAGTGAGAGTGCCAGCGCCTGCACCACCTCGCTGCGCCCGAGCAGCTCGGGCAGCTGCGACCAGGGCGCGCGCACGACGAGCGCGACGAGCGGCAGCACGAGGAGCCCGAGCGCGACGACGGCCGGCGCCCACAGCGCGGGAGCGATGACTCCCCTGCGCCGCGGCCTACGGCGAGCCAAAACCGGCCGCCTCCAGCGTCGAGCCGCCCTCCGCCGAGAGCACGTAGGCCACGAACGACCCGGCGGCGGTCGATGCCCCGTCGAGCGCGGCGATCGGGTAGTCGTTCGGCGCGTTTTCCGCCCCCGGGATGTCGACGCCCTCGACCTTCGCGCCGGCCGCGAGCACGTCTGTGCGGTAGACGAGGCCGGCATCAGCCTCGTCGAGCTCGACCTTGGTGAGAACCGCCGTGACGTCCTGCTCCAGCGTATCGACGCTCGCCGTCACTCCGGCCGCGGAGAGCACCGCCGCCGCGGCCGCGCCACAGGGGACCTCGGGTGCGCACAGCGCCACGGTCAGCCCGGCGTCGGCGAGATCGGCGAGCGAGGTGACCGCCCCGGGATTTCCCGCAGGCACCGCGATCTGCAGCGTGTTGGTCGCGAAGACCGACGGGTCGGTGGCGAATCCCGCGTCGAGCACCGTCCGCATGGTGTCGGGGCTCGCCGCGGCGAACACGTCGGCCGGCGCTCCCTGGACGATCTGCGCGGCGAGCCCGGAGCTGCCGCCGAAGTTGAAGTCGACCGAGACCCCGGGATGCTGCGCCTCGAACCGCTTGCCGAGGGCGGTGAAGACGCCGCCGAGCGATGCCGCGGCGAACACCGTGACCGTCGAAGCGCCCTCGGGCGTGCCGCTCGCGGGCGTGCCGCGTCCCGCCGGCGACGCGCACCCCGCGAGCGCGAGCGCGACCACGACGCCGAGCGCGAGGCGCCTCACTCCGGCACCTCCACGACGATCGTCGTCGCCTTCGCGCTCGCTACGGCGAGCGAACCGGGCACGAGGCCGAGCTCGTCGGCCGCCTCCCGGCTCATGAGCGATACGAGCCGGAACGGACCGGCCTGCAGCTCGACCTGCGCCATCACGCCGTCTTTCGTCACCTTCGTCACGATGCCGGTGATGCGGTTGCGCGCGGACGCCTTCGACGTGGGGAACGCCGAGTGCAGCGCCGCCTCCGCGGCGAGTTCCTGCGCGAGGCGCGCCACCTGCGCGCCGTCGACGAGCGCGGGTCCGCCGGCGGCGCGCGTGAGGGTCAGGCGACCGGCATCCGCCCATCGACGTACGGTGTCGTCACTCACCCCGAGGAGTGCCGCGACCTCGCTGACCCTGAACTGCGTGATGGGCATGGTACTCCCGTATTAGCGGATGATGTTGGCAAGTTTATCCGCATCTGAGGAACCTGCGCACCCGCCCTCGCCGCCGCATGGTCGGCCGCAGCGCGGGCCGCCGCGGGTCGGCACGAAAGCCCGCCACCTGACACAATCGAGAGCATGCAGTCGACCCCCGCTGGCCCGAACCGCTACGCGCGCCAGCTCGCCCTTCCGGGTTTCGGGCTCGCCGAGCAGCGGGCCCTCGCGATGGCGCGTGTGCTCGTGATCGGAGCGGGTGGGCTCGGCAGCTCGGTCATCCCCGCGCTCGCCGCCGCGGGAGTGGGCACGATCGGGATCATCGACGACGACACGGTCGAGCTGAGCAACCTGCACCGGCAGTACATCCACGGCGAGGCCGACGTCGGGGCGTCGAAGGTCGCCTCCGCGGCGGGCAGCGTCGCCGCGATCAGCGGAGGCACCGCCGTCGTCGCTCTCGAGCAGCGCCTGTCCTCCGACTCGGCGCTCGACCTCTTCTCCCGTTTCGACCTCGTCGTCGACGGCAGCGACAACTTCCCGACGCGCTACCTCGCCAACGACGCCGCCGCCATCGTCGGCATCCCGGTCGTCTGGGGCGCCGTCTCGCAGTATGCCGGCCAGGCCGGGGTTGCCTGGGCCACTCGGGGGCCGCAGTACCGCGACCTCTTCCCCACTCCTCCCGCCGCGGGTTCCGTGCTCTCGTGCGAGCAGGGCGGCGTCTTCCCCACCGTCGTCGCCGTCATCGGCTCGATCATGGCCGGAGAGGCGATCAAGATCATCACGGGCGTCGGCTCCCCGCTCGTCGGACGCATCGTCACCTTCGACGCGCTCGGCGGCGGCTTCCGCGAACTCGCCTACGACCGCGACCCGACCGCCCCGCCCATCACCGAACTCATCGACTACGACGCCTTCTGCAGCGTCGCCCCGCCCCGCGAAGAAAGCGAATCGATTATGGCCGACTCCGTCTCCCCCACCGAACTCGCCGCCTCCATCGAACGCGGCGACGAGCTCGTACTGCTCGACGTGCGTGAACCGTGGGAGGCCGAGATCGCGACCCTTCCGGGCGCGATGCTGGTTCCGCTCGGCTCGCTGGAGAGCGTCATCGACAAGCTCGACCCGGCCGAGGACTTCGTCGTCTACTGCCACCACGGCGTGCGCTCCGAGTCGGCGCTGCACTTCCTGCAGGGCCACGGCTTCGACCACGCGAAGCACCTCTCCGGTGGAATCGACGCGTGGTCGCGCGACGTCGACCCCGCCGTGGCGCGCTACTGATGGAGTCCGCCTCCGTCGACGATCACGCCGCGTACATCCGCTCGATCGTCTCCCTGCCGACGACGTCCGAACGGGTTCCGCTCGCCCTCGCCCTCTGCCGGGTGACCGTGGCCGTCGTGCACTCCCCGGTCGACCTGCCGCTGTTCCCCAATTCTCAGATGGACGGTTTCGCCGTTCGCTCGAGCGACCTCGCGACCGGCGGGACGTCGCTGCCGATCGTCGGCGAGGTCGCCGCCCGGCCCGGCACGCCGCCGCCCCTCGAGCCCGGAACCACCGTGCGCATCATGACGGGCGCCGTGATTCCGGATGGGGCCGACGCGATCGTTCCCGTCGAAGACACGACCACCGTCGGCGACACGGTCACCATCCACCGTCACCGCGCCGTCGGCGAGTACGTGCGCGAGCGCGGCAGCGACGTGCGCACCGGCGAAGAACTGCTGCCCGCGGGGCTGCGCCTCGCGTCACGGCACCTCGCGGTGCTCGCCGCGGCCGGCCTCGACTCGGTCGACGTGCGCACCCGGGTGCGCGTTGCCGTCATCACCACCGGCGCCGAACTCGTCGTGCCCGGCGCACCCGTCGAGCTGGGCCAGGTCTACGACTCGAACGCCGTCGCACTCGACGCCGCCGTGCGCGCGAGCGGCGGCGAGGTGATCTTCGCGGCGCACAACAACAACGACGACGTCTCGGTGTTGGGCGCGGTCATGCTCGATGCCGCAGACAGGGCCGACATCATCCTCACCTCCGGCGGAATCTCCATGGGCGACTACGAGGTGGTGCGCGACTTCCTCGTCACCCGCGACGGCCGCGTCGGCCACATCGCGATGCAGCCCGGCGGGCCGCAAGCGACCGGCTCCATTGACGGGGTGCCGATCATCGGCTTCCCGGGCAACCCGGTGAGCACGCAGATCTCGTTCGAGGTCTTCGTGGCACCGCTGCTGCGGGAGGCTGCGGGCCTCCCGCCGGCGCGGCGCTCGACCCGCGTTCTCACGAGCGACGTGCGGTCGATCGCCGGCAAGCGACAGTTCCTGCGCGGCCGCACAGTGGAGGGTGGCAGAGTGGAGATGGTCGCCGGGCCCGGGTCGCACCTCGTGGCCTCCCTCGCGGCATCCGACGTTCTCATTGACGTGCCCGAAGGCACCACCGAGCTGAAAGCAGGCGACACCGTGGAAACGATAGAACTGTGAGTGATCGCGCACTGACTCACCTCGACGCGGACGGCCGCGCCCGCATGGTCGACGTCGGCAGCAAGCCCGTGACCAAGCGGTCGGCCACGGCGACGGGGCGACTGGTCACCCGCCCCGAGGTCATCGCCCTCGTGCGCGCGGACGACCTGCCCAAGGCCGACGTGCTCGCGACCGCACGCATCGCCGGAATCTCGGGAGCGAAGCGGACGAGCGAACTCATCCCGCTCTGCCACCAGATCCCGCTGTCATCCGTGAAGATCGACTTCGACTTCACCGCCGACTCCATCCTCATCACCGCGACCGCGAAGACCACGGGCCAGACCGGGGTCGAGATGGAGGCGCTCACGGCCGTGTCGATCGCCGCGCTCACGCTGCACGACATGATCAAGGCCGTCGACGCCGCGGCGACCATGACCGACGTCCAGCTGCGCGACAAGACGGGCGGCAAGCACGGCCACTGGACGAGGCCCGCGGCGTCTTCCTCGTCGTCGCCCTCGTCGTCGGATGCTGCGCCTCTCGCCCTCACGAAACGCCCTCGGCGCTCCCGGCCGCGCGCCAACACGGCCGCGGTCATCGTCGCGTCCACCGCCGGCGCTGCCGGCACGCGCGAAGACTCGACCGGGCCCGTGATCGCCGCCTGGCTCGAGGCCGCCGGATACGCGGTCGACGCCGTCACCGTGGTCGCCGACGCAGACATCGCAACCGAGATGTCCCGCGTCGTGAAGACCGCGCCCGCCGTCATCCTGACGACGGGCGGAACCGGGGTGAGCCCGACCGACCGCACGCCGGAGGCCACGCTCGCCGTGCTCGACCGCCAGTTGCCCGGTGTCGCCGAGGCGATCCGCGCGCACGGCCAGGTTGCGACGCCGATGGCGGCGCTCAGCCGCGCCGTCGCCGGGACCGCCCGCGACACCGTCATCGTCAACCTCCCCGGCTCGCCCGGCGGGGTCAAGGACGGCCTCGCCGTGCTCGATGGCGTGCTTCCGCACCTCGTCGCGCAGGTCTCGGGGGGCGGGCCGCATGCGTGACGTCGCGCCATCCGCCCCGCCGATTCTCGCCTACATCGCCGACTCTCCCATCGACGCCGCCCCCCTCGAGGAGTTCGTGCTCACGCCCGCGAACGGGGCGCTCGTCACATTCCGCGGAATCGTCCGTGACCACGATCACGGCTTGAGGGTGTCGGCCCTCGACTACCAGGGACATCCCGAGGCACAGCGGTTCCTAGCGGAGGCGTGCGCGACCGTCGCCGCGGAGACGGGCCTGCGCATCGCCGCCGCCCACCGCGTGGGTGCTCTCACCATCGGCGACACGGCGCTCGTCGCAGCCGCCGCGGCTCCGCACCGGGCCGAGGCCTTCGCCGCGTGCGAGCGGCTCGTCGAGATCATCAAGCAGACGGTTCCCATCTGGAAGCGCCAGCACCTGGGCGACGGCGCGACGGAGTGGGTCGGGCTGTAGCCCCGTCCGGACCGCTCGGTCGCGGCACATTGCGCTACCGGCGCCCAACGAAGAGCGATTCGGCGCGAATCGGCGAACGCACACGCCGGCGCACCTCGCAATCGAGCTCCGGATCGGCCGCGCTCGCGGCATATTGCGCTTCCGACGCCGCTCAAACAGCAATCTGCCGCGAATCGTCGGCCGAGCGGACCAGGGATGCCGCACTCGACGCCGCGGAGGAACCCGAGCATGTCGCCGCTGCACCCGGCCGCGCGGTCAGCCGCCGGCGAAGGGCGGCAGCACGTCGACGCGCAGCCCGACCGCGCGCGCATCGTCGCGGCTCACGACCCCGTCGACGAGGAACGATCCCGACGCCAGCACGCGCGCCATCGAGTCGCCGTAGCGGGCGACGAGCTCTGCACGCAGTTCGCCCACCGTCGCCATTCGAGGCAGCGTCTCCTCGAGCCTGCCCGCGGCATCCGAGGCCGCAGCGAAGTAGCGGATGAGGACGCCGGCGTCTTGCACAACGGAAGCTCCAGCATCCGCAGCCCCACCGGTGTCGACGACCGAGCCAGCGCCCGACACCGACGCACCCGGCAACTCAGCCACCGATTGCGCCCATGCTCCGCAGTGGACGCACGAAGTCGGCGCGCTCCATGCCGTGGCCAGCCTGCTTGCCCCACATCGCCGCGCGCCACCAGTCGGCGATCAGCTCGTCGGAGGCGCCGCCGCGCATGAGCCCGCGCAGGTCGGTCTCGTCGTCGCCGAAGAGGCACGAGCGCACGGTGCCCTCGGCGGTGAGCCGGGTGCGGTCGCACGCCGCACAGAACGACCGGGTCACCGAGGCGATGACGCCGACCGTGGCGGGCCCGCCGTCGACAATCCACTCCTCCGCGGGCGACGACGGGTCCTCCCGCGTCGGCGACGTGAGGGTAAACCGGCTGCCGAGCACGTCGAGCAGCTCGGCCGCGTCGATCATGTTGTCGCGCGCCCAGGCCTCGTCGGCGTCGAGAGGCATCTGCTCGATGAAGCGCAGGCGCACCCCGTTGGCGATCGACCACTCGAGCAGGTCGACCGCGCCGTCGAGGGTGTCGCGCATGAGCACGGCGTTGATCTTGAGCGGCGTGAGGCCTGCCGCCTTCGCCGCGGTGATGCCCGCGAACACCGAGGGCAGGCGGTCGCGGCGGGTGAGCCGGGCGAAGTGGTCGCGGTCGACGGTGTCGAGCGAGATGTTGATGCGCGTGAGCCCCGCGGCGACGAGGGCGCCGACGCGCTTGTCGAGACCGATCGCGTTCGTGGTCATCGAGATGGACGCGCCGTCCGCCGCCTCGGAGCTGCGCCGGATGATCTCGACGAGGTCGTTGCGCATGAGCGGTTCGCCGCCGGTGAAGCGGATGTCGCGCACGCCCAGATCGCGCACCGCGATGCCGACCAACCGGCCGATCTCGGTCGCGGTGAGGAGGTCGTCGCGGGCGATGGGCGGAAGCCCCGCCTCCGGCATGCAGTAGGTGCAGCGCAGCGAGCACTTCTCGGTGATGGACACGCGGAGGTCGCGCGCCTCGCGCCCGAAACGGTCGACGAGCCCCGCGACATCCGGGCGCCCGTGTGTGGGCGGGATCTGCGCCGGATCACGCCTGATCGTCGGAACGCCGAGGGCGAGGCTTGTCATACATGCAACCCTACTTCGCGACGACGGAGGAGACCCGTGATGCGCGACTCATTCAGGCCCGGTGGTGGCTAGGCTTGGTTCGACCGAAGGGCATCGACATGGGCATCATCTCTCGCGGCTTTTCCGGACGCTCACGCGAGCACAACCCGGACCTGCCTCCCGGCCAGTTCCTCACCGCGGACTTTCCCGTGCTGTCGGCGGGGCCGACCCCGCGCATCTCGACCGACGACTGGCGCTTCACGATCACGACCGAGAGCGGCACGTCGCACAGCTGGAGCTGGGCAGACCTGATGGCCCTCCCGATCGACGACGTGCACACCGACATCCACTGCGTCACACGATGGTCGAAACTCGGAACCTCGTGGCGTGGCGTGTCGCTCGACACGCTGTTCGACGGCATCGATACGAGCTACGGCTACACGATGGTGCACTCCTACGGCGGCTACACGACCAACGTCCCGCTTGCCGACCTTTTGGGCGGCAAGGCATGGATCGCGTTCGAGTTCGACGGCGAGCCACTCGCGGCCGAACACGGCGGCCCCGCTCGACTGCTCGTGCCGCACCTGTACTTCTGGAAGAGCGCCAAGTGGGTGAACGGCATCGAGATGCGCCGCGGTGACGATCCCGGGTTTTGGGAGCAGAACGGCTACAACACCTACGGCAACCCCTGGCTCGAACAACGGTACTCGTGAGCGGGCCGGACTCGATCGGGCAATGGAAGGTGGGGGTCGTCGTGGCGGTGCGAGCGGAGACACCGAGCGGGCGCAGCATCCAGCTCGACGTCCCCGGCTGGGGCGGAAACCTCGCCGGTCAGCACCTCGACGTGCGCCTCACCGCGCCCGACGGCTACCAGGCGGTGCGTTCGTACTCCATCGCCTCGGCCGGCTCGGCCGATAGTGTCGAACTCGCCGTCGACCGGCTGCCCGACGGCGAAGTCTCGCCCTACCTCGTCGACGACCTGCTGCCCGGCGATGAGCTCGAGGTGCGCGGCCCGCTCGGCGGCTGGTTCGTCTGGCATACCGACGACACCCGGCCCGTGCAGCTCATCGGCGGCGGCTCGGGCATCGTGCCGCTCATGGCGATGCTGCGCGCACACGCCGCGTCGGGCAGCACCGCGCGCTTCCGCCTGCTGTACTCCGTGCGCACGCCGAACGACGTGTTCTTCAGGGACGAGATCGCCGCCCTCTCCTCCCCCAACCTCGAGGTCGCATTCGTCTACACACGGATGGCGCCCGACGGCTGGCCGCGGGAAGCGGGTCGGCTCACCGCCGCCGTGCTGGCGGAGGCGACGCTCCCCGCCAGCGACGAGCCGCAGGTCTTCGTCTGTGGGCCGACGGGATTCGTCGAGAGCGTGGCCGATTGGCTCGTGACGCTCGGCCATCCCGCGGCATCCGTGAAGACCGAACGGTTCGGAGGCAAGTGACGTGACGCACCTCGACGGCAACGTTCTGGCAGGCCCGCTCTCTGAGCTGTTCAACGCCGACATGACGGAAGCCGTCGGGCGCTGCCTGGGATGCGGCGACGAATCCGCCCTCGCTCTCGCCATGGTCTACCCCGACGAGATGGGGTTCGTCGCCCGCTGCCGCCAGTGCGGCGAGGTGCTGCTGACGATCGTCCACGGCCCCGGCGATGTGCGCGTCGAGATGCGCGGAATCGGCGTGCTCAAGGTGCCGGAGTGAGCGGGATCACCCCGGTGGACGACAGGCACCGGGCGTGAGATTCGTACCCCCCCTTCGCGGGAATACCCCGAAATCCAGGCAGGCAATACGGTTGACCCAGGCGCAGGGGGATGCGCAACAGAGCCCGGGGGAACCAGTGAACAATACGGCAGAGGCAGGGCACGACACCGATTCGTCGAATCAACCCGTGTGGTTCATGCCGACCGGTGCCGCGCACGGAGAACGCAATTCACATCGAGCCCGAGGGTGGCTCATCGTGGTGGGCGCGTCAGTGCTGCTGTGGGCTGTCATCGCGATCGCCGTCGTGGCGGTCGTCTCGGCAATGAACTAGAGCAACCCAGCACGACGAACGCCCGCCCCGTGCCGACCAGTGGTCGACGCGGGGCGGGCGTTCGTCGTCTGCCGACAACGGCCGGGGAGGGCCGACAACTAGCGGGCGGCGGAACCGTCGGTGTAGTCCTCGTCCTGCTGCTTCCACGCGAACAATGCGCGGAGCTCCTTGCCGGTGGCCTCGATCGGGTGCGCGGCACCCTTTTCGCGCAGCGCGAGGAATTCGGGCGCTCCGGCGTCCTGGTCGGCGATGAAGCGCTCGGCGAAGGCACCCGACTGGATGTCGGCGAGAACGGCCTGCATGTTCTCCTTGACGTCCGGGGTGATGACGCGCGGACCGGAGACGTAGTCGCCGTACTCGGCCGTGTCGGAGACGCTCCACCGCTGCTTGGCTATGCCGCCCTCCCACATGAGGTCGACGATGAGCTTGAGCTCGTGCAGCACCTCGAAGTAGGCGATCTGCGGCTGGTAGCCGGCCTCGGTCAAGGTCTCGAAGCCGTACTGGACGAGCTGCGAGACACCGCCGCAGAGCACTGCCTGCTCGCCGAAGAGGTCGGTCTCGGTCTCCTCGGCGAACGTCGTCTTGATGACGCCGGCGCGGGTGCCGCCGATCGCCTTGGCGTAGGACAGTGCCAGCTCCTGCGCGTTCCCCGACGCGTTCTGCTCCACGGCGACCAGGCAGGGCACGCCCTTGCCGTTCTCGAACTCGCGGCGCACCAGGTGACCGGGGCCCTTGGGAGCGACCATGGCGACGTCGACGCCGGCCGGGGGCTTGATGTAGCCGAACCGGATGTTGAAGCCGTGACCGAAGAACAGCGCGTCGCCGTCCTGCAGGTTGGGCTCGACCGACTCCGCGTACAGCGTCCGCTGCACGTGGTCCGGCGCAAGGATCATGATCAGGTCGGCCTCGGCGGCCGCCTCGGCCGGCGTGACGACCCGCAGGCCCTCGGCCTCGGCCTTGGGGCGGCTCTTGCTGCCCTCGGGCAGGCCGACGCGGACGTCCACCCCGGAGTCGCGCAGCGACAGCGCGTGCGCGTGCCCCTGGCTGCCGTACCCGAGGACGGCGACGGTGCGCCCCTGGATGATCGACAGGTCGGCGTCGTCGTCGTAGAAGATCTCGGCGGCCATGCTGGTGTGTGTTCCCTTCGGTGGTGGAGGGCCAAAATCGTGCTTTTGGCCCCTGGATGGAGCGGGTTCAGGCGCTGCGTTCGACCGGGCGCAAGGTACCGGCGCCCGACATCGACCGGGGACCCCGGCCCAGGGCGACGGTCCCCGACTGCGCCATCTCCTTGATACCCAGCGGGGCGAGGACGGCGAGCAGCGCCTGCAGCTTGTCCGGCGTGCCGGTCGCCTCGATCGTCACGGTGTCGGGATTGACATCGACGACGCGCGCCCGGAAGAGCTCCGCGGTCTGCAGGACCTGGGTGCGCTCGGACATGGGCGCACGGACCTTGACCAGCAGCAGCTCGCGCTGGACGGCGGCACCGCCGTCCAGCTCGACGATCTTGATGATCTCGATGAGCTTGTTCAGCTGCTTGGTGATCTGCTCGAGCGGCGCGCTCTCCGCTTCGACCACGATGGTCATCCGGGAGAGGTCGGGGTTCTCCGTCGGTCCGACGGCGAGGGACTCGATGTTGAACCCGCGACGGCTGAACAGCGCCGAGACACGGGCCAGCACACCGGACTTGTTCTCGACGAGGACCGAGAGCGTGTGGCGTGACATCAGAAGACCCCTCAGACCTGTCCGTCGCCGAAGACCGGGCGCACGTCGCGCGCGGCCAGGATGTCGTCGTTGCTGGCGCCCGCCGCGACCATCGGCCACACCTGGGCGTCCTGGCCCACGACGAAGTCGATGACCACGGG
>JAODMO010000008.1 GCA_025464995.1 Microbacteriaceae bacterium
AGCCCGAGAACCTGCGCCTCTACGAGCACCCGCAGGAGAAGCTGTCGCATTACTCCAAGCGGACAGTGGATGTCGAGTACCGCTTCCGTTTCGCCGGCAGCGAGTGGGGCGAGCTCATGGGCGTCGCAAACCGCACCGACTACGACCTGAAGACGCACTCCGAGGCATCCGGCACCGACCTGTCGTACTTCGACCAGACGCAGGACAAGCGCTGGATCCCCTACGTGATCGAGCCGGCGTTCGGCCTGACGCGCGCCCTCATGGCCTTCCTCATCGACGCCTACGCCGAGGATGAGGCGCCTAACGCCAAGGGCGGCGTCGACAAGCGCACCGTGCTGCGTCTCGACCGTCGTCTCGCGCCCGTCAAGGTGGCCGTGCTGCCGCTGTCGCGCAACGAGCAGCTGTCGCCGCTCGCGCGCTCGGTCGCGGCCGATCTGCGCAAGTACTGGAATGTCGACTTCGACGACGCCGGTGCCATCGGTCGCCGTTACCGCCGCCAGGACGAGATCGGAACGCCGTTCGCGATCACGGTCGACTTCGACTCCCTCGATGACAACGCGGTGACGGTGCGCGAGCGCGACTCGATGGCGCAGGAGCGCGTCTCGCTCGACCGCCTACGCGGCTACCTCGCGGAGCAGTTGCTCGGCGCCTGACGCCGGCCGTCCGCGCGCGCGTTTGGCCGTGCGCCGGCTTAGCCGTGAGCGTGCGCAGTCAGGCGCGGGCTGGGCCGTGCGCGGGCGTAGCTACCCTGCCCCCGCCTCGGAGATTCAGGAAACCGAAGGCGCTTACCATGGTTCCGCCGCGCGATTCCGCGGGCTGCGATAGGCGCCGGGCGGCGATTCCTGAGTTTCCACAGGCGCGGCGACGGATGGCGCGACTCCTCCACAGCGCCACCCCGCGCCGCGCCGCGCACAGATCGGTCGCCGGCCGCGCGTCGGCGTGCACCATCCGTCATCGTGGATGCATGACCAACATCGCAGCAATCGTCGACTCGCTCGGCGGCATGGCGCAGAAGCAACAGCTCGTGCGTCGCGGTGCCCGTGACATCGACCTGACTCTCGCGGTCCGGCGCGGGGAAGTCAGCCGCGCGCGACAGGGCTGGTACACAACTCTGCCGCCTGACGACGTGCGTGTGCGCGCCGTGTGCGTCGGCGGGCGGCTCACGGGCATATCGGCGGTGGTCGCGCTCGGCGGCTGGGTGCTCGGCCGCTCTCCGCTGCACGTTTCGCTGCACGCCAACGCGGCGCGGTTGCGCACGCCGTGGAATCGATTCGTGCAACTCGCCGGCCGGATCGTCCGCGGGCTGAACCTCCACTGGGACGACGCCGGCGTCGCGGCTCGAGGCGACTCGACGATCGTCGACGTCCGCGACGCGCTGTACCGGGTCGTGCTCGACGAGGATTTCGAGACGGCGGTGGCTGCACTCGACTGGGCTCTGCATACCGGACGGCTCCACTGGATCGACTTCGAACTCCTGGTGTCGAGGCTGCCGCGCGAACTGCGTCACATCCGGGACTGGGTGGATGAACGCTGCGAAAGCCTGCCCGAAAGCCTCGCCCGCACCCGCCTTCGGCTGCTCGGGCACACGGTCGACAGCCAGGTGCGAATCAACGACCTCGAGCGCATCGACCTGGTGATCGACGACTGCGTCGGTCTGGAGACCGACGGGGAGGAGTACCACCTCGACCGGTTCGAAAGCGACCGGGCAAAGGACATCGCCATCACCATCGCCAACCTGCATGCGCTGCGCCCGAGCGCCCGCATGGTCTTCCGCCACTGGCACAGGGTGGTGCTCGCTGTCGAGTCCGCAGTCTCCGCCCGGTCGAGTGCCGCCCTGGCCTCGGGATCGGTGATGACACGCGTCCGCCCAGCCGTGCCGGCTCGGCGAGGGCGCGGCTGGCCGCAATCGATCACACCCCCGCGCGATTCCGTGCGGCCGGGAATATCGGCGGGGGTGACGCGTTGACCCTCCCGTGAGCACACCAATCAAAGTAGACATCTGGTCCGACGTTCAGTGCCCGTGGTGCTACATCGGCAAGCGCAAGTTCGAGGCGGGAGCCGCTGAGTTCGACGGCGATGTCGAGGTCGAGTACCACTCGTTCGAACTGGCGCCCGACACCCCGGTCGACTTCGAAGGAACCCCCGTCGACTTCCTGAGCCAGCGCAAGCACATCGCGCCCGACCAGATCGCGATGATGCTCGATCGAGTAACGAGCATCGCCGCATCCGTCGGCCTCGACTACGACTACGACCATGTGCACCAGACCAACACGATCAAAGCGCACGAGCTCTTGCATTTCGCCAAGGCCAATGGCCTGCAGCTCGAGATGAAGGAACGCCTCCTCAAGGCGTACTTCGTCGACGGTCGCCACGTCGGACGCATCCCTGACCTCGCCGATCTCGCCGCGGAGGTCGGGCTCGACCGCGATGCCGTCGTGCGCGCGCTCGAATCTAACGAGTACCTCGCCCACGTGAAAGCCGATGTCGCCCAGGCACAGGCCTACGGCATCCAGGGGGTCCCGTTCTTCGTGATCGACGGCAAGTACGGCGTCTCCGGTGCCCAAGAGGCCGAGGCCTTCGTGAGCGTTCTCGAGCAGGCACGCGACGAGAGGGACGCAGCGTGACGGATGCTGCGGTGACCCCGCTCCTCATCGTCGGCGACCCTGCCGCTGCGGCATGTGTGGGTGACTCGTGCGAGCTGCCCGCTCACTCCGAGCAGGCCATCGTGAATCGTAGGCTCGACGAAGACCGCGTCTAGCCGGGAGCCGTCCCGCCCGCTCGAAGCCGCTTCCGACCGAACCGAGTCGCGTCTGATGAGCGGAAATTCAGGAGATAACGCTACGCCGGAGCGCCGCGCCCGCGTGGAACCGGGGGTGGCACGACCGGTTTCGGCAGGAAGTCCTGAATTTCCGAAGACAAGCCAGGCAGGCGCCGCGACGCGCCCGCGCCGACTCAGTCGGAGATGTCTGCGACCGTCGCGGCGAAGCCGGCGATGACCTCGTCGGCCGACACGAAGGCGCTCATGCCGGGCGCACCGGCACCCATGGCTATCCGCTGCCCGGCGATGCGGGAGTCGGCGAACACCGGCCACGCCGTGGTGGAGCCGAGTGGCGTGATCGTCCCGCGCTCGTATCCGGTCGCCTCGAGCGCGAGGTGCGCCTCGGGCAATCGCAGCTTGTTGACGCCGACGACCCCGCGCAGCTTGCCCCACGAGATCTGACGGTCGCCCGGTATGAGCGCGAAGAGGTAGCTGCCGTCGTGCCTCTTGACCACGAGCGTCTTCACGATCGTCGCGGCGGCGATGCCCAGGAGCGCCGCGGCCTCCTCGAGCGACGCCGCCGCCGGCCGCTCGACGAACTCGATCGAAATGCCCCGGGCCGTGGCATCCGCGGCCACTCGTTCCTGACCGGTCATTGCAGCCCGCGCCTCTCGCTCGGCCGAACGTGGAAGAATTGAACAAATGACCGCCGTGACCGCCACACCTCCTACCCTACAGATCGGGCCCATCGCCCTTGACGTACCGGTCGTGCTCGCGCCCATGGCCGGCATCACCAACACCGCGTTCCGCCGGCTGTGCCGCGAGTACGGCGCGGGTCTCTACGTCTCCGAGATGATCACAAGCCGCGCACTCGTCGAGCGCACGCCCGAGAGCATGCGGCTCATCAAGCACCACGAGTCGGAGACGACCCGCAGCATCCAGCTCTACGGGGTCGACCCGAAGACGGTCGCCGAGGCCATCACGATGCTCGTTGCCGAAGACCGTGCCGACCATATCGACCTGAATTTCGGGTGCCCCGTGCCGAAGGTCACCCGCAAGGGCGGGGGTGCGGCGCTGCCCTGGAAGCGTGACCTGTTCCGCGACATCGTCGAGGGCGCGGTGAAGGCCGCGGGCGACATCCCGCTCACCATCAAGATGCGCAAGGGTATCGACGACGACCACCTCACGTATCTCGAGGCCGCGAGGGCCGCAGAGGGCGCCGGCGTCGCGAGCATCGCCCTGCACGCCCGCACCGCCGCGGACTTCTACTCCGGTCACGCCGACTGGAGCGCGATAGCCAAGCTCAAGGAGACCGTCAGCAGCGTTCCCGTGCTCGGCAACGGCGACATATGGTCGGCCGAGGACGCGCTCCGCATGGTCGCAGAGACCGGATGCGACGGAGTCGTCGTCGGTCGAGGCTGCCTCGGTCGCCCGTGGCTGTTCGGCGATCTCGCCGCGGCGTTCCAGGGCGGAGCGCTCAAGGCACAGCCGAGCCTCGGAGAGGTTGCCCGAGCGTACAAGCGGCACGCCGAACTGCTCATCGAGTTCTACGACGGCGAGGAGAATCGCGCCTGCCGCGATATGCGGAAGCACGTCGCCTGGTATTTCAAGGGGTACCCGGTCGGCGGAGAGACGCGTGCAGCGCTCGCCATGTCGTCGTCGCTGCAGGAGATCGACGATCTCATCGCGACCCTCGACGCCGACCAGCCGTACCCGGGGCGCGAGGCGGAAGGTCCTCGCGGACGTGCAGGCAGCCCGAAGAACCCGAGCCTGCCATACGGCTGGCTCGACAGCCGCGAGCTCGGCGAGGCCCACCGATCCCAGCTGAACGAGGCCGAGCTGAGCAACAGTGGTGGCTAGGGGCGACACGGGGCAGTACAGCGAGGCGGACGCTGAGCGGTGGCTGCCGGAGGACCATTCCAGCCGTCGCAGCGACTTCGCCCGCGACCGCGCGCGACTGCTGCACTCCAGCGCCCTGCGCCGACTGGGCGCTAAGACGCAGGTATTGAGCCCCACCCAGGGTCTCGATTTCGCGCGCAACCGCCTGACGCACTCGCTCGAGGTGGCGCAGGTCGGCCGTGAGCTGGCGGAGAGCCTGGGACTGGACCCGGATGTCGTCGACACGGCGTGCCTCGCTCACGACATCGGGCACCCGCCGTTCGGCCACAACGGCGAGCGCGCCCTCAACGACTGGGCGATCGACTTCGGCGGCTTCGAGGGGAACGCGCAGACCCTCCGACTGCTCACGCGCCTGGAGCCCAAGGTCTTCGGACGCGACGGACGCACCTACGGCCTCAACCTCACCCGCGCGTCATTGGATGCGAGCACGAAGTACCCGTGGCCGGCATCCCAGGGCATCCCCGATCCGAGCGGACGCAGCAAGTTCGGCTTCTACGACGACGACACCGAGGCGTTCGCGTGGTTGCGCGAGGGGGCCCCTGACCGCCGGCGCTGCGTCGAGGCGCAGGTCATGGACCTCTCCGACGACATCGCCTACTCGGTGCACGACTTCGAGGATGCGGTCGTCGGCGGGTATCTCGACGTTCCGGCGCTCGGTGCCCGCGCGAACCACGACGAGCTCGTCGACTCGATGTTCTCCTGGATCGGCGGCGAATTCGATCACGACACCCTCATCGCCGCGTTCGACCGGCTCGACAGCCTCGACTACTGGCTCGCCTCATGGAGCGGCTCGCGCATCGACCTCGCCCGCCTCAAGAACCTCACCAGCCAGCTCATCGGACGCTTCGCTCACGAGGCCGTGCATGCGACGCGCGCCGCTCATTCGTCCGGTGCGCTCATCCGGTTCGGGGCGGATGTCGTCGTGCCGCGCGACACGCAGGCCGAGATTGCCGTGCTCAAGGGAATCGTCGCGGCCAACGTCATGTCGACCAACGCCCGCAAGCCGATCTACGCGGGGCAGCGCGACATCCTCACCGACCTCGCGGACGCCCTCTACTCGACCGACGAGAAGCACCTCGACTCCGGGTTCGCGGCCGACTGGCGCGAGGCATCCGACGACAACGCCCGCAAGCGCGTGATCGTCGATCAGGTGGCGTCGCTCACCGACCAGTCCGCGCTGGCGTGGCACGCGCGATTGACGGCCCCCGGCGCCTGATTCCGCCGCACGCCCCGCACACCGCCGCCTGACCCGCGCCGGTCGTTTTGGAAATTCAGGAGTTACGGCCCGCGCGACCGCTGGCTCCCGCCTGACCACGGGGCGCAATCGCGCCGCGGCTCCACGATCTCCTGAATTTGCAAACCCACCCCGCGGCGGCGGCCGCGGCGCGCGCTGCCTTGACCACGCCGCGTGCCGCCTGCTCCTCCACAGGCCGGCGCCCGGCAGCGGCGTGCACGGCGGGCTGCGGTCGGCAGCGGCCCCCGACATCCGACCGTAGAATCGTCAGCGTGGCAGGCCTGATCCGACGAAGCGATATCGACGAGGTACGGTCGCGCACCAACCTGGCCGACATCGTGGGCGACTACGTGACGCTCAAGAGCGCCGGCGTCGGATCGATGAAGGGCCTGTGCCCGTTCCACGAGGAGCGCAGCCCCAGCTTCCACGTGCGCCCGCAGGTCGGTTTCTACCACTGCTTCGGCTGCGGCGAAGGCGGAGACGTGTACTCCTTCCTGCAGAAGATGGACCACGTGTCGTTCTCCGAGGCCGTCGAGCTGCTCGCCGGCAAGATCGGCTACGAGCTCCACTACGAAGACGGCGGCCAGGCGAGCGACCACGGCAACCGCGCGCGCATCCTCTCGGCGAACCAGTCGGCGGCCGACTACTACGTCGCACAGCTCGCCACGGTCGAGGCCGAGCCGGGTCGCAGGTTTCTCGGCGAGCGCGGCTTCGACCAGGCGGCCGCCGGGCGTTTCGGCATCGGATTCGCCCCCCGCGGCGGCGCGCTCGGCAAGCACCTCAGAACCCTGGGCTACAGCGACGACGAGCTCGTGGTCGCTGGCCTGCTCGGGCGGGGCGATCGCGGCGACGTCTACGACCGCTTCCGGGGCCGGCTCGTCTGGCCTATCCGCGACACCACGGGCCAGACCGTCGGATTCGGGGCACGCAAGCTGCTCGACGACGACCAGGGCCCCAAGTACCTCAACACTCCCGAGACGCCGGTGTACCACAAGAGCCAAGTGCTCTACGGGCTCGACCTCGCCAAGAAGGACATCGCGCGCGGCAAGCAGGTCGTCGTGGTCGAGGGCTACACCGACGTCATGGCCTGCCATCTGGCGGGTGTCACGACGGCCGTCGCCACGTGCGGCACGAGCTTCGGTGTCGACCACATCAAGATGATCCGCCGCGTCATGGGCGACGTGGCCGGAGACGTCCGCAGCACGGGCGAGGTCATCTTCACCTTCGACCCGGACGCTGCGGGCCAGAAGGCCGCGAGTCGCGCGTTCGACGAGGAACAGCGCTTCTCCGCCGAGACGTTCGTGGCGGTGGCCCCGGACGGCCTCGACCCGTGCGACCTGCGGCTCAACCGTGGCGACGACGCGGTGCGGCGCCTTATCGCGACGCGAAAGCCGATGTTCGAGTTCATGATCCGCCGCGTGCTCGACGCACACAACCTGTCGACCGTCGAGGGTCGGGTCGCGGCACTGCGCGCGACGGCACCGGTCGTCGCCGGCATCCG
Source organism: Microbacteriaceae bacterium (assembly GCA_025464995.1). GTDB lineage: Bacteria > Actinomycetota > Actinomycetes > Actinomycetales > Microbacteriaceae > Conyzicola. The sequence goes on from JAODMO010000008.1 coordinate 7,393, forward strand.
CGACGACGCTCTCGAGATCGGCTACGTGCGGCAGACCGCCCAGTGGCTCGGCATGGAGCTCGACGAGGTGCGACGCGCAGTCGGTTCCGCCCGGTCGGGGCCCGCCGACGAACCTCGACACGGTGCGGCGGTCGTACCGGCGGGCGACAGCGGCCTGTCGCTCATGCAATTGCCGACCGACCCCACCACGCGGCTCGAGCGCGACGCCCTCATGGCGATGCTCCAGTACCCGACCGAGGTCGGGATCGACTTCATCCGCCGCGGCGCGAACGTCACCTTCACCGACAACACGCTCGCCGTCGTGAGCGACGCCGTCGCCACCAGCAGCGAGCACTGGGAGGCGCCCGATTGGCTCGCGCGCGTCTCCGACGAGGTTCCGCTGCCCTACGCGACGCTCGTGAAGCAGCTCGGCGTCGCCCCCATCCCCGAGCGCCCGGAGGTCATCGGCGCCTACTGCAAAGACGTCGTCGCGGGCCTCATCGACCGCGACCTCCTCCGGCAGAAGAAAGACCTGCTCGGTTCCCTCCAGCGAACGGATGCCGCGGCCGAGGCCGAGCGCTTCGGGCAGCTGCAACTCGACCTGGTGCGCGTCGAGGCCGAGCGTCGAGCGCTGCGCGAGAGTTAGAGCACCAGGCGAGAGCCAGCGCACCAGCGGCGACGCGATCCCCACGAGCGCCGACCGCGCCCGCCCACGTGGCCCAACGTTGCTTTCGTGTAAACATCCGATCGCCTCAGACGATCGAGATGGGTGGCCCTCATCTTGTGTGTTACTACTAGACCACAGCAATGTGCGGAGCGCGCTTCTGTCGTGCGACGCAGCAGTTCCTTGCAACCAACAGGAAGAGGTAGACGCACATGACGTCCACAACCACTAAGCGGGTATTCGGCGCAGTCGCCGGAACCGCGGCTTTCGCACTCGTGCTCACGGGTTGCGCCCAGGGCGGCGGCGACAGCAAGGACTCGGGCAGCAGCTCCGGAACCCTCATCGTCGGCACGACCGACAAGGTCACGTTCCTCGACCCGGCGGGCTCCTACGACAACGGCTCGTTCGCCGTCATGAACCAGGTCTACCCGTTCCTCCTCAACTCTGTGCAGGGCACCGCGGATGTCACGCCCGACATCGCCGAGTCGGCCGACTTCACCAGCCCGACCGAATACACCGTCGTGCTCAAGGACGGCCTGACCTTCGCCAACGGAAACCAGCTCACCTCCTCCGACGTCAAGTTCAGCTTCGACCGCCAGCTCGCGATCGCCGACGAGAGCGGTCCGTCCACCCTCCTCGGCAACCTCGCGAGCGTCGAGGCGAAGGACGACACCACCGTCGTCTTCACCCTCAAGAACGGTGACGACCAGACCTTCGCGCAGATCCTCTCCAGCCCGGCGGCCCCGATCGTCGACGAGGATGTTTTCTCGGCCGACTCGGTCACCCCCGACCAGGACATCGTCGACGGCAAGGCATTTGCCGGCCAGTACACGATCAAGAGCTACGACTTCAACAACCTGGTCTCCTTCGAGGCGAACCCCGACTACAAGGGCAACCTCGGCGAGGCGAAGACGAAGAACATCTCGCTCAAGTACTACACCGACGCATCCAACCTGAAGCTCGACGTGCAGGAAGGCAACATCGACGTCGCGCACCGCAGCCTGTCTGCCACCGACATCGCCGACCTCGAGAACAATGACAAGGTCAACGTCGAGGTGGGCCCGGGTGGCGAGACGCGCTACATCGTCTTCAACTTCAACACGCAGCCTTTCGGTGCGACGACCCCCGAGGCCGACCCGACGAAGGCCCTCGCCGTCCGCCAGGCCGTCGCCGACCTCGTCGACCGTGCCGAGATCGCCGAACAGGTCTACAAGGGCACGTACCTGCCGCTGTACTCCTACGTTCCCGACGGACTCACCGGCGCGACCACCGTACTGAAGGACATGTACGGCGATGGCGAAGGCGGCCCGGATGCCGACAAGGCAGCAGCTGCGCTCTCCGACGCAGGCGTCGCGACTCCCGTCGTGCTCAACCTGCAGTACAACCCCGACCACTACGGTGAGTCGTCGGGCGACGAGTACGCCCTCGTGAAGAGCCAGCTCGAGGCGACGGGCCTGTTCACGGTCAACCTGCAGTCGACCGAGTGGGTCACCTACTCGAAGGACCGCACCGCCGACGTCTACCCGGCCTACCAGCTCGGCTGGTTCCCGGACTACTCCGACGCCGACAACTACCTGACGCCGTTCTTCTCCACGGAGAACTTCCTCAGCAACCACTACGACAACCCCGCGGTGAACGACATGATCGTGAAGCAGGCATCGGAGACCGACGCCGACGCACGCATCAAGCTCATCGGCGACATCCAGGCCGCCGTCGCGGCCGACCTGTCGACCGTGCCGCTGCTGCAGGGTTCGCAGGTCGCGGTCACAGGCAAGGATGTCTCGGGCACGACGCTCGACGGATCCTTCAAGTTCCGCTACGGATCGCTCGTCAAGGGCTAGTGACTGGGGCATAGTCCCAGCCAGCTAGAGTCTTTCTAGCGCGATCAGGGGCGACCCGCTTCTTGCGGGTCGCCCCTTTTTCGTTTCCCACCGCTTAGGCCACGTGAGGTAGTTAATGAGCTCGACCATCCAGACGGCACACTCGAGATCGAGTCCACCGTCGGCTCCCAAGAAGAGCTTTTCCTTTCCCGGCGGAAACCTGGGGCGTTACATCGCCGTCCGGTTCCTGCTCATCTTCCCGACGGTGTTCATCCTCGTGACGATGGTGTTCCTGCTGATGCGCACCATCGGCGACCCCATCACGGCGGCGCTCGGCGGCCGCCTCAACGCCGAGCAGCTGCAGGCGCGCATCCACGAGGCCGGCTACGACCGTCCGGTGATCGTGCAGTACTTCGAGTACCTCGGCCAGATCTTCACCGGCAACTTCGGCGTCGCGATCTCGGACGGCCAGCCGGTGTCGGAGCTCCTCGTCACCTACGGTGTCGCTACGCTCGAGCTGACCGTCTACGCGCTCATCGTGGCGTTCATCGTCGGCATCCCGCTCGGCATGGTCGCCGCGTACTTCCGCGACAAGTGGCCCGACGCGGTGCTCCGCATCTTCGCCATCCTCTGCTACGCGACCCCCGTCTTCTTCGCCGGACTGCTGCTCAAGCTCGTCTTCTCGGTCTGGTTGCACGTGCTGCCGGTCGCCGGGCGCGCGTCGACGCGCACCGAGCTCGAGATGTCGTCGCTCGACAACAAGACCGGCATCTACATCGTCGACGCGATCCAGCTCGGCAACCCCGACGCGATCGCCGACGTGCTGCAGCACGCCGTGCTCCCCGGTCTCGCCCTCGGACTCCTGACGGCCGGCATCTTCCTGCGCCTCGTGCGCACGAACGTGATCGGCACCCTCTCCATGGACTACGTGGATGCCGCCCGCTCACGTGGAGTGGGCGAGTACCGCCTCGTGCGCAGGCACGCCTACAAGCCGGCGCTCATCCCCATCATCACGGTCATCGGCCTGCAGATCGCGCTGCTGCTCGGCGGCGCCGTGCTCACCGAGACGACCTTCGAGTGGAAGGGTCTCGGCTTCAAGCTCGCCGAGTACCTCTCCGCGCGCGACTTCATCGCGGTGCAGGGCATCGTCGCTCTGCTCGCGGTCGTCGTGGCCCTCAGCAACTTCGTCGTCGACATCATCGCGGCGATCATCGACCCGAGGGTGAGGTTCTGATCATGTCGGCAACGGCTGCACCCCAGTCCGCCTACTGGAAACGCCTGCCCGTCGTGCGGCAGGTGCGCCAGAGCGTCGGACTCCAGCGCGGAATGCTCATCACGGGCCTCGTCATCACGGGAGTGTTCATCCTCGTGGCGATCTTCGCCCCGCTCATCGCGCCCTACGGCTACTCGACACTGCGCGACGCCGACGGCATCTTCGGCGCGCAGCAGTCGCCGGGCGGCAAGCACCTGCTCGGCACGACCGTCGGCGGCTACGACGTGCTCTCGCGCGTCATCTGGGGTGCGCAGACCGCGCTCTCCGTCATCGTCGTCGCCGTCATCCTGTCGATCTTCGTCGGGGTGCTGCTCGGCCTGATCTCCGGATACCTCGGCGGGTGGCTCGACCGCGTGATCATCGTGATCGCCGACGCCGTATACGCCTTCCCGACTCTGCTGCTCGCCATCGTGGCGGCCATCGCCATCAGCGGTGGCCAGTCGAGCCTGTGGGGCGGGGTGTTCGCCGCGGCGGTGTCGATCACCGTCGTGTTCATCCCGCAGTACCTCCGCGTGATCCGGGCGGAGACCGTGCGCATCAAGGCGGAGGCCTACGTCGAGTCGGCGAAGGTCATCGGCTCGAGCACGGGACGCATCATGTTCCGGCACGTGCTGCGCAACGCGACCCGCACCCTGCCGCTCATCTTCACCCTCAACAGCTCGGAGGCGATCCTCACGCTCGCCGGGCTCGGCTTCCTCGGGTTCGGCATCGAACCGACTTCCGCGGCCGAGTGGGGTTACGACCTCAACAAGTCGATCTCCGACGTCACGAGCGGCATCTGGTGGACCTCGGTCTTCCCCGGCTCCGCCATCGTGCTCGTCGTGCTCGGAATCACGCTCGTGGGCGAGAGCCTCAACGACCTCGCCGACCCGCGTCTGCGCACCAAGCGCCGAGCGAATGGCGGCCCGGTACTGACCGCCGAGGCGACCGCCGTTCCCGGCGGAAGCCTCGCCGACGTATCGAACATCGACGGACTGGAGGGCCGGGCATGAGCCGCGGCAGAGTGCTCGACATCGACCGACTGAAGGTCACCTTCGCCACCGACGCCGGCGACGTCGTCGCTGTCGACAATGCGAGCCTCTCGGTCGCGGCCGGCGAGGTCGTCGCGATCGTGGGCGAGAGCGGAAGCGGCAAGACCGTGACCGCCAAGACCATCCTCGGCCTGCTTCCCGACACCGCGGTCTCCCGCGGCGCCGTGCTCCTCGGGGCGAACAACGTCATCGCGCTGAGCGGTGCACGCCTCCGCGCCATCCGCGGCACCGACGTCGCTATGGTGTTCCAGGAGCCGTCGACCGCCCTCAACCCCGTCTACACGGTGGGGTGGCAGATCGCAGAGGGCCTGCGCGCGCACGGCAAATTCACGAAGAAGCAGGCGCGAGTCAAGGCGATCGACATCCTCCGCAAGGTCGGCATTCCCGACCCGGAGACGCGCGTCGACTACTACCCGCACCAGTTCTCCGGCGGCCAGAAGCAGCGTGTCGTCATCGCGATGGCGCTCGTGCTCAACCCGGGGCTCATCGTCGCCGACGAGCCGACGACCGCCCTCGACGTCACCGTCCAGGCCGAGATCCTCGACCTGTTGCGCAACCTGCGCGGCGAGTTCGGCACCGCGATCCTGCTCATCACGCACAACATGGGCGTCGTCGCCGACCTGGCCGACCGCGTCGTGGTGATGTACAACGGCGAGGTGGTGGAGGAGGCGACGGCGACCGAGCTGTTCTCCCGCCCGCAGCATCCGTACACCCAGAAGCTGCTCGCGGCCGTTCCGCGCCTCGGCTCGGGGGCGGTGCGTGCGGCCGCCCGGGCGAGCGAGCGTTCCACGGCGAAGGTCGAGCCCGTCGTCGTCGCTCGCGACCTCGTCATCGAGTACCCGGGCCGGCTGGGTCGCAGCGGCTTCCGCGCCGTCGACGGCGTGAGCTTCACCATCTCGCCCGGCGAGGTGCTCGGACTCGTGGGCGAGAGCGGTTCGGGCAAGACCACCATCGGGCGTGCCATCGGCGGGCTCACCAAGGTCACCGGCGGCTCGCTGCAGGTGCTCGGCCACGAGATGCTGGGCATCCGCGAGCGCACCTTCAAGCCGGTGCGCAGCGAGATCGGGTTCGTCTTCCAAGACCCGGCGTCGAGCTTCAACCCGCTGCTCACCATCGCCCAGGCCGTTGCAGAACCCCTCATCGTGCACAAGCGGGCGGGGGATGCCGCGGCAGCCCGTCCGCGCGTCGACGAGCTCCTCGAGGCGGTGCAGCTGCCGAAGGCGTTCGGCAACCGGTATCCGCACGAGCTCAGCGGCGGACAGCGCCAGCGCGCGAGTCTCGCTCGCTCGCTCGCTCTCGAGCCGAGCCTGCTCATCGCCGACGAGCCGACGAGCGCGCTCGACGTGTCGGTGCAGGCGCGTGTGCTCGAGCTCTTCGCCGAGATCCAGAAAGAGTTCGGCTTCGCGGCGCTCTTCATCAGCCACGATCTCGCGGTCGTCGACATGCTCGCCGACCGCATCGCGGTGCTGTACCACGGCGAGCTGGTCGAGGAGGGGCCGGGCTCCGACGTGCTCGGCTCGCCGCAGCATCCGTACACCCAGAGGCTGCTCGCCTCGCTGCCCGTCCCTGACCCGGCGGAACAGGCCACGAGGCGCGACCTCCTTCGCGTGCTGCGGGAGTCCGACTAGAGAGTGAGTGAGAGCAGGTCATGAGCAAGAGCGTCGTCCCCATCCCGCCCGCGGTCTTCGCGAGCGACCTGTCGCTGCGCTACCCGTCGCGGCGGCCGGATTCGAGCGACCTCGTGGTCAACGGCGTCAGCCTCACCCTCGAGCAGGGCGACGTGCTCGCCGTGGTGGGGGAGACCGGTTCGGGCAAGAGCACTCTCGCGGCCGCCGTCGCCGGCGAGGCGCGCACGGGCGACCCACGCTCGCCCGTCATCCACGGCGGCGCGCTTCGCGTGCTCGGCTACACCGTCAAGGGCATCACCGAGCGCAAGCGCGACCTGCTCACCTTGCGCGTCGGCTACCTGCCGCAAGACGCCGGATCCCTGCTGGCCGCACGCCTCACCGTCGCCGAGAACGTCGCCGCGCCGATCTACGCCCGTGACCGCCGCTTCAACCAGACCGAGGCGGGGGTCGCCGTCGCGACGCTCATCGACGCGGTGCGGCTTCCCCTCGGCATCCTCGGGCGGTACCCGCACGAGCTGAGCCGCGGCCAGCAGCAGCGCGTCGCGATCGCCAAGGCGCTCATTCTCGATCCCGCCCTGCTGGTCGCCGACGACCCCACGTCGGGCATCGATCCGACCATCCGCGGTGCCATCCTCGACATCATCCGCGAGCTGCAGGCCAGCCGTCGATTCTCCGCCCTCGTCGTGACGACCGACCTCACCGCGGTGCGTCGCATCACCGACCAGGTGGTCGTCATGCACCGCGGCACAGTCGTCGGCCAAGGACAGGTCGATGCGGTGCTCGATGCGCCCGGCCATCCGTACGTCGAGGGGCTCGCGCGTGCGCGCGACAGGGATTCGACCAGAAGGAGCACTCATGCCGGCTGAATTGGGGGTCGCGGTTCAGCACCGCGACACGACCGTCCGGAGCGCGGCCGCGCAGCCGGACGATGTGCGTCCGACGCCCGGCCCGATCGCGATCCTGCCCGATCCGGAGGGTCGATTCGTCGACGCGGTCGAGGCAGGCGGCGGCACGGTCGAGCCGCTCTCCGAGCGCACGCGAGGCGTCGTCTGGCTGTCGTCGTCGCAACCCGAGGTGCTGCGCGAGACGCTCGACGGCCATCCCGACATCGAATGGGTGCAGCTGCCCTGGGCGGGCGTCGACGCCTTCGCCGGGCTGCTCGCCGACTACCGTGGCCGCAGGCTCACCTTCACGAGCGCGAAGGGCGCCTATTCGCAGCCCGTCGCCGAGCACGCCCTCGCGCTCACGTTGGCCTTGCTCCGGCAGCTGCCGCGCAAAAGCCGGTCTACGGCCTGGGCCGAGCACGAGGCGGGCCTCTCACTCTTCGGCATGAACGTGCTTGTCGTCGGCGCCGGGGGGATTGCGCTCGAGATCATCCGTCTCCTCGCCCCATTCGACCCCGCGATCACCGTCGTGCGGCGCTCCGCCGAGCCGGTGCCGGGCGCAGAACGCACGGTCACGTCCGACCGATTAGACGAGGTGCTGCCCGACGCCGACGTCGTCATCCTCGCCGCAGCCAGTACGCGGGAGACCGCGCGGATGCTGGGAGCAGACCAGTTCGCGGCGATGAAGTCGACCGCAGTGCTCGTCAACATCGCGCGCGGCGCCCTCGTCGACACCGACGCCCTCGCGGCCGCTCTCGCGGACGGGACGATCGACGGCGCGGGGCTCGACGTCACCTATCCCGAGCCGCTGCCCGACGGGCACCCGCTCTGGCACGAGCCCGGCTGCATCATCACGTCGCACTCGGCGGACACGAAGGCCATGACGAGGCCGCTGCTCGCCGCACGGATCACCGCGAACGTCGAGGCCTTCCTCGGCGACGGGCGCTTCGTCGGCATCGTCGACGTCGAGCGGGGGTACTGATGGTCGACTACTTCGTCGGCTCATACACCGACGACATGGGTGGCTCCGCAGTGGGCATCGGCGCGCTCGGTCGGCTCGACGACGGTTCGCTCGACTACCTGGGAGTCGCGGTGGCGAGCGACTCGCCGTCGTACCTCGCCGTGCACGGACACGTCGTCTATGCGGTCGAGGAGGCGGCGGGAACGCTCGTCTCGTTCCGTCGCGGAAACGGCATCGCGCTCGAACGGCTTGACTCCGCCGACTCCGGCGGCGCCGCGCCCTGCCACGTCGCGCGCTACGGCGATACGATCGTCACCGCGTGCTACGTCGACGGCCGCCTCGGGGTTCACCGCTCCGAGCCGCTGGAGCTGACGCATGTGCTCGAGGGGCACGGTGACGGGCCTCACCCCGCCCAGGACGGCCCGCACGCGCACTCCACGTTCGCCCTCGACGACTCGACCATCCTCTCCGCCGACCTCGGCGCCGATCTCGTGCACGTGCACTCGCTGCGCGACGGCGTGCTCACCCGCACGGCCTCGGTCGCGCTGCCTGCGGGCACCGGTCCGCGCGACTTCGTGCGCCACACATCCGGTCTCGTGCTCGTGCTCGGCGAACTCGGACTGACGCTCGTCGTGCTCGAGTGGACCGGTTCGACGCTCTCGGTCGTCGGGTCGCATCCGCTGCCCGGCGCCGAGGTCGGCGACCACGCCTCGGGGCTCACCGCGAGCGCCGACGGCCGGTATGTCTGGGCCGGACTGCGGGGCAGCAACCGCGTCGCGGTGCTCGGCGTGAGCGGCGACGGCCGCTCCGTCACGGCTCTCACCTCGGTGAGCGCGGAGGGCGACTGGCCGCGGCACCACGTGATCGACGCCGACGTCATGCACGTCGCGCACGAGCGCTCGAGCACGGTCGCGAGCTTCCGCATCGGCGACGACGGCGTGCCTCGGCTCATCGCGGCGCCCATCTCCGTGCCGTCGCCGGTATTTTTGCTCGGCGTTTGAGCCGGAAACGCCGGAAAACCGGGGCGGCGCGGCACAACCGGTCGGGTTCAGTGCTCGCGGCGGTCTTGACGGCCCAAATCTTTTGGTAAAGTAGCCAAGCTGTTTCAGCCAATCCTCGATAGCTCAATTGGCAGAGCAACGCACTGTTAATGCGTAGGTTCTTGGTTCGAGTCCAAGTCGGGGAGCGAGAAAGGCCATGTGGGGCTCCACCCTCCATGGCCTTTCTTCTTTAAGCGCTGGCCCGGTGAGCGCCGAGCCGACCATGGCCCGCCGAGTACTCCCAGCGGAGTACGCGCCCGCATCCGGCCGACGGATGCCGCGGCCGCCCACTCGCAATAAGCTCGCCCTATGCCAACAGAGGGTCGATTCCGTCGTCGGCCCCCCGGCTCTCGTGCTCCCGGCGGATGGCACGGCCCCTGGGTCGGGGATGTCGAGACCGGCCGGTTCAGGGGCGCCTCGTCGCGCGGGGTGCGGCTGTGGCTGCCCGTCATCGTCTCGTTCTTCGTGCAGGTTCCGGCCGTGCTCTTCCAACGCGGCGGGGGAGCGGGGCCGCCCTGGCGGGAGGCCGTCGCCACCTCGAGCGATCTCGGCCACGTGCTCGCACAACTCGCGCTCGCGCTCGTCGGACCCATCGCGCTCATCGGCGCCCGGCGCTTCCCCGGCCCGGTTGTCGCGGTCGTCGCGGTGGCCGCGGGTGTAGACCTCCTGCTCTCGGGCAACGCCGACGGTCCGCCGTACATCTCCTTCGCCTTTGCCATCGGCAGCGCCATCGTGCGCGGCGCGCGCGTCTGGGCGTGGGTCTCCATCGCGGTCACGTGGATCGGCACCATCGGCCTCTCCTCCCTGGTCGGCATCGAGTGGCAGCCGTGGCGCGTCGCGGGCATCACCGTGGGGATCCTCCTCGTCGTGGGAGCCGCCGAGGGCCTCCGCACCCGCTCCGAGCGCGTCGCCGAGTACCGCCGCACCGTCGCCACCAGACGGCAGACCGAGGTGCAGGCCGAACGCGTCCGCATCGCGCGCGAGCTGCACGACGTGCTCGCCCACTCGCTGAGTCAGATCAACGTGCAGGCGAGCGTCGGGCTGCACCTGATGGAGAAGCAGCCGGACAAGGCCGCGGAGGCCCTCGCGAGCATCAAGGAGACGAGCAAGACGGCACTCGACGAGGTGCGGTCAGTGCTCGGGGTGTTGCGCGCCGACCCGGGCGGCGAACCGGGCGCGCCGCTCGTGCCCGAACCCGACCTGTCGCGACTGGCCGGCCTCGCGGCATCCGTGACCGCGCAGGGTGTCGAGGTCACTCTCGACGACCGCCTCGGGGAGGTGCCCCAGGCGACGCAGCTGGCCATCTACCGAATCGTGCAGGAGTCGCTCACCAATGTCGTGCGGCACGCCCACGCCTCACATGCGCGCGTCGAGCTCGAGGAGAGCGGCGGGAGCTACCGGGTCACGGTCTCCGACGACGGAGGTGGGCCCGCGGCGTCGCCGGTGGCGGATGTGGCCGGCCGACGCCCCGGCGGAGGACGCGGGCTGCTCGGCATGCACGAGAGGGCGGAGCTGCTCGGCGGAACGCTGGACGCCGGCCCCATGCCCGGCGGCGGATTCCGCGTGAGGGCCGCCATCCCGAGGAAAGACGACGACCCCACGAAAGAAGACACCCCGTGATCCGCGTAGCCATCGCCGACGACCAGCAGCTGATTCGGGGTGGCTTCCGCAGCCTGCTCGATTCGGAGCCCGACATCGAGGTCGTGGGGGAGGCGGGCACGGGAGTCGAGGCGGTCGCCCTCGTGAAGGGCCAGCGGCCCGACGTCGTGTTGATGGACATCCGGATGCCGGACGGCGACGGCTTGTGGGCGACGGGACAGATCGCGGCCGATCCCGAGCTCGCCGACACCCACATCGTCATCGTCACGACCTTCGAGCTCGACGACTACGTCGGGCAGGCGATCCGCGCGGGGGCGAGCGGCTTCCTCGTGAAGGATACGGAGCCGGTCGAGCTCATCCGGGCGGTGCGGGTCGTCGCTGGCGGCGACGCGCTTCTCAGCCCGGGCGTCACGAAGAGGCTGCTCGAGCGCATCGCCGGTGGACTCGCCGAGCCGCCGGACGCCACGCAGCTCGCGCTGCTCACCGACCGCGAGCGCCAGGTGCTGGGTCTCGTCGGCGTCGGCCTCACCAACGACGAGATCGGTCGCGAGCTGTTTTTGAGCCCCCTCACGGCGAAGACGCACGTCTCGCGCATCATGTCGAAGCTCTCCGCGCGTGACCGCGTGCAACTCGTCGTCGTGGCGTACGAGACGGGGCTGGTCACTCCCGGCCGAGGGTAGTAGCCGTGGCGGCCGGGCTGCTCCCGGCGCAGTACCGCAGGTGTCTCCCGGTGGCGGATCCGCTCATCCGGCCAAGTGGAGAGTCTTGTCGTACGGGTTCCGACGGAACCCCGTACCGACACCGACGAATGGACACACTGTGCTGCCAGCAATAGTCTCCGGGCCCCTCGCGACCCACCCAGACGGAACCTGGGGTCCCGGCTTCGGCTGGTTCTTCCTGTTCATCCCGCTGTTCTGGATTACCGTCATCGTGATCCTCGCGCTCACCGCCCGCCGCTTCCGCCGGGCCGAGTTCGGCCAGGGGTTCGGTCCGCGCGGGGCGCAGCCGTCGCGCGGCGCCGAGTCGACGCTCGGTGAACGCTTCGCCCAGGGTGACATCGACGAGAAGGAGTACCGCGCCCGCCTCGAGGTGCTTCGGGCCAACGCCCACCCCGATGGGAACGCCACGTAGCTCACGCGATAGTCTCTCTGTTGGCCGCTTCCGGCCAAGAGGGAGGCGACCGTGAACACCTGGATCGCGGAGAACTCCATGGTTCTCATCATCGCGCTTGCCGCGTCCACTGCGGTGCTGCTGCTCCTGGTGATCGTTCTGCTCGTCAGTTGGGTGCACGCCCGCCGCGGCCGCGCCAGGGAGGCGGCTCGTCGCGTCCAGCTCGACCGGGCACGACTCGACCTCGAGCTCTCGCTCGCCGAGCAGACGGCCAGGCTGCGCATCATCCGCGAGCTGCACGAGGTCGCGGTGCACGACATGACCACCATCATCGGCCAGGCCGATGGCGCCGGCTATGCGGGAGAGTCCGACCCGACGGCGGCCGTGCGCGCCTCGGCCGTCATCGCCGACGTCGCTCGAAGCACCCTCGCCGACCTGCGTCGCGTGATGACCGTCGTCCGTGAGGCGGGAACGGATGCCGACACGCCGCCCCAGTCGGAAAACCTGCGGTCGCTGATCGGCGTGATGACCGAGGCCGGCCTCCGCATCACGTTCCAGGAGACCGGCGAGCGCTACGACCTCAAGCCGGTCGCCGAGCTCGCTGTGCAGCGCATCCTGCAGGAGGCGCTCGACAACGCCCTGAAGCACGGCGGCGAGGGCACCCAGGTGACCGTCGCCTACACGTGGACCGAGGAGGGGTTCCAGCTGCGGGTCGACGACGACGGCGTGCGCAACCAACTGCGCCGTTCCGGGCTCAACCCCAACGACCCGTCACAGCATCGGCAGGGCGAGATCGACGACGACCTTTTCGCCCTCACGGGAGTGCTCGGCGGGCCGGGCATCACAGAGATGCGGGAGCGCACCGAGTTGTTCGGCGGCGTGTTCACCTCGACGCTCATCCCGGCGGTCGGGTTCTCGATCACCGCGAGCTTCCCATCGCTGAGGTACCACAACGGTGTGCACGGCGTGAACCTCGAACAGCCCTGACCTCGCCCGCTCGCGCGGACGCTCTCGACGTCAGTCGTCGAGGTCGTCGACTCCCGGCATCCACTCGAGTCCATCGACGCCCCAGCCGTTGCGCCTGATCGCCTTTGCCGCCGCCTTCGCGTGCGAGGCCTCGAGCCGGTCGGCGTACAGGATGCCGTCGAGGTGGTCGAACTCGTGCTGGAAGATGCGCGCGAGCCATCCCTCCGCCCTGATCTCGAACGGCACCCCGTCGAGGTCGACAGCAGTGAGGATGGTGAGCTCGGCGCGACGCAGCGGGTAGCGCTCACCGGGGATCGACAGGCAGCCCTCCGACTCGTCGTCCTCGTCGGCCGGTCCGACAGGGGGCGGGCTGATCCACAGCTCGGGGTTCACGGCGACCCCTCGCGACTCGACCCCGTCGTCGTCCTCCCAGCCGTAGACGAAGACTCGCAGCGGAACGCCCACCTGGGGCGCGGCGAGACCGACGCCCGGCGCTTCATCCATCGTCTCGAACATGTCGGCGACGAGTGTTCGAAGCGCGTCGTCGAACTCGGTGACGGATGCTGCGGGGGTGTGGAGAACGGGGTTGCCTGTGATTCGAATAGGTAGTACGGCCATTCGCCAAGAATATCGGCACGGCACCGAGTACCTTGGACGGGTGCCGCCAGAACTCAGCGACCTGACAGACCAGATTTCACTGACGCCCTACGAATCGATCGGCATCCCGATCGCACTCGTGGGCGCAGTGTTTCTCGCTTTGGGCACCCAATTTCAGCACCGCGGCGTCACCAAGGTAGAACGCGGATTCGGTTCGGGGAAGAAAGCGGGTCTCAACCCGCGCCAGCTGCTCGCCCTGTTGGGTCGCCCCTCCTGGGTCATCGGCACCGTCATGCTCGGTCTCGCGATCGTCTTCCAACTCACGAGCCTCAACTTCTCGCCGCTCATCGTCGTGCAGCCGCTCGGCGCGGTAGCCCTCGTGGTCACCGCGATCGTCAACTCGCGGCTGAGCAAGGTGCCGCTCTCGAGACGGCTCATCCGCGCCATCCTGTTCTGCGTACTCGGCATCGCGCTGTTCGTCGGCGTCGCCGCCTTCCACGCCCATTCGAAGCCGGTCACCGAGCGCCAGCTCATCACCGTGCTCATCCTGCTCGGCATCGTCCTCGTCATCTTCGCCGTTTTCTTCGTGATGTTGCGCAAGAAGTTCAAGGCGGTCTTCTACATCCTGGGCGCCGGCGTGCTCTTCGGCTTCGTGGCGACGCTCGCGAAGACGGTGATCGATCGGATCAAGACGCTCTCACTAGCCTCCTTCCAGACCGGCGACTTCGAGTGGCTCACCCTCTTCTGCGTCGTGGCCCTGCTCGCGGCATCCGTTCTCGGGTCGTACTTCGTGCAGTCCGCCCACTCGCATGGGTCGCCCGACCTCGTCGTCGCGGGTCTCACTGTCATCGATCCGATCGTCGCGGTGACCATCGGTATCGTTGTCCTGAACGAAACCGCGGGCGCTCCGCTGTGGACCGCCCCCGCCTTCCTGATTGCGGGAGGTCTCGCCGTGTATGGCGTGTACCTGCTCTCCCGCATCCACGTGCCATCACCAGAGGAAACCAACTCCGTTGCCTGATTCGCCCACCACACCTGCCACCGACAGGCCGCTGAAGATCCTCATCGGCGCCGACACTTTCTCACCAGAGATCAACGGCGCGGCCGCGTTCGCCGCCCGACTCGCGGCCGGGCTCGTCGAGCGCGGGCACGAGGTGCACATCGTCGCACCCGCCGCGTCGCGCAAGCACGGCACGTGGGTGGAGACCCTCGAGGGCCAGCCCATGACGGTGCACCGGTTGCGGAGCTGGCGCTGGCGCCCGCACCCGTGGCTGCGCTTCGCCCTGCCGTGGGAGATCGAGAAGAACAGCGCCCGAATACTCGACGAGGTGAAGCCCGACGTCGTGCACTTCCAGTCGCACATCATCATCGGGCGCGGCCTCGCCAACCAGGCGAAGAAGCGCGGCATCCGCCTCGTCGGAACTAATCACTTCATGCCCGAGAACATGCTCGAGTTCACCCTGCTGCCGAAGGCCGTGCAGCCTCCCGTCGTGCGCATGGCGTGGAAGGCAGCCGCCCGCACGTTCGGCAACGCCGCCGTCGTCACGACCCCCACGCGCAAGGCCGCCGACTTCCTCGAGCACTACACGAAGCTGCGCGGCGTCATCGCGATCTCCTGCGGCGTCGACGCCCACCACTACACCCCGAACTTCGAGCCGCGCACCGAGAACCTGATCCTGTTCGTCGGGCGCATCACCGGCGAGAAGCAGCTCGACAAGCTCGTGCGCGCCTTCGCCAAGCTCGACCCGTCTCTCGACGCCCGGCTCGAGTTCGTCGGCGGCGGCGACCAGGAGAACAACCTCAAGACGCTCGCGAGCCAGCTGCGCGTGCGCGAGCGCGTCACCTTCACGGGCTACGCAGAGGAGGAGTACCTCCGCCACGCGCTCACACGTGCCACCGTCTTCGCCATGCCCTCGATCGCAGAGTTGCAGAGCATCGCGACGATGGAGGCCATGGCCACCGCCCTCCCCGTCGTCGCCGCAAACGCGATGGCGTTGCCGCACCTCGTGCACCACGGCGAGAACGGCTATCTCTTCCAACCGGGCGACGTGGATGAGTTCGCCGCACGCCTCACGGACGTGCTGACCATGCCCGAAGACGAGCTGCAGCGGTTCAAGCGCGAGAGCCTGCGCATCGTCGCATCGCACGACATCCAGAGCACCCTGACGACTTTCGAGGCGATCTACCGCGGCGAGCCCATCCCCGAGGTGGAGATCGCCACACCCGCGGTCAAGCCGGCCCCGTAGGTTCCGTCGCGGCGGCGTCCCTTCGTGGGGCACGTGAGCCTGTATCGTGGATGCGCGGCGGTCTCCGGGCCGCCTGCGCTCGTCCGGGTGACCCGGGCGGTGCGCGGGGTGGTAGCTCAGCTGGTTAGAGCAGCGGACTCATAATCCGTCGGTCACGGGTTCAAGTCCCGTCCGCCCTACTGGTAATCATTGGGATGCAGGGGCATCCACTCGACTTTGCGAAACGCAAAGCACTCCGCGCGCACTCCGGAGGGTGAGCGTGTCATGCTGCTGATGGCGGAACGCCCTCGTAGAGTGAGCGACGATCAACAACCCTATGGAGCGCCCGAGTGAGCCACGATGACAACCTGCGACGACTCGCCGGAAAATACAAGCCGAACCATCGTTTCGCGAATTTCGGGCCGATCATCGAGCGGATTGACATTCGTGGTTTCCGAGGCTTGTCAAAGCTTGAGTTGGAGTTGCAGTCGCCAATTGTGGCGCTTTCGGGGCTGAACGGAACCGGCAAAAGCACAATCGCGCAATTGCTGTGCTGCGGCTACCGGAAGATAGACGGCATCACGCAGCGGAACTATGTAGTGGACTATTTCCCTGTCTCGGGTCTCGATCCCCAGCCGTTCGCCGACGACGCCCGCGTGCTGTACGAGTACGCCTCCAAGAATCCAGCCACCGCGCAGCAAGTCACCGTCAGTAGAGCCGTGAAGGAGTGGTCGGGATACAAACGTCAGCCCGAGCGCGGGGCGTTCTACGTGGGCCTGATGCATTTTTTGCCGAAGATCGAGAAGCGCGACTTTTCGGTCTACGGAGGCAAGCGCATGGAAATCGGCGGTTCGCACAGCGTCGGTGACGCGACGCGTACCGCGTTGTCCACGGTGATCGGTGTTCCCTACGATGCTGCCGAATTCACCCGCGTGACCCTCGCGGCCAAAACCGCCGCCCTCGCAATGGTTACGAGGGGACCAAACCGCTATTCCGAGAACCATATGGGATTCGGTGAAGGGCGGATGTTTTACATCATCAACCTTCTTGAGTCGGCGCCAGCGCAGAGTCTATTCATTCTCGAAGAGCCTGAGACCGCTCTCCACGGAGACGCGCAGGTGCGCTTGGCTCGCTATCTCGTGGATGTATCGTTGCGGCGTGGTCATCAAGTGGTGCTGACTACCCACAGTGCTGCGATCCTGGGTGAGCTCTCAAGGGAATCGGTCGTTTACCTCGGCCGAGATGCAGCGGGCGAGCGAAGCGCCACTGTCGGGCTGAGCACGTACCAAGTCGACTCGTATCTCCATACGTCGCGATCCACTGATGCGACTATCTGCGTAGAAGACGAGTTCGCTGAAGCTCTGGTCTGCGAAATTCTTCGAGCTCACAAGCCAGACCTGTTGGCTGGCGTTTCATTCTTCCGCGCTGGCAGTGTCAGCAATTTGAAAAATGCTGTGCAGATATTGAAAGGAGCTCGGAAGCGCGCCGTCGGGGTCAGCGACCCCGACATGAACGACGACGGTAGCGACGGTTTGATGAGCATCGAAGGAACTCTCGCGCCGGAGAAGGAAGTTTTCCGAGATGCAGCGGTGAAGGCATACTTCAACGGCCCTCCCTACTCCTACGACATCGAACCTCGACTTGCCAGTGAGACCGACCACCATCACTATCCACGTTCGTTGTCAGTCGCGCTCAGCGTCCCCGAGACCTCAATCGTGACGGAAGCATGCCGGGCGTTCGTGGCGGGCAAGCCGGATGACTATTTCGACAACACCATTGAGTTCATTAGAGCTTCGCTAGCTGACCGCCGATAGTGGCTCGCGGGTCGAGGCCGCGGAAATCATTCATGCCTTGCCGCTGCGGCTCCAAGTAAGCATCGAGTCGCGTCATGTCTGCCGCGAAATCGTCGGGGAAGAAGTGCAGGTAGACCCGGTACGTCGTAGCTGTGTCGGCGTGACCGAGCACCCGGGCAACCCGGGCGAGCGGCATGCCTGACGCTGCGAACAGGCTCGCAGCGGTGTGCCGAAGGTCGTGGAACCGCAAGTCCGGCTGGTCGATCTTCTCGGCTGCGGGTCGGAAGCGGCGACGATAGAAGCTGTCGTAGTTCATGCGCTTGTTTCAGTCGAGCGCACCTCTCCACTCGCCGTAGCCGCCGTAGTTGCGCCCGGGCCAGAGGTTCGGCGCTGGATTAGCGGCGTGCGGGTGCTGCGCGAGGTACTCGGTCAGGGCTGCGGCGAGCTCGCGACGGAGCGGCACGGAGCGAATCGACTTCACCGACTTGGGGAGGATTCCTGCCATTCGCCCTTGGTCCTCGCGAGTGTGCGGCGAACCTCGATCTGACGCCGCAACATTTCACGCCGCGAACCGGCCTCCCGCGAGCACGACTGCACCCTGTTACCGCACCAGACCGTCGCGCCAACGAACGCGAAGTCGGCGTCTAGTGATCAGACAA
>JAODMO010000019.1 GCA_025464995.1 Microbacteriaceae bacterium
CTGCCCGACGAGCGGGTGCGCGAGCAGCGCGCGCCTCACGCGGCCCTCTCCCCCGTGGATGGCGGCGTCCAGCGCCAAGCGCTCGTAGGCGGCGACGTGGCTGATGAGGCCGACGTAGTCGTCAGCGAGCGGTGCGATGGGTAGCGCCTCGAGGCCGGCAGCGCCGATCGTCGCGGGCACCTCGATGACGTGGTCGTCGGGGAGGAAGGGCAGCGAACCGTCATTGCGCAGGTTGACCACCTGCACGTC
This sequence comes from Microbacteriaceae bacterium, assembly GCA_025464995.1. Lineage (GTDB taxonomy): Bacteria > Actinomycetota > Actinomycetes > Actinomycetales > Microbacteriaceae > Conyzicola. Next base: position 250 of record JAODMO010000019.1, read on the forward strand.
GCCGCGGTCGGAGTGCAGCGATGCGATGAGGTCGACGGCGGCCTCCGAGTAGAAGGCGCCGCCGCGGCGAGAGAGGGCGGCCGGCTTGGTGTTCTGCGTGGGGTCGGCGTAGATCTCCAACAGATCGCTCTCCACTTCCTGCACGGCGTCGGCGCGGGTCGGCATGCCGAGCTGCTCGCGGAACACCTCGTCGTGGGCGTAGAAGTAGCGCAGGTAGTACGACGGCACGACCCGCAGCATCTCGAGGAGCGACTCGGGCTGCTCGACTTCTTCCGCGAGTAGCGACAGGCGCGTGTCGAGGAGTTCGGGGAGCACGTCGACGCGTCCGCCGTCGCGTTCGACGAGCACGCTGCGCTCCCAGCTGAGATGGTTGAGCCCGACGTGGCCGAGCGACACGAGGGAGTGGTCGACGCCGAGCATGCTCGCGAACCGGCGCTGGAAGCCGATGGCGACATTGCACAGTCCGACCGCGCGGTGGCCCTCCTGCAGCAGCGCACGCGTGACGATGCCGACCGGGTTGGTGAAGTCGACGATCCAGGCGTCCGGCTTCGCGTGCCGGCGCACGACATCGGCGATGCCGAGCACGACCGGCACGGTGCGCAGGGCCTTCGCGAGTCCGCCCGCCCCCGTCGTCTCCTGTCCGATGCAGCACGCCGCGTGCGGGAACGTCTCGTCGCCCCTGCGCGCGACTTGTCCGCCGACGCGCAGCTGCAGAAGCACGACGTCGGCGTCGGACACCCCGGCGACGAGGTCGGCGGTGTGCACGACCCTGCCCGGATGCCCCGCGGCGGCGAACATCCGCTCCGCCATGCCCGCCACGAGGCCGAGCCGGTGCGCGTCGATGTCGACGAGCCAGACCTCCTCGATGGGCAGGGTCTCCCGCAGGCGCGCGAACCCGTCGATGAGTTCGGGGGTGTAGGTGGAGCCGCCCCCGACGATGGTGAGCTTCATGGTCAACCCTTCACTCCGGTCAGTGTGATGCCCTCGACGAAGATGCGTTGGGCGAAGAAGAAGATGATGACGACGGGCACCATGACGAGGATGGTGATCGCCATCGTGATGCTCCAGTCTGTGCCGTGCGACCCGCGGAAGGTCGCGAGGCCGTATGCGACGGGCCAGTTGGCCTCGTTCTCCGAGGTGTAGAGCAGCGGGCCGTAGTAGTCGTTCCACGAGCTGAAGAACATGAAGATGGCCGCGGCCGCGATGCCGGGCTTCGCCATGGGGATGACCACGCGCGAGAGCACTCCCCATTCGCTGCATCCGTCGAGGCGTGCCGCGTCCGCGTACTCCCGCGGGATGGTGAGGAAGAACTGCCGCAGCAGGAAGATCGAGAACGCGTCGCCGAGCAGGTTCGGAAGGATGAGCGGCCAGAGCGTGCCGGTGAGATGCGCTTGCGACCACATGACGTAGATCGGGATCGCCGTGACCTGCGGCGGCAGCAGCATCGCGACGATGATCGCGAGGAAGAGCACGTTCGACCCGCGGAACCTCACCCGGGCCAGAACATAGGCGGCGGGCACCGACGAGAGCAGCATGAACAGCGTCGCGAGCACGGCATAGAAGGCCGAGTTGGAGAACCAGCGCAGCAGCGGAACAGTCTCGAACACGGTCGCGTAGTTGCCCCACTCCCACGTGCGCGGCATGAGCGACGCCGTGAGCGCCTGGTCGTTCGCCATCAGCGACGTCAGTGCGACGAAGAGCACGGGCGCCACGAACAGCACCCCCAGGGTGACGAGCAATGCGTGCTCGGCGAGCCAGCCGAGCGAGCTCCGCAGCGCGCCCCGGGAGGGGCGGGTCGGGGCAGGGGTCGCGGCGGCACGGGTGGACGGACGTGTCGCGAGTCGTTCCGTGGTCATGATGCCTCCTCCGGCGTGAACGCCTCCACCTTGCGCAGCAGCAGCACGAGAAACCCGGCCGCGACGACGAACAGCAGCACGGCGAGTGCCGACGCATAGCCGAGCTGGTAGTTGTTGAAGCCGCGCACGTACAGCCATTCCGTGTAGGTGAGCAGGGAGCCGCCCGGATAGCCGAGCGTGACGCCGACGCCCTCCCCCACCGTGGCGCGGCCGGACGCGACACTCGAGGCGACTGCCGCCTCGGTGAAGTACTGCAGCGCCGCGATCACCCCCGTCACGACCGCGAAGACGAGAACGGGCACGATCGACGGCAGCGTGACGTACCAGCCCTTCTGCCACCCGCGGGCGCCGTCGAGGGAGGCGGCCTCGTACAGGTCTTGCGGCACGTCGAGCAGCGCCGCGAGGAAGATGATCATCACGTCGCCCATGACCCAGATGCCGAGAAGCAGGAGGGACGGCTTCGACCACGCGGGGTCGTTGAACCACAATGGTCCGTCGATGCCGATCCAGCCGAGAATGAGGTTGACCGGTCCGGTTCCCGGGTTGAACAGGAAGACGAACGCGACGACCGCCGCGACAGATGGCACGAGCGCGGGAAGGTAGAAGAGCGTGCGCCAGAAACCGGAGGCCCGGCGAGCGCGCACCAGGAGGTATGCGACACCAAGCGCGGTGAGGATGCGCACGGGAACCAGGATCACGACGAACCACAGCGTGTTGCCCGCCGCCATCCACACCTTGGGGTCTTGGGTGAAGAGGTACTCGTAGTTGCGCAGCCCGATCCACTCGGGCGGCGACACGAGGTCGAATCGCGTGAACGAGTAGAACACCGAGGCGCACAGCGGATACACGAAGAAGATGACGAGACCGAGCACCGCCGGCGCCAGCATCACCACGATCGGCCAGCGGATCCGGGGGATCACTACGGACCCGTCGTCAGGGAGAGAGCGTCGTCGATCTCCTGGTCGATGCCGGTGAGGCCCTTCTCCAGATCGTCGACAGCGCCGCTCTGGTAGCGCTGCCAGAAGTCCTCGAACGACTGCTGGTACCCCGCGCCGACCGGGCTCGGCGGGGTCGTTGCGGAGTCGGGGTCTTCGATGATGTCGAGGAATGTCTGGAACTGCTCGCTCACCTCGAGGTCGGGCGAGGCGAGTGCGGCCTCTGTCGTCGGAACGTTCTTCAGTCCGTTGGAGAGCGAGACGATCGCATCCGTGTCGGTCGTCAGGTACTTGAGGAGCGCCCACGCGGCCTCCGGGTTTCTCGACCCCTTGGAGATGCCCGCGATATTGCCGGTGATGTAACCCGCACCCAGCAGGTCGGGCTGGTCGTCGGCGACCGGCATCGGCGCGGTGCCGTAGTCGAGGTCGGGCGCCTGGTCGTCGATGAACGCGGTGCGGTATTCGCCGTCGAGGTTCATGGCGATCTGGCCGGTCTGGAACGCGTTGTCGCCGGAGAACTCCTGGCCGAGGCCGGAGGTGAAGGCGTTGAGCTTGTCGTACCCGATCTCGTCGACGAAGTCCTTCTGCCACTCCATGAGCGCGCGCCAGTTCTCGTCGCCGCCGATCGCCGAGGTGCCGTCATCCTCAAGCCAGGTCGTGTCGGCGAGGGGCCCGAAGTGGGCGGCCGAGTTCTCGTAGAAGCCCATCATGGGGTTGAAGCCGAGGGTCTTGATCGAGCCGTCGTCGTTGTAGGTGGTGAGGGCGAGAGCCATGGTCTCGAGCTCGCCGAGGGTCGTGGGCGGGGCGCTGAATCCCCCTCCCGCGAGCAGGCTCTTGTTGAAGTAGAGCCCGTACACGTCGGCGAGCACCGGCATGCTGCATCGCACGCCGTCGAACTCGGTGTAGCTGCGCACCGTGTCGCTGTACTGGGTCAGGTCGACGTCGTCACGATCGATGTAGGGGCCGAGGTCACGGAAGGCCCCGCTGGCGCAGAAGCTGCCGACGATGTCTGTCGAGTAGGAGAGGCCGAGGTCGACGTCGTTGCCGGCCGCGATGGCCTTGCGCAGCTTCTCATCGTCTTGGCCCGCGTGCACCTCGACGGTGAGTCTCGGGTTGGCGGCCTCGAACTCGTCGACGACCGACTGGATGACGTCGCCTTCACGGTCGCTGAAGAAGTGCCAGAAGGAGACGGTGCCGGTCAGCTCTGACGGGGCGGTCTTCTCGATGGTCGTGTCTGCCGTGCCGGTGGAACACCCGGCGAGCACGATGGCGCCGGTCGCGGCGAGAGCTGTTGCAGCGGCGAGGCGCCGCACGCGGTTTCGTTGATTCACTGGGTGTCCTCACTGTCGGGTGGTGCAGTAGTCGATCAATTAGTGATGCGGGAGACCTCGTCGAAGAGGCGACGACGGATGCCGCTCAGCAGGAGCTCCCGCGCGCCGGCAAGCACGGCGAGCTCGGGCACCCTCGTCGCGACGACGTCGGGCGACCAGCGCGTCGTGCGCTCCAGATGGTCGGCGACGAGCGACGCGAGGATCGCTCCCCCGCGCACGCCCACCGGTCCGCCGAGCACCACGCGTTCGGGGTCGAGCACGGCGAGCACGGGCACGAGCCCCGCGGCGATGCGCGGCGCGAGGTGGTGGAGCGCACTGTCGCCGAACTCGCGGGCGAGCCGGTCGACCTCGGCGGCACCGAAGAGGGCGGTCAGGTCGCCGGTCTCGCCGCCGATCGAATCAGGGCCGACCGGAGGGGCGGCGAGGTAGCCGATCTCACCGGCACCGCCGCTCGACCCGCGGTAGACCTGGCCCGCGATGTCGATCGCGAGGCCGAGCCCGTCGCCGAGCCACAGCAGCGCGAATCCCTCGACATCGTCGGCGGTGCCCGCACCGCGCTCGGCGACCGCGGCGAGGTTGACGTCGTTCTCGAGCGACACCTCGAGCCCGAGCTCGGCCTCGAGGTGCGCGCGAATGCCGTGGGCCGGCCAGCCGGGCAGGGTGTCGGTGAAGGCGAGTTCGTCGGTGCGCGGCGCGACGGCCGCCTGCACCCCCACCTCGACGAGGGTGACGGCCGAGCGACTCGCGCCCGCCGCCTCGCAGGCAGCGGCGATGGCCGCCGACACGTCGCCGACAGCCGTCCGGGCCGACGCGGCACCGACCGGGGTAGTCGCGACGGGGAAGACGGTACCGACGGCGTCGACGAGCGTCGAGTGCATCTCCTCGGTGCCGATCACGACAGCGACACCGACGTGACGGTCGGCGCGCACGGCGTAGCTCACGGCATTCGGTCCCGGGCCGCCGGAGACCTCGCCGAAGACCTGGATGAGCCCCGCGTCCTCGAGCCGCGACACCATCTGCGCCGCGGTCGGCTTCGACAGGCCGGAGAGCTGTCCGATCCGGTTACGGGTGAGGGGCCCGTGCTCGAGCAGCAGGCTCAGTGCCGTGCGGTTGTTCGTCGCGCGCAGCCACGAGGGCGTGCCTTGAACGGTTGCCTCGGCCATGGAATGCCCCTCGGGTTGTGGACGACATCGTCTGGCCAGAAGATATCAGTAAAGTTTCTTTATCGATACACCCGCTCTGGATTACGTCGTGTGTCGAGCGCCGTTGCCGCGAAACGCCGGCATTCCTAGGCTCGTTCTCGTGGCCGGGTACCCCGTCCGCTTTGCATTCACTGACGAAGGGCACCCCATGAGCGACTGGAAGTTCGAAACCCAGCAGATCCACGCGGGCGCGGCGCCCGACCCCGTGACCAACGCGCGCGCCACCCCGATCTACAAGACGACGTCGTACGTCTTCAACAGCGCCGAGCACGCAAAGAACCTCTTCGCCCTCGCCGAGTTCGGAAACATCTACACCCGCATCCAGAACCCCACGCAGGCGGTCGTCGAAGAACGCGTCGCCGCGCTCGAAGGCGGCACGGCTGCGCTGCTCGTCGCCTCCGGCCAGGCCGCCGAGACCTACGCGGTGCTCAACATCGCCCAGGCCGGCGACCACATCGTCTCGTCGTCGTCAATCTACGGCGGCACCTACAACCTCTTCAAGTACAGCCTCGCCAAGCTCGGCATCGAGACGACCTTCGTCGAGAACCAGGATGACGCGGAGGAGTGGGCCGCGGCGGTGCGGCCCAACACCAAGCTGTTCTTCGCGGAGACGATCGGCAACCCGAAGATCAACATCCTCGACATCTCGCTCGTCGCGACCGTCGCCCACGAGAACGGCGTGCCGCTCATCGTCGACAACACCATCGCGACGCCCTACCTCATCCGCCCCTTCGAGCACGGCGCCGACATCGTCGTCCACTCGGCGACGAAGTACCTCGGTGGCCACGGCACGGTCATCGGCGGCGTCATCGTCGACGGCGGCCGGTTCGAGTGGTCGAAGAACGTCGAGAAGTTTCCCGGCCTCACCGAGCCCGACCCGAGCTACCACGGTGCGAGCTACACCGCCGCGGTCGGCGACGCCCTCGCCTACATCATCAAGGCCCGCGTCCAACTGCTGCGCGACTTCGGCGCCTCCATCTCGCCCGACAGCGCGTTCAGCCTCATCCAGGGCATTGAGACGCTGAGCCTCCGAGTCGAGCGCCACGCCGCCAATGCACAGGCGGTCGCGGAATGGCTCGACAACCACGACGACGTCGTCTCGGTGAACTACTCCGGGCTCCCCACGAGCCCGTGGTACGAGGCGGCCAACAAGTACGCGCCCAAGGGCGTCGGCGGGGTGCTGTCGTTCGAGCTCAAGGGCGGGGTCGACGCGGGCCGCACGCTCGTCGACAGCGTCGCGCTGTTCAGCCACGTCGCCAACATCGGCGACGTGCGTAGCCTCATCATCCACCCCGCCTCGACCACCCACTCCCAGCTCACGCCCGAGCAGCAGCTGACGTCGGGCGTCACCCCGGGCCTCGTCCGGCTGTCGGTCGGGCTCGAGAACATCAGCGACATCCTCGACGACCTGCAGGCGGGCTTCAGCGCCGCCCGCGCGGCCGCCGCGGCGAACGCGAACGCATAGCCCGCGGTCGCCGGGCCCGTCGGAGCCCTCTTCGACAGGCTCAGCGAGCGAGGCGGATGGGCTCATGGGCCTCGGCGCGATTGTAACAAACGCACGACCGTCGGGGATATTCGCGATACTGGCTAAGACATGGACTGGCAGACACCGGAAGACACCGTACCCACGGCTTTCATCACCGACGCCGACACGCGCGCGATGATCGGCAAGCCCCCGGCGACGGGTGCGTGGCGCGAGGGCGACCCCATCGGAGGTCGCCGGTTCGAGAACGTCGGCTCCGTCGACCTCGAGCGAGGCGGCCACCTCCCGTCCGTGCGCATCGCGTACGAGACGTGGGGCACGCTCAACGCCGACCGGTCGAACGCCATCCTCGTCCTCCACGCCCTCACAGGCGACAGCCACGTGACGGGTCCGCCCGGTCCAGGGCATCCCACGGGCGGATGGTGGTCTGCCAATGTCGGGCCCGGGCGTCCGATCGACACCGACGAGTGGTTCGTCGTGGCCCCGAACATGCTCGGCGGCTGCCAGGGCACCACCGGGCCGGCGTCGCATTCGCCGCGCGGCCGCGAGTGGGGCACCGGCTTCCCCTTCGTCACCATTCGCGACCAGGTATCGGCCCAGCTCGCACTCACCGATCGGCTGGGCATCGAGCGCTGGTATGCGGTTGTCGGCGGTTCGATGGGCGGAATGCAGTCGCTCGAGTGGGCAGTCGGCCATCCCGACCGGCTCGACCGCGTCGCCGTGCTCGCCGCGCCGGCGTCGAGCCGCGCCGACCAGATCGCCCTCAACTCCGTGCAGATCGAGGCTGTGCGCATGGATCCGGCCTTCGCCGACGGCGAGTACTACGAGGCGGCGGATGGCGACGGGCCCCATCGCGGCCTCGCCCTGGCCCGGCGCATGGCACTGCTCAACTACCGCTCCCCCTCCGAGCTCAACGAACGTTTCGAGCGCAGCTGGCAGAGCGGCATCACCCCGCTCGGCGACGGCGGCCGGTACGCGGTCGAGAGCTACCTCGACTTTCACGGCAACAAGTTCACGAGACGCTTCGACGCCAACAGCTACATCACCCTCGTCGAGGCGATGAACTCGCACGACATCGGCCGCGACCGGGGCGGAGTGCTCGCCGCGTTAGCGCGGGCCACCGCGAAGGCTCTCGTGCTCGGAATCGGGAGCGACCGGCTGTTTCCCGTCGACAACCAGGTGCTCATCGCGAAGCACCTCCCGGGCAACATCGACGGCACGAGCGCTGCCATCATCGACTCGGGATTCGGCCACGACGGGTTCCTCATCGAGGACGCGGTCGTCGGCGGCCATCTGAAGCGGCTGCTCGCGAGCTGAGGTCGGCGGAGATCCGGGGCGACAGCCCGGGAAACGCGCTGGGGCCGCAGTTTCCCTGCGGCCCCAGCGTCCCCCCGTTTGTCCCTCTATCTGAGACTGTACCCCGGAGCATGTGCCCCATGGCGGGCCGGGTCACCCCCACTTGTGGTGGCAATGTGTGGCACCATTCCTAGTACCCGGTGTGAATCGGGTGTGAATTGCTGATCGGCGGGGAGATCGATGGATCACATGCTCAAGGAGCGCGATCGTCTGCTCGGCCGCACCTCCCGGGTGTACGGACTGAGCTTCACCGCGGTGGCCTTCGTCTGCATGTTCGTGCCGGGCAGCGTGACGCCCCAAACCTACGTCGCCGCCGTTCCCCTCTTCGCCCTCATCGCGGCCAGCCAATGGCGGGTCGGCATCAGCCGGTCGTTCGCCTGGATCTCCGTCCAGGTCGCGAGCGCGATCGTGCTCGTCGTCGTCATCGCGATGCTCAACCCCGCGCCCCTCACCACGGGCGCCTTCTCGGCCATCCTGCAGCTCACCGCCGCCTCTCTCCCGTCGATCGCCCTCCCCCTCGCCACCGACCGCGTGCGTCTCGCGGTTCTCGTGTTCGTGTTCGTGTGGGTCACGGGAGTCACGGCCGCGGTCACCTCGGAGACCAACCCCCCGCTCGGCACCGTCGGCATGCTCACGCTCGGCTGGACCGTCGGCGCCGTCGTCGGCATCTGGATCAACGCGGGGGTGCCCCAGGCTGCCCGGCGCATAGCGAGCATCGGGCGTGCCCACCGCGCCGAGCGGCAGGCGAGTGAGATCGAGGCCCAGCGACGCCAGTCGGCGCGGCTGCTGCATGACACCGTGCTCGCCACCCTGACCCTCCTGGCCCATTCCGGGGTCGGCGTCGCTCCCGCGGCCCTCCAGCTGCAGGCGGCGGATGACGCGAAGCTGCTGCGCCAGTTGAGGCTCGGCGCGACACCGGCGCCGCTGTCATCCGGTGGCTACAATCTCGAACCCGTCGAGGAGACGGTGCTCGGCACCACGCTCGAGTCGGTCAAGCAGCGCTTCGGCCGCATGGGCCTCGAGGTCAGCTGGCACGGCACCGGCCAGGTGCTGCTGCCGAGCGACGTGCTCGACGCCTTCCTCCTCGCCCTCGCCGAGTGCCTCGAGAACGTGCGCAGGCACTCCGGCGTGCGGGAGGCCCACGTCACGATCGTCGACGACGCCACCACGGTGCGCGCGATGATCACGGATGCCGGGGTCGGCTTCACCCTCGACGACGTCGACTCGGCGCGGCTGGGCTTCAAGGAGTCGGTCGTCGGCCGCCTCAAGGAGGTCGGCGGTCGCGCGCGCCTCTTCTCCGAACCGGGCTCGGGCACCACGGTCGTGTTGGAGGTTCCGCGATGACTCTTCCCCCCGCGACGGAACACACGCTCGGCCTCCTCGCCGAGGTGCGCGCGAGCCGCGGCTTCGTCGGCGGCGCGCGTCGGCTCGTCCGACCGGAGAGCCCGCACCGTGCGAGCCTCGGCACCGCCTTCATCGGCATGGGGGCGTCGATCGTGTGCGGCATCAGCGCCATCTACGGCTTCAGCCTCTTCGTCTCACACTGGCCGGACTACTCGAATCCCCTCCCCGCGCTCGGTGCCTGGGCGCTGCTCATCCTGGTGCTCGTCACGGCGTTCGTGACCGCGAGCGTCGTCGGCGACCGCCTGCCCGACTGGATGTTCTCCACCTTCCTCGGGCTGCTCGCGCTCGTCATCGTGCTCGACGTCGTCGCCGTGTGGGACCTGCACGACTTCGGCCGATACGCGACCGCATCGCTCACCGCCGCCACAGCGCTCCTGCTCGTGATCACGCTCCGGCGGCCCATGGAGATCCTCGTCGCGATAGCTGCGATCGGGCTCGCCCTGCTCACCGTCGAGATCGTCAACACCGAGCTTCGGCCGGCCGCGATCGCCGGCCAGATCACCGCTCTCGCCTTCGCGGCGCTGCCCGTGATCATCGGCGTCGTCATCGTGCGCGGCTTCCGCAGCATGGTGCAGGTCGAACTCGACCGCGTGCTCGTGCAGAGCACCGTGTCCGCCCCGCGCTTCGCGGTCGGGATGCTGGCATCCGAGGAGCTGGCGAGGCTGGACCTCGCGGCCGAGGAACTGCTCGACTCCGTCGCGACGGGCCGGATCGCCCTCCCGCTCCGGCCGAAGACGGCGTCGGTCGCCGCATCCCTCGCCACGGAACTGCGCCTGCACCTCATCGAGGGCAGGCGGGAGACCTGGCTGTACCACGCGATCACCGAGTCCGAGCTCCTCGGCAGGTCGGTCACCCTCACCGACAAGGCCAGCCTCGCAGGGCTGCTCGACGCCAACCAGCGCGACGGCCTGCTCGCAGCCGTGTGGCTGCTCGTCAACGACCACGCGAAGAAGACGACCGTGCGTACCGTGCAGGTCAACGTCGGCCCCATCGTCGCCTCCACCCCGTCCGTGCAGGGTCGCAAACTCCGCGTACCCATCGTCATCACGACGACCGGTGTGCCGCGAAACCGTGTCGACCCGTCGACGTGGAACGCCATCCGGCGGGTGGGCCGCTACAGTGACTCAAGCCAGAATGCGAGCCTCCGGGTCGAGATCGAGTGTTTCGTGGACAACCCGGCCGACCTGTAGATGCGCGCCACCGAGCACGACCCCCGAGAAGATCACGACCACCGAAAAGATATGGATTCACAGTGACCGACCCAGAAAGCCGTATCCGCGTCGCAATCGTAGACGACCATCGGATGCTCCTCGGGGCGCTCACCGAGTGGATCCGCAGCGCCCAGGACATCGACATGGTCGCCGCCGTCGCCAGCTGGCCCGAGCTGCTCACGCACTCCGCGTTCCCCGTGGATGTCGTGCTGCTCGACCTCGACCTCAAAGACAACATCCCGATCTCGCTGAAGATCTCGACACTCAAGACCATGGCCGTCAAGGTCGTGCTGATGAGCACCTACTCCGAGCCCAACGTCGTACGCGAGGCTCTCGCGGCCGGTGCGCTCGGCTACCTCGTCAAAAGCGAGGACGCGAGCATGATCATCGAGGCGTTGCGCGCGGCGTCGATCGGCGAATCGTTCGTCTCGGCCGAGCTCGACCTCGCCCTCAACGCCGGCGAGGTCGGCGGCTCCCCCAAGCTCAGCGCCCAGGAACGCCGCGTCATGGCGCTCTACGGCGGCGGCGAGCCGGTCAAGGCGGTCGCCTTCCAGCTCAGCATCTCCGAGGAGACCGCGAAGTCGTACCTCAAGCGCATCCGCGAGAAGTACCGCGTGGCCGGGTTCGATGTCGGCACGAAGGTCGCGCTGCGCAAGCGCGCGATCGAAGACGGCATCCTCATCGAGTCCGACCTCCCGCGCGCACTCTAGGCGGCCCGCCGTGACCGCTCAGACGCTGAGCGGGCGCTTGTTCTGCAGCACCACGCTCACCACGGCGAGCGCGACCCCGGGGATGCACAGCAGCAGGCCGACGACCGTCGGCGACAGGTAGCCGAGACCGGCCGCGATGGTCACCCCACCGAGATAGGCGCCGAGGCTGTTGCCGAGGTTGAGCGCGGCGTGGTTCGCGGCGGCGGCGAGCGTCTGGCTGTCGCCCGCGACATCCATGAGCCTCGACTGAACGGCGGGCGACAGCGCGGAGGCCGCGCCGCCGACGAGGAAGAGCGAGATGAGCAGCCCGGGCACGGTGTGCGCGGTCAGGGCGAAGCTCGCGAGCGAGGCGACGAAGAGCGCGAAGCACACGAAGATCGTGCCCATGACGCTGTGGTCCGCGGCGCGGCCGCCGGCGAGGTTGCCGATCGTCATGCCGATGCCGATGACGACGAGGGCGACGGGGATGAACGCGTCGCCCATGCCCGTGACGCGCGTCACCACGGGGCCGACGTAGCTGTAGACCGCGAAAAAGCCGCCGAAGCCGATGGCCCCGGTGAGCAGCGCGAGCCACACCTGGGGGCGGCGGAACGCCCGCAGCTCGCGCGACAGGGTCGCGGCACGGTCGCCCTCCTGGAAGGGCACGGCGAGCGCGACCGCGACGAAGGTCAGCGCGAAGATCGAGGCGACGGCGAGGTAGGCGATGCGCCATCCCGCCTGCTGTCCGAGGAGGGTGATGAGCGGGACGCCGATGACGTTGGCGATGGTGAGTCCCGAGAGCACGATGGCGACTCCGCGGCCACGCTTGCCCTCGCCCATGAGCGAGGCGGCGACGAGCGTCGCGATGCCGAAGTAGGCGCCGTGCGGCAGCCCCGCGACGAACCGGGCGGCGAGCACGAGCCCGAACGTCGGCAGCAGGGCGGATGCCACCGTGGCCAGGGTGAAGGCGACGAGCAGCCAGAGCAGCAGCTGTTTCCGCGGAAAACGGGCGGCGAGCGCTGCGATCGTCGGAGCGCCGACGACCACACCGAGCGCGTAGGCCGTGATGAGCCATCCGGCCTGGGCGATCGCCCGGTTCTGGTCGCTCGCGTACAGGCCGGGGAGGAGGTCGGCGGCGAGGTTCTCGATGAGACCCATGGCGACGAACTCGGTCGTGCCGATGCCGAAGCCCCCGAGGGCGAGGGCGAAGAGGGCGAGCCGGACGCGCGGCGGGGTGAGGCCCCTCACTCCGCGTCAGTCTGGGCGGCTATGGCGCGCTCGACACGCTCCACCTTGCCGGCGAGCTCGCCGGTGTGCCCGGGACGTATGTCGGCCTTGAGCACGAGCGAGACCCGCGGGCCGAACGCCGCGACCGCCTCCGTCGCGCTCTTGACGACGGCGAAGACCTCGTCCCAGTCACCCTCGATGGTCGTGAACATCGCGTCGGTCTGGTTGGGGAGTCCCGAGGCGCGCACCACGCGCACGGCAGCGGCGACGGCCTCGTGTACCGAGCCGTCGTCTCCGCTGTTGCCGACGGGTGAGACGGAGAATGCGACGAGCATGGCTAGTCCTTTGCGTGTCGGGAGGAGGGCGCCCCGCCACGCTGGGAGGGGCTGCTCGACCGTGCCTCCGCGGGAACGGGGTCGCGGACCCGTCCATTATCCCCCGTCGAGGTCGTCGAGCGCCCGACCACGACGACCGAGTACACTCCCCAGCCGAGCAGCACGAAGAGCAGCGAGTTGCGCAGACTGATCACCACGAGCAGCACCGGGTTGAGAGCCAGCAGCTCGTCGTACAGGTAGGGATAGATGGCCTGCGTCAGGGCGGCCAGCACCAGGACGAGCACGGCGGGCAGGGCGAAGCGCCGCGCGCGGTCGGCGGCGCTGGAGGCGAGACCGAGCACCACCGGAACGGCGAGCCACATCGCGAACTGGGGCGATCCGACCTTGTTGACGGCGATGAGGGTCGTCACGAGGGCGACGGCGAGCGGCGGCAGCAGCTCCGTCGAGCGGGCGCCGCGCGCCGTCGCCCAGACGCCCAACCCGACGACCGCGAGTGCGGCGATCGCCAGCACCGGGGTCATGACGGCGGCCGCGACATCCACCCCCGCCCCCCGCACCTGGTACGTCAGGATGTCGGGATCGTAGTAGATGTACGTCCCCGGCTCCCCGGCGAACGCCCGCCACAACCAGACGGTGGACACGGGCGCCTCGACCTGCAGCCCCCTGCCCGTCTGCTCGGTGACGAAGCTGAAGACGTTGGCGCCGCTCCCGAGGGCGAGTGCGCTCGCGACGATGACGGAGCTCGTCGCGGCCGCGGCGAGAACGATCTCCCGGCGTCCGCGGTGCGTCACGACCACCGCGGCGAGCAGTGCCGCCGGCCACACTTTGATCCACGTGGCCGTGGAGAGCACGACGGCGGCGGCGACCGGCCTCGTCGCGAGCAGCAGCACCCCGACGATCGCGAGCGGCACGGTGATCGAGTCGATGCGTCCGACGGAGACCGGGCCGAGAAGCAGGAGGAAGGCCAGCCACCACCAGGCCACCCCCGCGCGATCCCTCGAGGTGAACCATCCGACGATCGTGGCGAAGCCGACGGCGTCGAGCAGCATCACGATGCTGAGCCACGAGCTGGCATACAGTGCCGGGCCGAGCGCGAACGACGCGAGCATGGGCACGATGGCGACCACGGGATACACCCACGGCCCGTGCACGCCGACCCAGTAGTCCCGCAGCACCGCCTGCTCGGTCCAGGTCTTGTACACGAGCGTCACGTCGCCGAGCGGCTGCCCCGGGCCGTAGAGCGCGAGCATGCCGAGCCAGAAGTGCACCGCGACGAAGGCGGTCCACAGCGTCACGCGGCCGCGCACGACGGAGGCGACGACCCCGGGCTGCGGCCGCGGTGAATCGGCCACGTCGGTCATGCTGCCAAGCGTATCCCGGGGGTGTCGCGTGACGGTCAGCCCTGGGAGAGCAGCCCGGCGATCACGCCGGGAACCTCGTGGGTGAGATCGAGCACCGTGAGCGGGCCGCCGCGGCTGGCGCGGAGGGCGGCCAGCCCGTGGACGACGGATGCCGTCGCCGCGAGTCGCGCAAGGGCGGCGGGGTCGGCGGCGATCGTCTCGGAGTGCGTGGCGAGGAGGGCACCGAGGATGCCGCCGAGGGCGTCGCCCGCGCCCGCCGTCGCAAGCCACGTGGGGGCTCCGGTCGTGACGAGCGAGAGGCCGCCGCCGCTCACGAAGGTGCTGTGACCCTTGAGCAGCACCGTGACGCCGAGTTCGGTCGAGGCCGTGGTGGCCCAGATCGCGGGATCGGCCGCGATCCGCTCGCGGTCGACGCCGAGCACCCTGCCCAGTTCGCCGAAGTGCGGTGTGATCACGACGGGCCCCTCGGCGGCCTCATGCAGGTCGAGGGCTCCCCCGTCGAGCACGGTGGGCAGCGCCTGCGCCATGGCGACGGTGGCGAAGGCCGCGGTCTGTTCGTCTCTCTCCTGGTGGTCCATCCCCGAGCCGATGAGCCACCCCTGCACCCTGCCCTCGCCGACGACGGCCTCCGGTCGGCGCTGCAGCACGAGCGTCGACACCCGTTCGCCGCCCAGGTAGCGCACCATCCCGACGCCCGTGCGCACAGCGGCCTCCACCCCGAGAACCGCGGCTCCCGGGTAGCGGTCGCTCCCGGTGATGACGCCGAGCACCCCCCGCGAATACTTGTCGTCGCTCTTGCGTGGCACTGCGATCTGGTGGGCGGAGTCTGCGGCACCCCATGCTGTGAAGTCGGTCATGTGCCTCAGGCTAGTTTGGAACGATGACTTTGCGTATCGGCGACCGTGTGGTGGTGTTCGACTACGGCGAGGTCATCTCCGTCACACCGAGCGACGCGGCGCGCGCCGACATCCTCGCCATCGCCGCCGTCGACGCCGACCCGTTCTGGGCCAGCTACTGGCGACACCGCGACGCCCTCGACCGCGGCACCATCAGCGTGCCGGAGTACTGGGGGCTCATCGCGGGCGACACCGGCGCAGGTTGGGCGCCATCCACCGTGCAACGCCTCTGGGCGGCCGACTTCACCAGCTGGATCAGTGTCGAGCCGGAGACCATCGAGCTCATCGCCGAGCTGCACGCGGGCGGCACCCGGTTGGCCGTGCTCTCCAACGCCGGCTTAGACTTCGCCTCGCCGTTGCGGTTCTCACCGATGGGCCAGTATTTCGAGCGCGTGTTCGTCAGCGCGGAGATGGACGACCTCAAGCCCGATCCGTCGATCTACCTCGAGGTCACCGAGGCCCTGGGAATATCCCCCGCCGAAATGGTCTTCATTGACAATAAGAAGGCCAACACGGATGCCGCGGCCGCCCTCGGCGCGACCGTGCACCACTTCGTCGGCGTCGACGGTCTTCGCTCGTTCCTCACCTCGCTCGCCCAGCCCCGCTGAGCGGGCCAACACACACTAGGAGTTCTGTGACCCAGTCTGCCCTCTTCACCCCGCTGAGCATCCGCTCCACGACGTTCCGCAACCGACTCTGGGTGCCGGCGCTGTGCCAGTACTCCGTCGAGAAGCGCGACGGCGTGCCCACCGACTGGCACCTCGTCCACCTGGGCGCATTCGCGATGGGCGGCGCGGGGCTCGTCATGACCGAGGCGACGGCGGTCGCCCCGATCGGGCGCATCTCGCCCAACGACACCGGCATCTGGAACGACGAACAGGTCGCCGCGTGGCGTCGCATCACCGACTTCCTGCACGATCGGGGTGCCGTCGCCGGCATCCAGCTCGCCCATGCCGGACGCAAGGCGTCGACCCACCGCGGTTGGGATCCGGAGAAGCACGGCACGGTCTCCGCGGAAGACGGCGGTTGGCCGACGGTGGCACCTTCGCCCGTCGCGTTCGACGGCTACGCCACCCCGCGGTCGCTCAGCGTCGAGGATATCGCCGATGTCGTCGCGGAGTTCGCCGCCGCCGCCGAGCGATCGATCGCGGCGGGCTTCGACCTCGTCGAGGTGCACGCCGCACACGGCTACCTCGCCCACCAGTTCCTCTCCCCGCTCTCCAACCTGCGCACCGACGAATACGGCGGCAGCCTCGAGAACCGCGCTCGCTTCGTGCTCGAGATCGTGCGTGCCGTGCGCGCCGCGGTCGGCGACGAGGTTCCGGTGTTCGTGCGCTTCTCGGCGACCGACTACGCCGAGGGCGGCTGGAACCAGGAGGACACCGCGACGGTCGCCGCGTGGGCCCAGCAGGCCGGCGCCGACTTCTTCGACATCTCGACCGGCGGCAACATCGCCGGCGTCACCATCCCGCTCGGCCCCGGCTATCAGGTGCCCTTCGCCGACTTCGTGGGAACGACCGCGGGAGTGCCCGTCAACGCCGTCGGCCTCATCACCGAGGCGGCGCAGGCCGAGGAGATCGTCGCGAGCGGACAGGCCGACGCCGTGATGCTCGGCCGCGAGATGATGCGCGACCCGCACTTCCCGCTGCGTGCCGCACACGAGCTCGGCGTCGACGTGGACTACTGGCCCGCCGCGTACACGCGCGCCCGCTGGAGGTAGGCGGCCCGCTAGTCGGGTGGCGCGCCCTCCGGGGCGAGCCACCCGCTACCATCCCCGCGCTCACGACTCGGGCAGAACCAGCGGCGCTACGCTGCCGACCCGCGCGACACCGTTCATGATTCCGAACGAGTGGCGCGGCCACCGCCTAGTTGCGCCGCGTCGCGTCCTGCACCTCGCCGACGAGCTCCTCGATGATGTCTTCGAGGAAGAGCACGCCGCGCGTGGCGCCGTTCTCGTCGAACGCCCGCGCGACGTGCGTGCCGGAGCGGCGCATGGTCGCGAGCGCGTCCTCGAGGTCGGTGCTGCGGAAGATCGAGATCAGCTGGCGGATCCGCTTCGGTGGAACGGGCTCGGTGAACTCGTCTTCGTCGAGGTCGATGACGTCCTTGAGGTGCAGGTACCCGGTCGGCTCGCCATCGTCGTTGACGAGGATGTAGCGCGAGAACCCGCGCTGCGCGACGGCCCGCTCGACGTCGGCGGGCGACGCGTCCTCAGGGAGGGTGACGAGGTCGTCGAGCCCGATGGCGACATCCTGCACCTTCTTCTCCGTGAATTCGAAGGCGGCGAGCAGCGCGCCGGTGGAGTCGGTGAGCACCCCCTCCTTCGTCGACTGCGCCACGATGTTGGCCACCTCGCCGAGCGTGAACACACTCGTCGCCTCCGACTTCGGCGTGACGCCGAACAGCCGCACCACACCGTTCGCCGAGGCGTTGAGCGCGACGATCACGGGCTTGAAGACGTTGCCGATGAAGACGAGCGGCGGCGCGAGCAGCAGCGCCGCCCGGTCGGGCACCGAGAACGCGATGTTCTTCGGAACCATCTCGCCGATCACGACGTGCAGGAAGGAGACGATCAACAGCGTGATCGCGAACGCGAGCACGCCGCTGAGCTCTTCGGGCAGCCCGGTCCAGGCCAGCGGCACCTCGAGCAGGTGGTGGATGGCGGGTTCCGAGACGTTGAGGATCAGCAGCGAGCACACCGTGATGCCGAGCTGGCTCACCGCCAGCATGAGTGTCGCGTGTTCCATCGCCCACAGGGTGGTGCGCGCGGCGCGGGAGCCCGCCTCGGCCTTGGGCTCGATCTGCGAGCGGCGGGCGGAGATGACCGCGAACTCGGCGCCGACGAAGAAGGCGTTGACGAGCAGCAGCACGACGAGCCACAGGATGCCGGGGAGTGATTCGCTCATCGTGCCTTCACCTCGCTCGGCTCTATCGTCGGTTCGGGGGTTGGCGTGTAGCGCACACGGTCGACGCGCCGCCCGTCCATCCGCTCGATGCGGAACGTGCCGCCGTCTTGCCTGACGGTGTCGCCCACGACGGGCAGTCGGTCGAGCTCGCTCATGAGCCAGCCGGCGACGGTCTCGAACGGACCCTCTTCGGGCACGGAGACACCCGTGCGCTCGAGCAGCTCGTCCGGTCTCAGGATGCCGGGGAAGGTGAACCAGTCGCGCGATCGCACCACGTCGGCCTTCGTGCGGTCGTGTTCGTCGGACACCTCGCCGACGAGCTCCTCCACGAGGTCTTCAAGGGTGGCCACGCCGGCCGTTCCGCCGTACTCGTCGAGCACGACGGCCATCTGGTACCCGCGGCCGCGCAGTTCTGCGAGCAGCGAGTCGAGCTTCATCGTCTCGGGAACGCGCAACGGCTCCGACTGCAGGGCGGAGACCGGGACATCCGCCCGCTTCTCCCTCGGCACGGCGACGGCCTGTTTGATGTGCACGATGCCCACGACGTCGTCGATGCTGTCGTCGATCACCGGGAAGCGCGAGAGCCCCGTGGTGCGGGCGAGCTCGATCACGTCGAACGCGCTGTCGGTGCGGTCGACGCTCTTCACGCGCGGCCGCGGTGTCATCACGTCTTGCGCGATGAGGTCGGAGAAGGCGAGGGTGCGGGCGAGGAGAGTCGCCGTGTCGGTCTCGAGGCTGCCCTCGCGCGCCGAGCGACGCACGAGCGACGAGAGCTCCTCCGCGGTGCGCGCGCCCGACAGCTCTTCCTTCGGCTCGATACCGAACGAGCGGATGACGGCGTTGGCCGTGTTGTTCAGCAGGGTGACGGCGGGCTTGAACACCGCGGTGAACCCGATCTGGAACGGGATGACGAGCTTCGCGGTCTGCAACGGCAACGCGAGTGCGAAATTCTTCGGCACGAGCTCGCCGATGATCATCGAGAGCAGCGTCGCGACGGCGACGGCCACGATCGAGCCCGTCACCTCGGCTGCGCTCTCCGGGATGCCGACGGCGGTGATGAGGGGTTCGAGCAGGATGCTGATCGCAGGCTCCATCGTGTACCCGGTGAGCAGCGTGGTGAGCGTGATCCCGAGCTGCGCGCTGGAGAGATGGGTCGACGTGCGCTTGAGTGCGCTGATCGACATGCCGAGGCCGCGTTCGCCGTTCGACTGGCGCACCTCGAGGTCGGAGCGGTCGAGGTTGACGAGGGAGAACTCGGAGGCGACGAAGAAGCCGGTTCCGACCGTCAGGATGAGCCCCAGGCCCAGGAGCAGCCACTCAGACATGGAGTCCCGGTGCGAGAACTGACGCTGTGAGTGTTGCGGATGCGGGCTCGGGCGTGGGTGAAGGGGGGTCGTCCATTATCTGATCGAGTATATCGGGGTCCCCGCGCGTGTCGCTTCCTGATGCGCGCCCTCTCCGCGGCTTTGACGGGTCTCTACCAGCCGACGGGAAGCGCCTTGCCCTCCTCGTAGCCGGCGGCCGACTGCACCCCGACGAGCGCGCGTTCGTGGAAGGTCGCGAGCGACGTCGCTCCCGCGTACGTGAGCGAACTGCGCACCCCCGACGTGATCATGTCGAGCAGGTCTTCGAGCGACGGGCGCAGCGGGTCGAGGTAGATGCGCGAGCTCGAGATGCCCTCCGCGAAGAGGGTGCGGCGGGCGAGTTCGTAGGCGTCGAGCCGTTCGAAGCGCTCCCGCACTGCCCGCGTCGATGCCATCCCCCAACTCTCCTTGTAGAGGTTGCCCGACTCGTCGGAGGCGAGGGTGCCCGGAGACTCGATCGTTCCCGCGAACCACGAGCCCACCATGACGGATGCTGCGCCGGCAGCAAGCGCGAGTGCGACGTCGCGCGGGTAGCGCACGCCCCCATCGGCCCAGACGTGTGCGCCGAGCCCTCGTGCGGCCTCCGCCGCCTCCAGTACCGCGGAGAACTGCGGCCGGCCGACGGCCGTCATCATCCGCGTGGTGCACATGGCGCCCGGCCCGACCCCGACCTTGATGATCGTGGCGCCGGCCTTGACCAGGTCGCGCACGCCCTCCCGAGTCACGACGTTGCCCGCCACGATCGGCACGCCGAGCTCGAGCCCGGCGACTGTCGTGATCGCCTTGATCATTCCGCGCTGGTGACCGTGTGCCGTGTCGATCACGAGCACGTCGACGCCGGCCGCGACGAGTGCCTTCGCCTTGCCTGCGACGTCGCCGTTGATGCCGATGGCGGCGCCCACGACGAGACGCCCGGAGGCGTCGACCGCGGGCTGGTAGAGCGTCGAACGGAGGGCGCTCGTGCGGCTCAGAGTGCCGACGACCGCGCCGTGGTGCAGCACCGGTGCGAAGTCGAGGTCTGCGGCGACCATGAGGTCGAAGGCGGCCCGCGGGCTCTCGATATCGTCGGCGTCGATCGATGCGAGGGAGCCGTGGACCAGGTCTCCGAGTCGCGCGTCGGGGAGCGCCGTCGCGAGCCGCGCCGCGGGCACACAGCCGAGCAGCGCGCCCCTGTCGCCGCGCACGAGGATGCCCTGGCCCGCTACGGGCGGCACCAGGGTGAGAGCGGTGGCGACAGTGTCGCCGGCGGTGAGCTCGAATGGGCTGTCCCACGCCACCGGCTGCGCCTTCACCCACCGGATCGCGGCGTCCAGCTCCTGCAGGTGCATGTCCTGCGGGAGGATGCCGAGACCGCCTCGGCGCGCGAGGGTGGCGGCGAGACGCGGGCCGGTGACGGAGTTCATATTCGCCGAGACGACCGGGACGGTGGCGGCGGTGCCATCACCCGGCGCGAGCGAGACATCCAACCTGCTCGTGACGTTGGAACCCCGCGGAACGAGGAAGACGTCGGAATAGGTGAGGTCGTGCGTCGGTGCAGTCTCGTAGAACTCCATAAATTTCACGTTAGACCCTCGAGTCCTCCGCACGCGATTAAGAATGCTATTACGCTGGTCGTTGGGTCGGCCAGAGGCGGCCGAACCCACCGTGAATCGAAACCTGAGTGAACTGAGAGTGGGCGGTCGGCTGTGTCTAGCCAAGTGACCGGACTGGCAGCGGAAGACGGATCTTCCAGCGAGTTCGGGGCCAACGAATGGCTCGTAGACGAGATGTACGAACGGTACGTGGTCGATCGCAACTCGGTCGATGAATCGTGGTGGCCCATCCTGGAGAGTTATAAGCCCTCGGATGCAGCGGCCGACGCGCCCGGCGACACGACCCACACCGATCCGACTCCCACCGGCTCAATCACCGTCCCACCCGCCGAGTCGGCACGTGCCCAGGCGGCAGACGCCGCCGACGCCGCAGTCGTCGATGCCGTTGCCCCCGCCCCCTCGGCTCCCGCCGCCAGCTCGCTCGACGGCGGACAGGCGCAGATCCCCGAGGAGATGGTCGCGCCGGAGACGGCGCCCTCCGACGCTCCCCCGGCCCCGGCTGTCGCCACCGCCAACCAGCAGGTCGCGGCTCGCACCACGTCGATCGAGGCGAAGCCTCAGCCCATCCCCGCGCAGGCGCCGTCCACGAGCTCGACACCGGTCGCCTCCGCCCCGGATGCCGCCCCCTCCCGCGACGCCAACGTCTCTGCCGTGCTCAAGGGCGCGTCGAAGGCCCTCGCCGCCAACATGGACGCGAGCCTCACCGTCCCGACGGCCACGAGTGTGCGCACCATCCCGGCGAAGCTGATGATCGACAACCGCATCGTCATCAACAACCACATGAAGCGTGCGCGCGGGGGGAAAATCTCCTTCACACACCTCATCGCCTGGGCGATGGTGCAAGCGCTCAAAGAATTCCCGAGCCAGAACGTCTACTACGACGAGGTAAACGGTAAACCTTCCCTTGTCGCTCCCCCGCATGTCAATCTCGGCATCGCCATCGACATGCCGAAGCCGGATGGGACTCGCGCGCTGCTGGTTCCCGGCATCAAGCGTGCAGACACCATGGGATTCGGCGAGTTTTTGACCGCGTACGAGGACGTCGTCAAGCGCGCTCGCACCAACAAGCTCACCGCCGGTGATTTCCAGGGAAACACAATCTCGCTGACCAACCCGGGCGGCATCGGAACCGTGCACTCGGTACCGCGCCTGATGAAGGGTGCCGGCTGCATCATCGGAGCCGGAGCACTCGAGTATCCGGCAGAGTTTCAGGGCATGTCTCCCACGACGCAATCTGATCTCGGCATCGGCAAGACGATCACCTTGACGTCCACGTACGACCACCGCGTGATCCAGGGCGCCGGATCCGGGGAGTACCTGAAGAAGGTCCACGAGCTGCTCCTCGGACAACGGGGGTTCTACGAAGGAATCTTCGCCGACCTTCGCATTCCCTACGAGCCCATCCGCTGGGCATCGGACATCCACGTAGACCCGGCAAACGACGTCGACAAGACTGCTCGCGTGCAGGCTTTGATCAACTCATTCCGCGTTCGCGGACATCTCATGGCCGACGTCGACCCGCTGGAGTACGTGCAGCGTTCACACCCCGACCTTGACATTGCCAGCCACGGATTGACGTTCTGGGATCTGGACCGGGAGTTCGTCACCGGAGGTTTCGGTGGTACACGATCTGCACTGCTGCGCGACATCCTGGGCATGCTGCGCGACGCGTTCTGCCGAACGGTCGGCCTGGAGTACATGCACATCCAAGACCCGGACGAGCGGAATTGGTTGCAGGCTCGGGTTGAGCGTCCGTACACCAAGCCCACGCATGACGAGCAAATGCGTATCCTCGCCAAGTTGAACGAGGCGGAAGCGTTCGAGACGTTCCTGCAGACCAAGTACGTCGGCCAGAAACGTTTCAGCCTGGAAGGCAGCGAGTCGACGATCGCGTTACTGGATCGCATCTTGCAGGGTGCCGCCGAGCAGGGCCTTGAAGAGGTTGCCATCGGCATGGCTCACCGTGGCCGCCTCAATGTGCTGACCAACATCGCGGGC
>JAODMO010000020.1 GCA_025464995.1 Microbacteriaceae bacterium
GCTAGTAGAGCAGCGCCGTGAGGCGACGGCGAGCCGCGACGACGCGCGGGTCGTCCACCCCGACGACCTCGAAGTGCTCGAGCAGGCGAGTGCGCACGGTGTTCTTGCCCTCGGCGTCGAGGGTCGGGAACAGGTCGAGCAACCGCGCGAACGCGTCGTCGGCGTGACCGCCGGAGATGTCGAGGTCGGCGACGGCGAGCTGGGCGTCGACGTCCGTCGGCGCGGCCGCCGCGGCCGAACGGATGGCGTCGGCGGTGAGACCGTCGAGCCGCGAGAGCAGGGAGACCTGGGCGAGCCCCGCAACGGCGAGCGCATCGCGGGGGTTCTGCGCGATCGCGAGCCGGTACTCCGCGATGGCGGTGGCGTAGTCGCCCGCCGCGATGGCGTCGTACGCCTCCTGGTGGTGGGGCGGCAGCGGTTCCTCGACCGGCTCCGCGTCCTCGGTTTCCGCCGAGACGGGAACCGTGCCGGTGACGTTCTGCTGCGCCGCCACCTCGAGCACCTGGTCGAGCACCGCGCGCACCTCCTCGAGCGCCGGCATGCCGACGAACAGCTGCAGCGGCCGCCCGGCGATCACCGCCGCGACCGTCGGCACCTCCGTGACCTGGAACGCCTGCACGAGCTGCGGGTTCTTCGTTCCGTCGATCGTCGCGAGCACCATCCGACCGCCGTATTCGGCGACGAGAGACTCGAGGGATGGTGCGACACCCTGCCCGAAGAACTCGACGAGCACCGGCACGGAGTTCGACAGCTCGAGGATGCTGGAGAACGTCGCATCCGTCGCCTCGACGACGAGCGGGGAGGAACCCGGGGCCGTCGGGGGCGCGTCGCGGCGAGGCGCCGGGTTCACGAGCGAGGAGAGGTCGACCGCGCCACGAAGGCCGGCGGGGACGGGGGGAAGGTTGGTCACGGGAGCTCCGATGCAGCGACGAGGCCTCGGGTGTAGCCGAGGAGAACGATTTTGCCACCCTCTTCGACCGAGGGGACAAAGAACAACATCTGGTAACCGTAGGTGGCGCTCAGGCCCTTGGTGCTCTCGGCCTTGCCGGTGATCGCCTTCACCTCGGGAGTGGCCTTCGCGACGGCTCCCGCCTGGAGGATGCGAACGGTCTCGACCTCGTTGACGTTCACGGTGACGATCGCACCGGAGTCGATGGTCGACAGTGCGACGACCGGTCCACTCGCGGGGGCGTTGCTGAACTCGAGGGTCGACGTGCCGACGAAGGGCGCCTTGCGGGCCGCTTTGTCGGCCGCACCGTAGTTGACGCGCACCGAGTCGCCCTCCGCCTCGAACAGCTCGTTCGAGGGGCTCGCGGTGTCGTTCATCAGAATGTCGGCGTAGTCGGGGGCGATGACGTCGGGCGCGATCGTCAGCAGCTTGGAGTCTTCGAACAGCCGGCTGGCGCCGATCGATGCCGGCGCCGTCGGCGGCACGACCGCGCCCGGCTGCAGCCGCATCACGTATTGCGCCGTGTAGTTCGAACGCGGATCGGCCTGCACGAGCATGACCGACACGGGTGCGAGCTTGTTTCCCGCCGCATCCTTGGTGGCGTCGTCGATGACGGCGAAGGCGACCCTCGGCCAGCTGTCGCTCTGCTGGGGAAGGGTGAGGGTGACAGGTCCGGCGGGTATCACGTCGACGGGTCGCACCGCGGGGTCGACCTTGCGGGCCGCGTAGTTTGCGGCGCGCAGTTCGAGCGCCGGCCCGGACAGCCGAGTCTTCGCCAGCTCGGGGTCGAGGGCGGCGTCCGCCGCCGCGCTCACCTCCGAGACCTTCTTGATGATGCGCTCGGCCTGGCGCTCGGTGATGACGGGGTTCACCTCGAGCGCGGCCTTTGCCACGGCGTCGGCCGCGGTCGCCGAGGGAGACGCCTCGGTCGCTGGCGTGCCGCCGGTGAGGGCGTCGGAGCTGCAGCCGCCGAGGGCGAGCGCGGTCACGAGCACCGCGGGCACGATGGCGATGCGCGCCGAGCGGCGACCCTTCGCGTTCGACTCGAGCTCCCGCCGCTTCGACGTGATCTGCTTGATGCGCGGCTGGCGCGGCAGCTTCGGCATCTTCTGGGGCGACTTGCGACGTGGCCCACGCGAGCGGCGGATGTGGGCGATCGCCCAGAGCAGAAGGAGGAGCCCGATGAGCAGCAGCACTCCCCCGGCCACGACGAGCGTGTTCGCCCATGGTGTGGAGTTGTCGACGGGCCAGGTCACGCTCAGGTCGGCTGGCGCGGGCTTGACGCCGTCGGTGACGATGAGCAGCGAGATGTCTTCCGGCACGTTGATCGTGAAGGAGCCCTCGTTGGCATAGCTCGCGAGCCACAGGTCGGAGTCGACGGGGCTGGGCACCTCGTCGGCGTCGCCCTTCACCAGGGTGCTGACGAGCGAGCGCGTCTTGGCGTCGTAGGTGACATTGTTATAGCTCGCGTCACCGACCCAGGCGACCACGTCGTCCGTGCGGCCGTAGGCGGAGAAGTTCTCGTCCGCTCCGCTCAACTCGACGCTCTGGTTGCGCGGGAAGGCGTTCAACGCCGAGCCGCTCAACACGGTCACGGGCGCGCTGCTGGTGATGTTCGTGGCAGCGGTGACCGTATCGGGCTCGGCGAACACCGTTCGCTGGGCGATGCCGAGGCCGATGAGCAGGGCCGCGGCGACAAAACTGACAATGGCGAGTACAAATCGCACGGGATTACTCCTTTCGTGTTGCCCGGCCCGACGTGTAGATCGTGGCACCCTCTCCCCACGCGATGGGGGCTCGCGCTAGGGGGCGAGAGGAGGGTCTCCCGGAACCGGTGTCCGGGATGGCAACAGCAAAGACGATCAAGAATAGCCGATGAGGGTGCGTGCGGCCTAACCGCTGGTCTGTGAGTTGTCTGGCAAGGCGAGCTCCGTTCCGCGCGGAACCGGCGCGGGAGGCCCGCAGGCAGCCCACTAAACTCAACCCATGGCTGCTGACGACACAGACTTCGGTACTGAGATGCGTGGATACCGCAAGGAAGCGGTAGACAAGGCGATCCAGGAACTCCGGCGCGAGCTGATCAAGGCCAACGCCGATCGCGCGGAGGCGACGAAGGAGATCAAGCGGCTCGCCGCGGTCGCCGACGACCTGCAGGCGGAACTCGACGAGACGGGAACGCCCACCTACAGCGGGCTCGGCACGAAGCTCGAGAACACGCTCCGCGTGGCCGAGGAACAGTCGACGCGGCTCATCAGCCAGGCCGACATCGACGCGGAGAAGCTGCGGAGCTCGGTCAAGGCCGAGATCCAGAAGCTGTCGACGGATGCGCAGGAGACCGCAGACAGTCTCGTCGCGCGAGCGACGGCACAGGCGAACAACCTCCTCGAGACCTCCCGCAACGAGGCGGAGCACGTGCTGTCGCGTGCCAAGGCGGAGTCGGACACCCTCGTGAATGACGCCGTGCGCGAGGCCGCGTCCATCCGTGGTGCCGTGGCGACGGAGGCCGCGGAGACGCGAGCGACGACCAAACGGGAGGCCGCAGCCATCCGTGCGGCCGGAGAACGCGAGATCGCCGAGCTGACGGCCGTCGCCAGCCGGGAGGCCTTCGCCGCCCGGGAGGCGGCGGCGCTCCTGGCGCGCGAGACCGAACTCGGCCGAGCGGAGTACGAGACCGAGAACGCACGACTTCGCGGCGACCTTGCCCGCGACGTGGAGCAGGGGCGCACCGACCTCGCCCGCGACATCGAGACCGCGCGCACGCAGCTGGCCAACGAGACAGAGGGCACCCGCGCAGACCTGGCCAACGAGACCGACGCCACCCGCACCGCCCTCGCCACCGAGGCCGAGGCGGCCCGCGCGCAGCTGGAAGCCGACACCCGCGCCGCCCGCGAAGCGCTCGAGGCGGAGACCACCGCAGCCAGGGCATCGCTCGATCAGGAGGTGAGGACGGCCCGCACCGACCTCGAACTCGAGACCACGACCGCCCGCACGCAGCTGGACAACGACCTCACCTCCGGGCGCGCCGAACTCGAGAACGAGATCGCGTCCGCTCGCGCGGAGCTCGCGAACGAGGTCGCGACGGCCACGTCGACGTTGCAGAACGAGAAGGCCCGCATAGAGACGGCGCTCGAGAACGAGGTGACGTCGACGAGAGCGGCCCTCGCCAACGAGGTCTCGGCGACGAAGGCGACGCTGGAGAAGGAGGTCAGCACCACCCGGGCGACTCTCGAGGCGGAGGTCGTCACCAAGCAGACCGCCATCGACAGCGAGATCGTGGCGCGCCGCACCGCGCTCGACAGCGAGATCGCCGTCGTCCGTGCCGAGCTCGAGAACGACGTGACCGCGACGAGGAGCGAACTCGAGAACGAGGTCGCGACCGTGCGGGCCGCGCTCGACGACGAGGTCACCACGACGAAGGCCGCGCTCGAAGACGAGGTAGCGACCACCAAGGCGGCGCTCGAGGCCGAGGTCACCACGACCATGGCCGAGCTCGAGAACGAGGTCGCCACCACGAAGGCGGCCCTCGAGGCGGAGGTCGTCGGCACGCGGGCCTCGCTCGCGAGCGAGCTCATCACGGCGCGTTCCGAGCTCGACAGCGAAGTGAAGACCGCGAGGGCCGCACTCGAGAGCGACGTCAACACCACGAAGGCCGCGCTCGACAACGAGGTAGCGACCACCCGCACGGAGCTCGAGAGCGAGGTCAGCGCCGCGAAGGCCGCCCTCGACAACGAGGTGACGACGACACTCGCGGCCCTCGAGAACGAGGTGTCGACGGCACGCGCCGAGGTCGCCATCGAGGTCTCGACGGCCAGGGCACAACTCGAGGCGGAGCTCACGGCGAAGAACGCCACGCTCGTCTCGGCGACGAAGGCCGCCCGCGCCGCCCTCGCGAGCGAGATCGCCACCGCGCGCGCCGAGGTGGAAGACGAGACGGTCACCGCTCGCGCCGAACTCGCCACCGAGATCGCCACGGCCCGCGCCGCACTGGACAACGACATCAGCACCGCGCGCACTGCCCTGGAGACGGACACGGCCACGGCGCGCACCACGCTCGAAAACGAGACCGCCGCCGCATGGGCGGCGCTCGAGGCGGAGACATCCGCCGCCCGTATCGCCCTCGACAACGACACCCGCACGACGCGTGCGGCGCTCGAGAAGGACACCACCGCGGCGCGCGTGGCGTTCGAGCGAGACACGGCGGCCGCGAAGGCCGCCCTCGACGCCGAGACGGCCGCCGCGAGGACGGCGCTCGCCACGGAGACGGCGGAGTCGCGGGCGGCACTCGAGCGCGACATCGACCAGCAGCGAGCCGACCTCGCGCGCGATCTGGACCGAGAGCGGGAGACGCTCGACAACGACGTGCGGCTCACGCGAGCCCAACTCGCCCACGACGTGGAGGAGACCCGCACCGCCATTGCGCGCGACAGCGAGCAGGCGCGCATCGACCTGGACGTCGAGCTCAAGGCGCGCCGCGACCAGGGCGAGAAGGAGTTCCTCGCGAAGCAGCAGGAGGCCACCGCCCAGACGGGCAAGTACCTGAGCGAGGCGCAGGCGCAGCTCGACGAGGCGAACCGGCTCGCGGCCCAGGCTCGTGCCGAGGCCGCGGAGGTGCGCGACTCGTCGCGGGCCGACGCGGCGGCTCTGCGTGCCGAGGCCAATGCCACGGCGTCGGAGGTGCTCGCCAACGCAGACGCCCGTGCCAGGGCCATCGTGGCCGACGCGGAGAAGCAGAACGA
This sequence comes from Microbacteriaceae bacterium, assembly GCA_025464995.1. GTDB lineage: Bacteria > Actinomycetota > Actinomycetes > Actinomycetales > Microbacteriaceae > Conyzicola. The sequence goes on from JAODMO010000020.1 coordinate 5,686, forward strand.
ACGACTCGTCAGCGACGCGGAGGACCGGCTCGAGAAGATCAGGATCGAGCGCGAGGCGGTCGCAGGATACTTCGAGAACCTGCGCGGCATGCTGTCGCACGCGGAGTCAGTAAGCTCGTCCGACCGCGACTAGCAACCCAGGAGCACAAGTGAAGATACAGAACCCGTTCCGCCTCGGACTGCTCGCGGGGCTCGGGGTGTTGGTCGCGATCGTGATCGGCAGCGCGGTGGGCGACCTCGCGACCATCCTGACCTACATCGGGGCGGCGGTCTTCCTGGCACTCGGGCTCGATCCGCTCGTCACCTGGCTCGAGAAGCACAGGGTCAAACGCCCCATCGCCATCCTCATCACGCTCATCGGCGTGCTCGGCGTGTTCACGGGCCTCGTGTTTGCGTTGATTCCCGTGATCAGCGAGCAGGTGAAGAACATCACCCAGCTCATCACCGACACGATCATCCCGGGGGTGCAAGACAACTCGCTCATCGACGACGTCAACCGCAACCTGCCCTGGCTCGGCGTGAACTCGCTGCTCGACCAGGCCGGCGACTTCCTGGCCGACCCGTCGAACATCGGATCGATCGGCGGCGGGGTGCTCGCGGCGGGCATCAGCATTGCGACGGGAGTGTTCGGCGTCATCATCATCATGATCCTGATGATCTACTTCGTCTCCTCCATCGGGAGCCTCAAGCGCGGCATCTACCAGCTCGTTCCGGCGTCGAAGCGGGCCAACTTCATCCGTCTCGCCGAGGAGATCAGCGAGTCGGTCGGCCGGTACGTCATGGGGCAGATCACGCTCGCGCTCGTGAACGGCGTCCTGTCGTTCATCGTGCTCACCGCGCTCAGCGTGAAATACTCCGCGCTGCTCGCCTTCATCGCGTTCCTCGGCTCCATCATCCCGCTCGTGGGAACCCTGTCCGCCTCGATCATCATCACCCTCGGTGTGTTGCTCTTCAACGGCCCGGGATGGCAGGTCATCGTCGTCGCCATCTACTACGCGGTGTACATGCAGCTCGAGGCGTACATCCTCAGCCCGCGCATCATGGCACGCGCCGTCAAGGTGCCGGGGGTGGTCGTCGTCATCGCGGCCCTCGTCGGCGGAACCCTGCTCGGCATCCTCGGAGCGCTCATCGCCATCCCCGTCGCGGCCGCCATCCAACTCATCCTCAAGGAAGTGTTCATCCCGAGGCAGAACGCGCTGTAGCCGCCCGGGTGGCTTGGCGGGGCCGCGTTGGGCGGCTTGTCGCCGCTCAGCGTCACGGGGTCCCGACTCGCGCGCCGCTGTTCGCACGGGCGCACCGGAGTCAGACCTCAGCGCGGCCGGGCGCTAGCCCTGGCCCGTCCAGGTTGTCGGCAGCGGAAGGGCCCCCGGGTTGATGCGGGCCACGATCTCGGTCAGAACACGCGAGGTCTGCGTCTCCCCCACCCACAAGTGCTTGCCGCCCTCCACGTTCACAAGCTCGACGTTCGGGGCGCCGGCGAAGCGCTCGGCCGCCTCGGCGGGGCGCAGGTAGTCGTCGAACTCGGGGATGAGCGCCACGACCGTGGCGGCCGAGTGCGACCACGCCTCGATCTCCTCCTCCGAGGTGCGGTGCAGTGGCGGCGACAACAGGATGACGCCGTCGAGCGGATGCTGCACCCCGTACTTGAGCGCGACCTCGGTGCCGAACGACCAGCCCACCGCCCAGGGGTGCGGGAGGCCGCGCTCGGCCACGAGGTCCATCGCCGCCGCGAAGTCGAGACGCTCATCGACGCCGTGGCCGAACTCGCCGTCGGAGGTGCCTCGCGGCGACGTCACGCCGCGGAAGTTGAACCGCAACACCGCGATGTCGGCGAGGGCCGGGAGTCGGCCGGCGGCCTTGCGGATGATGTGGGAGTCCATGAAGCCGCCGTGTGTGGGCAACGGATGCAGCGCGACGATCGTCGCGACCGGCTCGCGGTCGAGGGGAAGCGCGAGCTCGCCGACGAGGGTCAGCCCGTCGTCGGTCACGAGCTCGATGTCTTCCCGCCTCGCCGGAAGCTCGACCCCGCCGCGAATCTCGATTGCTGTGCTCACGGTTCTCCTAGGGCTTGATCTTCCAGCAGTGCAGGTGCCAGTGCCGTCGCGCGGCCAAGTCGTCTGCCTCGCCCATCAGCCCGTCGGCGCGCCACGCAACGGTGTGCGCGACCCCCGGACCGATGTCGAGCCCGCAGGCGGGGCAGATGTAGTGCTTCGTCGCCGACGCTGCGGCGATGGGCTGCACGTTCCACTCCCCGTCGCGCTTGGCGACGGTGCGGCGACGACCGGCGAGCACGCGGTTGAGGTCGACTTCCCCGTCGTCATCCCGGCGCTGGCCGCGGGGACGATTGGAACGAGGCATGTCTCCACACTAGCTGCCGCTCGGATTGTCGATCTGTTCGAGGCGGGTCTGCTCGAGGTCGAGCATCGCCTGCGCGCGACCGAGGATGCGCGACGGGTAGCTGCCCGACGATCGGGCGTCGAGCAGCGCCTCGCGCTCCGCCTGCAGCACCTCGTACCGCAGCGACCGGTACTGCTGGTGCGGCGACTTGGCGAGACCGCGCTCCCCGCCCCCGAACTTGGCGCGCTCCCACGCCGACTCGGCGCTCAAGAGCGTGTCGTTGCGCACCCGGTCGATCACCGCCTCGTCGATCGAGCCGCCGTCGGGGAGGGTGAGCTCCGGGTCGTCGAGCACGGCGAGCCCCGCCACCCCCATCTCGTCGAGGAGCTCGGCGAGCTCCCTGCGGTCGGCCGCTCGATCAGAACCCCGGATGCCGCTCACCCTGATGAGCCACGGGAGGGTGCTGCCCTGCACGAGCAGCGTCACGACGGCGACGGTGAACGCGATAAGCACCAGTTGCGAGCGATACGGGATGTCTTCCGGCAACGACTGCGCCGCGGCGAGCGTGACCACCCCGCGCATGCCCGACCAGCTGAGCACGACGCCGCCGCGCCATCCGAGACCCTCCGCACGCAGTTGTTTGAGGTCGCCCTCCATGCGCTGCTGGATGCGCTCGGCGCGCTTGGTGCGACGGCGCGCGCTCTCGTCTGAGCCGGCGCGCTCCCGCATCCGCACCAGCATCGCCCGGAAGCGGGACTGCCGGCGCTCGGCGTTGCGACCCGAGCGCCGCAGCACGAGCAGCAGCGGACCGATGAACAGGAACCGGATGACGATGATCGAGATGACCATGAGCAGCCCGTAGCCCACAGCGCGGTTCACGCTGAGGTCCATCTCAAGCACGTCGGCGATGAGCGAGCTGATCTCGATGCCCATGAGCAGGAAGACGCCGTTCTCGAGCATGAACTGCACCGTGCGCCAGTTGAGGCGCTCGGCGATGCGCGCCTGCGCGGAGAAGCGCTTGGCGCTGTTGTGACCCGAGTAGAGCCCCGCGGCGACGACCGCGAGCACGCCGCTCGCGCCCACCCCCTCCGCCGGGATGAAGGCGATGAACGGCACCGCGAGCGAGATCGCGGTGTCGAGCACGGGGTCGCGCAACTTTGAACGCACCCACACCGTGACATAGCCGACGGCGAGCCCGATGGCGACGGCGGCCGAAGCCGCGAAGACGAAGTCGCCGATGGCTCCCCAGAACGTCACCGCACCGCTGATGGCCAGGATGGCGGAACGGAGCAGCACGAGGGCGGTCGCGTCGTTGACGAGGCTCTCCCCCTCGAGAATCGTCACGAGACGCGGCGGGAGCCCGAGCTTCTTGCCGAGGGCGGTGGCGGCGACAGCATCCGTGGGGCTGATGACCGCACCGAGCGCAATACCGCCAGCCAGCGACAAGTGAGGGAAAATAGCGTACAGGATGAGCCCTGTGCCGAAGGCGGTCACGAGCACGAGGCCGACGCTGAGCGCCGAGATGGTAGCGAAGTTGCGCCGCAGGTCGACGACGGGCACGTTGATCGCCGCTGCGTAGAGGATCGGCGGCAGGAGTCCCAGCAGCACGATCTGGTGCGGCACGACGGTCGGTGCGCCGGGGATGTAACTGAATCCAAACCCGATCAGGATCAGGATGAGGGGTGCGGCGACGCCGAGCTTGCGGCTGAAGAAGCCCGCCGCGACGATGGTGATTACGGCGACGACGCCGAAGACGAGGCCGTTTTCAAACGCCATGCGCGAGGATCAGTACCAGCCCTTGGCCTGCGAGGTTCCCCACGCGCCGCACGGCGTGCCGTAGCGACCGGAGATGTAGCCGAGACCCCACGTGATCTGCGTTGCGGGGTTGGTCGCCCAGTCGGCGCCGGCCGACGCCATCTTCGATCCGGGGAGCGCTTGAGGGATGCCGTACGCGCCGCTGCTCTTGTTGTTCGCGTAGACGTTCCAGGAGGATTCCTTCTTCCAGAGCGACACGAGGCAGCTGTACTCCGACTCGCCCCACCCCCGGGCGAGCACCATCTCGTGTGCGATCGCCTGGGCGGAGCCGGGATTCGGCGTTCCTGCGGCGGGAGCGCCACCGCTCGAGGGGCGCGCGACCTTGGCGACGACGACGGGCGGCGGCACCACGATCTTGACGACGCTGAACCCGTCGCGAGCGACGACGGGAGCCGCGCCATCCGCCACCATGACCGTCTGGATCTCGCCGTCTTCGACCGGCGCGATCGTTACCCGATCGCTATCGTCCGCGGTAATCGCGAAGGCGGCGGTCGGGTCGATAATTGTGACGAGGACGAAGCACATGCTCGCCGCGAAGGCGAGGAAGGGCAGGGCTTTTCGCGATCGGGTCTGGGGTGCTCGACGAGCTCCCGAGAAGCCGGTCGGCTGCACGGAGAAGTCGAGTCCTCTACGTAGTATGTCCACAGTTAATCCACCGTAGCCCATACAGGGGGTAGGTTGGCGACCCGACTCAGCGCACTGCCAGCATCACGTCGATGACGCTGTCGAGCAGAAGGTCGACCTGGGTCTCGTTGTAGCCGCGTCGCGCCGCCGTGAAAGCCACGAGCCTGACCTCGTCGATGCTCATCGGCTTGCCGTGCTGGAAGTAGTCGACGAGCCGGTCGGCGAAGGCATCCACCTGCGCGACGTCGTACCCGCGGGTGAGGAAGTCGACGCGCGAGAACCGGTGCTGCTCGGGCCGCGCGAGCCGGTCGAGGATGACCTGCGCTGTGCCTCGTGCCTCGCCGTACCAGGTCACGTCGCCGCCAGGAGGGGCGAAGGCGCGGTCACGCTCGCGGTGGGCGAACGCGTCCTCGAGCCGTTCGAGCGCGGCGTCCACGTGAGTGGTGGAATAGCCGCCCTTCTGCATCGCGAAGGCGGTGGTGCGGATGCTCGCGGCCGTGACGACGGAAGGGCCCGGCATATCCGACGAGTACGCGCGTCGGGCGTCTTCGAGGAAGTCCTCGACCTGGTCGACGTCGTAGCCCTGTCGCGAATTGCGCGTGCGGGGAAAAGTATTGCTCACGGTGTGTATCCTGCCACGTTGTCGATTCGCCCTAGGCGAAGATGAGGTACAGCACGTAAGCCGCGGCGGCCGACGGAAGAATGGAGTCGAGGCGGTCGAGGAACCCGCCATGACCGGGCAGCCAGGTGCTGATGTCCTTGATGCCGAGGTCGCGCTTGATCAGCGACTCGGCGAGGTCGCCCATCGTGGCGGTGAAGACCATGGTGGCCCCGAGGATGACCCCGACCCACCAGGGCTGGTGCAGCATGAAGACGGCGAGCAGCACCCCCGACACGAGCGCGGTGACAACGGAGCCGGCGAAACCCTCCCACGTCTTCTTCGGGCTGATGAGCGGCGCCATGAGGTGTTTGCCGAAATTGAGACCGGATGCGTACGCGCCGACGTCGATCGAGACGACGACGATGAGGAACGCCAGGGTCCACCACTGGCCGCCGGGGAGCGCGGTGAGCAGGATCGTGAAGCCACCGAGGAAGGTGACGTACGCCTGGACGAATGCTCCCGCGCCGATGTCCTTCCACAGTTCCGCGGCTGGAGCGCGCAGTCGCGGCACGAGCGCCTCCACGAGCCGCCAGAGCGTGACGAGCGCGATGCCGCCGAGCAGCGTGAACCAGTGCCCCGTCGCGAGTCCGTAGAACGCCGCCGGCACGATCGACACCGCGGCGATGACCGTCGGCACGCGCGGCACGTCGCGGCCGGCGAATCGCAAGGCGCTCGCGAGCTCGTACGACGCGAAGATCAGCAGCACGGTGCCGAAGACCATGTACAGCTCTTTGATGAAGATGAGGCTCGCGATGAGCGAACCGCCGAGCGCGATCCCGATGAGCACCGCAGAGAGGAGGTTGCGCCCGCTCCGGGCGTTGATCTTGTCGTTCGTGGCGCGCACCTGCGCCTCGATGTCGGCAACCGTCGCCTCGAACTCGGCGCGGGAGTGCGGTTTCACGCGTCTTCCCGTCGTGGAGCGGTTCTCGGGGCCGCCAGCGCCGTCCGACATCTATACCTCGAGCAGCTCGGCTTCTTTGCGCTTGAGAGCGTCGTCGATCGCATCCACGTGGTTCTTGGTGGTCGCCTCGAGATCCTTCTCAGCGCGGGCGATCTCATCGTCGCCGACTTCTTTGAGGGCGTCGAGGTCGTCCTTCGCCTTGCGACGGATGTTCCGGATCGCGACCTTCGCCTGCTCGCCCTTCTCACGCACGATTTTGACGAACTCCTTACGGCGATCCTGAGTCAGCTCGGGGAGCGTGACGCGCACCATCTCGCCGTCGTTTCCGACGTTCGCGCCCAGGTTCGGGGCGGCGACAATGGCCTTCTCGATCTCCTTGAGCGCCGTCTTGTCGTAGGGCGTCACGATGAGGGTGCGTGCCTCGGGGTTGTGCAGCGACGCGAGCTGGGCGAGGGGCGTCGGGCTGCCGTAGTAGTCGACCAGGATCTTCTGGAACATGAGCGGGTTGGCACGGCCCGTGCGCACGGTGCCGAAGTCGTCTTTCGCCACTTCGACGGCTTTCGCCATCTTCTCTTTGGTTTCGGCCAGTACGTCGCTAATCACGAGAGCTCCTTAGTGTCTACAGGAGTTTACCGGCTAAGCAACCGTGAGTATCCCGACACCCGCAGTCGCGGTGGACGCGCGAGGGATGTCGTCCTCACGATCGGCGTCAATTCGAGACGAGAGTGCCGATCCGGTCGCCACGGATCGCCTTGGTCAGGTTGCCGGCGGGGGCCATGCCGAACACGACCATGGGCATCGCGTTGTCCATGCACAGGCTGAAGGCCGTGGAGTCGACGACCTTGAGGCCTTGTACGAGCGCCTCCTGGTAGGTGATCTCCCCGATCTTGGTGGCCGTCGGGTCGGTGCGCGGGTCGCCCGTGTAGACGCCGTCGACGCCGTTCTTGGCGACGAGCACGACGTCGGCGCCGATCTCGAGCGCGCGCTGCGCCGAGACGGTGTCGGTGGAGAAGTAGGGCAGGCCGGCGCCGGCGCCGAAGATGACGACGCGCCCCTTTTCGAGATGGCGCTCTGCGCGACGCGGGATGTACGGTTCGGCGACCTGCGTCATCGAGATCGCGGATTGCACGCGCGTCGCCGCTCCGGCCTGCTCGAGAAAGTCTTGCAGTGCGAGCGCGTTCATGACCGTGCCGAGCATGCCCATGTAGTCGGCACGGCCGCGGTCCATGCCACGCTGGCTGAGCTCGGCCCCCCGGAAGAAGTTGCCTCCTCCGACGACGATCGCGATCTCCGCATCGGCGGATGCCTCGGCGATCTCTTTGGCGAGCGAAGCGACGACATCGGGGTTGACGCCCAGTTGCCCGCCGCCGAACGCCTCACCGGATAGTTTGAGCAGAACCCGTCGCTTGCGTTCGGACGTCATAGAGCTCCCTAAGTGTGAAAATGTGCCGTGTTCAGGGTAGTCGGTCGCGGCAGTGAATCTCGCGCGACGACCACCTCCGGGGCTCCGATGTGCCGACCCGCGGGCGGAGACGACGAAGCCCCGGCCGCCATAGGCGACCGGGGCTTCACTGCGTTATCGGCGTCAGGCCCCGACCTTGAAACGGGCGAAGCCGCTCACGGTCAGTCCGGCGTCGGTGAGCACCTTGCCGACGGACACCTTGTTGTCCTTGGCGTAGTCCTGATCGAGCAGGGCGACCTGCTTGAAGAACGCGGCGACGCGTCCCTCGATGATCTTCGGCAGGGCGGCCTCGGGCTTGCCCTCGCCGCGGCTGATCTCCTCGACGATGCGGCGCTCGTTCTCGACCGTCTCGGTCGGGATCTCGTCGCGCGAGAGGTACTGCGGGTCGGCGAACGAGATGTGCTGGGCGACGCTGCGGATGGTCTCCGCGTCGCCACCCTCGTATGCCACGACGACGCCGACCTGCGGGGGCAGGTCCTTGCTCGTCTTGTGCAGGTAGATCGAGAAGTTCTGGCCCGGGATGCGCGCGATACGGCGCAGCTCGATCTTCTCACCGAGGATTGCTGCCTCTTCGGAGATGAGGGTACCGACAGTGCCGGTTCCCGCCTTCGCCTCGAGTGCGGCCTCGACTGTCTCCGCACCGGAGTCGGCAAGGGCCTGGAGCACGTTGTCGCCGAGCTTCACGAACTTCTCGCTCTTGGCCACGAAGTCGGTCTCGCACGCGAGCTCGATCATCGTCGTCGCCGTCGCGCTCTCGACGACGGCCACGAGGCCCTCGCTCGTGGAGCGGTCGGAGCGCTTTGCGTTGCTCTTGGCACCCTTGAGGCGAAGCAGCTCGGTGGCCTTTTCGAGGTCACCGCCCGCCTCGACGAGGGCGTTCTTGCTGTCGACCATGCCGGTGCCAAGGCGCTCGCGCAGGGTCTTGAGGTCTGCGAGGCTGAAATCTGCCATCGTTTTTCCTTACTTAGTGGGTGGGAGCTACTTCGAGGACTTCTTCACGGCGGCGGGCTTCTTCTCGGCGGGAGTTGCCTCTGCCTCGATCTTGGCCTCGGTCGCGTCATCCGACTCGACGACGTGCTCGGGAACGACGGTCGCGTCAGCCGCGGCCTCGTGCTCGGCGACGACTGCGTCAGCGTCGTTCTCTTCGACGGGCACCACAGCCGCGACGACTTCGGCGACTGCCGCGTCGTCGTTCTCGCCCGAGACGAGACCGTCGACCGACTCGGCCTCGGTGGACGGCGTCTCGGACGCCTGGAGGAGCTCGGCTTCCCACGCGGCGAGCGGCTCGACGGCTTCGCCGTCTTCCGGCTTCTGGTGACGCTGGACGAGGCCCTCGGCTGCCGCGTCCGCGATGATGCGGGTGAGCAGTGCGACCGAACGGATGGCGTCGTCGTTACCCGGGATCGGGTACTGGACCTCGTCGGGGTCGCAGTTGGTGTCGAGGATCGCGATGACCGGGATACCGAGCTTGTGCGCCTCGTCGATCGCGAGGTGCTCCTTCTTGGTGTCGACGATCCAGATCGCGGAAGGCGTCTTCGTCAGGTTGCGGATACCACCAAGGCTCTTCTGCAGCTTGATGAGCTCGCGCTTCTGGATGAGGAGTTCCTTCTTCGTGTAGCCGCGGCTCGTGTCGTCGAAGTCGACCTCCTCGAGCTCCTTCATGCGTGCGAGACGCTTGGAGACGGTCTGGAAGTTCGTGAGGAGTCCACCGAGCCAGCGCTGGTTGACGTAGGGCTGGCCGACGCGGAGAGCCTGCTCGGCGATGGAGCCCTGAGCCTGCTTCTTGGTACCGACGAAGAGGATGGTTCCACCGTGGGCGACGGTGTCCTTGACGTAGTCGTAGGTCTTGTCGATGAAGGCGAGCGACTGCTGGAGGTCGATGATGTGGCTGCCCGAACGCTCGGTCAGGATGAATCGCTTCATCTTCGGGTTCCAACGACGTGTCTGGTGTCCGAAGTGGACGCCGCTGTCGAGCAGCTGGCGGATTGTTACAACGGCCATGGCCGTGCTCCTTTTCTGGCGCGCGCTCATTACAGCGTTTCGCACCAACTCAGTTGTTATCGAGGCCGGTCGGCCGCGAACCTGGTGCCCGGCACGCATCCGGCACAACGTCGAGCAGGTTCAACTGCTCTTCGGCTGGGACTGAGTGGATGGCGTTGCGCGACTCTCGAGTCGCAACGGGCACGCGTAGTCGCCGTGTTTACACACGGCGCTCCAAGAACTATAGCATCGCGTCGCTCCCCCACAGGGCGGCGCATCGGGCGGCTCTCCACCGGTGTTTCAAAGGCCAACCGCGTGCGGACTCCCCCGACGACCATGGTGGGATGCGTCTCGCCGTCCTCCTTCTCACCGTGGGGGTTGTCGCGGTCGCCGGAAGTGGCGGCCCTGGGGGCGGTTCCGCCGTCGTGCGAGACCGCTGGGCCTGGCCCGTGGCCGCGCCCCGGTCGATAGTTCGCCCGTTCATCGCCCCCGCCACCGCCTACTCCGCGGGGCACCGCGGCGTCGACGTCGCGACGGCCGGCACCACGGTCAGTGCGCCCGACGACGGCGTCGTGCACTTCGCGGGCGTCGTCGTCGATCGGCCGGTGCTGTCGATCCGGCATCGCGACGGCGTCATCTCGAGCTACGAGCCCGTCGAGACCACTCTTGTGGCCGGTGCGGCCGTGCATCGCGGCGATCCGGTCGGAACCCTGCTGCCCGGTCACTGCTCGCGGCCATGCCTGCACTTGGGCGTGCGGGAGAACGGCCAGTACGTCTCGCCGCTGCTCTACCTGGGCGGCCTGGAGCGGTCGGTGCTGTTGCCGACGCGAGCCGTTGCCGCCGGTGCCACCTCACGCGCGGGGGTGCGCCATCGCGTAGCTCTCCTTGAGCCGCTCGGTCGAGACGTGGGTGTAGATCTGGGTGGTGCCAAGACTCGCGTGGCCGAGCATCTCCTGCACGGCTCGCAGATCCGCGCCCCCGTCGAGCAGGTGCGTGGCGGCGGTGTGGCGCAGGGCGTGGGGTCCGGCGGGTCCGCCGCCGGGAACGTCGTCGAGAAGGCCGGCGACCATGCGATACACGGCCCGGCTGCCGAGCCGGGCGCCGCGCGCGCCGAGGAACATGGCGTTCGCGCCGGTGCCCTGAGCCGTTGTCGCGTGGGGGGTGGCGCCCGTGCCGGTTGCAGATTCCGGTCGCGCGACTCCCGCCCCGGCGAGCAGACCCGCGCGCGCGTCGAGCCAGTCCGACAGCGCGGTCTTCGCGGGCACGCCGAATGGCACGACGCGCTCCTTCGACCCCTTGCCGAGCACGCGCACCGTCAGCCTGCCCAGGTCGACGTCGCGCACGTCGAGTCCGGTGAGCTCGCTCACCCGCAGCGCGGAGGCGTACAGCAGTTCGACGATCGCGAGATCGCGGATCGCGATCGGGTCGCCCGAGGCCGCGCGGCGGGAGAGCCCGGCGAGGATGCCGTCCATCTGCGCCCGCGTCAGCACCCGGGGCAGGTGCCGGTCGGGCTTCGGGGCGCGGAGCCGTGCAGCCGAGTCGGTCGGGGCCGCGCCGGTGCGGGCGAGCCACGATGTAAGCGCCCGCGCGGTGGCCGAACGGCGAGCGAGCGTAGCCTTCGCAAGGCCGGCGGTCGAGCTCCTCCATAACCATCCGCGCAGCAGCTCGAGGTCGATACCGCTCGAGTCGGTGACGCCCGCCTCCTCGGCGAACCGGAGCAGGTCGACGAGGTCGGAGCGATAGGAACGCACCGTGTGCTCGCTGAAGCCGCGTTCGACGCTGAGGTAGCGCACGAAGTCGCTGAGCATGGCGTCGAGGGGCATGCCACCATCGTCGCCGAGAGGCGCCGCGTTGGGCGGAAGGCGCGGCGGCTACCGGGGAGTCGGCACCGCACACCGATGCAGACGATGATGCCGATCTGCGTCAGCGTGATGAGGCGCGGCACGCCCAGCACGGCGAAGACCGCGGCGAGCAGCACGCCCGCGCTGGTGATCCCGCCGACGGTCGACGCCAGGCGAGGATGCCGATGATTCTCGGCATGGACGGCGTGCTCGGCGAGTTCGACGACGCCAGGCAGGCCACTATCACCACCCGCGTCACCGACCGTCACCGACGCGTGACGTCCCTCACCTGGCCGGCTCGTCGCCCAGGTTGAACGACGAGGTCTTCTTCGAGAACATCTCGGTGCGCTGCTCGGGTGTCATCCGCTCGATCCGTTCCACGAACTCGGCGGAGAAGCCGGTGATCTCGGCGCGTTCCCCGATGGGCACGACGGAGTGCACGAGGCGGTCGTCGTACACGTGCACGACGTTCATCGCCTGGTCGGCGTTGACGCCGGAGAGGAGCCGGTCTTTGGCGGTGAGCGCGAGCGTGTAACAGGTGGCCGCGGCGACGGAGACGGGAACTCCCGCGAAGATGCTGTGCCCGGAATAGTGCAGGTGGCCGCCGAGGATGCCGCGAACATCCGTGCCGCGGATCACTGCCTCGAGGCGGTCTTGGCCTCGGAGTTCGAGCATCTCCATCGCCCACAGCAACGGCGTGGGCATCGGCGGGTGGTGCACCGCGAGGATGGTGCCGTGCGGCGCGGGGGTCGCGAGCTCGGCGGCGAGCCACTCGAGCTGCGCGTCGGTGATCTCTCCGTGGTGGTATCCCGGCACGGTCGTGTCGAACGAGATGATCCGCAGACCGTCGATGTCGTACACGCGGTCTTGCGGCTCGGCGGTCGACTCGACGTCGAAAAGCCGGCTCGAGTACTCGGGACGCTCGTCGTGATTACCCATGACCCAGATGACCTTCGCCCCGAGGCGCTCGGCCGCGGGCTCGACGATCGCGCGGAGCCGGTCGTAGGCGTCGGGCTCGCCGCGATCTGCGAGGTCGCCCGTGAAGACGAGAGCCTCCGGGCGCACCCCCGACTGCTCGAGTTGCGCGAGGGCGCGGGTGATGTTGGCGTCGGTGTCGATCTGGCCGAACAGCGCCTTGCGCTCTCCGAGAAAATGCGTGTCGCTGATGTGGGCGATGACGTGCCGCGCTGCTGGGTACTGTCCGAGGGGAATCACCCGTTCAGGGTACGCCGGACGGGCGACAGCGCGACACATCATCATGTATCGGTTTCCCGTGCCGACCGGCGGGTGCACAATGTTTCGTATGTGTGGACGCTTCGCCGTAGACAAGGGCACCAACGAGTTGATCGAGGAGTTCGTCGCCGCGGGCGGTGACGTGCACGACTGGGCACCGCGATGGAACATCGCACCCACCGAGACGGTGCCCGTGGTGCTGGAGAGCGTCAAGACGGGCGAGCTCGTGAGACGCCTCGAGATGGCACGGTGGTCGCTCGTGCCCGGCTGGTCGAAGGAGTTGAAGCTCAAGGTGCCGACGTTCAACGCCCGGGCGGAGACGGCCGCCTCGAAGTCGATGTTCTCCGCCTCGGTGAAGTCGAAGCGGGCGATCATCCCCGCATCGGGGTACTACGAGTGGCACACCGACTCCGTGACGAAGAAGAAGACCCCATTCTTCATCCACGCGCCCGACGGGCAGACGCTCGCGCTCGCCGGCCTCTACTCCTGGTGGAAAGACCACGGCAAGGCCGAGGACGACCCGACGAAGTGGAACCTCACGACCACCATCCTGACCTCGGATGCCGTCGATGAACTGCTCGATATCCACGACCGCAACCCCGTGCCGCTGCCGCGCGAGTGGTGGGACGACTGGCTCAACCCCGTGATCGAGGGCGACCAGGGCTTCATCGACGCTGCGGTGGCGGCCGCACTGCCTGTCGCCGGGTCACTGCGGGTGCGCGAGGTTGCGCCGATCCCGTACCAGGGCGAGGGCCCGCAGCTGATCGAGCCGGTGGAACACGAAGAGAGCCCGACGTCGGAGTGAGCGCCGCCCCCGGCGAGCGCCTATCGTTGACGGGTGATAAGCAGACGTGACGCCGCGCAGCGCCTGGACATCCCGGTCGAGATGGCGGTGCGGCACGAGCTTCCGGCGCGGATGTCGGAAGCGCAGTTCGCCGAGTTGGAGGCCAACCCGCCGGCGTGGCTCGCCCAGTCGCGGGCGAACCGCAGCGCGAAGGCCCGCCCGGTATGGGTGACGCTCAAGTGCGACATCTGCGGCTACACCGAGGCCGCGCGGCCCAAGAAGTGGTGGCCCGAGTTCGCCTACCTGAGCTGCGACGACCACGACATCTGGGACCTGCCCGAGCCCGCCGCGGGCCTCCACCGCGAGGAGTTCGACGACATCGCCGGCCGCTTCATCGGCGTCGTCGACAGCTAGCGCCCGCCTGCCACCCGCACCCACCCCCTCTCCCGCTCCGCCACTCCCCCGTCGAGTTCGAGCCGGCCCAGCAGCGCGCGGGTCGCCGCGAGCGAGAGCCCCGACCGCGCAGCGATGTCTGCGGCGTCGCGCGGGGCGCGCAGGCTCATCGCATCGAGCAGCCGGGTGCTGTCGTCGACGTGACCCGAAGCCGCGAAGGCGACAGCGGCCCTGTCGAACGGCACCGGCAGGCCGTCGAGCGGTGCCAGTTCCGCCATCTGGTCGGGGTTCGTCACGCACACCGCCGCGTACTCGCGGATCAACCTGTGGCACCCCGCCGATGCCGCACTCGTCACCGGACCCGGAACGGCGCCGACGGGCCTGCCGACGCTCGCCGCGTGGCCGGCAGTGTTCAGGGCGCCCGAACGCCATCCCGCCTCGATGACGACCGTGGCGAGGCTCGCGGCGGCGATGAGCCGGTTGCGTTGCAGGAAGCGCCACTTGGTCGGCGCCTGCCCGCACGGCAGCTCCGACACGACGGCGCCCGCCTCGACGATCCGGCACAGCAGCGCGTCGTGCCCGCTCGGGTAGAAGCGGTCGACGCCTCCCGCGAGGATCGCGACGGTGTAGCCGTGGCTCGCGAGCGCGGCGCGGTGCGCCATCCCGTCGATGCCGTACGCCGCTCCCGACAGGATGGAGTGGCCGCGGTCGACGAGCCCCGCGGATGCCTCCATGGTGACGTGCTCGCCGTAGCTGGTCGCCGCGCGGGCGCCGACGAGGGCGATCGACCGGGAGAGGGACGCCAGCGCGTCGTCCCTGCCGCGAGCCCACAGGGCGATCGGGGCGTGGTCGCCAAGGTCGTCGACGCCGGACGGCCAGAGCGGGTCGCCCGGTGCGAGCAGCCGCGCGCCGACCCGGGCAGCCTGCCGCAGCGCGGCCATCGTGTCTGCGGTCGTCAGTCGCGGCATCCAACGTTCGAAGCCCTGGTTCAGTTCGATCTCCGTCACCCGGTGCTCCCCCGCCTCGCGCAGCGCCTCCCGGATCCGGCCGAGCGTCCACGGTGCGAGCACGGCGCGGAGTGCGACGGCGGGGCCGAGGGACTCGACCAGGCAGTGCGCGATGCGGTCGCCCGGCTCGGCGACCCCTGTCCACATGGCGCGGGCGAACAGCCGCTCCATCTCGTCCCTCTCGAGGTCTCGCCCCGCCGCCGCGGTGACGAGCGGAGTGAGCTCGTTCTCGCCGAGTCCGAACAAGGTCATGAGTGCATCGCCTTTCTCAGGTAGAGCGCGCGACCGATGTGGTCGGCGTCGGGAAGGGTCGCGCCGTCGAGGTCGGCGAGGGTCCAGCCAAGGCGCAGCACCCGGTCGTAGCCCCGCATGGTGATGCCGCCGCGCTCGAGAGCCCGGTCGATCGACGCGGTGGTCGCGGGTGCGAGGCGCATGCGCGGGTTGCGCAGCCACGTGCCCGGCACGTGGGAGTTGAGCGTCCACGGCGTTTCGGCGAGCCGGGCGGAGGCGGCCCCGCGGGCTGTGAGCACACGCTCGCGCGCAGCCTCCGTGGTCACCCGCGGCGCCTCGTCGGCGAGACGGACCTGCGCCGAGGTGATGCGCTGCACCCGCAGCTGGATGTCGATGCGATCGAGGAGGGGCCCGGAGATGCGCCCGAGGTAGCGACGCCGGGCCATCGGCGTGCACGTGCACTCCGAGTCGCGCGCGCCGTACTGTCCGCACGCACACGGGTTGGCGGCCATCACGAGCTGGAACGTGCCGGGGAAGTGGGCGACCGCGTTCGCCCGGTGGATGCTGATGACGCCCGACTCGAGCGGCTGGCGCAGCGCGTCGAGCACGCTGCCGGGAAACTCGGGAGCCTCGTCGAGGAAGAGCACGCCGTGTGAGGCCCGCGCCGCCGCGCCCGGGCGGATGAGTCCGCTGCCGCCGCCGATGAGCGCCGCGGCTGTGGCCGTATGGTGCGGACTCTCGAGGGGCGGGCGGGTCGGCAGCGAACGGCCAACGGGCATGCCGGCGAGTGATCGCAGCGAGCTCACCTCGATGGCGGCCGCGGCGTCGAGCGGCGGCAGAAGGCCCGGAAGCCGGGCCGCGAGCATCGTCTTGCCCGCGCCGGGAGGGCCGAGCAGGAACACGTGGTGTCCGCCCGCCGCGGCGACGAGCATCGCCTCTATGGCGTCGTCGTTGCCGATGACGTCGGCGAGCTCCGCGTCCGGCTCCTCGACCGGTGCATCCGTTCCGCGGAGGATGGGATCGACCGGCACGGGGTCGAACACACCGCCGTGCCAGATCACCGCGTCGAGCAGCGAGGCCGCCCCGACGACGCGCACCCCGGGCACGAGCGCCGCTTCGTCAGCATTGCCCGTCGGAACCATGACGGTGGCGAACCCCGCCGCCTTCGCCGCGACGACGGCGGGCAGGATGCCGGCGATGGGCCGCAGCCGTCCGTCGAGGCCGAGCTCGCCGAGGTGCACCACGCGGTCGATCGACTCGGCAGAGACGGCGCCGTCGGCGGCCAGGATGGCCAGGGCGATGCCGAGGTCGAACCCGGAGCCGTGCTTCGGCAGCGCGGCCGGCGACAGGTTGACGGTGATCTTGTGATGCGACAGCGGGCAGCCCGAGTTCGTCGCCGCCGCCCGCACCCGGTCCTTCGCCTCGCCGAGCGCCGCGTCGGGCAGCCCGATGAGCACGAAAGCCGGCAGGTTCGCCGAGATGTCTGCCTCGATCTCGACGATGGCGCCCCGGAGCCCGAGCAGCGACACGGCGTGCGTGCGTCCGATGGGCATAACCTAGAACACCCGCTTCAGGTGCTCGACCATGACGGTGCCGAACGCGGGAGCGACGACCGCCACGGCGTCGATGCGGATGAGACCGTTCGGCCCGGGGTGCACGGCGCACCAGGCGGCCGCGAGACGCCTCAGGCGGGCGAGCTTGGCGACGGTGATCGCCTCGAGCGGATGCCCGTAGCCCATGCTCGAGCGCGTCTTGACCTCCACGAACACGAGCTCGTCGCCGTCTTGCACGATCAGGTCGATCTCCCCCTGGGCGCACCGCCAGTTGCGCTCGACGAGGCGCATGCCCCGCTCGACGAGGTAGTCGGCGGCGAGCGCCTCGCCCCGCCGTCCCAGATCGTCTTTCGCCGCCATGAACACCTCCGAGTCGAGGATGCCGGGGCCGGCGACATCCCGGGCCTCGTGATTCGTATCGGTGGGAAACGGCGATAGCACGGAACCGGTGAGGAGATGAGCGCCCAGCTTGGTGCCCGATACTGGAGACTCGCTCTCGGGGAGGATGCTGTGAACGTTTACGAGAATCGGCCGTGGCTGTCTGCGTACGCTGCCGGGGTGCCGCACGAGATCCCGGAGTCGACCGAGTCACTCGTCGACATGCTCGACGCCTCCGTCAAGCGCTACGGCCGCCGCACGGCGCTCGAGTTCTTCGGTGCCGAGACCTCGTACGACGAACTCGCCGAGCAGGTCGCGCGTGCCGCCGAGGGCCTGCGCCGTCTCGGCGTGACGAAGGGCGACCGCGTCGCCATCGTGCTGCCCAACTGCCCGCAGCACGTCGTCGCCTTCTACGCGGTGCTGCGCCTCGGCGCGATCGTCATCGAGCACAACCCCCTCTACACGCCGAGGGAGCTGCGCCACCAGTTCGAAGACCACGGCGCCACCGTCGCCATCGTCTGGGACAAGGTTCACGACTCCGTCTCGGCCTTCCCCAACGACCTGCCACTCGCCAAGATCATCTCCGTCGACATGACGACCGCGCTTCCGCTGGGCAAGCGCATCGCACTCCGACTGCCGGTGAAGAAGGCCCGCCAGACGAGGGCGAGCATGACGGCGACCCCCGCCGCGCGCCGGGTCTTCACGTGGGAGAAGCTGCTCGACGCCCCGCGCATCCTCCGCAAACGCCCCCGCCCCGACGTCGACGACGTCGCCGTGCTGCAGTACACGAGCGGCACGACGGGAGTTCCGAAGGGCGCCGTCCTGACCCACGGCAACTTGCGGGCCAATGCGGCTCAGGGCCAGGCCTGGGTGCCCGGCCTGGCCCTCGGCAAGGAGACGTTCTACGGCGTGCTGCCCCTCTTCCACGCCTACGGCCTCACGCTCTGCCTCACCGTGGCGATGAGCATCGGCGCGAGGCTCGTGCTGTTCCCGAAATTCGACGTGACGATGGTGCTGGATGCCGCGAAGAAGTCGCCTCCCACATTCCTGCCAGCGGTCCCTCCCATCTACGACGCGCTGACCCGAGTCTCCAAGCGCCGCCGGTCGGGTCTGTCGCGCATCCGCTTCGCCATCTCCGGCGCGATGAGCCTCCCCGTGGCGACGGTCGAGCGCTGGGAGCACGCGAGCGGTGGCCTGCTCGTGGAGGGCTACGGCATGACGGAGACGAGCCCGCTCGCGGTCGGCAACCCCATGGGTCCGACGCGGCGACCCGGCACGGTCGGCGTGCCTTTCCCGAGCACCGAGATCCGCGTCGTCGACCCGGAGAACCCGACCGTCGACCGCCACGAGGGCGAGTCGGGTGAGCTGTTGCTGCGCGGCCCGCAGGTCTTCCGCGGCTACTGGAACCGGCCAGACGAGACGGCCGCCACCCTGCTCGCGGACGGTTGGCTGCGCACGGGCGACATCGTCACCGTCTCCCCCGACGGCTACGTCACGATCATCGACCGCATCAAGGAGCTCATCATCACCGGCGGCTTCAACGTCTCGCCGTCGGAGGTCGAGGAGGTGCTCATGTCACATCCCGATGTCGCCTCGGCGGCCGTCGTCGGCATCCGCCGCTCGTCGGGCACGGAGGACGTCTCCGCAGCCGTCGTCGCCCGCGACGGCGCGACGGTCGACACGGAGGCTCTGCGCGACTACGCCCGCACGCGACTCACCGCCTACAAGGTACCGAAGAGCATCGTGCTGATCGACGAGCTGCCGCGGTCGCTCGTCGGAAAGGTCGAGCGGCGCAAGGTGCGCGACATGCTCGTCGCCGCGCACCAGAACGCCTAGTCGGCGACGGCGCGCTGCACCACGGCGTCGACGGCGCCGAGGAGGGCGGGCGCCAGCCACGCGCGGTTTCGCCGCTCGGGCCCACGTGAGACGAGGATGCCGCGTTCGACGAGCGTCTCGATCGCCGTGTAGGCCGCGGCGAGCGTGACGCCGAGCTCGGGCACCGCGAGGCGCGCGTCGATCACGGGGTGGCTCCAGACGACGCCGACGAGGTCTCGCGCGCTCGCGTGCGACCGCACCCCGACCATCGCGTGATCCCACTCCTCGCGGGTGATGGCGAGCACCGTGACGAGGTGGCGAGCGTTCTCGACGGCCGAGTGGATGGCGCGTGCCACGACCAGCACGATGGGGTTGGCGTCGCCGCGCCGGTACGACGCGAGCGCATCGTGGTAGGCCGCGGCATCCGCGAGCAGTCCCGCCGAGACGGGCAGCGGCGCGAGGGCCGTGCCGAGTCGAGCCGCCAACACGGCGCGGGCCGTGCGACCGTTGCCGAGGAAGAACGGGCGGCTCGTGACGAGCCACGCGTGGTCGAGCGCCGCGGGAACGAGCAGCGTGCGCCCGTCGAGCGCGAGGTCGTCGACGGCATCGTCGCCGCCCGGGTCGATCACCTCGTGCACGCCGGCCACGTCGCCGGGCCGGGCGAACGCGTGCAGGGTCGCGGCGAGCACGGATGCCACGGCACGCGCGTCTGCGGCGGCCGCGAACCCGCGTTCCGCGAGCCCGGTCTCCCGTGCATCCGCCTCGAGGCCGCCGAGACGCGCGCTCGCGGCGGCTTCGGCCCGTAGGAGAGTCGCGGCGAAGGCCGCGTCGTCGGGCCCGAACTCGCCCCGGAACTCCTCGAGGGCCGCAGCGGCCGCGCCCGACACCTCGAGGGTCGACGGCTCGAGGGTGGCGGCTATGTCCGTGGGAATGAGGGGCACGACGGGTCCAGACGCGACGGGGAAGGGGAGCACGCCCATGGTAGGCGCTCCATCCCGGGCGCGTGGCGCGTGGCGCCGTGAGCAGTGGGCTCCGTGAGCCGGAGGTGCTCCGCGAGCCGCGGGAACGAAAAAAATGCCCGGACACCGAGGCGGCATCCGGGCAGAAGGGGTGAGGGGTTATTCGTCGAGCGCGAGCTCCTTGGGCAGCTCGAGCTCCTTTGCACTGAGTTCCTCGACGTTGACGTCTTTGAAAGTCAGCACCCGCACTGACTTCACGAAGCGGTCGGAACGGTAGACGTCCCACACCCACACGTCGTTCATCGTCAGCTCGAAGTAGAAGTCGTGCTCCGTGTCCTGGCGCACGAGTTCGACCTCGTTCGCGAGGTAGAAGCGTCGCTCGGTCTCCACGACGTAGCGGAACTGGCCGACCACGTCACGGTACTCGCGGTACAGGGCAAGCTCGACCTCGCGGTCATAGTCTTCGAATTCGTCTTCGTCCATCGTCTGATAATCCTAAGCCGTTACCTTGAGCCAGGTGCGCCTGTGCAGGTCGGTCGCGCCGAGCTGCGAGATCGCAGCCATGTGCTCCGCCGAGCCGTATCCCTTGTTGTCGGCCCAGCCGTACCCCGGGCTGTGGGCATCCGCCTCGATCATGAGGTTGTCGCGATGCACCTTCGAGACGACGGATGCCGCGGCCACCGAGGCGCAGTCGCGGTCGGCCTTCACCCGGGTCTTCACCCGCACGGGCGACGCGAGAGCGGGGTTGAGCCAGTCGTGCGAGCCGTCGAGCAGAACGACGCTCTCGCCGATGCGCGCACCGGCCTCGTGCAGCATGACGAGCCCACGCCGGGCGGCGAGTCCGAGGGCCGCGATGATGCCGATGCTGTCAACCTCGGCCGCTGAGGCGAGCCCCACCGCGGTGTAGAGCGCCCACTCGACGCTGAGCGGCGCGAGTTCGATGCGGCGCTTCTCGCTGAGCATCTTGGAGTCGCGAAGGCCCGCCGGGTGGACCCCGACCGCGGCGTCGACGACGCACAGGCCCACGGCGACGGGGCCGGCGATGGCGCCGCGTCCGACCTCGTCGATGCCGATCACGAACCGCGCGCCCGCCCGGTGCATCTCGGTCTCGACCTCGAGGGTCGGGTCTGCGACGGCCACGTCAGTCGCCCGCCGCGTCGACCCCGCGGAAGACGATGGGGTAGTTGTCGAGCCAGGCCCAGCGGTCGAGCGGCCAGGTGACGAGCACCGCGCGGCCGACCACGTTGTCGATGGGGACGAACGCCGTCTCCGGGTCTTTCGCGTAGTGGTACGACGAGTCGGCGGAGTCGTAGCGGTTGTCGCCCATGACCCAGAGCGAGCCTTTCGGCACCGTGATAGTGAAATCGTTGGCGGTCGCCTTCGTGGCCGTGCCGAGCACGGTGTACGGCTCCTCGAGCGGCACACCGTTGACGAGCATCTGTCCGAGGTCGTTGCAGCACTGCACCTCGTCGCCGGGCAACCCGATGACGCGCTTGATGAGGTGGTCGTCGCTGTCGGGCGCGCTCAGGCCCACGAATCCCAGCACGGCGTCGATGCCCGCCGAGATCGGGTTCTGGTTTTTCGGGATGGGCGGGCCGAGCCAGCTGGCCGGATCGGTGAAGACGACGACGTCACCGTGCTCGATCGGCACCAGGTCGGGCTCGAGCAGATTGACGATGATGCGGTCGTTGACGTGCAACGTGTCCATCATCGACTCGGACGGGATGTAGAACGAGCGGATGAGGAACGTCTTGATGAGAAAGGAAATGAGCAGCGCCGCGAGGAAGATGAGCAGGATGTCGCGGATGAAGAGCTTGGCTCCCCGCGAGTTGCGCTGCTTCTCGGTGACCCGGGATTGCTGCGGCGCCTGACCGCTGTCGTCGTTGCGCGCCTGTCCAACCGGCTGTACTTCGCTTGTCATTAAACCCCTGAGCTCCCTGCCAATTGTATTCGGCAGGGAGCTCAGGAGAATGCTCAACGGGTCGAAACGCTACGCGTCGCGCTTCTCCTTGATCTTCGCCTTCTTGCCACGCAGGTTGCGCAGGTAGTAGAGCTTGGCACGGCGCACGTCGCCGCGGACGACGATCTCGATGTGGTCGATGACCGGCGAGTGCACGGGGAACGTGCGCTCCACGCCGACCTGGAAGCTGACCTTGCGGACGCAGAACGTCTCGCGAACGCCCTCGCCGGAACGACCGATGACGACGCCCTGGAACACCTGGATACGCGAGCGCGTACCTTCGATGATGTTCACGTGCACCTTGACGGTGTCGCCGGCGCGGAAGTCGGGGATGTTGCCCTTGAGGGATGCCGCATCAACGGCGTCGAGAATATGCATGGTATTCACTCTCTGCGACCGCCACAGGTCGATCACGTTCTAGTCATTCACAAAGAAAGGGTGCGTGCTCCACGCGATCACGATTCCCCTGTGGCAGAAACGTGCGGAAGCACAAACAGCAATTGTGACACACGAGAGAGCGTCCCTGCCACCGCGTCGGTTGCACGGGTCGGCTCACCGGCCTGAGAGCTCCTCGCGAGTGCCGTCCGGGTTGATGATGATCACCCTGGCCGCATCCGGTGCCTGCCGTTGCGCCGGATAGCCGCCCAGGTCGATCGGGTCGAGCGACAATGCGTTCCTCACGCGCGTGCGCGTCTCGGAATACAGCTCGTACGCGGCGTTCCAGAACGCGAGGGTGCCGACGAGCACGACGAGGGTCGCGAGCGCGCTCGCTGCGATGAAGCCGTACGTGATGACGAGAGCGTGCCAGACGAGCATGACGGCCGCATCCCGCCACGATACGGCCCGGCTCGAACGCACGGCCTTGCGCGCCGCGGTGAGTCCGGCGACGGCGATCATCGCCACGAAGAGCAGCGGGCAGAGAATGAGATAGAGGAGGAAATCCCAACCGACATCGCTGAGGATCAGTCCACGCCCGACGAGAACCCACGAGGGCAGAAGTACTGCTGCAATGAACTGCCAATAGAACAGCGCGCGGCGGATGTACATGATTTAAGGCTAGCCTAAGCGAGGATACGACCACGATCGCGGGGTAACGGAAGCAATGAAAGAGCCGACGACAGGGCATTCCAGCACGGCCAAGACGCGAATCGAACCGGTGCAGCAGCGCAGCAGCGAGCGCATCACGCTGCTTCTCGACACGGCAGCCGCGCTCATCGACGAGAAGGGCATCGACGGTCTCACGACGAGCGACGTCGCCGCCAGGTCCGGTTCCTCCGTCGGGGTGGTCTACCGCTACTTCCCCAACATCCAGACCCTGCTTCGCGCCCTTGCCGCCCGCAACATGAAGAGATTCGTCGACCTGACCTTCCCCGCCTTCGACGGGGGGCCGACCGAGTGGCTCTCCGAGCTCGACCGCGTCGTCGACGTGTACGCGCACCTCGCGCGCACCGAGCCGGGGTTTCGGGCGCTCCACTTCGGGGGCATCATCGACGAGCGCTCGATGAACGGGTTCGACGACTCCAATCGCGAGCTCGCCGACCGCTTCCAGCAGGTCATGGCGCGTCGCTACGACGTGCCACCGAACGACGACCTCATCCTCGACCTCGACGTGGCGATCGAGATCGCCGGCGCGCTCATGCAGCGCGCCTTCCGCGTCGACCGCAACGGCGACGAACGCTACTTCGACCGGGTGCGCAGCGTTCTCCGCAACCTGCTCGAGCCCTACCGCGCCCTCGTCGACTCCCGGTGACCGCGTCGTGATCGAACTCCGCACACCCGTCGAGATCGAGCGGATGGCGGCTGCCGGAACGTTCGTCGCCGCCGTGCTCGAGGCGACGGCCGCTGCATCCGGTGTCGGAGTGAACCTGCTCGCGCTCGACAAGCTCGCGCACTCCATGATCCGCCAGCGCAAGGCGGAGAGCTGCTACATCGACTACCACCCGTCGTTCGGCGCTTCGCCGTTCGGCAAGGTGCTGTGCACATCGGTCAACGACGCGGCGCTGCACGGCCTGCCGCACGACTACAGGCTGCGCGACGGCGACGTGCTCAGCCTCGACTTCGCTGCATCCGTCGACGGCTGGGTCTGCGACTCCGCGCTCACGATCGTCGTCGGCACACCGCGTGACGAAGACCTCGCCCTCATCGACACGGTCGAGCGCGCGCTCGAGGCCGGCATCGCCGCCGCCCAGCCCGGCGGACGCATGGGCGACGTGTCTGCGGCGATCGGCGCGGTAGCCCTCGCGGACGGCTTCGACGTCAACCTCGACTTCGGCGGACACGGTGTCGGGCGCACCATGCACGGCGACCCGCACGTTCCCAACGACGGCCGACCGGGACGCGGCGTGCCGTTGCGTGAGGGCCTCGTCTTCGCGATCGAGCCGTGGCTCATGCTCGGCACCTCGAAGATCTACACCGACCGGGACGGCTGGACCCTCCGCAGCACGGACGGATCCCGCGCCGCGCACGCTGAGCACACGGTCGCCATCACGGCGGACGGCCCGCGCGTGCTGACCGCGCGCGGCGAGTCGAGCGGCGGGGCAACGATCCGCTGATCAACGGCCCGCCGAAGGACCGATCATTGTCCCTCCGGTCAAAAAGCGGCGAGAGGCGGCTACTCGCCCAGGAGGTCGGGGCGCACGCGCCGGGTGCGTTCCACCTGCTGCTCGTGCCGCCAGCTCGCAATCGCGCCGTGGTTGCCACTGAGCAGCACGGGCGGCACCTCGAGATCACGCCACGTCGCGGGCTTGGTGTAGCTCGGGTACTCGAGCAGGCCGTCTTCGTGGCTCTCCTCGGTGAGCGACTGCGGGTTTCCGACCATGCCCGGCACGAGGCGCCCGATCGCCTCGATCATCGCCATCACCGCGACCTCGCCTCCGTTGAGCACGTAGTCGCCCAGGCTCACCTCACGCACGCGCACACCGGGGCGCGACGCCGTATGCGCGATCACGCGCTGGTCGATGCCCTCGTAGCGCCCGCATCCGAAGACGAGGTGTGGCTCCAGCGCGAGCTCGCGGGCGGTCGCCTGCGTGAAGCGCTCCCCCGCGGGCGACGGGAAGACGACGACGGGCGACGGCGACTCGGCGAGCACGGCGTCGAACGCGTCGCCCCACGGTTCGGGCTTCATGACCATGCCCGCTCCCCCGCCGTACGGGGTGTCGTCGACGGTGCGGTGCCGGTCATGCGTGAAGTCGCGGAGGTTGTGCACGGTGAGGTCGATGAGTCCCCGCTCGCGCGCCTTGCCGAGGAGGGAGATGTCCAGCACCCCGAAGAATTCCGGAAAGATGCTGATGATGTCAATGCGCACGTGTACAGCGTAGACGCGAGTCGGAAGGCGTCGGCACCCGCCTCGGAGACCCACGGGCGGCGCGGAGATCGCGCCCACACGCACGGCGACGCCGAGGGCGGCAGCCAAGCGGGCGCGGTGGTCAAGCGCGGCGACCGGTTCGACGTCTCGCTGGCCGGCCGGCCTCGCCCGCGCACAGCGTCGACTCCGGCGGGCGGTGGGATACTCTGGTGCGCAGGCGCGGCCGACGCGACGGCGTGCCGAGCAGAGGAGCGGTCCGATGGACGACGCCGAGCGGATGCAGCGCTGGATCGATGCGGTACGCGGCGAGCTCGACATCCCGCCGAACCTCACGCTCGACGTGCCGGCGGTGCTCGACCTGGCACGCGTCGCCGCGCACGGCGTCCTCCGGCCCGCCGCCCCGCTCACGACGTTCCTCGCGGGGCTCGCCGCCGGCCGCTCGGGCGGATCCGATGACGACATCGCGCGGGCGATCGCGCGCGTCGTCGCCATTGCTCCCGAAGCCGTCGTTCGTGATGCCCCTGCACAGCGGCCCCGCGAATAGCCGGGCGGTGCCCGCGTCGGCCGTTCCGGAGTCGCCCACCGTCGACGCGGACTGGTTCGAGGCGCGGCGCATCGCACACGTGGCCGGCTCTGCCGTGCCCGTGCGCACCGAACATCTACCGATCGGCGAGGCACTCGGGCGCACGCTCGCCGACGGCGTCGTCGCCCTCGCGAGCCTTCCCGGTTTCGCGTCATCCGCCATGGACGGCTGGGCGGTCGCCGGCGGCGGACCTTGGGAGATCGGGGCAGCCATCCTCGCGGGCGAGGTCGGCGTCGCGGTACCGCTCGAGCCGGGCACCGCCCGACCGATCGCGACCGGCGCGATGGTGCCGCCGGGCACCCGGGCGGTGCTCCGCGCCGAGCACGGCATCGAGCAGGGCGACACCCTCGGGCTCGCGCCCGGTGTCGACGGCCACGAGCCACGCGACGGCGCACACATCCGGCTCGCCGGGGAGGAGGCACCCTCGGGCGCGGTGCTCCTCGCCGCGGATCGCATACTCACACCGCCCCAGATCGCGCTCGCTGCCGCGGCCGGCGTCGACGAGGTGCTCGTGCGGGCACGCCCGCGGGTCGAGCTCGTCGTGCTCGGCGCGGAGATCATCGCCGAGGGCGTGCCCGCGCCCGGGCGGGTGCGCGACGTGTTCGGCCCGCAGCTGCCCGCCCTGCTCGAGTCGCTCGGCCTCCGGTCGGTCGGTGTGCGCCGGGTGCACGACGACCTCGCCCTCACCGTCGCGGCCCTGCGCGCGGGCCGTGGCGAGACCGACCTCGTGATCGTGACGGGCGGCAGCTCCCGCGGCCCGTCCGACCACGCTCGCGCGGCGATCGTCGCGAGCGGCGGGCGACTGCTCGTCGACCGGGTGGCGATGCGACCGGGCCACCCCGTCATGCTCGGCCGCCTGTGCGACGGACGGCTCGCGCTGTGCCTCCCCGGCAATCCCGCGGCGGGTCTGCTCGCCCTGCTCGGCGTCGGCCTCCCCGTCGTCGACGGGCTGCTCGGCAGGCCGCCCGCCGACCTCTGCAGCGAGATCGCCGGGTGCGACATCGCTGGCAGCGGGCGGGGTGTGAGCCTCGTCGCCGCGGTGGTCCGTGACGGCGGCGCCCAGCCGTGCGATCGTCAGTCGGCCGCGATGCTCAGCGGGCTCGCTGACGCTGACACCGTGCTCGTCGTCGGGCCGGACGGGGCCCGGCGCGGCGACCGGGTCGCGGCGATCCGACTGCCGTGGTGAGCGCGGTAGTCACACGCCTCGATCCCGACATCCTGGCGGCCGGGTCGAGGCGCAGCAGGGAGCGCAGCGTGCGCGCCACCGGATCGATCCCCCTCGAGCGTCGGCACGTCCGTGTGCTGGCGCGGTACCCATCCGTCTCCTCGCGCCACGATGCCGCGTGTGATGCGCCGGAGACGACGCCGTCACGTGGCGGGTTCGTCGTCCGTCTCTTCGCGAAGCTCGACGACCTCGACGAGCTTCTCGGCGCCCGGCTGGTCGTCGTCCGGCAGTTCTTCGAACAGGCCGACGGGCGGGTTCACCGTCATGGTGCCGGCCTCGATGTCGACCGCCGTGACAATTGCCTTCACGAAGGGGACGAGCACGTCGCCGTTGTCGGTCGTGACGGTGAGCAGGTCTTGGGCGGGGAAGTGGTCGATCTGGGCGACGACGCCGACCTTCACTCCGTCGCGGAACACCCGGAGTCCGATGAGCTGGTGGTCGAACCAGGCATCTTCCTCGGTCGGCAGCTCGGCGGGGTCGTGGTCGACCCAGAGGATGGCCTTGATGAGCGTCTCGGCGACAGAGCGGTCGGGCACGTCCTTGAAGAAGGCGACGGCGTGGCTGTTGTACCACTTGAGCTCACCGAGCTCGATCGTCTTGCCATGCCAGGGCGAGCTGGTCGGAACCTGCAGCGTGAAGACGGCGCCCGGCGTGAATCGGCCGTCCGGGTCATCCGTGAACATCTCGACCTTGATGCCGCCCTTGAGACCATGGGCTTTTGTGAGACGCCCGACGCGCAACTGCGACTTGCCGGGCTGTGCAGTGGCGCTCACCTTAGAAATCGGTGTCCACCACGTCGACGCGCACCTTGCGACCGTCGGCGAGTGCCGTGATCAGGGTGCGGAGCGCCTTCGCGGTGCGGCCCGCGCGGCCGATGACGCGACCGAGGTCCTCGGGGTGCACGCGCACCTCGAGGACCTCGCCGCGTGGCGAACTCTTTGCTGCCACCTGCACATCTTCGGGGTGATCGACGATCCCCTTAACGAGGTGTTCAAGAGCGGGAGCGAGCATTGTAGTTAGGCCTTGTCTGCGTCGGTTGCTGCCTCGGTGGTCTCCTCGGCGGGAGCCTCCTCGACCTTGGCGACGGGCTTCTCGGCCTTGGGCTTGAGAACCGGCTTCTTCTTCTCGTCGGAGACGAAGGCGACCTTGGCTTCCTTGGTCTTCACGGTCGAGACCGCAGACTTGTCACCCTTGAAGATGCCCCAGTCGCCGGTGAGCTTGAGAATCGCCTCAACCTGCGGGCTGGCCTGGGCGCCGACGCTCAGCCAGTACTGGGCACGAGCGGAGTCGACCTCGATGAACGAGGGGTTCTCGGTCGGGTGGTACTTGCCGATCTCCTCGATCGAGCGGCCATCGCGCTTGGTGCGCGAGTCGGCGACGACGATGCGGTAG
>JAODMO010000046.1 GCA_025464995.1 Microbacteriaceae bacterium
CGACAGCTGCGTCGTCGACCTCGATGGCATCGGCCCGGGCCGGGTCGAGTTGCAACGACGGCACGAACACCTGCACGGGATTCGGGTTGTCGATACGCACCGTCACGGATCCCGTGCCGCCGGGGAACAGCTCCGAGAGGTCGGGACCCGGCGTGAGCACCAGGGCGTGGGGGTCGTCGACGCGTTCGGAGACGGAGCCTGTGCCCGCGCCCGACCAGAATGCATACGCCACCGAGGAACACCCGGCC
Source organism: Microbacteriaceae bacterium (assembly GCA_025464995.1). Classification (GTDB taxonomy): domain Bacteria; phylum Actinomycetota; class Actinomycetes; order Actinomycetales; family Microbacteriaceae; genus Conyzicola. Next base: position 249 of record JAODMO010000046.1, read on the forward strand.
ACGAACGACAGTGCGACAGCGCCCGTGCGGAGCATCCGCATTCGGCGTGCACTCATGATGCGATCTCCGAGGTCACCGTCGTTCGCACCGCCGGGTCGGCGGGACCCCCGGCCCGCACGCAAGGAGATCCCCTGCGGGCGGACCGGGATTCCGGAGCGAGTTGGCACGTCATCCCACCAGGCCTCAGCTGCTCGACAGTGCGAGCGTGAGCGTGGCGCCCTTGCAGGCGTCCTGGTTCATCGACGTCTCGGTGAAGACCAGCGCGCCGTCGTTCGGAAGCGACTCGGCCGTCGAACCGGCCGGCACCGAATGGTTCTGCACGACGTCGGCCATGGAAAAGTCGCCGGTGTCACACGCAGCGTGACCCGCATCGACCGTCACCCCGTCCAGATGCACGGTTCCCGTCATGACGGCCGCGGTACTGGCGTTCGCCGCCGTGAACGTGACGGCCTTGGTCAGTCCGGGTGCCAGTCCGGCGGCAACCGACCCGGTGAGGGTGACGCTTGCACCCCCGTCGGCCGTCCCGGAACCCGACCCGGATCCCGAACCCGTCCAGTACGCGGCGGCGATTCCGCTCCCTGCCAGGACGGCGATCGCTGCAGCTCCCGTCGTCAGCTTCCTGCGTGTCATGTTGCGATACATCGTTCGCTCCCCTTCTTGTGGCAGGAGGTGGATTCCTCCGCCAAGCGCATGTTCGTCATCGGCGGCTCCGGCATCGGCGCACATCACCCGTGCCGGTCCGGTGGCACCCATTGGGGTGAGCCTGCGTCGCAGAACGAGTGATCATCGATCGTATGATCCACGCCATGCGACCCATCACGACGACCGTCCACCTGGCCCTGGCCGCACTCATCGGCGCCGGCTGCGGCGACAGCTCCCCCACGACCGACGCGGGTGCCAGCACCGACCGCAGTGCACGCGCGACTCGGGCCGCGCGCGTGGAGGGCGAGTTCCACGTCACCTACCGCGCGACGAAGTCGGGCGAGCCGCGACGGATCCGTCGGAGCGGGGTCGTGGAGCGATCGGTCGACGCCATCAACGCGAAGGTCCGCCTGCCGCGCGACGTGGAGATCGTCATGGGCGGTGACGACGACGGCCCGTACTACGACCCCGAGCGCCAGACCGTCGAATACCCGTGGACGTTCGTCACGGAGACCCGCTCGCTGCTGCGGTCGAGCGACTATGCCGGTGCCGAGCTCGACGCGGGGGTCGAGGATGCGGTGGGCTACATCCTCCAGCACGAGATGGGGCATGCACTCATCGACCAGCTCGCCCTGCCCGTGCTGGGCAAGGAGGAGGACGCGGCCGACTCGTTCGCGTCGTTCGTGGCCGTGAACTGGCTCGACGACGGGGAGCAGGTGATCGCCGCGAGCGACCTGTTCGGGGCGTACGACGACGAGGCGGGAACCACGACCTCCGAGTCGGAGTTCTTCGACTCGCACTCGCTCGACCGACAACGCTTCTACACGACGAGCTGCCAGGTCTACGGGGCCGACCCGAAGCGCTACGACAACGTCGTCGACGGGCTCGACATCGATGACGAGCGGCTCGAGGAATGTCGCACCGACTGGGATGAACTCGACCGCAGCTGGAAGCAGGAGTTGCGTCCATACCGTGTTGGTTGAACGCCAAAAGCGACGCCTGTAAGCCGGTTGTGAACATTCGGTACAGCTTGGTACCGCTTCGGTACGGCCACTCAAGCGGGGGCTGGAGCAGCCGAGTAGAGAGGCATGCATGTCTCACGTAGCCACCTCAGCACCCCCGTCCTGCGCCTCGCCTCGATCGTCTTCCTGACACTGCTCGCGGCCCTGCTCATGCCGCACCAGGCACAGGCGAAGTCACGCACGATCAACGCCGCCGAAGCGTCACAGGTGCGCACGATCAACCGTTTCCGCGCCGCGCACCGCCTGCCGCAGCTCCGCATCGACGCGCGGCTTTCGAAGACCGCCGCGTGGCACGCCACCGACATGGGGCGACGCCACTACTTCTCACACACCGACAGCGCTCGCCGCGACCCCTTCCAGCGCATGATCGCCTTCGGCTATCCGCTCGTCAGGGCGCGCGGTGAGAACCTCGCAGCCGGCAATGCGGGCGTACAGCCGACCTTCCAGCAGTGGCTCCACTCGCCCGCCCACAAGGCCGTGCTGATGATGCCGCAGTTCCACGCGATCGGCATCGCCCGCGTCTACGTGCCCGGGTCGACGTACGGCTGGTACTGGGTCACCGACTTCGGTTCGTCCTACTTCTCGTCGCCCGCCTGAGCCGACACTTCGGCGGCGGCGAAGCCCTCGAAGAGCTCGGTGACGACGATCGCCTCGACCGGATCCGTCATCGCGCCCTCCACCGAGCGCGCGTCGGGCCACCCGGCAGCCAGGATGCGTTCGCCGGCAGCAACATGGTCGTATGACGTGCGTCGCAGGTCGGGGGAGCCGTTCGCGATCCAGAGCCAGCGCGCAGCTCCATCGCCTTCGTAGGGTAGTCCCACGCTGCCGGCGTTGACGAAGCGGACCCCGCCGACCTGCACGTCGTGCTGCTGGTGCGTGTGGCCGGCGACCACGATCGACTGCTCGACGCCTACCAGCACCTCGGCGTAGCGGCGTGGGTCGGAGATGCGAGTCAGCATCTCGTCGTCGCGTCGCGGGGTCGCGTGGCAGTACAGCACGCGGTCGACCTCGAGCGTGAGCGGGAGCGCGCCAAGTGCGGTCGCGCGCACATCGCCGATCTCCGCGGCCGACAGGGCGGCGGTGACCCGGACGAGATCCTCCGCCGCCGGTTCGCCGAACGTCAGTGCCTCGGCAACCTCGCGCTCCCCATTGCCGCGGAGCCAGTGCACGGGCACCTCGAGCGAGTCGAGCCGCTCGAGCACGGCACGGGCGCACGGCCCCGGCACGGTGTCGCCGCCCACCACCACGGCATCGGGCCGCGCCGCCCGCGGATCGGCGAGCACCGCCTCGAGCGCGTGGATGTTGCCGTGGATGTCGTAGAGCGCGAGTACGTGCATGGGGCGACGCTACCCCGCCCGCCCCGGGTACATGCTCACGCACAATTCGAGCCCGCGACCGCTCGCGCCGATAGCGTCGACAGCATGGCCATGCACCCCGCCCACGCATCCAGCGACAGGTTCGCGCCGCTCCCGCGGCGCCTGCGTGAACGCGTGGCGGGTTCGACCTTCGAGACCGTCACCCGCATCGCAGGTCTCAGGCCGACGCTCATGCCCGAGCACATGCTGCGCCAACTGCGCATCCTTGGGGTGACCGACGCCCAGCTCGGCCGCGTGCTGCCGCGCCTACGCTCGCTCGGCGACTGGCCGCACGTCTGGGAATCAGAAGCCGACGCCGCGATCGCCGGCGGCGACACCTACGCCGCATTCGCCGCCCTCTACGTGGCGCAACGGGTGCTGCTCGCCCCCACGCGCCTCAAGGAGCGCATCTACGCCCGCGTGCTCGAGACCTACGCCCACGTCGCGCAGCCTCCGCTCGAACGCCTGCGCATCGCCAACGGGAGCGGCGACGAGATCGCCGGCTACCTCCAGCTGCCGGAGGGAGCGCGCACGGCACCCCATCCGGTGGTGCTCATGCTGCCCGGGGTGACCGGCACCAAGGAGGAGCTGCACCCCTACGCCATGCCGCTCCTGCGGCGCGGCTACGCGGTCGCGCGCATCGACCACCAGGTCTACGGCGAGACGACCGGCCTGCTCGACGCCGCGACGGTCGCCAACGCCCGCTACGTGCTCGACGTGCTGCGCGCCGACCCGCGCCTCGACGCGTCGCGCGTGCACCTGCACGGCATGAGCATGGGCGCGCACTTCGCGCTGCACGCGGCGCGCGGGCAGCAGCTCGCGAGCATCACGGTGATCTGCCCGCCCTTTCGGCCCGGCGGGTTCATGGCAGCGCTGCCGACGAACAACCTCACCGCCATCCAGCACATGACGGGCCTCGCATCGGTCGCGGAGATCATCGACTTCGGCGACACGCTCGACCTGAGCGCGATCGCGCCGACCTACACCGCACCGATGCGCATCTTCCACGGCGGTCGCGACCGCACCGTGCCACCGAGCGAGGGAGTCGACCTCGCGAAGGCGACCGGCGGCCCCGTCGCCTTCACGATGTATGAGCGCGACCACCACAACTGCCTCGAGCACACCGACGACATGATCGCGCAGACGCTCGAGTTCCTGCACGATCCGGCAGGCGTGTGCGCCTCCGACTGGGCGATCGAGCGGGTCGACGAGCCGGCGTCGCTGCAGGCGACCGACCACGACGCGGTGTTGGTGGGAGCCGGATTCGAGCCGTCACGCAGGCGCCTGCGCATCCCCTTCTCGTTGCCGGGTTCGCTCAGGCCGCGCTCGCGCGGCGCCGACGGCTGACACGCGCCGGGGTCAGGCCTCGGCGCCCTGCGCCGCACCGACGAGCGTGCGGGTCGAGTCGAGCGCGTGCTCGAGGTCGCGGATGAGGTCGTCGACGTGCTCGATGCCCACGCTCAGGCGGATGAGCTCGGCCGGCACCTCGAGCTCCGAGCCCGCGACCGACTGGTGCGTCATGAGACCGGGCAGCTCGATGAGCGACTCCACCCCACCGAGGCTCTCGGCCAGCGTGAACACCTTCGTCGCGGCGCACAGCTCCTTCGCGCGCTGCTGGCCACCCGTGGCGCGGAAGCTCAGCATGCCGCCGCCCGCGCGCATCTGTCGCTGCACGATGGCGTGGTCGGGGTGTGATTCGAGCCCCGGGTAGAGCACCTGCTCGACGTCGTCGCGGGCCTCGAGGAACTTCGCGATCGCGAGTGCGTTCTCGCAGTGGCGGTCCATGCGGACGTGCAGCGTCTTGATGCCGCGGGTCACGAGCCAGCAGTCCATCGGGCCGGGCACCGCGCCGACGGCGTTCTGCAGGAAACGGAGCTCGTCGGCCAGGGCGTCGTCGCGCACGACGAGCGCACCACCGACCACGTCGGAGTGTCCGCCCAGGTACTTGGTCATCGAGTGCGCCACGATGTCGGCCCCGAGCTCCAGCGGCTGCTGCAGGTAGGGCGTCGCGAACGTGTTGTCGACGGCCAGCTTGGCGCGGCGTGCGTGAGCGACCTCTGCGAGCTGCGCGATGTCGACGACGTTGAGCATCGGGTTGGTCGGCGTCTCGACCCACAGCAGCCGCGTGCGGTCGGTGAAGTGCTCCGCCACCGACGCCGCGTCGCGCAGCGGCACGAACGTGAAGGTCAGGCCCGCGAAGCGCTCGAGCACCTTGGTGAACAGGCGGTAGGTGCCGCCGTAGACGTCGTTGATGCAGACGACGTGGTCACCGGGGTTGAGGGTCTGCAGCACCGTGGCCGTCGCGGCCATGCCACTGGCGAACGCGATGCCGTGGTCACCCTGCTCGAGCGCGGCGAGCTGGATCTCGAGCGCACGCCGCGTGGGGTTGTCGGTGCGCGAGTAGTCGTACCCGGCGTAGTCGCCGACACCCTGCTGCACGTACGTCGAGTTGAGGTAGACGGGCGCGATGACGGCACCGGTCGTCGGGTCGGGCTCCTGCCCCGCGTGGATCGCGCGCGTGCCGAACGCCTGGCCGTCGTAGTGGTCCGCGCGTCGTCGCTGCGGATGTCCCTCGTTCTCGCTACCGCTCATGCCTGCTCCTCGTCACGGAAAACCTGCGACGGATCCTCGCACACGCGGCCGCCGAGGTCGCCCGATCAGTCGTCGTAGCCCCAGGTCACGGCGTCGAGCAGGAGCGCGCCATCGACGACCGCGTCGACCCAGACCTGCGCCCGCGACTGCAGGGGCTGCCACACGTCGCCCGCGTCGACGTCACCGTTGCGCGACGCGACCCCCTCGAGGTCGATACCGCGATACTTCGCCCCACCGAACGACGGCTTGGCCAGGAGTCGGTCGACGTGGTACTGGTCCGCGTGGTGGGTTCCCGCGATACGCGTGACTGCCACGGCATCGAGGTCACCTGCACTGGCCCGACGAGCAGCCGCGACCGCATCGCCGTAGCTGCGGTAGACGGGTCGCGAGGTGTCGCGGATCGTAACCAGGCGTGGACCGTTGAGGTCACCCTCGGCATCGCGCGACATCGCCCAGTGGTCGTCGGGAAGCGGCGCCAGCAGGAAGCCGGCGTACTTCGCCTCGACGGCGGGTCGGTGCGGGGAAGGAGACGCGGCGCGGAGTGCCGTGGGCGCCGTGGGTGCGATCTGTGCCAGCTGCATGTGTGGGCCCTAACGTGTGGAGTTGTGCGACATCCGCGTCGCGGTGCAGCGACTGTATGCACGCTGCACGATAAGCACAAATAGGAAAATCGCGTTTTCCCATACGAAAACGAATCGACTTGACCCAGCTCCCCACGAAAGGCCCGTCGGCCTAGAGCACGACCCCCGCAGCGGCGAGCAGGTCGAGCGCCGCGCTCGGCGTCAGCTCCTTCGCCTCGTCGAGGTCGATCATGCCGCGCTCCACGAGCCACCCCGGGTTGTAGACCTTGCTCAGGTAGCCGCGACCGGAGTCGGGCATCATGCAGACGACCCGCTTGCCCTCGCCGAGCTCACGCGCGACCTGCAGGGCGCCGTAGAGCGCCGTGCCGCAGCTACCCCCCGCGAGGATCGCCTCCTCACGCGCCAGGCGGTTGGCCGTCACGAAGCTGTTGCGGTCGTCGACCTGGATCCACTGGTCGACGATGTTGAAGTCGAAGGTGGTCGGCCAGAAATCCTCGCCGATGCCCTCGACGAGGTAGGAGTGGATGTCGTTCGGGTCGGTGTAGATCGAGCCGGGCGGGTCGACGCCCACGAGCTTCACGAGCGGGTTGCGCTCCTTGAGGTAGCGACCGACGCCGGTGATGGTGCCGCCGGTGCCGATGCCGGAGACGAAGATGTCGACCGCGCCATCCGTGTCGTTCCACACCTCGGGGCCGGTGGTGGCGCGGTGGATGGCGGGGTTCGCGGCGTTCTCGAACTGCTTCGCGAGCACGGCACCCGGCGTCTTGGCGACGATGTCGGCTGCGGCGTTGACGGCACCGCGCATACCCTCACTGCCGGGCGTGAGCACGAGTTCGGCGCCGTACGCGCGCAGCAGCATCCGTCGTTCCTTGCTCATGGTGTCTGGCATGGTCAGCACGACGCGGTATCCGCGGGCCGCGCCCACCATGGCGAGGGCGATGCCCGTGTTGCCGCTCGTGCCCTCGACGATCGTTCCGCCGGGCCGCAGCTCGCCGCTCTTCTCGGCCGCGTCGACGATGGCGACGCCGAGGCGGTCTTTCACGCTCGCGCTCGGGTTGTAGAACTCGAGCTTCGCGAGCACCGTGGCACCGAGGCCCTCGGTGACGCTGTTGAGGCGCACGAGTGGGGTGTTGCCGAAGATCTCGGTGATGTCGTTGTGAATGCGCATGGGCGTTCTCTTTTCTGACGGGGACCGTGAACGGTATGCCCCAGCTTAGGGAAGGTCTGGTGCCGGATGTCGCAGTGTGACCTGCCGGTCGGCACCCGTTTGGGGCACACGGTTAGCGAGCGCGCCACCGCCCGTTCACCCGTCGGCCACCTCGAGCGGGTGCCCTTGAAGTCGTGCCGAATCCGGCACCTCATCTACTCATGCGGAGTCTTATCCATGAAGCCATCCACTCGAACCGGCGCAGCGACGCTGGTCACCCTCGTCGTCGGCGCAGCACTGCTCGCGCCCGGTATCGCCTCGGCGGCGAAGCCCGCCCCCGCCAACCTCGCGACCAACGCCGGCGCGGTGCGCCACGACCCGAACCGCGACGCGAGCAACGACGTCAAGGCGGCCATCGACTCGAGCTCGGCCAAGAACGTCATCCTGCTCATCGGTGACGGCATGGGCGACTCCGAGATCACCGTCGCCCGCAACTACCAGCACGGCGCCGCCGGCCGCTTTCCGGGCATCGACGCCCTGCCCCTCACCGGGCAGTACACGACCTACTCGCTCTATAAAGACGGCCCCAACAAGGGCAAGCCCGACTACGTGCCCGACTCGGCGGCCAGCGGCAGCGCCTGGGCGACGGGCACGAAGACCTACGACAACGCCGTCTCGGTCGACATCGACGGGGTAGCCCAGCCGACCGTGCTCGAGATCGCGAAGGCGAACGGCCTCAAGACCGGCAACGTGAGCACGGCCGAGATTCAGGATGCGACACCCGCCGTTCTCGCGTCACACGTCGACGCGCGTAGCTGCTACGGCCCCGACTCCCCGACGTGCGGCGACGACGCACTGGTCGCGGGCGGCCTCGGCTCCATCAGCGAGCAGATCATCGGCACGCGCGCCGACGTCACGCTGGGCGGAGGCTCGACCTCCTTCACGCAGACCGCGAAAGCGGGCGCCTATGCCGGGAAGACCCTGTTCGACCAGGCCAAGTCGCGCGGCTACCAGGTCGTCGGTGACGGCGCCTCACTCGCGGCGGTCACGACCGCCACGCAGAAGGCCCCGGTACTCGGCCTCTTCGCCCCGGGCAACTTCCCTACGCGCTACGCCGCGACCACGGCGACCGTCGGCGGCGGCGACCAGGCACCGGTGCCGTGCCAGCCCAATCCGGCTCGACTCAGCTCCGACCTGTCGCTCGCGTCCTTGACGAAGAAGGCCATTTCGCTCCTCCAGAACAAGAACGGCTTCTTCCTGCAGGTCGAGGGCGCGAGCATCGACAAGCGCGACCACTCCGCCGACGCGTGCGGCCAGATCGGTGAGACGGTCGACCTCGACGAGGCCGTGGCCGCCGCACTCGCCTTCGCGCAGACGGACGGCGACACCCTCGTGCTCGTCACCGCCGACCATGCCCACTCCAGCCAGATCGTCGACTCGACGCCTCCCACGTCGCTGAGCACCGCGCTCACGACGGTCGACGGCACCGTGATGAAGGTCTCCTACGGCACCGCGGCAGCGGGTGGAGCGCAGCAGCACACCGGTTCGCAGCTGCGCGTCGCCGGCTACGGCCCGGGCGCCGCGAACATCGTGGGTCTCACCGACCAGACGGACACGTTCTTCACGATGACCAATACGCTGAAGCTCAACCGCAACACGGCCGAGCTGAGCAATCGCGCCCGCGTCTCGATCGACCGCCCGGTGCGGCCGGGCGCGACCGTCTCGCTCACGGCCGACCGCTTCGGCGGCGACCGCCAGCTCTCCGCCACGGCGGAACCGGGCGCGCTCGACCTCGGTGTCGTGGATGTTATCGACACCTCGGCGACATTCACCTTCACCGCGCCCAAGGCGCCGGGCGAGTACACCGCCACGGTGACGGGAGCGCAGTCGGGCAAGCAGGCGTCGGTGCGCTTCACCGTGCGCCGTTAGGCACCGGTCAGGGACGCGCTATCGCCCACTCTGTGATCTGGCTGGCCGCGCCATCCGGAGTCCGGGTGAAGACCCACAGGTTGTCGTAGTCGGGATTGTTCGAGTAGCGGGTGATTCCCTGCACGAGCGCCCGGTCGCCGTCGAGCCACCCGGGGCGCGGATGTCGGCGGGCTCATCGCTCTGCCAGGGGTACCGCTCGACCCGCTTCCGCACGTCGGTCTCGGTCGTCATTCGTCTGTGCCCGTTCCCTCGCGTGCCATATACCACTCGGTGAACCGACTCGCCTTGCCGCCCTCGAACGTGATGAACCAGAGGTTGTCGAAGGTCGGGCGATCGTCGAGATACTCGGTCACCGCTCGCACGAGCGCGCTGCCGTCGTCGAGGATGCCCAGCACCTGGAACTCGAACTTCCACGTCTCGGGGCTGTCTTGCTCGCCGAGCCAGCCGGCGACGATCCCGTCACGGCCGCGCCACGGATCGGGGTCGTGCGGGCGGAACTCGTACACGGCGTCGTCGGCGAAGAGTGCCGCCACTTCATCCGCGTCATTACTGATCCAGGCCCCTCGGTAGGCCTCCACCCAGGCTTCCACTTCTTGTGTGCTCGTCATGGCACCGTTCTAGCCGGACGCGCCGTCGTCCGCCAGTGGGTTGCGGGGCGATGGCGCCCGATGAGTGTGGGTTATGCTCGGATTCGCCGCACGGGACGTGCGGGACGTCACGGGAGGAAGCCATCATTCGTCGTGTGCTCGCGTGCGCCGCCCTCGTTGCGCTCGTCACCCTCGGTTTCGTGGGTGTTCAGTTTGAGCGTGCGGAGACGGCACGCTCCGCAGAGATCGACCCTGGGTCGGTGCCGATACTGGACCCGCGGCCCGGCTCGGAAGAGTCTGCCCCGCCGGCCCCGGCCCCGGCCCCGGCCGACCCCGCACCACCGGAGCCGCCCGCCGCAGAGCCGGCGGTCGCACCGGCTCCCTCTCCGTCGACGGCGCGCACAGTGCAACCCCGGCCCGCCCGGCGCACGTCTACTCCTTCCGCCACTCCCGCGCCGGTCGTGCCGGTCGTGCCGGTCGTGCCGGTTCCGGCAGAGCCGTCGCCCGTTGCCACGGCCTCTCCAACGCCGACCACGACGCCATCTCCGACGCCCTCACCGAGCACCACGCCCCGCATTGTCCCCGTGTCGGCGACGACCGCGCCCAACTCCTTCGCCTTCGGCGCCCTCATCGGCAGCGGCGCCCTGATCGTGGGCCTGCTGGCATTCGCTGCCGTCCGCGATCGTCACGCGCTCGTCGCCACGGCGCGCCTGGCGATTCGTCGCTCCCGCTCGCGAGTGCGCTGACAGCCGTCCCGTCAGCCGCATCCGCACCGCCCTGCGGTGAAAATATCTCGGTTTCGCTTCTTCGCTAGGATGAACGCGGATTGCGAGCCATTCGCAATGGGGACGCGGGTGTGAATGTTTCAGGGGCTGAATCGATTCGGCATGGCCATCGACGGCGACACGGTTGTCGACGCGACCGTCATCCCCGACAACTCCATCGCCACGCTGGTGCTCGTTGTGAGTGCAGTGCTCTTCCTCGGCGTGATCGTCGTCGGCCTCGTGCGCGGCCGCCACGCGATGCGCCGTGACATCGCCTACCGACGCCGCATGGCGCGATCTCGCCACCGCTGACCCATTAACGACGACAGGCGCTCACCCTAAGGTGAGCGCCTGCCGCTTGGCTTCTTCTCGCGCCTACAGGGCGGAGAGGTCGTCGATCACCTTGTCGCCGGGGGCGGCCATGATCATCTGCGCCTTGATCTCGGCACGCTCGAGCAGCTCGTCCATCTTGCGGCGGCGCGCGCGCGGGATGAGCGTGACGACGGTTCCGACCTTGCCGGCGCGACCCGTACGACCCGAACGGTGAAGGTACGTCTTGTACTCCTCCGGGGCGTCGGCCTGGATCACGAGGCTGATGTCGTCGACGTGGATGCCGCGTGCCGCGACGTCGGTCGCAACGAGCACGTTGACGCGACCACTCGTGAGCAGCTGCAGGTTGCGCGTGCGGCGGCTCTGGTTGAGGTCGCCGTGCAGGCTCGTGGCGGGGATGCCGGCGTCTTCGAGGTAGTCGCTCATCTCCTCGGCGAAGGCACGGGTGCGGGTGAAGACGAGGGTCTTGCCCTCGCCGGCGGCGAGCTCGCGGATGATCTCGCGCTTGTCGCGCTGTTCGATGAGCAGCACCTTGTGGTCGATCGTGGAGGAGGCCTGGTCTTCACCGGCGACCTCGTGAACCGACGGGTTCTTCAGGAACTGCTTCACGAGGGTGGCGACACCCTTGTCGAGAGTCGCCGAGAAGAGCAGCTTCTGGCCACCCTCCTTGGTCTCCTTGAGGATGCGCTGCACGGGCTCCAGGAATCCGAGGTCGCACATGTGGTCGGCCTCGTCGAGCACGGAGACGATGACGTTCGAAAGGTCGAGGCGACCCTGCTCGATGAGGTCTTCGACGCGGCCCGGGGTCGCGATGATGATGTCGACGCCGCGCTGGAGCGCGGAGACCTGCTTGTACTGTGGCACGCCACCGACGATCGTCGTGGTGAACAGGCCGACGCTGCGCGCGATGGGCTGCACCGTGCGGTCGATCTGCATGGCGAGCTCACGGGTGGGGGCGAGGATGAGGGCGCGTGGCTTACGTCCGGCCTGGCGGTCTTTGCCACCGTTGTTCTCCATGAGGCGCTCGACGAGCGGCGCACCGAACGCGATGGTCTTGCCCGATCCGGTCTTGCCGCGGCCGAGGACATCCTTGCCGGCAAGAACGTCGGGGATGGTGGCTGCCTGGATGGCGAACGGAGCCGCTGCACCCATCGACTCGAGCTGGCGCACGATGTTGGCGCCGAGGCCGAGGTCGCCGAAGGTCACGCCTTCGACGTCTTTCGCGGTGATGACCGCCGCTTCGAGACGCTCGAGAACGACGTCTTCCTGCATGCCGCCACCGGAGTGCGACTTGTTCGCGTCCTTCGAGGGGTAGTAGCTGCTGTCGCGCGTGTTCTCGCGGGCAGGACGCTCGGAGCGCTCGCTGTACGACGGGCGGGCCGGACGGTCTGCCCGGTCGTACGACGGACGGGCCGGACGGTCGTTGTTGTACGACGGGCGCTCGGTGCGAGCCGGACGCTCGTCGCGGTTGTAGGCCGGACGGTCGTTGTTGTACGACGGGCGCTCGGTGCGAGCCGGACGGTCGTTGTAGCTCGGGCGGTCGCTGCCGTACGCGGGGCGCTCGGTGCGAGCCGGACGGTCGTTGTACGGGGTGCGCGGCTGGCGGTCGTTGGTGGCCGGGCGGTCACCATAGGACGGACGCTCGGTGCGAGCCGGGCGGTCGGTGCGGTCTCCGTACGAGGGGCGCGCGGGCCGGTCGCCGTAGGAAGGACGCTCGGTGCGGTCGTTGTACGAGGGGCGCGCGGGCCGGTCGCCGTACGACGGACGCGCCGGGCGGTCGCTCGAGGGCGCGCCATTGCTTCGGTTGGGGCGGTCGCCGTATGCGGGCTTCTCGCGCGGGTTCCAATCGGGGCGACGGTCGCCGGAGGTCGGGCGATCGCCCGTGCGAGCGGCGCGGTCATCCGGGGTCCAACGCTTCTTGGGCGCTGCGGCCTGGTCGGGGCGCGAATTTCGCGCGTCGCCACCACGAGGGGTGTACGGCTTCTTGTTGTCGCGGCCTGCCGACTTGTTGTAGTCGGGCTTGGAGTTGTACGGGGACATAGTTCTTTCCTGGGTTGTATCAGTTACGTGAAAGTACACGTGCAGATGCCTGCTGCGTTGTGGAATACGCGCAGTTGCACTTCTGAACCCGGGCAGTCTTTGACCGAGGCCATCACATACGTTCTTGTGATTTTTCGCCAGCGGATGCGCTGGGGAAACCGGCCTCTAAGACTTACAAACCCATACACGTCTATGCGTGCTGTCTTGAGCCGACCTGTCTACGTTAGTACATCCCTCCGGAAAACGCTACAAACGCATGGATGTCTCGGAGCGCATGCCCAGACTCGCCCGCTGTCACCGGCCGCCCGGTCGGCACCAGACTGTCGGCGTGCGCTTCCAGAGCGGCGTTCCAGAGCGGCGGTAGCGCTCGTGTGTCGAGCCACAGACGTTGTCGAACCGCAGCACATCGCCGCCGAGGGTGACGATGTAGGCCGTGTTGCGCACGAACTCGAGCGAGGTCGGCAGGGTGAGAGCGCCGACGACGGCGGTCATCGTTCCGTCGCGGTTCACGCGGAGCAGCTCGCCGCTGTCGGGCAACGCGGCTGGAGCCGCTCGCGACGACGCGAGGTTCCGGTTGGCGTGCGTCGAACGCGACGAATCGGACCCGACGGCGCCCTCTACGTGACCGAAGGCGCGCGCTGCAGGTCACGCGACCAGGGTTCCCGGTAGCCGATGGCCACCACAACCGGGTCCTGGTGCTACCCGTCGCACCGCGTATTCCGGTCGCCATCTGCACCGCGGCGGGCTGGGTGGGTTGGGGATGGCCGGTCGTGTCGACCGCCGGCGATGCTGCCGGCGCCGCGTCGCGCACCATGTGGCGGCGGCCGGCGGTCCGCCCGGGAGTGGCCGGGTGTGGCCATCGGGTAGGGTGCCGCTGGTGATCACCATTGCGACCGAGCCGAGGCTCCGCGCCGACGTGCTCGCCCTCATGCGCGTCGCGGACGAGTACGCGCTCGGCCTCTATCCGGCCGAGAGCTACTACGCGATCGACGTCGCCGAGCTCGAACGCGACCACGTGACGTTGCTGGCAGCGCGCGACGACGGGGTGCTCGCGGGCATCGTCGCCCTCGTCGACAACGGCGACGAGACGGCGGAGATCAAACGGATGTTCGTCGCCTCACCGTTTCGCGGGCGCGGCATCGCGGGCGCGCTGCTCGCGCGGGTCGAGGAGGTCGCGGCCGCGGCATCCGTCTCGCTGGTCCGTCTGGAGACCGGCCCCAAGCAGCCGGACGCGATCGCGCTGTATGAGAAGCACGGCTACGCGCATATCGACGCGTTCGGGCAGTACGTCGGCGACCCGTCGAGCGTGTGCATGGAGAAGCGGCTGGGCTAGCGCTCGAAGCGGGTCGATCCGGTGAAGTCGACGGCGCTGCGGATGCGCTCGCGCATGTTGTCGCTCATCTCCGGGAGCGCGCGGATGGGGAACCACGCGGCATCCGTATTCTCGCCGTCGGCCGGGAACGGAGTTCCGGACACGTAGCTGCACCGGAAGACGAAGTCGATGTACTGGGCCTGGTCGCCGTTCGCGTAGGTGATCGAGTCGACCACCTGCACCCAGGTGAGGGCGTCGACCGCCGCGACGACGTCTGCCTCCTCGAGCGTCTCGCGGAGCGCCGCCACCGCGGGCTGCTCACCGGGGTCGATGATTCCCGTCACGGGCGTCCAGCCGCCGGTGTCGGAGCGGCGCACGAGCAACACGTCGTCGCCGCGCAGCACCACCGCGGTCGCGCCGCTCAACCAGAGCGGAGCGTTGCCGATCTTCTCGCGCAGCGCCAAGACGAAGTCGGGGGTGGCCATTCGTCGAGCCTAGCCGCGGGCGCTCGTGGTGACGCCACGGCTTTGTGCCTGCCGTCTGCGCAATAGTGGGACTCCTGCGCACGCGCGCCGCCGCGCAGACGTCCCGCAACTGCGCAGAGACCTCGCCGGCGGGCGACCCGCGCGCTACGCCGAGGCGCCGCGTCGCGTCATCCGTCGCCAGACCCGCACTGGCCACATCCGCAGCCCCTTCTCCTCGCGCCGCTCCCTCGCGCCCTCGACCAGGAAGTACAGCACCGGAAGCACCACGAGAGTCAGCACCGTCGACGACACGAGCCCGCCGATGACGATGATCGCGAGCGGCTGCGAGATGAACCCGCCGTGGCCGGTGAGGCCGATGCCGAGCGGCAGCAGCGCGAAGATCGTCGCGAGCGCCGTCATCAGGATGGGTCGCAGTCGACGGGATGCGCCGTGCACGATCGCCTCGCCCACCTTCATGCCGCGCTCGCGGTACTGGTTGATGAGGTCGACGAGCACGATGGCGTTGGTCACAACGATTCCGATCAGCATGAGCACGCCGATGAGCGACGGGACGCCGAGCGGGATGCCGGTCGCTACCTGCAGCAGGATCGCGCCCGTCGCGGCGAACGGAACCGACACGAGCAGCAGCAGCGGCTGCCGCAGGCTCTTGAAGGTCGCGACCATGACGACGTAGACGATGAGGATGGCGACGAGCAGCGCGAGCCCCAGTTGCGAGAACGCGTCGCCCTGCTGCGACGTGACACCGCCGAGTTCCGCGGACGCTCCCGCCGGCAGGTCGGCCTTGGCGACCGCGGCGGAGACGACGGATGATGCCGTGCCCACGTCGTCGCTCCCCGGGGTGACGCTCACCGTCGCGCTGCGTACGCCCTTGATCGTGGTGATGCTCGACGGCCCGTCGGACTGCTCCACGGTGGCGATGCTCGACAGCGGTGCAGGGCCGGTCGCCGTCGGGATGGTGAAGTTCTGGATCTCCGCGAGGGTCGTGGGTGCCGACGCGCTGTCGATGTAGATCGAGAGCGTCTTCTCGTCGATCACGACCGATCCGCTCGCGCTCGGGTTCATCGCGGCGGTGATGATGCCGCCGACGGCGATCTCGCTCAGGCCGGAGCGCGCCGCGGCTGCGCGGTCGACGGTGATCGAGATGAACGGCTGCGTCACCGACAGGTTGCTCGAGGCGTCGGCGACGACATCCAGGTCCACAACCTCGGCGAGGATCCGCTTCGACGCCTCGGCGAGGTCTGCGGCACTGTTGGCGGTGATGTTGATGGCGATGTCGGATGATGCGAAGCCACTCGCCGCGGCCGAGAGCGCGATCTCGCCGGCGTCGTCGACGCTCTCCACGGCCTTGCGCACGGTCGACTGCAGCTCGACCTGATCGGCGTCGGGATCGGTCGTGAGCGAGAAGTTCGTCGCCCCGGTTCCGGAGAACGCTGCTCGGAGGGGGCTTCCGCTCGAGCCGAGCGACAGCTGCACGGTCTCGACGCCGTCGATGTCGGCGAGCACGTCTTCGACCTTCATGGCCGCCTCGTCGCGGACCTCGAGGCTCGTGCCGAGGGGGAGCGTCTGCGTGACGGTGAGCGTGTTCTGCCCGCTGTCGCCGATGAAGTTGGTCTTCAACAGCGGCGTGGCGAGGCCGGTGAGCACGAGCACGAGAAGCGCGGAGAGGATCGTGATGAGGGGGCGCTTGAGCGTCCAGGTGATGATCGGCAGGTAGGCGCGCTGCAGCCGGGTGGGGTGGTCGAGTTCGTCCTCGTCGGCGGCCGGGACGCCGTCTTTGTGCTTGCGTGGGGCCTTCGCGCCGAGGAACCAGTAGGCGAGCACGGGCACGATCGTCAGCGACACGAAGAGGCTCGCGGCGAGCGCGATCGTCACGGTGAGTGCGAACGGACGGAACAGCTCGCCCGTGACGTCGCCGACGAGGGCGAGCGGCAGGAACACGGCGACGGTCGTGACGGTCGACGCGGTGACCGCACCCGCGACCTCCTTGACGGCCGAGAGGATGGCGCTTCTCTTGTCCTCCCCAAAACTCAGGTGCCGTTTGATGTTCTCGATCACGACGATCGAGTCGTCGACGACCCGCCCGATGGCTATCGTCAGTGCACCGAGAGTGATGATGTTGAGCGTGTAGCCCGATGCCTGCATGCCGACGAACGTGATGAGCACCGAGACGGGGATGGAGATCGCCGTCACGAGTGTCGAACGGATGGAGAGGAGGAACACCAGGATGACGATGACGGCGAATACGAGACCGAGGAGACCCTCGACGGCCAGGCTGTTGATCGACTCCTCGATGTAGGGCGCCTGGTCGAAGACGACGGTGAGCGTGGTGTTGTCGCCGAGCGACTTCTCGATCTCGGGGAGGAGTTCGCGCACCTGCTTGGAGACGTCGACGGTGTTGCCCGCGGGCGACTTCGTCACGGCGATGGTGAGCGACGGCTCGCCGTTGACGCGTGAGATGCCGGTCACCGGGTCGTCTCCGAGGGCGACGGTGGCTACGCTGCCGATGGTCGCGGGTTCACCGCGCCCGCCGAGCAGGGGCAGTGAGGCGATGTCGTCGGTGGTCTGGATGCGCGAGCCGGCCTGCACGGTGAGGGTCTTGCCCTCCTCCGTGATCTCGCCGGCCGGCAGCAGCACTCCATTCGCGTCGAGTGCGTCGCGGATCGACTGCGGGGTGAGCCCCGCGGCGAAGAGAGCGGCGTCGTCGGGCGTGATGGTGACGCGCTGCGTGGTCGCGCCGAGCAGGCTCGCGTCGCTCACACCCTCCAGCTGGCGGATGTCGACGAGAGTCGAGTTCTCGAGCGTGGCCGAGAGGTCGCGCGGATCGAGGTCGCTCGTGACGGCGATCTGGATGACGGGCAGGTCGCTCAGGCTGAAGGTGAGCACCTGGGTGTCTGCGCTCTCGGGCAGTTGCGACGACAGGCGGTTGATCGCGAGCTGCACCTTCTGCTCGGTCGTGGTGATGTCGGTGCCGTACTCGAACGAGGCGGTGATGGAGGAGAGGTTCGCGTTCGAAGTCGCGGTAGTGGCGTCGAGCCCGGGAACGCTCTGGATCGCGGTCTCGATCGGGGTGGACACGTCTTCGTTGACCACCTCCGGGCTGGCTCCGGGGTAGGTGGTGACGATGAAGACCTGCGGGAGGGAGAGCGACGGGATGAGCTCCTGCTTGAGCGACGTCAGCGCGACGCCGCCGAACACGCCGATCACGATCGTGACGAGGGCGATCAGCGCGCGGTTGCGCAGGCTGAACACGGACAAAAGGTGCACGGAGACTCCTGGTGGGATGCGCTGGGCGGCCATGCCGGGTTGCGGCTGCGGTCGCAGGGTGAGATCAGTGCACGCCGGCGTGCTGTCTGATTATCCCAGCGGGCGTCGCGATCGCCCATACTCCCGCGGGATGAATGACGCGGCTCCGACGGGCCGGGCGACGCGCACCGTCGTCACACGACCTCGGCGAGCCATCCCGTCTCGGCGATCGGCTGCCTGCCGACGTTCGCCCATGCGGCCGCGAGCGCATCGACCGCGCGCTCCGTCTCGGCCGCCGGATAGGAGAACGGGATGCGCAGGAATCGTTCGAACACCCCGTCGATGCCGAAGCGCGGCCCGGCCGCGATCTGGAGACCCTCGGCTCGGGCTGCCAGCGTGAGCTGCGAACTGACGGGCGACCCGAGGTTGACCCATGCCGTGAGACCGCCCTCGACGTGGGACATGCGCCACTCCGGCAGCCGGTCGGCCAGCAGGGCGGCGAGGTGATCGCGACCGGCGCGCAGTTGCGACCGGCGACCGGCGAGCACGGCGTCGAAGTGGGGCAGCAGGTTGGCGACGACGAGCTGCTCGAGGGCCGGCGTGCCGAGGTCACCGGTCGAGCGCGCCGCGACGAGCCGTTGGATGATGGAGCGGTCGGCGCGGATCCACCCGATGCGCACCCCGCCCCACACCGTCTTTCCGACGGAGCCGACGAGGATCGCCTGCGCCGCGCTCTCGCCGTAGGCAGCGAACGGCAGCAGACGGCCCGGCCGGTCGATGTCGAGCTCGGCCATCGTCTCGTCGGCGATGAGTGTCGTGCCGTGGCGGGCAGCGAGGCCGAGGGTGCGCTCGCGCACCTCGGCCGACATCGACCGTCCCGTCGGGTTGTGGAAGTCGGGCATGAGATACCCGACCGACGGGCTCGTGCGCTGGATGGCCTGCTCGAGCGCCTCCTCGTCCCAGCCCTCCTCGTTCGTCACCGACACCGGCACGAGCCGCGCGCCCGCGGCCTTGAGGGCATCGAACGCGTGCGGGTAGCTCGGCGCCTCGACGAGAGCCCGGTCGCCGCGCGCGAGCAGGGTGCGGCTGAGCAGCGCGATCGCGTGCTGTGCGCCGATGGTGACCAGGATCTGGTCGGGCGCCGTCGGAAGGCCCCGGGCCTCGTAGCGGTCTGCGATCGCCTGTCTCAGCACCGGAATGCCGACGGGATCGAACCCACTCGTGCCGAAGTAGGCGGGCAGCTGTTCGGCGGCCGCCCGCGCCGCCTCGGCAAGCGCGGGCAGGGCAGCAACGCTCGCCTTGCTGAAATCGAGGATGCCGGGTGCCGCAACATCCGCGGGCGCGCTCGTGCCACGGGGCTTGCGCGCGACGCTGCCGGAGCCGCGCACGCTGCTGAGGTAGCCCGTCTCCCGGAGCTGCGCGTAGGCGGCCGCCACGGTGGTGCGGCTGATGCCGAGTTGGGCGGCGAGGTCACGCTCGGCGGGAAGACGCACGCCGAGCCCGACACGGCCGTCGAGGATGAGCAGCCGGATGCGGCCGGCGAGCGCCTCGTAGGCGGGAGCGCCGTTCGCCGAGCGCCAGCCGTCCAGAATCAGGTCCAGTGCACGGGCGGAGATGAGATTCACGGAGCCACTTTAGCGCAATTGGCATCTTGTGAGGAGGCCAATCACCATATTGGATTGCTGTCATGTCATCGCCAGCCCTCCTCGCCCGCCGAATCCTTCAGCTTCTCGCTGGCCTCTTCCTCTACGGGTTCGCCATCTCGATGATGGTGCGCGGCGCGATCGGGGTTCCGCCGTGGGACGTGCTGACGCAGGGCATGGTGAAGCAGACCGGATTGCCCTTCGGCGTGCTGACGAACATCATCGGTGCGCTCGTGCTGCTGCTCTGGATCCCGATCCGGCAGAAGCCGGGGGCAGGCACCGTTGCCAACGTGCTGCTGGTCGGGCCTTCGATCGAGGTCGGCCTCGCCATCCTCCCTCCGGCGACAGAGCTCTGGCAGCAGGTGCTGCTCTTCGCCGGCGGCCTCGCGGCTCTAGCGATCGCAAGCGGCCTCTACATCGGCGCGCGGTTCGGCCCGGGCCCGCGCGACGGACTCATGACCGGCATCCACACCACGTGGGGCTTCCCGCTGTGGGCCGTGCGCACCGTGATCGAGGTGACAGTGTTGTCGATCGGCTGGCTGCTCGGCGGCAACGTCGGGCTCGGCACTCTCGCCTTCGCGCTGCTGGTCGGGCCCATGGTCGGCGTCACGATCCCGCTCTTGAGGATCGGGCGCCACCACGACAACCCGCACGCGCAGGCGGTACCGCCACAGACCATGCCGCCCTCGACCGAGCCGGTCGCGCTGCAGCGGTGACCACTAGTTGATGCACGCTCCCGCGGCGTAGGTCGTGCCCTCCGGCACGGGCGCCACCGGAGCGGGCGCGACGGGTGCGGCGGTGGGCAAGGGGGCGGGGGCCTGCCCGTCCGATCCCAGCACGACGGTGACGCCGGTCACATCGGGCGCCTCGACGACGGCGGCTCCCGGGAGGTACGGGGCGACGGCCTTGGCCGCCGCCTCCTGCCCGGCCGGGTACTGGATGGTGGTCTCGACCCGACTCGATGCGGAGCCGGGAGTGCCGCCGACGAAGCCGTAGGAGACGAGGCTGGCGGTCGCGGCACCGGCAGCACCGTTCGCCGCGCCGCCGTTCAGCACCGTCACCGTGACGTCGCCGGGCGCGGCCTCGACGGCCGACTCGTATGCCGAGGGGATGCCGAGCACGCTGTTGATGAAGTCGGGCATCGCGTCGGTGTCGACCTCGACGATGGAGAGCGGGCTCCCGTTGACCGTGATCGTCGGCGTGCCGCGAATCGGGATGGTGGCCGAGTTGATGTTGTCGGCGTTGAGGCCGCGCAGCTGGGTGGCGAGGTCGATGAAGTTCAGGCCCGGATCGGTCTCGATCGCGCCGCTCACGGCGTCGAGCACGTTGCCGAGCTTGAACGGGTTGAGCAGCGTTCCGGCCGAGAGGATCTTGCGCGCCTCGACGGAGAGGAAGTACTGCTGCCGCACCTGGCGGTCGAGGTCGCCGTTGGGCAGTCCGTGCCGCTGGCGCACGAAGGCGAGCGCCTGCTGAGCGTTGAGCGTGGAGACTCCGGCTGGCAGGTTGACGGTGGAGTACGGGTCGTTGACCGCGTTGTTGAGGCACACGTCGATCGGGCCGAGCGCCTCGGCGATGTTGTAGAAGCCGAGCAGCGAGACCCGCACGTAGTGGTCGATCCTCAACCCGGTCATGTCCTGGATGACCGAGATGAGCAGTCGTGCGCCGCCCTCGGGGTCGTCGTTGCCGCCGCCGAGCGTGAACGCCGCGTTGAGCTTGTTCTTGCCATGACCCGGGATGTCGACCCAGGAGTCGCGCGGAAACGAGATGAGGCTCGCGGTGCTGCCGTCGGCAGGAATGTGTAACACCATCATGCTGTCGGTGTTCGTGCCGCCGCCATCCGCCTCGGTGCCGAGTTTGTCGAGGTCGGCCTGTGTCGCGCCGTCGGGACGGTGGTCGTCGCCGACGAGCAGAATGTTCTGGTCGACGCCGTCGAAGTCGTCGCCCGTGTTGTCAGCGATGGCGTCGACGTGACTCACCCCGCCGATGAAACGCTGGTAGTTGTAGGCGACGTAGCCGCCCGTCGCGACGAGCGCCACGACGAGGGTGATGACGATCGCTCGGATGACGCGGCGGCGACGCTTCGGCCGCGGCGGCGGGCCGGGCGGGGGCGCGCTGGCGCCGCCGTGAAGCGACGGATCCTCGGGCACCGGGAAGGCGTCGTAGGAGCTGGGGTGATTGGTCACTCGGCGAGGGTACCCACCGATCCTGAACAAATCGCCCCGTTTCACCCCGAATGCCCGAGAATCAGCCACAAGGATGACTCGGCTGCGGGGTCAAGCCGGATGCGTCGTCGCTCAGCGTCGACCAGCACACCACACCGCCCGTAGGGCGTGCACAAGGGGTTACTCGCGCCGACGAAGTGCGCTCATGGGTGGATTCGGCCATGAAGACGCTGCGCGCAGATCTCGCGCCGGCCGCTCGCGACGTGAGGTCAGAGGCGGGAGACGCCGGTCGTGCGGTGCGCGCCGACGCCAAGGGGCGCAGGTCGAGAGCCGGGCGCACCTCGCCGCGGCCGAGCTGGCATTCAGGGGCTGCGCCACGCGTCGCCGCGTCGCCGGGGCACTGAGCGAAACATCCGCCCTCGCGGCCCGGCCTTCGCGGCGACACGGCACGGGCCGTCGCTCGCGTGTGCGCGCGACGGCCCGGCGCTTACGCCCTCCGGCGCTTACGCCCTCCGGCGCTTACGCACTGCGAGCATCAGTGCACCCGCCCCGAGCAACGACAGCCCGAGCAGCACGGCGAAGCCGATCTCCGTTCCCGTCATCGCGAGCGAGCCACCTGAACCACTCGGCCTCGTCGCAGCGAGCACCGTCAGCCGCCCCTCCGCGATCTGGTTCGCCCCCTCGAGCGCGACGGTGTGAACGGCTATGTCGACACCGGCGGGAACGCGGAACGAGAGCGTGGCGACACCGGCGGCCGACGCGGTCACCGTTCCGAGCGACACCGGGTCGGAGAACAGCGTTCCCGTCACGGTCTCGCCGGGCGCGAAGCCGCTCGCCGTCGCCGTCACGCGCTGCCCGATTCGAGCCCTATTCGGGTCGATCGTCGCGGTGACGATCGTCTTCCCCTCGCCCGGCGTGCCCACCGTGAGCCCGAGCACACGGGCGAGCAGCTGTACCGCCAGGGCCGGCTGCGCCGTGAGCAGTGCGTGCTCCGCGTCTGCGGTCAGCGACATCGACCCGGGCACCGCGGTGGAGGCGACGATGGCCGCTTGCGCCAGGTCGCGGGCAATCGAGACGACGAGGTCGGCGTTCACGGGGTCACCCGCGAGCAGGGCGGCGATCCGCACGAGCATGGGCAGGGCGGTCGCAGCATCCGCGATCACGCCGCCGGTCGCCCAGACGTCGGCGTCGAGCAGTGCACGCACGGCGTCGCGAGCGTCACCGTCGTCGAGCGCGTCGGCCACGTCTTGCAGCCGGTCGCGGGGCGAATCGGTGCGCTCACCCCAACCGAACGAGTAGAGCGGCTCGTACGTCGCGTCGCCCACGTTGATCGGAACCTGCTCGGCGGTGGCCGGCCAGCTCAGCGGCAGTCGACCGGTGAACGGCTTGTCACCGAACAGCACGTCGGCGACGCCCGCCCCCTCCGAGCCCGGCAGGAACGATGCCACGAGCCCGTCGATCGCCCCGATGCTCTGCGTCACGAGCTGTGTGCGACCCGCGACGACGAGCACGACGCACTCCATGGCTCCACACACCGCGTCGATGGCGGCCTGGTCGCTCGGCTTGAGCGAGAGGCTGTGACCGTTGTTGCCGACGTCGCCCACGCCTTCGGCGTACGGCGTCTCGCCCACGACGACCACACCGACATCATGCCCGGCGAGCGGGGCGGATGCGTCGGGGCTGACCGTGATCGCCGCACCCGGCGCCACCTCGGCGAGGCCCTCGGCGATCGTGGTGCCGGCCGTTGTGGCGCCCGACGAACCCTGCCACGAGATCGTCCATCCGCCCATCTGGTTGCCGAGGTCGTTCGCGTTCGAACCGGCGACGTAGATGGACGCCGTCTTCGACAGCGGCAGCACGCCGGAGTTCTTCAGCAACACCTGCGACTCGGCGACGGCGTCGCGTGCGACCGCGCGGTGCTCAGCCGATCCGACCCGCGCGGCCTGGCTGCGGTCGGTGAGGGCGTTCTCGAAGAGGCCGAGCTCGAACTTCTGCGTGAGGATGCGGCTGACCGCATCATCCACCCGGGCCTGGCTGATCGTGCCGCGTGAGACGCCGTCTTCGACGCTCGTGATGAACGCCCCGAAGTTGTAGGGCGCCATCGCCATGTCGAGCCCGGAGTTGACCGAACGCACGACCTTCTCGGCGTACGTGCCACCGGGAAGCTTGTCGATGCCCTCCCAGTCGCTGATGAGGAACCCGTCGAACCCGAGCTCTCCCTTGAGCAGGTCGGTGTTGAGCGCCGTGTTCTCGTGCATCCTGACGACGCCGTCGCCGAGGTCGACGCCCGAGTACGACGGCATGATCGAGCCGACTCCCGCAGCGATCGCGGGGAGGTACGGCGTGACGTGCAGCGCGACGAAGGCGTTGAGCGAATCAGCGAATGTCACGCCCTGGTCGATCGGGTAGCCCACCCCGGCCTGCGACGGGTCGTAGGCGGTGCCACCGTCTCCCGCCCAGTGCTTGGCGGTCGCCAGCACCTCGGCCGCGCCCGACTTGTCGGTCGGGTCGACGCCCTGCAGGCCCTCGATTCCACCGGCCGCGAAGATCGACACGAGCGCAGGGTCTTCACCGAATGACTCGTAGGCGCGACCCCAGCGGTCGTCGCGACTGACGCAGAGGCACGGGGCGAACGCCCAGTTGACGCCGGTCGCCTTGGTCTCGCTGCCGGTGACCTGCGCGATTTCGCGCGTGAGCGCCGGGTCGCGCGTGGCACCGAGACCGATGTTGTGCGGGAAGATCGTGGCGTCGACCACGTTGTTGTGGCCGTGCACCGCGTCCGCGCCGTAGAGCAACGGAACCTGCAGCGACGTGGACATCGCCTGGCGCTGGAAGTCGTCGATCATGTCGGCCCAGCCCTCGGGCGTGTTCTGTGCGGGCACCGATCCGCCGCCCGAGAGGATGGATCCGAGCCCGAGTTCGGCGATCTGGCCGGGGCTCGCGAGGCCGAGACGCTCGGCCTGCGTCATCTGGCCCACCTTCTCGGCGAGGCTCATGCGCGCGAGCAGGTCAGCTACCCTGTCGGCCGTCGACAGCGAGGCGTCGAGATAGGGCAGGCCGTGCGCATTGATGACGACGCGCGGCGCCTCGGTCGGCACCTGGATGCCAGCTCCCGCGAGCACCACCGGGATGCTGCGCGACTCGTCGTCGCCCGCACCCGCGAGCGTCTGCACCTCGAACGTTCTCGAGGTGCCCGACGCGCTTCCAGCCGGGAACGTCACGGAGCCCGAGAAGGGCGTGAAGTGGGTGCCTGCCACCGCGGTTCCCGCGCCGTTCACATAGGTGACCGTCGCGTCGGCTTCAAGCGGTTCTCCCGACGACGTGGTCAGCACGAGGTCGACGGTCGCCGAGTCTCCGGCATCGACGAGGTAGACGTCTTCCGCCGACGCGACGCTCACGGCGGGCGCGGATTTCGGCGTGCCGTATAACTGCACGTCGTCGATGGCCCAGCCGACCGAAGCCGCCTTTCCGGCCGGCATGGTCGGCGCGAAACCCCAAGCGGATGTCAGGTCGAGTGTGCCGTTGCGCGTCGCCGCGTCACCGGGCTGGTAGCCGCCCAGCGCGAAGCTGGAGAACGGCAGCTCGACGAGCTTCCAGCGGCTCGTCGCCGATCCCCAATTGTCTTTGAACGTCATCGACCACAGCTCCGAGTGCTCGCCGTCGGGGCCGCCGTCTTTGATCTCGACCTTGATGTCGTCACCCGCGGTCGGCGATGCGGGGTTGCTCGATTGTGACGCGTACCACCAGAAGCGGATGCCCTCGAACGAACTCCAGTCTTGCGAGGCGGCGAGATTGTCGCTGAACCCGCCGTAGCCGCCGGACGGGATCTCGTAGGTTCCCGCGAGTGCGTGATTGGTCACATCACCCGCGCGCTCGCGTGTCTCCACGCCGAGCGAGACGAGGTCGGGGGCAGAGCCCCAGGTGAAGAATCCGACGGGGTTGGCCGACGAACCGATCGGCACGGTCCCCTCGAAGTCCTCGAGTGTGAGCGCCCGGTCGAACAGCGCGAAGTCGTCGAACGAGAACGTCCCGGCACCCAGCCCGGTGAGGGTCACGGCGAAGCCCGTCGAGGCGGAGGGCAGGAAGCGCGCGGGGTCGGTCGGAGCACCCTTGCGCCGGAGGTCGGAGAACAGCACGCTGACCTGGCGCCAGCCGGCCGAGTCGTCGACCACGGTGCGGTCGAACATGAGGTTGCCGTTCTTGAGCTCGTAGCCCAGTGTCTTGCCCGACCCTGTGCCGAGGAACCAGAAGCTGAAGCCGTCAGAGGCCGACCAGTCACGAGCCGCGGTGTCATTGGTGAACCCGAACCAGTCGCCGGCCGTCGGAGCACCCGACACGGTCGCGGTCAGCACGGCGTTGCCTGCCGCAGAGCCAGGCACGCCAGCATCCGTGGTCGTCGAGAGCACGGGCCGCAGCGCATCGCTGCTTCCCCACGTCGAGTAGTCGGCCGGCACGCCCGACTCGAAGTCTGCGAAGACCGTCGTCTCGCCGTCGTTCGGCAGCTCACCGGTGGGCGTGATGGTGAAGGTGTGGGCGGAGCGGGAGCCCAGCGTGAGCCCGGTCGAGGGGCTGCTGAGCGAGAGCACGACGGTGGACGACGGCGCGAGCGCGCCGCGACTGACCGTCGGCACGGTGATCGTGGCGGTCGTAGCGCCGGGCGCGAAAGAGATGGTCTCGTCGACGGCGGTGTAGTCGGTGCCCGCCGCGGCGGTGCCTCCCGTGCTGGTGACCCGTACCGTCTGCGCGGTGTCGGCCCCGCCGGTGAGGGACACGCCGACGACCGCGTCGCTACCCGCGGGGACGCTGCTCGAGGCAGCGTCGAAGCTCGCGGCGGGAACCGCGAAACTGCCATTGACCGCGAACGTGTAGAGCGAGTAGCCGTACCAGTGCGGTCCGGCCGGGTCCCACGTGGCCGGAGACCGGGTCAGCATAGCGAGACGCACGTAGCGGGCCTCGACCGGGGTTCCGAAGACGACCGACTCGGTTCCGCCGACGCCGGCGGCCTCCGACGATACGGTCGTCCAGCTGGCCGGCGCCTCGGGGGCCACGGTCGCGACCTGCACGTCGTACGACAGCGCGAATGCCGCCTCCCAGGTGAGGGTGACGCCCGTCACGCTGGCCACCGAGCCGAGGTCAGACGTGAGTGCGGCGGTGAACGGCACGTCGGCGTCTGGTCCGTTGCCGCTCGCCCAGCGTGTGGTGTCGTCGCCGTCGATGGCGTTGCTCGCGGGGAAGTTGCCGTCCGCGTCGTTCTGCGACGCCGTCGCCGTCACTGTCCCCGCCTGCGCGAGGTCGGGCGGCGCGGCTGCCGCCGGTGCGACACTCGCGAGTGCCCCGACGGCGAGCGCCGCGCTCAGCGCGCCCGCGACGAGAGCGCGGAGCCGGCGGCGTGCAGATTGTGGCCGACCAGTGGCGGGGACGCGAAAGCGCATGGTTACTCCCTTGTAACGGATGCTGGAACAGGACGAGCGACATACCGCGCACCCCCACAACGGGGTGCGTGACGCGCACGTCGAACAATGCCAGTAAAAACCATCGCGGCGCTACCCCTTATGTGCTCGCCGAGGGACGCGACGAGACCTGCGTGCCGAGGGACTCGACGAGATGCACACGCCTCGCTGCGCCGTCCGGGCACTCGCCGGGGCACGTAGGCACTAGTGTTGGTGCCTACGCGATTCTGCTGCCCCCATCCATGGCCGGACCCGCACAACACTCGATCGGGAGTTCCGATCGACCACACACGCTGCCGAATACCGGTGCGCGCAATGCTGCGCGCCGCCTGCACACGAACCACGAGAAGTCTGTTCCAACATGTTCACTCCCTCCATCAACCTCGACCGGGCCGCCGACGCGATCGAGTCCCTCTCACCAGAGCACCGCCAATCGATTCACCTCGCGTACTACGCCGGCTTCAGCAACGAGCAGGTCGCCGGCCTGCTCGGGGTCACGGTCGAGGTCGCCGACGCCCGGTTGCACGACGGGCTCGTGAGCCTGCGAGAGGTGCTCCGCATAGCGGCCTGACCGATTACGACCGATCGGGAATAAAAAGAGTAGGCTCGCCCCTCGTGACTACCGACGTGCGGTCGCCGAAGCGCTGGCTCATCGGTGATCCGCTCCCCTCTGAGAAGCTCGAGGGGCAACTCCTCCCCAAGCACCTGGCTTTGCCGATCTTTGCGAGCGACCCGCTGTCGTCGGTGGCGTATGCGCCGCAGGAGCTGCTGCTCATCCTCACGCTCGGCGGCCTCGCGTTCCTGTCGTTCGCCCCGTGGGTCGCCGCGGCGGTCGTCGTGCTGCTCATCGTCGTCGTCGCGTCATACCGGCAGCTCATCAAGGCCTACCCGTCGGGCGGCGGCGACTACGAGGTCGCGCACAAGAACCTCGGCGAGCGCGCGGGGCTTGTCGTGGCATCCGCCCTGCTCGTCGACTACATCCTCACCGTCGCCGTCTCCGTTGCGAGCGGCGTCGACAACATCATCTCGGCCTTCCCGGGCCTCAACCCCTTCCGCGTCGAACTGGCCGTCGGCTTCATCGTCGTTCTGGCGGCGATCAACCTGCGCGGTGTCGCGGAGTCGAGCAAGGCTTTCGCCCTTCCGACGTACATCTTCATCGGCAGTGTCGGCGTGATGATCGTGACGGGAATCGTGCGTCTCGCCATCGGCGACCCGGCGGTCGCCGAGTCGGCGCAGTACACGGTGCAGGGCGAGAGCCTCACCCAGGTGGCCTTCGTGCTGCTGCTGTTGCGCGCTTTTGCGAGCGGTTGCAGCGCCCTCACGGGTGTCGAGGCGATCGCGAACGGCGTTCCGGCATTCCGGCGCCCCAAGGTGAAGAACGCGCAGAAGACCCTTGTGCTCATGGGCGGCATCGCGATCGCGCTGTTCATCGGAGTCATGATTCTCGCGCTCACGAGCGGAGTGCACTACGCCGAGCACGCGTGCGACCTCGAGGGATGGGTCGCGTGCGCCACCGAGCCGCAACGCAGCGTCATGGCGCAGATCGCCGCGGCCGTGTTCGGCAACGGCTCCATCGCCTTCTTCGTCATCCAGGCCTCGACGGCCCTCGTGCTGCTGCTCGCCGCCAACACCGCATTCAACGGCTTCCCGCTGCTCGGCTCGGTGCTCGCGCGCGACAAGTACGCCCCCAAGTCGCTCTCTACGCGCGGTGACCGGCTCGTCTACTCGAACGGCGTGCTGGCGCTCGGCTTCGTGGCCGCTGTCATCCTCATCATCTACCAGGCCAACCTGACGCAGCTGATCCAGCTCTACATCATCGGCGTCTTCGTCAGCTTCACGCTCGGACAGACCGGCATGATCGTGCACTGGACCCGGATGCTGCGCGAGGGATGCGCGAGCCCGAAACAGGTCTATCGCTCCCGGGCGATCAACGCGGTCGGCGCCCTGCTGACGGCGGCCGTGCTCGTCATCGTGACCGTCACCAAGTTCACCCACGGTGCATGGCTGGTCTTCGCGATCATGCCGGTGCTGTACCTGCTCATGATGCGCATCAACCGGTACTACGGCAAGGTCGAGCGAGACATCGAGGTCGACAACACGACCGAGTTCGGCGCGAGTGGCGACCACGCCATCGTTCTCGTCGGCAAGATGCAGAAGCCGACCCTGAAGGCCCTCGACTACGCGATCGCCGCCCGGCACGCGTCGCTGGAAGCGTTGCACGTCTCGATCGACGACGACGAGTCGGAGCGCCTGGAGCGGCAGTGGGCGGAGCAGGGCATCGATGTTCCGCTGCGCATCATCGCCTCCCCGTACCGCGACATCAGCATGCCGCTCATCAAGTACATCAAGGCGCACCGTGAGGAGAACGGCTCGGAGATCGTCACCGTGTACACCCCGCAGTACATCGTGGGGCACTGGTGGGAGAGCCTCCTCCACAACCACAAGGCGCGCCGCATCCGCCACAAGCTGCTGCTCTGCCCGGGAGTGACGGTGGCTCTCGTGCCGTGGCTGCTCGACTCGTCGCGCGCGCTCTACACGCGTCCGCAGCGCCCGCTGCCCGGGCAGGCCCGTCGCGGTGAGCCCGTGCGCGTCGTGCAGCGCAAGGCGTTGCCTCCCGCACACCTGCCGCGGCATCCCGACCACTCCAAGAACGACCAGTCCAAGCCCGATCACGCCAAGAAGTAAATGGACTGGCGTTCGCTGCTCGGGGTCGTCGCCGGCGGCCTCTTCGGCACCGGGCTGCGGCTGGGCATCGACCTCGCGCTCCCGCACGCCGACGATGAGTTTCCTGTCGCGACGCTTCTGATCAACACCGTCGGGGCCTTCGTGCTCGCCGTGCTCGTGGCGCGTCTGTGGCCCACAGCGCAACAGTGGACGAAGGCGCTCCTCGGGTCGGGGCTGCTCGGCTCGTTCACCACCTACTCCGCGTTCGCGGTATCGATCGCCTCGCTCGTGGCGAGCGAGGAATGGCCGCTCGCCCTCGCCTACCTCGTCGCGACGATGGTGCTCGGGCTCGGCGCTGCACTGCTCGGCTTGCGGGCCGGCCGACGCGCTGCGGACGGAGCAGAGTCGTGACCCTCGCGCTCTTCGTCACCGTCGCCCTCGCGGGTGCGGCAGGCGCCGCGCTGCGCTACGTCGTCTCGATGCGCGCCGCCGCCCACCCGGGATTCCCGTGGGCGGTGCTGGTGGTGAACGTGGCAGGCTCGCTCGTCGCCGGCGCGGTGCTCGCTCTCGCGGAACGGGCCGCGATCACCCCCGACCTGCGCCTCATCCTGCTCACCGGCGTCTGCGGAGGCCTCACGACGTTCAGCACGTTCAGCGTCGAGACGATCGAACTCGTCCTCTACAGGCGCGCCCGTGTCGCCGCGCTCAGCGTCGCGGGAAACCTCGTACTCGGCGTCGGCGCGGCTGCCCTGGCCTACGGGCTGCTGCGCTGATGGCCATCGCGCCATCACGAGCGATCGCGAGCGTCGTCGGCGTGGTCGCGTCGATCGCCGCCTCGCCGTGATCAGGCTGAAGATCTCCGGCACTGAATCGCAGGCCCCTCCGCTCAGGCGTCGTCGCGCGGCTTGAGCAGGTCGTCGAAGTCGGGCAGCTTGCGACGAGGGGGGTGGGCCGCCGCGGAAGGCGCGTCGTCTTCATCCGCGTCGTCGTATTCCGGCTCGACGTCGAGCGCGAACGGACGAATCTCGCGATGCGCGTCGTCCACCTCTCGCTGCTTCCAACCGAAGTCGAATGAGTGCTGCCGAGGCTCGAAAGTCTCGGCCTCGCGCTCGGCCGCAGGGGCCGTCTCGCGTTCCGCCCAGGGCTCGCTCTCGACGGAGGCCTGCGCCTCGTGCGAGGCCTCGGGCTCGAGCACCGGCGCGAAGAGTTCTTCCATCGTCAGCACAGGCAGCGTGTCCGTCCGTGGCTCGCCCTCCGGCGGGTCGATCGTTACCGGCTCGGCCCAGCTCTGGGTGGCGGGTTCGGGCGTCTCGGCGTCGGGCTGCGGTTCGGGGGCCGAGTGGTCCTCGGCCCCGACGGCCGGCTCGACTGCGGGCCCGGCCTCGACGGCCGAGTCGCTCGCGGGCTCCCCCCACGGAGACGAGTCGAATTCGAACGCGACGGTCGGGGTGGGGTCGCTGTACCAGGCGATGACCGGTTCGCGCTCGACGAACGCCGCGGCCTCGGCACGGGCGAGGAACGCGAATCGCGTCAGCTGCAACGCGGGCTGCGGCTCGGCTTCGGCAGGCGCTTCGGCCGATTCGGGCAAGGGCGGGGCCGCATCGGGCTCCGGCAGGAAGGTGAGCCCGAACTGCGCCGCCGCGGCCGGTTCGAGGGCGACGTCGGGTTGCGCCGCGCCCGACACGGGCGTCGACGACCACTCCGCAGCATCCGGCGTGGGATCGCCGGCCCCTCCCGACGGTTCCGACTCGAACTGCACGTGCACCTCGGGAGCGTCGGGTTCGACGGTGCCGGGCGGGACCCCGTTGCCGGCGACGGGGACGAACGCCTCCGTGACCGGCAGGTAGTCGAGCGGGTCCATGGGTTCGTCGCTCGGCAACATCCAGCTGAGGTCGATGTCGTGCTGCGACTCGGCGGGAGGCGCGTAGGCGGCGTCGGGTTCCGCAACCACGATGCGCGCGAGCACGTCTTCGGTGAGCACGGCCTCCCGCTCCACCGCGTGGGCGGGCCCCGCCGCGTGCGTCGGCGCCCGCGTCGTCGCGACGGCGGCCGGTGTGAAGTCGAACGAGAACGGCCGCGCGCCATCGGCGGCACGACGCAGCTCGTCGGCCTCGCGCTCCTGCCGCTTGAGGCGGCTGAGCGTCGCGATCGCCTGGCGAGCGACGGTGCGGCCGGCGCGGTTCGCGCCGATGGTCGACGCCTGCGGTCCGTATCCCGCGAAGAAGATGCGCGGTTCCTTCCATGACGTGCCGTTGGCGACGATGATGCCGCCCTCCTTCTCGCGCAGCTTGAGCGACGCGAGGTGACGGAGCTCCGGACGGAAGCCCGTCGACCAGAGGATGACGTCGGCCTCCTGGAAGGCGCCGTTCGCCCAGCGCACGCCGCCGGGCTCGATCGCCGCGAACATGGGACGCGCGGTGAGCACGCCGCGGTCGATCCCGGCCTGGATGCGGCGGGTGCGCGGAACCCCTGTTCCACTCACGATGCTGGGCAGGGCACGGCCCGCGCGGGCCGCCTCGTCTTGCATCGCGACGGCGGATGCACGCGCCTCGAGGTTCAGCTCACCGTCTTCGAGAAATTCGATCGGGCGACGGCTGACCCACGTGGTCTCCGCGACGACGGGTTCGAGCTCGAGCAGGAATCCGATCGCTGAGGTTCCGCCGCCGACGACGACGACCTTCTGGCCTGCGAACTCGGCGGCATCCACGTACTCGGCCGTGTGCACGTGACGGCCGGCGAAGCTGTCACGCCCCGGATACCAGGGGATGAACGGCGAGCCCCACGTGCCGGTCGCGTTGATGACGACGTCGGTCGACACCGCCTGCACGCCTTCACCGTCGGAGAAGGTGACCACCATGCGGTCGCCCGCGTTCTCGACGCGCGTGACCGCGGCCGGACGCACGACCTGGAAACCGAAGTGGCGCTCGTACGCCTCGTAGTACTCGGCGACGACGTCTTTGGCCGGCCGATGACGGTCGGCTGTCTCGAAACTGCGGCCGATCGCATCCATGCCCGGCAGGTCGTTGATGCGGTGTGCGGAGCCGATGCGCAGGGCGTCCCAGCGGAATTGCCACGCGCCGCCCGAGCCCGGGCCACGATCGAGCACCACGAACTCGTTTCCCGGGTCGAGACCAAGTCGCTTCAGGTAGTAGGAGACGGAGAGTCCCGCCTGGCCACCACCGATAACGACAACGGATGTGTCGGTGCTGTCAGAGGTCACGCGACAACGTTACCCGCTGACCCTGCGTGCTAAACTGCACACTACTTTTCGTTAGATCGTCGTTCGCAAATTCCCGGAACCCTCAAGGTTCCCTTCGGACTGATTCATGAGGGGGTCTACGCATGGGGCGAGGCCGTCAAAAGGCGAAGCACACCAAGGTCGCGCGTGACCTGAAGTACTTCAGTCCTGACACCAACTACGGAGCTCTTCAAAAGGAGCTCGGCGGCTCTGGCGAGCCCGGAGATCCGCGACTCGACGAGGATCTGGCCGCCTGGCCCGAATACGTCGTCGGCTCCGGCGTAGCGGCAGGTGATGAAGAGGACGACGACGAGGACGACGAATACGTTCCCGGCAGCTACCAGTCCGACGAGGACATCGCCCGCAACAAAACGGCGTAGCCTTCCTTCACTCGTTCCGGTGTCGAAACGCTCGCTGGCGCACGCTCCTCAACCAGCGCAGTCACTCAGCTCGCGAAGGCACCCGTCAGCCGCACCGCGCCTCCGTTGACGCCCTTCGCCCCCTGCTCGAACCCCGCGATCGAGCGAGCGCCGGTGCCGACCTGCCCCGCGACCCACGAGGGCAGCCCCGCGGCCTCGAGCGAACGGATGACATCGGCCGCAGCACCGGCGGCGACGACGGCGAACATTCCGACGCCGAGGTTCCACGTGCCCTCCGTCTCCTCGAGGGTCATCGAGCCCATGTCGGCCAGCACCCGGAACACGGGCTCGGGCGACCAGGTCGAACGTTCGACCTCGACCCACGAGCCGACCGGCAGCACGCGCGCGAGGTTCGCGGCGATGCCGCCGCCCGTGACGTGGCTGAGCGAGTGGATGGCACCGGGAAGCGCGTCGATCACCTCGAGCAGAGGGGTCGTGTAGAGACGGGTCGGCACGAGCAGCGCCTCGCCGTACACGCCGAGGTCGTCAGACCGGTCGACGAAGTCGACCTTGGCCTGACGAAGGATGCTGCGCACGAGCGAGAAGCCGTTGCTGTGCAGGCCGGATGACGCGATGGCCACCACGACGTCGCCGTCGACGACGCGCTCCGGGCCGAGGGCCTTCTCTGCCTCGACCACTCCCACGGCCGCTCCGGCCACGTCGTAGTCGTCCGGACCGAGCAGTCCCGGGTGTTCCGCGGTCTCGCCGCCGACGAGCGCCGTGCCGGTCGCCGAGCAGGCGAGCGCGATGCCCTTCACGATGTCGGCGATGCGCGACGGAACCACGCGACCGCAGGCGATGTAGTCGGTCATGAAGAGCGGGCGGGCACCGACCACGACGATGTCGTCGACGACCATGCCGACGAGGTCTTGTCCGATCGTGTCGTGCTTGTCGAGCGCCTGCGCAATCGCGACCTTCGTTCCGACGCCATCCGTCGAGGTGGCGAGAAGCGGCCGGTCGAAGCCCTTGAGCGACGACGCGTCGAAGAGCCCGGCGAATCCGCCGAAACCGCCGACCACGGAGGGGCCGTGCGTGGCTGAGACCGCCGACTTCATGAGTTCGACGGCCAGGTCACCGGCCGCGGTGTCGACTCCGGCCTCCGCGTACTTGTTACTCATGCCAGAGATCCCATCCGCAACGTGAAAGACTGTATATATCCCCCCAATTCTACGGTCTGGAGCTCATTCCGCATGTGCGGCATTGTTGGCATCGTTTCCTCCCAGCCGGCTAACCAGAAGGTCTACGACGCACTGCTGCTGCTGCAGCACCGCGGCCAGGACTCCACCGGTATCGCTACAGCCGACGGCAGCACCTTCTATTCGCACAAGGCCAGGGGCCAGGTGCGCGAGGCCTACCGCACGCGCGACATGCGGGGCCTGCTCGGCAACATGGGCCTCGGTCACGTGCGCTACGCCACCAAGGGCACGGCCTCGAACGAGCAGGAGGCCCAGCCGTTCTACGTCAACGCGCCCTACGGCATCACGCTCATCCACAACGGCAACCTGACGAATACGCGGGAACTCACACGCGAGCTGTTCGACGTCGACCGCCGCCACCTCAACACCACGAGCGACACCGAGCTGCTGGTCAATGTGCTGGCACACGAGCTGCAGGCGCAGGTCTCAGGACTCGACCTCGATCCCGACCAGGTGTTCAACGCCGTCACGCGCGTGCACGAGCGCGTCGAGGGCTCCTATGCCGCAATCGCGCTCATCGCCGGTCACGGCCTGCTCGCGTTCCGCGACCCGTTCGGCATCCGTCCGCTCATTCTGGGGAAGCGCTCCGAGGGCTTCGTCGGTGACGAGTGGGTCGTCGCATCCGAGTCCCTCGTCTTGGAGAGCGGCGGCTACGAGGTCGTCCGCGACGTGGCGCCGGGCGAGGCGATCTTCATCAGCCGCGGCGGCGAGATGTTCTCCAGGCAGTGCGCGCCGAACCCCCGCCTCATCCCGTGCTCGTTCGAATACGTCTACCTTGCACGCCCCGACTCGGTCATGAACGGCATCTCGGTTTACGACGCCCGCCTCCGTCTCGGAGACCGCCTCGCCGACACCATCGCGCAGTACACGCCGATGGGCGACATCGACGTCGTCATGCCGATCCCCGACTCATCGCGCCCCGCGGCGATGCAGGTCGCGCAGAAACTCGGCATCGAGTACCGCGAGGGCTTCTACAAGAACCGCTACGTCGGTCGCACCTTCATCATGCCCGGGCAGGAAGAGCGCAAGAAGAGCGTCAAGCAGAAGCTCAACGCGATGGGCAGCGAGTTCCGTGGCAAGAACATCCTGATCGTCGACGACTCGATCGTGCGCGGAACGACCTCGAAGGAGATCGTGCAGATGGCGCGCGACGCCGGGGCGAACAAGGTGACCTTCACCTCGGCCGCTCCTCCCGTGCGCTTCCCGCACGTCTACGGCATCAACATGCCGTCGCGCCAGGAGCTGATCGCTCACGGCCTCCGCATCCCCGAGATCGCGACGGAGCTCGGCGCCGACTACCTGATCTACCAGGAGGTCGCCGACATGCAGGCGGCGATTCTCGAGGGGTCGGATGTCACGGCTCTCGAGATGAGCTGCTTCACCGGTGACTACGTCACGGGCACGGTCAACGACGAGTACCTCGCGTGGGTCGAGGCCAACCAGCTCAGCTAGCAGTACAGCTAGCGGGCGCCCGCATCCCGGTCGTTCTCGGGCTCCGGCGTTTCGAGCTCCGCATCGTCGTCTCCGCCGGCCGGCTCGGTGACCACGGTCGCCGGGCGGGCGCGGCTCAGCCCGATGCGGTCGAACAGCAGGGCGAGCAGGGCGCCGACGAGCACACCCGCGGTCACGCCGTAGAGCGCGAAGTAGCCGAACAGCGCGCCGAACCCGACCTTCGGGTCGACCGGGTAGAGCGAGGTGAGGATGAACGTGATGATGGCGCCGATTCCGCCGCCGACGATCATGAACGCGGGGTACTTGGGCGCGCGGCGGATGCGCACCTCGGTCTCGTTCGCGGCATCCTGCTCGTCGCTGGGGGTAGAGCTCATGCCTCCATTGTCGCAGGCATAACAGGGAGGTAGCCGCTGAGGTCGGCGCGCTGGCCCGAGGCGTGCACCCTACCCTCGCCGAGCGCGTCGCTCCACGCGAGACTTCCGGTCGCGAGGGCGAGCCACGTCGCGGCATCCGTCTCGACGACGTTGGGGGGCGTGCCGCGCGTGTGGCGCGGCCCCTCGATGCACTGCACGGCGCCGAACGGGGGTACCCGCACCTCGACCGTGTTGCCCTCCGCGTTCTCAGCGAGTTCCTGCAGCAGCCAGCGCACCGCCGTGGCCAATGTGTCACGTGAAACATCCCCGCCGGCGATCGACGCGCGAACGGACGCTGCGCCAATACCGGAATCGATGCGTGACCGTGCCATGCCTTTACGCTAACCCTTCCGGCGGCTTCGCTCCGCGGATGGGGCGGGTACGCTGGGCGGGTGCGAATCCTTGTTCTCGGCTCCGGTGCGCGCGAGCACGCCATCATCACGTCCCTGTTGAGCGAGGATGCCGGGCACCACATCACGGCCGCGCCCGGCAACGCGGGCATCGCCGCGAACGTCGAGGTGGTGGCGCTCGACCCGACGAACGGCTCCATCGTGCGTGACTACGCCCGAGACAACGGCATCGAGCTCGTCGTGATCGGCCCGGAGGCCCCGCTCGTCGCCGGTGTCGCCGACAAGCTGCGCGCCGCCGACATCCCCGTCTTCGGTCCGACCAAGGCGGCCGCCGCCATCGAGGGCAGCAAGACCTTCGCCAAGCGCATCATGGACGCCGCCGGCGTTCCCACAGGCCGGGCGACTCGCGCCGGTTCGATCGACGCCGCAGTCACCGCGATCGACGAGTACGGTGCGCCCTACGTCGTCAAGGCCGACGGACTGGCCGCGGGCAAGGGCGTGCTCGTCACGCCGGATCGCAGCGCCGCGATCGAGCACGCCACGTACTGGCTGCACCACGGCGACGTGCTCGTCGAGGAGTTTCTCGCGGGCCAGGAGGTCTCGCTCTTCCTGTTGAGCGACGGGGAGAGCGTCGTGCCGCTCGAACCCGCCCAGGACTACAAGCGCGCCTACGACCGCGACGAGGGGCCGAACACGGGCGGCATGGGCGCCTACTCCCCGCTGCCCTGGCTCGGCGACGACTTCGTCGACGACGTCATCGCGCAGGTCGCGCTGCCGACCATCCGCCAGATGGCGAGCGAAGGCACACCTTTCGTGGGCCTCCTCTACTGCGGACTCATCATCACCAAGCAGGGCACGCGCGTCATCGAGTTCAACGCCCGGTTCGGCGACCCCGAGACGCAGGTGGTGCTGCCGCGGCTGGTAACCCCCTTGAGCGGTCTCCTGTTCGCCGCGGCGACGGGCACGCTGGGTCGGCTGCCGTATCCGAGATTCTCGAGCGACGTGGCAGTGACCGTGGTGCTTGCGAGCGAGGGATACCCGGAGGCGCCCGTCACGGGTCGCGAGGTCACCGGGCTGGATGAGGCAAACGCCGTCGAGGGAGTGCACATCACTCACGCCGCCACCGCCGTGCTCGACGGCAAGTACATCGCGACGGGCGGGCGAGTGCTCAGCGTGGTCGCAACCGGACGCGATTTCGCCACTGCCCGTGACCGCGCCTACCGGGCCCTCGGACACATCGGGCTCGAAGGCAGCCACTACCGCACCGACATCGCGGAGCGCGTCGCCGAGTAGCACCGGCGACCCTTCGACAGGCTCCGGAACCGCAGGCTCAGGGACGGCGAGGTCAGCGACCGTCGGCCGACTGGGATAATGAGCGCATGACGGATGCCGCAATTCTGCCCGGTTGGACCCTCGCCTATTCCGGCAAGGTGCGCGACCTCTACACCTCCCCGGATCGCGCCGGCGAGGTGCTCATGGTCGCGAGCGACCGGGTCAGCGCGTTCGACCACGTGCTGCAGCCGGGGATTCCTGGGAAGGGCGAGCTGCTCACGACGTTGAGCCTGTGGTGGTTCGGTCAGCTCGCCGACATCCCGAATCACCTCGCAAGCCCGGGAGTCGAGAGCCTCGACCTGCCCGACTCCGTGGCGAGGCGCGCGATGCTCGCCCGCAACCTCGACATGTATCCGGTCGAGTGCGTGGTTCGCGGCTACCTGAGCGGAAGCGGGTGGCTCGAGTACCAGGCCAGCCAGAGCGTGTGCGGCATCGCGCTGCCCGCCGGGCTGCGCGACGGCGACCGCCTGCCCGAACCGATCTACACTCCCGCGTGGAAGGCCCCGTTGGGCGAGCACGACGAGAACATCACCTTCGAGCGCACCGTCGAGTTGGTGGGTGCCGACGTGGCGACCTCCCTTCGTGAGTCGTCGCTCGAGATCTTCCGACGGGCGTCCGACGTCGCGGAGAGCCGCGGCGTGCTCCTCGCCGACACCAAGTTCGAATTCGGGGCCGACCGGCAGACCGGCGAGCTCACCCTCGGTGACGAGGTGCTCACCTCCGACAGCAGCCGCTACTGGGAT
The DNA here is from genome assembly GCA_025464995.1 of Microbacteriaceae bacterium. Taxonomy (GTDB): domain Bacteria; phylum Actinomycetota; class Actinomycetes; order Actinomycetales; family Microbacteriaceae; genus Conyzicola. Next base: position 39,340 of record JAODMO010000046.1, read on the forward strand.
GCCGCGGTCTACGCCGCGGGCGGCGACCGCCGGCTCGAGAGCTTCGACAAGCAGATCGTGCGCAACTGGCTCAAGACGAACTGGGATCCGGCCGCCACCGCCTCGGCGGCCACCCCGCCGCCCGCGCTGCCCGACGACATCGTCGCGCGGACCGCGGCCCGCTACCGCGAGCTCATCGACAGGCTCACCGGCGAATGATCGTCCGCGCCGTCCATTGGGACGATCGCGCGGGTGTCGAGCTCCGGGCCGCCCAACGTCTCGAGATCGCCGAGCGCTACGGCACCGACGAGTCCGAGCCCGGCCCCGCTCCCACCGCCGACGACATGACCGCGTTCTTCGTGGCGTTCACCGACGACGGAATGCCCGCCGGGTGCGGCGGCCTGCGTCGCCTCGACGAGGCAGAGGGCGAGATCAAACGGATGTTCGTGAGCCGGGCCCATCGCGGCACCGGCGTCTCGACCGCCCTCTTGGGCAGGCTCGAGGAGTCCGCGCGGGAGCTGGGCTGGAAGCGCCTGGTGCTCGAGACGGGCACCGAGCAGCCCGACGCCGTGCGGTTCTACCAGCGCGAGGGCTACACGCCCATCCCGAACTTCGGCTACTACGCCGACTCGAACGACTCCCTGTGCTTCGCGAAGCACGTGGCATAGTCGGGCGCCCGAGCGCCAATCCGATCTCACCGCGGCTCCGAATCACCTCGTGACGATGGCCCGCCTCCCAGAATGCGGGTCATCGTCATTCTCCCGGTAGAACGGAATAGTTGTATCGACAAGCAACTTGTAGTGTGGTGACGAAGGGTGGCCACCATGACCTCGAACACCGCAGACCTGCTCGCCGCAGACACGTCGATGGGCGCCGTGACGCTGCGCGTCGCCGACCTCGACGCGATGACCCGCTACTACCGCGACGCGATCGCCCTCGAGGTGCTGGGCGCTGACGCCGACTCCGTCGTGCTCGGCCGCGGAACGACGGCGGTCATGATCCTCGTCCACGCACCGGAGCTCAGAAACGCGAGCCCGCGCGACGCGGGCCTGTTCCACACGGCGATCCTGTTCGATACCGAGGAGGCCCTCGCGGCGTCCGTGTATTCCGTCGCCCAGAAGCACCCCGGCACGTTCACCGGCAGCTCCGACCACCTCGTGAGCAAGGCGTTCTACTTCACCGACCCCGAGAACAACGGCGTCGAGCTGTACTGGGACCGCGAGCGGGCCGCCTGGGGGTGGAGCCACGGCAGCATCGAGATGTCGACCCTCTACCTCGACCCGAACGAATTCCTTCAGCAGAACCTGACCGAGGGCGCTGTAGACCAGCCCATAATCGGCGGCGCGCGGGTGGGTCACGTGCATCTGCAGGTGGGTGATACATCCGTAGCCCGCGAGTTCTACGTCGACCGGCTCGGGTTCGAGACCACGGTGAGCCTCGGCGACAGCGCGCTGTTCGTGAGCGCCGGCGGGTACCACCACCACATCGCGATGAACACCTGGAACTCACGCGGCGCCGGCCCGCGGCAGCTCGCACTCGGGTTGGCGCAGATCGACATCAGGGTGCCGTCGAGCGACGACCTCGGTGCGCTCGGAGAGCGCCTCGGCCACTTCGGTCACCAGGTGCGCGACGACGGCCAGACGGTCAGCTTCGACGACCCGTGGAACAACCTGATCAGGGTGACGACGGGGGCTGAGACCCACCGAACGCTCACGTGAGGCCACCGGAGGTCGGTAGTCGCTAGACGCGCTCGTCGAGCTCCGTGATCACGTCCCACGCACCATCCTCTGAGTTCGAGAGCACGACGACGTCGAGACCCTCCTCGACGTAGTGGCGCAGGATGCCGCTCACCCCGGCGTTGATCCCGTCCTGGAAGTACGAGCGCACCGAGCCGTCGTCGTCGAGGTCGAACTCCAACCCGAAGCCGTACGCCGTCTCCTCGTCGAGCGACACCTGCGGAATCAGGAACTCCTCGGTGTACTCCTTGTTGAGCAGCACCCCGCCGCGCACCGCTGTGAAGAACTTCACGAGGTCGGCTGCGGTCGCGTGTGCGCCGCCATCCGGGGAGCCGATCGGCGGGTAGGCGAGTTCGTTGCTCACCCACTCGCCGTTCTCGGTGGGATCCCAGCCCTCGGCGACGCGTGGCGACTGCTCCCGTCGGTCGAAGAAGCCCGAGTCGCTCATTCCGGCCGGAGCGAAGACGTTCTCGGCGACGTAGTCGCGGTAGCTCATGCCGGTGACCCGCTCGAGCGCCAGCCCCGCGAGGATGTAGCCGACGTTGATGAAGGCGACCTCGTCTCCCGGGTCGGCGAGCGGCTCCTTGTTCACGAACAACGGCAGGAAGTCCTTCGTCTCGACGAACGTCTCGACGGGCAGCGCCGCCCACATCGCGGCGTAGTCCTCACCGTTCTCCTCGTCCGCGTCATCCGCGATGCCGCTCGTGTGCGTGAGCAGGTTCAGCAGCGTCACCTCGATCGGGATACGCGTGCCGGCGAGGTCGACGTAGTGGTGGATGGATGTCTCGAGGTCGAGGTTGCCCGCGGCCACCTGCTGCAGCACCGCGACGCTCGTGAAGAGCTTGGTGATCGACGCGGTGTCGAACCGGGTGTCGAGCGTGATCGGCTCGTCAGTGCGGCGGCTCGCGAGGCCGCTCGCCGACTCGAATACCGTCGTTGCGCCCTTGCGCACGAGCACCACCCCGGAGAACTGCTGGGCATCGAGAAAGTCTTTGAGTCCGGCGGTATCCATGCTCCGAGTTTAGTGAGCGACCTACCATGGAGCGGTGACTGCCCTCGATCGCCTCAGCCGCCTCGCGATGCTGCCGATGGCCCCCGTGCTCATCGCGCAGGGCTCCCGCCTTCGACGCGACACACCGAGGCTCGCGGATGCCGCGGCCCCGTGGTCGGGAACGCTCGACGGTGCCGATCCGCTGCGCCTGCTCGTGCTGGGCGACTCGACGGCCGCGGGCGTCGGCGTCGCCTCCCAGGCCGACGCCCTGCCGGGAAACCTCGCGCGCGAACTCGCGGCCCACCTCGGACGCGGCGTCGAGTGGAGGGCGATCGGCGAGAACGGCGCCACGGCCCGCGACCTGCTCGAACGCTTCATCCAGCCCGCGACGGAGAACGAGTACGACGTCGTGTTCCTCTCCATCGGGGCGAACGACGCGCTGACGCTGCGCTCGCGGAGGGCGTTCGGGCGCGACATCCGCGAGCTGATGAGGCTGCTGCGGGAGACGAGCCCGGATGCGACGATCGCGATGTCGTCGCTGCCCGCGTTCTTCCGCTTCGAGCTGCTGCCTGACCCGCTGCGCTCGAGCCTCTACCGGCACTCGCGGAGCCTCGAGGCGGAGGCGCGGTCGATCGTCTCGGCGATGCCCGGCGCGTTCATGTCGCCGCCGCCCCCGCCGTACACCGACGGCTTCTTCGCGAGCGACCTGTTTCACCCGAGCGAGATCGGATACCGCGACTGGGCGAGGTTCGCGATCGACGACGCCGTGACCAAGGGCCAGTTGTGACGGTGCTGCGGTCGATCGATGAACTCGCCGACGCCGTGCGCGGGATCGAGACATCCGGTCGCATCGTCGTGGGCATCGCGGGATCCCCGGGCGCCGGCAAGTCGACGATCGCGGCGGCGCTCGTGGCCCGGCTCGCGGGGCGCGCGGCACTGCTGCCGATGGACGGGTTCCATCTCCCGCAGGCGACTCTCATCGAACGAGGGAGCCGCGACCGCATGGGCGCACCCGACACCTTCGACGTCGACGGCTTCGTCGCGACGCTGGCTGCCCTGCGCCCGGCATACGGAAATTCAGGAGAGACGGTGCTCGCCCCGGGCTTCGACCGCGATATCGAGGAGGCCGTACCCGGCGCGATCGCGATATCTCCTGAATTTCCGATAGTCGTGACCGAGGGAAACTACCTTCTGCTGCGCGCGGGCGGCTGGGAGCGGGTCGCTCCGCTGCTCGACGCGAGCTTCTTCGTGAGCGTCGATCGCGACATCCGCCTCGCCCGTCTCACCGCCCGTCACGAACGCTTCGGCAAGAGCCCCGCGGATGCAGCGGCCTGGGCCGAGGGGCCGGACGAACGTAACGCGGTGCTTGTCGAGGCCAGCGAGCACTCAGCCACCCATTCGATCGCCCTCGGGTAGACTGGCAGCTCAAACCCACGCGCGAGATCCTTGGAGTTACTGGTGCCCACAATCGTCGTCGAGGTCATGCCGAAGGCCGTCCTGCTCGATCCCCAGGGCAAGGCCGTCACCGGCGCCCTGCACCGCCTGGGCAACACGAGCATCTCCGAGGTGCGCATCGGCAAGCGCTTCGAGCTCACGGTCGACGGCCCGGTCGACGACGCGCTGCTCGCGGAGGTGCGCCGGCTCGCCGACGACATGTTCTCCAACTCCGTGATCGAAGACGTCGTGTCGATCACGGTCGGCGACGCTTCGTCCGCGAACGAGGCCGCCGAGGTGGGCGTCTGATGCGCATCGGCGTCATCACCTTCCCCGGCTCGCTCGACGACCGCGACGCCCAGCGCGCGGTCCGCCTCGCCGGCGCGGATCCCGTCGCCCTCTGGCACGGCGACCACGACCTGCACGGCGTCGACGCTCTGATCCTGCCCGGCGGTTTCAGCTACGGCGACTACCTGCGCTGCGGCGCCATCGCCGCACACTCGCCGATCATGGCCGAGGTCATCGACGCCGCGAACGCCGGAATGCCCGTGCTCGGCATCTGCAACGGCTTCCAGATGCTGACCGAGGCGCACCTGCTCGCCGGCGGCCTCATCCGCAACGAGGCGGGAACCTTCGTGTGCCGCGACCAGGTGCTCAAGGTCGAGAACGCGTCGACCGCGTGGACCAACTCGTTCGAGACCGGCGCTGACATCACCATCCCGCTCAAGAACGGCGAGGGCGGCTTCATCGCCGACGCCGACACCATCGCGCGCCTCGAGGGCGAGGGCCGGGTCGTCTTCCGATACCAGGGCGTCAACCCGAACGGCTCGATCAACGACATCGCCGGAATCAGCAACGAACGCGGCAACGTGGTCGGTCTCATGCCGCATCCCGAGCACGCGGTCGAGGAGGGCTTCGGCCCCGACACCGCCCTCGCCATGCGCTCCGGAGTCGACGGTCTCGGCCTGTTCACGAGCGCCATCCGGGCATTCGCCACCGCCTGACAGACGGCTGGGCCGGCGGATGATTCTTCCCCGCACTCCCGCGTATCCGGTGCGCACCGCGCGGCTCTACCTGCGCCCGCACACCGAAGCCGACCTCGAGCGACGGCCGGTTCGCTGAGCCTACTCGCCGTCCGGCCCGCGGCCGAGATCGCGGTCGCGCCAGTGCGCGCTCGCCTCGTCGCTGATCACGGGGATGGAGGTCGTGAGCAGCGTGGCTCGTTCCTCCGCCTCGGGGCTGCCCGTGAACAGGCCGACCTGGTCGGTCGCGGGCCGCGCCGCCGTCTTGCTCCTCGGCCGCGCCTTATCCTCCACGAGCTGCACGCGCTGGCGCGGAAGCGCTCCCGCATCCTGCGACTGCAGCCAGTCGACCATCTCCTCGCGGATGAAGCAGCGCAGGTCGAACAGCGTCGGGGCGTCGACGGCCGTGACGAGGATGCGCACGCGGACGAACCCGCCCGTGGCATCCGTCACCTGCAGCACGCTCGCGCGGCCGTCCCAGATGGTTGTGCGCGCGAGGATGCGCTCGAGCTCGGCGCGCATCGCCGCGAGGCTCACGCGCCAGTCGAGGTCCATCTCCACGGAACCGAGCAGTTCGCTCGAGCTGCGGGTCCAGTTCTCGAACGGTGTCGAGGTGAAATAAGTCGAGGGAAGCACCATCCGCCGGTCATCCCAGATGTGCACGACGACGTAGGTGAGGGTGATCTCCTCGATGCGACCCCACTCGCCCTCGGCGATGACGACGTCGTCGACACGGATGGCGTCGCTGAAAGCGAGCTGCACCCCGGCGAAGACGTTGGCGAGGGTCGACTGGGCGGCGAGACCGGCGACGATCGAGACGATTCCGGCACTCGCGAGGACGCTCGCGCCGACCGCCTGCACGCCGGGGAAGGTGAGCATGATCGAACCGATCGCCAGCACGACGATGACGACGTAGACGAGACGGCGGACGATGGCGAGCTGCGTCTGCACGCGACGCGCGACACGGTTGTCGGGAACATCCGTGCGGTAACGCCCCATCGCCTGCCCGAGCGCGAAGCCGACGATGGCGCCGACGAACCACGCGCCCGTGGCGATGGCTGCGATGAGGAAGAGGTGGTTGAGGAAGCCGAGCCACCCGGCGTCGATGAGCGTGAGATTGATGGCCACCCACGCGGCCATCACCGCGAGCAGGAGGCGGTACGGATGACGCGCCTTGTTCGTGAGCGCCCGGGGCCAGTCGCGGCGGCGCGTGGCCGTGTGCACGATGAGCCGCGTCACGGCGGCGACGAGCAGTGCCGCCAGGAGAGCGAGGGCGACGGCCGCCGCGACACCCATCCAGGAATGCCAGTCGAACATGTGTCTCCTTCGGTCGTCGTGCGAAATGCTGCGCGCGCCGTCGAGCGAGTGGTTCAGCGTCAAGGGTAGATGATCGACGCTGGGCGCCTGGTGACGACTCGGCGGCCGAGTGGGGATGCTCCACGCCGCGGCGCCACCACCGGGCCGCCGGTAGACTGGGGGCTTCCGGCATCCGCTGCTGCAGCATCCGTTAAATCTGGGAGATCCGCCAATCGTGACTGACGTTTCCACTACTTCTTCGCGCGGTGTCGCCGACACCGTGACCAACGCCATCGCGACGCCGGAGAAGGAGCAGCCGTACGGCGCACTCGGCCTCAAGGAGGACGAGTACCTCGCCATCCGCGAGATCCTCGGTCGCCGCCCCACGAGCGGCGAGCTCGCCATGTACTCGGTCATGTGGAGCGAGCACTGCTCGTACAAGTCGAGCAAGAACTACCTGCGCCAGTTCGGCCAGAAGGTCAGCCCGACCATGAAGAAGAACCTCATGGTCGGCATGGGCGAGAACGCGGGCGTCGTGGATGTCGGCGAAGGCTGGGCGGTCACGTTCAAGATCGAGAGCCACAACCACCCGAGCTTCATCGAGCCGTTCCAGGGCGCCGCGACCGGCGTCGGCGGCATTGTGCGCGACATCATCTCGATGGGTGCCCGCCCGGTCGCGGTCATGGACGCGCTGCGCTTCGGCGCCATCGACCACCCCGACACCGCCCGCGTCGTGCACGGCGTCGTCGCCGGCATCAGCAACTACGGCAACTCCCTCGGACTGCCCAACATCGGCGGTGAGACCTACTTCGACTCGGTCTACCAGGCCAATCCGCTCGTCAACGCGCTCGCCGTCGGCGTGCTGCGGCACGAAGACCTGCACCTCGCGAACGCTCGGGGTGTGGGCAACAAGGTCGTGCTGTTCGGCGCCCGCACCGGGGCCGACGGCATCGGCGGAGCATCCATTCTCGCGTCCGACACGTTCTCTGCGGGCGGCCCGACCAAGCGCCCCGCGGTGCAGGTGGGCGACCCGTTCGCCGAGAAGGTGCTCATCGAGTGCTGCCTTGAGCTGTTCCAGCAGAAGCTCGTCGAGGGCATCCAAGACCTCGGTGCTGCGGGCATCTCGTGCGCGACCTCCGAGCTCGCCAGCAACGGCGACGGCGGCATGTTCATCGAACTCGAGAAGGTGCTGCTGCGTGACCCGTCGATGACGGCCGAGGAGATCCTCATGTCGGAGAGCCAGGAGCGCATGATGGCGATCGTGACCCCCGACAAGCTCGAGGGCTTCCTCAAGGTCGTCGAGAAGTGGGATGTCGAGACCTCCGTTCTGGGCGAGGTGACCGACACCGGCCGCCTCGTCATCAACTGGAACGGCGAGGAGATCGTCAACGTGCTTCCGCGCACCGTGGCCGTCGACGGACCGGTCTACGACCGCCCCGTCGCGTACCCGACCTGGATCGACGCGCTGCAGGCCGACACCGCCGCCACGCTCGACCGCCCCACCGACGGCGACGCTCTCAAGGAGCAGACGCTCGCCCTCCTCGGCTCACCCAACTTGGCCGACAAGAGCTGGATCACCAACCAGTACGACCGGTACGTCATGGGCAACACAGCTCTCAGCTTCCCCGACGACGGCGGGATGGTGCGCATCGACGAGGAGAGCGGGCTCGGTTTCGCGGTCGCGACCGACGCGAACGGTCGCTACTGCCAGCTCGACCCCGCGCAGGGTGCGAGGCTCGCGCTCGCGGAGGCGTTCCGCAACGTCGCCGTCACCGGCGCCACCCCCGTCGCCGTGTCGGACTGCCTCAACTTCGGCAGCCCCGAGAACCCCGAGGTCATGTGGCAGTTCGCGCAGACCGTGGAGGCCCTCTCCGACGCCTGCCTCGAGCTCGACATCCCGGTCACCGGCGGAAACGTGTCGTTCTACAACCAGACGGGCGACGTGCCGATTCACCCGACGCCCGTCATCGCCGTGCTCGGAGTCATCGGCGATGTCGCCAAGCGCATCCCGAGCGGTTGGCAAGACGAGGGCAACAACATCTACCTGCTCGGCACGACCTCACTCGAGCTGGACGGCTCGGCGTGGGCGGGAACCATCCACGACCACCTCGGCGGCCGCCCGCCCGCCGTCGACCTCGACGCGGAGTCGCGCCTCGCACAGCTCATCGCCGCGGGCGCCGAGCAGAGCCTCATCGCCTCGGCGCACGACCTCGCCGACGGCGGTCTCGCACAGGCGCTGGCGGAATCCGTGCTGCGGTTCGGCGTCGGCGCGCGCGTCTGGCTCACCGAGATCATGAGCCGCGACGGCGTGGATGCTGCGACCGCGCTCTTCAGCGAGTCGACCGGTCGCGTGCTCGTGTCTGTGCCGCGCGAAGACGACGTGCGCTTCCAGGGCCTGTGCGAGGGCCGGGGCTACCCCGTGCTGCGCATCGGCGTGACGGATGCTGCGGCGCCGGCCCTCGAGGTGCAGGACGAGTTCGTCCTCACGATCGAGGAGCTCGCCGCCGCGCATCGCGGCACCCTCGCCGACGCGTTCGGCGCGGTGCTCGCGGGCTGATCGGCCTGCGCAACCGGTATCGATACGCGTCTAGACGATGCGGTCGCTCCCGCCGTCCACCGGCACCTGCGCGCCGGTCGTGCAGTCGAAGACGTCTGTGCACATCAGCTGCACCATGCTCGCCACCCGCGCGCTGGTCACCTCGGCGTGCAGCAGGTTGCGCGTCTTGTACTCCGACTCGCTCATGCCGTACTTGGCGGCGCGCGCCGCGATCAGCTCGGGCGTCCAGAGAGCGGTGTCGAAGACCGCGTCGGGGTGCACCATGTTGACGCGGATGCCGTCCTCCGCCCACTCGAGCGCGGCGACCCGCGCGAGCTGCACGGCCGCAGTCTTAGACGCCGAGTAGGCCGCGGCACCCGGCCCGGGCGCCGCGGCGTTCTTCGTCGCGATCAGCACCACGCGGCCGCTGTCCGGGGCCAGTTTCAGGAAGGGGTGGGCTATCTGCAAGAGAGCCACCGCTGCATCCGCATTGACAGCCATGCTCGTGCGCCAGGAGGAGAGGTCGAGCTCGGCGATCGGGGCGCTGGCCGCGAAGATGCCGGCGGCCATCACGAGCATGTCGACGCCACCGAAGCAGTCGACCCCCGCGTAGACGGCGGCGCGCATCGCATCGACGTCGGTGACGTCCACCTCGATGCCGAGCCAGGCCGCGCCCGAGAAGGTGTCGGCCACACCCGGGTCGCGGTCGAGGCCGATGACGGCGGCCCCCGCCGCGAGAAAGGCCTCGGCGCAGGCGCGCCCGATGCCGGAGGCGGCGCCGGTGACGATCACCACCTCGCCGCGGAAAGGCAATGGCGTGCTCTCGCGGGCGAGCTTCGCCTGCTCGAGCTCCCAGTACTCGACGTCGAAGATGTCCGCCGGCGACAGCGCCCGGTACTCGCTGATGCGAGTCGCGGTGCCGATCACGCCGATCGTGTGCCGGTAGATGTCCGCCGCGATGGCCGCGTCTTTCGCCGTGCGCCCGGCGGTGAGAAGGCCGAGCTCGCTGTCGAGTATGACGCGGGGCTCCGGTGTCAGCGGTGTGATGGCGCGATCGCCGGTGTTGTGCGCCACATAGGAGTTGTAGGCGGCCGTGTACCCGGCGACGTCGCGGCCCAGCTGCGGAACGCGCTTGGTGCGAATGGAGTGCTCGGGCGTGAGCGGGCCCTGCGCTGCGATCGAGGCGAGGTCGTCGCGGCCGACGAAGGCCGCGACATCCACTCCCGTCGTCCGCCGCAGGATCATGGGCATGCCTGCGGCTGCGCTCACCTCGGTGCGCAGACCGGCGACGGTGAGCGCGGTCTCGAGCGATGAGACGGCGAGGTCGACGGGCGCCGCGGCAGGCGCAGCCCCAGACACCGAGGCCGCGTAATGCTCCGCCTCCGTCACCAGCCCGATGTGCCTCTCGTAGGCCTCGGCCGCGGTGTCGCCGACGGTGAACAGCCCGTGATTGAGCAGCACCATGCCCAGCGATTCGGGGGTGGATTCCGCCTTCCACAGCTCGCTGGCCGCCTTGGCCAGGTCGAACCCGGGCATCACGTAGGGCACCACGACGAGCCGGTCTCCGTACAGCTCGCGAACCCGCCGCTCGCCGTCGACGAGGTTGCTCAGGGTCACGATCGCGTCGGCGTGCGAGTGCAGCACTGCGGTTGCCGGGAGGAAGGAGTGCAGCAGCGCTTCGACCGAGGCGTCGGGGGCGGTCGAGTCGAGCGATGCGAGGCGCAGCTCGTTCATCATTTCAGAGTCGCTGATCGAGTCGAGGGTGAGCAGCTTCGCCAAGCGGTCGCTGCGCAGCGGCACGAATCCGGCGGCCTCGATCGTGGCGAGGTCCCAGCCACTGCCCTTCACGTAGATGACGTCGGCCGCGTCGCCGAATACGTCGGTCACGGTGGCCTTGATGGAGGTGTTGCCGCCGCCGTGGAGCACGAGGTCGCTGCGCTCCCCAAGCTTGCGTGAGAAGGCGACGATGTCGTCTAGGGCTCTGTGGGCCGATGTCATTCGAGGTCCTTTCGAAAAAGAGGTAGGGTCACGCGCGGGGGTCGATAGCGTATTTCGCGCCGCGCCCCGCGGCCATGTCCTCGAGGCTCTCGACCAGGCGGTCGAAGCCACGCGTCTCGGTGATGAGGTCGCGGCCGTCGAGGGCGCCGCTGTCGATCAGCCGGAGCGCGCGCTGCACGTAGATCGGCTCGTGGTGGAAGATGCCCTTCAGGTTGTACTCGAAGTAGTGCATGTCGTTTGCGTTGACCGAGAATGTCGCGCCCTGGGGCGGCCCGCCGAAGAGGATCGCGGTGCCGCCGGGACGGAGGCACTGAACCGTCTGCTCCCATACCGCGGGAAGCCCGACCGCCTCGATCGCCACGTCGACTCCGCGCCCGCCGGGGGTGAGGGCGCGCACGGCCGCGGCGCGCTCCTCGGTGGTGGCATAGGCGCTGATGTCGATGACCTCGTGCGCCCCCATGCGCAGCGCGGCGGCGAGACGGTCGGGTGCCTGGTCGACGGCGATGACGTGCGCACCGCGCAGTCGCGCCAGGCGCATGAACATCTGGCCGATCGGACCGGCGCCATTCACCGCGACGACGTCGCCGAGCGCGATGTCGCTCTTGTCTATGCCGTGTACGACCGTGGCAAGCGGCTCGAGCGGGGCGACCGACTCGAAAGAGGTGGTGGCGCTCAGCTCGTAGGTGTTGCGCGCGACAATGGCGGCGGGGATGCGCACCTCTTCGGCGAAGGCGCCGTTGAGGAACTCGAGGTTCTCGCAGAGGGACAGCCGGCCGAGCGTGCAGGCCCAGCAGTGGCCGCAGGGGGCGGTGTTCGCGGCGACCACGCGCATGCCGGGCACGAAGGCGGTGACTCCCTCGCCGACGCGGTCGACGATGCCTGCGAACTCGTGGCCGAACCGAGCGGGCAGCGTCGGGAACAGCTTGTGGTGGCCGCGACGGTACGACTTGAGGTCGGTGCCGCACGTGACGGCGACCTCGACGCGCACCACGATCTCACCGGGTTCCGGCTCCTCAGCCTCGATGTCCTCGATGCGGAGGTCTCCCGGTCCGTGGAAAATCGCAGCTCTCATGGTATCTGTCCTCCATATGCTCAAATGAGCACCGATTGCGTGACGAAGTCGTGCGGCTGCTCTGAGATGTATCCTATCGCCCGTGCTCGTTTGTGGCAACGTCGCCACAAATGTGCGGCGCCAAAGAAAAGGAGCCGACGACCCGCGGTCATCGGCTCTTTCCTGCTTGGGCGCTACAGCGTCGAGGCCGCCAGCCCAGCCGCGCCGGGCGCAAGGTCGATACCCGCGGCGAGGCGGAAGATCCGGTCCTGCGCGTCATCGGCCCGCAGAGCCTCGCCGTCGAGCTCACCGACGAACCGGCCCTCGCGCACCACTATCGCGCGGTGAGCGAGCCCGAGGATCTCCGGCATGTCGCTCGAGGCCATCACCACGGCGACGCCCGACGCGGCGAGGTCGGCGATGATGCGGTAGATCTCGCTGCGCGCCCCGATGTCGACGCCGCGGGTGGGCTCGTCGAGCAGCAGCACGTCGATGTCTTCCGTGAGCCAGCGCGCGAAGACGACCTTCTGCTGGTTTCCTCCGGAGAGGTGCTCGAGCGACTGGCCGAGGCCGCGGCTCTTCAGCCGCACCGACTTCATCGCCGTGCTGATAGCTTTCGATCGGAAGGCGTTGCGCACCCAGCCCGCGTTGGAGAAATTGGCGAGGTGCGGCAGCGTGGCGTTGTCGAGGATCGACATGCTGAGCACCGCACCGGCGCCCTTACGGTCCTCGGGTACGAGGGCGATACGCGAGCGGATGGCGGCGGCCGGGTCGTTCCGCTTGACCGCGCGCCCCTTGACCTCGATGGTTCCTGAGACCGTGGGCCGCACGCCGAAGACCCCCTCGAGAAATTCAGTGCGTCCCGCGCCGACGAGGCCGGCGAGGCCGACGATCTCGCCGCGCTTCACCGACAGGTCGAGCGGGTGCCCGCCGTGCAGGGTGAGCCCTGAGATGGAGAGCTGTTCCTCGGTGCCCGGCTCGGAGTGCTGGGTGAAGAGCTCGTCCAGGTCACGGCCGATCATCGCGGAGATGATGCCGTCGTGGGTTGTCTCTGCGGTCGGCAGATCGGAGACGAGCCTGCCGTCGCGCAGCACGACCACCCGGTCGGAAATCTCGGCGATCTCCTCCATCTTGTGGGTCGTGTAGACGACCGCGGCGCCGAGCGCGCGCACCCGGCGCACGATCTTGTACAGGCCCTCGATCTCGCGGTCGGGGATGGCGGAGGTCGGCTCGTCGAGCAGCAGCGCGGTCGCGCCCTGGCTGGTGGCCTTGATGATCTCGACCAGCTGCAGCATGGCAACGCTCAGCTGGCGTGCCGGCGTGAGGGGATCGATGTCGACGTCGAAGCTGCGGAGGAGTTCGCTGGCCTCGCGGATCATCCGCTTACGATCGAGGAGCCCGCTGCGCGTCTTGAGTTCACGGCCGATGAACAGGTTCTCGTAGACGGTCATGTCGGGGATCGGCGCGAGCTCCTGGGGCACGAGGCGGATGCCGAGCAGGTTCGCCGCGCGCGGGTCACCTTTCGCGAAGGGCTCGCCGTCGAGCGATACCTCGCCGCTGTCGGCGGTCTCGAGGCCAGCGATGATCTTGATCAGCGTCGACTTGCCAGCGCCGTTTTCTCCCACGAGCACGGTGACACTGCCCGGCTCGAAGGTGACCGAGATTCCCTTGAGCACGGGGATTCCACCGAATCCCTTGACGATGTCGTTGCAGACGATAGACGCCATGGTTGTTCTCCTCTTTATGCGTAGCGGCCAGGCGTTTATGCGCAGCGGTCAGGCGTTGGGATGGACGATCGACTTGAGGCTCGCGGGGTCGCGGTCGCTCTCCAGCGCCTCGCGCACGTGGTCGAGGCCGAACTCGCCGGTGACGAGCGCGTCGAGGTCGACCTGCCCGCTGGCGACCAGGTGGATGGCGAGCGGCCAGGTGTCGGTGTAGCGGAAGATTCCGGTGACGCTCACCTCGAGGTTCTGGATGTGCTCCACCGGGAGGGTCATCGTCGGCGAGCCGAGTCCGACGAGCACCGCGTACCCGGCGGGTCCAACCGCGCGGATGCCGCTGTCGACGGCTCGCGGGTTGCCGCTCGCGTCGATGAACGCGTTCACACCGAGGCCGACGACGTCCTCGGTCATCGGGTCGATCACCCGCGTCGCGCCGTACGCGAGCGCGCGCTCCCGGCGCTCGGGGATGGGGTCGGAGACGATGATGACGCTAGCCCCGAAGGCCCTCGCCGTCTGCGCGGTGATGATGCCGATGGGTCCTGCACCGGCTATGAGCACGCTCGACCCCGGAACGATGTGCGCCTTGCGGATGGCGGCGATCCCGACGGAGAGGGGTTCGAGAAGCGCCCCAGCGGAGTCGGAGACGGAGTCGGGCAGCGCGTGGGCGAAGTCCGATTGGATGGTGACGTAGCCGGCGAAGGCGCCGTCGATCGGCGGGGTCGCGTAGAACTCCATGTAGGCGCAGAGATTGTAGCGGCCGGCCCGGCACTGCTCGCAGCGACCGCAGGGGCGCTGCGGCTCCACGGCCACCCGCTCCCCGATGCGGGCGGGGTCGACGCCGGAGCCGACAGCGACGATGCGCCCGCTGAGCTCGTGCCCGAGCACGAGGGGTCCGTCGACCACGAAGTCGCCGATGCGGCCTTCGCGGTAGTAGTGAACGTCGGAGCCGCAGACCCCCACCGCCGCGACCGCGACCAGCACCTGGTCGGCGTCCGGCACGGGCACAGGGCGGTTCTCGATCGCGAGCTCGTTAGCGGCGGTCAGCACGCTGGCCCGCATCTGCTCGGGGACGGCAGGGATTGTTGAGGTCATCGTTGTCCTTCGGGGCCGGATCTGGACCGCGCGCTCATCTGTAGCTAGGCGATCTCATTTGCTCTTGCCACATCTTGCGCCCACAATGCGCTTATGTCAAACAGTAAACTCATGTTGCGCTTGCGCGCTGATAAACGGAAAGAGGAGGTCCACACCGTGGGTCCCGACGAAACAGTCCAGGTCGCATTGATCGCCCGAGAGCACTATGTCAACGGCAAGTCGCGGGTGGACATCGCCGACGAACTGAAAATCAGCCGCTTCAAGGTGGCGCGGATGCTCGAGATCGCCGTCGAGACCGGCATCGTCACCTTCACCATCCAGGCGCCGGGAGCCGTCGACGTCGACCGCTCCAACCGGCTGAAGGAGAAGTTCGGCCTGGCCCGGGCCTTCGCCGTCGCCACCCCGAACGATCTCTCGATCAACGTGCGCGACGCCCTCGGCCGCGTGGCCGCCGACCTCCTCACCGAGATCGTCACCGACAGCGACGTTCTCGGCACGGCGAGCGGCCGCACGCTCTCGGCGATGATCGGCCACCTCGACAGCCTGGCCAAGTGCGACGTCGTGCAGATGGCCGGGATGGCGGGCCCCGTGCACCAGACGTCCAACGCGGTGGTTCGCGAGATCCGCGAAGTATCCGGGGGAACCGCCTACTCGATCTACGCTCCGCTCATCGTCTCCGACGCCGCCACCGCCGACTCCCTGCGTGACCAGCCGTCAATCCAGACCGCCTTCGACATGTTCCCGAAGATCACCAAGGCAATAGTCGCGGCTGGCAGCTGGAACCCGCCCGAATCGCAGATCTACGACGGCCTCAATGCCGACGAGCGCGTCGACATCTTCAACAAGGGCGTTCGAGCGGATGTCTGCGCCACCCTGCTGGACGACGACGGCAACGAGATCCCCGCCCTGATCGACCGCACCCTCGGAATCAGCCTCGAGCAACTGCGCGCGATCCCCGAGGTGATCGTGGTGGCGGGCGGCCAGCAGAAGACGCAGGCACTGCGCTCGATCCTGAAGGCGGACTTCGTCACCTCACTGGTTACCGACACCCGGATGGCTGACCGCCTGCTCGACGGCGCGTAGCCCGAACCACCCCGCTGCGCTCTCATTCGAGCGGCAGTAGTTGACATTTGATGTGAAGCTGCCCATGATGGGCGTTATCAAGTGAGAAGCAAGGGGTTCGAAGTGAGCAGCAACGAAGCTGAAATCGACACCACGTCGCGCCGATCGTTCGGCGACGTGGTCAACACCGTGAAGGACCCGAAGTGGGTCTTGGAGTTCCTGATCCGCCACTCGATGGTCGTGATCCTGGTGATCATCATCGGATACTTCGCCTACCGCAGCGCCCGGTTCACCACCCCGGAGAACCTGCTGACGATCCTCGTCGCGGCGGCGCCGTTCGCCCTGATTGCGCTCGGCCAGACCCTCGTGGTGCTCACCGGCGGCATCGACCTCTCGCCCGGGAGCATCATCGCGATGTCGGCGATGACGGCCGCAACCGTTGCGAAGATCACCGACGGCAACCTCCTGCTCATCGTGCTGAGCGCGCTGATCGTCGGGCTCGCCGCCGGCTCGGTGAATGGCTTCTTGGTGTCGCGGCTGAACATCCCGCCGTTCATCGCCACGCTCGGCATGCTCACCGCCGGCTCCGGGATCGCGTACGCTATCGGCAACGGCGCGCCGATCAACGGCCTCCCCGCCACGTTCGGCGCCATCGCCAACACCCGCATCTTCGGCGTGCAGATCCCTGTGATCGTCATGATCCTCGGCATCATCGTGCTGGCAATCGTGATGAAGCGCACCTCCTACGGCATGCGCATCTACGCGATCGGCGGCAACCCGATGGCCTCGCGCATCGCGGGCATCAACGTGCGCCGCACCCTCTTCAGCGTCTACGCCATCGCCGGCGTGCTCGCCGGCCTCTCCGGCGTGATGCTCGCCTCCCGCGTGATCTCCGGCCCGCCGAACCTCGGACAGGGATACGAGCTCGACGCCATCGCCGCGGTGGTCATCGGCGGGGCGAGTCTCGCTGGCGGGCGCGGAACGGTCTGGGGCACCGCGATTGGCCTCGTGCTGATCCAGACGCTCAACAACGGTCTTGACCTGCTCATCGTTCCCGCCTACTGGCAGGACGTGATCAAGGGGGTCCTCATCGCCGCCGCAGTGGGCGTCGACGTGTGGTCCACCAAGCGGCGGAAATAGCCCACGAGGCGACTTCCGCGACATTCAGCAAGAAACCCGCACCACAGAAGAATCCGAACAGCGCAGGCCGGGCACCCGCCCGCCCGGCGCCCACCCAAGGAGACAAAGATGTCACGCAAGAAATTCCTGATCACCCTTGCCGCCGGTAGCGTGCTCGCTCTCGGCCTCACCGGCTGTGGTGCCGGCGACCCGAACGCCGGGGGCGGCGGAGGAGGGGGCGCCGACTCGGGCGGCCTCACCATCGGCGTCTCGGTCTACGACATGAGCTCGTTCATCACCGCCGGCAAGGAGGGCATGGAGGCCTACGCCGCAGCCAACGACATAACGCTCGTCTGGAACTCGGCCGGCCTCGACGTCAACACACAGGCCACGCAGCTCGACCAGTTCATAAACCAGGGCGTCGACGCGATCGTCGTCGTGCCGGTACAGGCCGACTCCCTCGGCCCGCAGGTCGATGCGGCCATTGCCGCGGACATCCCTGTCGTGCCGGTGAACGCCTCACTCGACAACGACAAGGTAGCCGGCAACGTACAGCCCGATGACGTCGCCGCGGGCGAGCAGGAGGCCCAGATGATGGTCGATGAGCTCGGTGGCAAGGGCAACGTCGTGATCCTTCAGGGACCGCTCGGTCAGTCCGGCGAGCTGAACCGCCAGGAGGGCATCGAGAACGTGCTCGCCAAGAACCCCGACATCAAGGTGCTCGCGCAGGACACCGCCAACTGGAAGCGCGACGAGGCGGTCAACAAGGTCAAGAACTGGATCTCCGCGTTCGGTGACGACATCGACGGCGTCATCGCCCAGAACGACGACATGGGCCTCGGCGCTCTCGCCGCCTTCAAGGAGGCCGGAAAGACCGTTCCGATCGTCGGCATCGACGGCATCGAGGACGGCCTGAACGCCGTCAAGAACGGCGAGTTCATCGGCACCATGTTGCAGAACGGCACGGTGGAACTGTCTGCCGGACTCGCGGTGGCCGCGGCAATCGCCCGGGGCGACGACATCGACACCGAGCCGGTGTACATCATGCCGAAGATCACCACCGAGAACGTCGACATCGCCTACGAGCACGTCGTCAGCGACCGCAAGGCCTTCCTCAAGGCGCTGCCCGACCTCGTCGCCGACAACCTGAAGACCGGCAACATCGCGAACGAAGGCATGCCCGGCCAGGAATAGCACCATCAGCAGCGCGGGAAACGGCGGCGTCTGCACAGGGGACGCCGCCGTTTCCCGTCCCACCAACCAGACAGACAGGACTCCCCACCATGCCGAAAACCACCATCGCACTGGGTAACGACGAGGCGGCGGTCGCGCTCCGCGAGATCATCGTCGGCCACCTCGAATCCCTCGGCTATGCGGTCGACACCTTTGGACCCGCCTCGACCACCGACTCGGTGGACTACCCGGATGTCGCCGTGGACGTCGCGACCCGTATCGTCGCCGGCGACTACGAGCGGGGCATCCTGCTCTGCGGCACCGGGATCGGCATGGCGATCGCCGCGAACAAGGTTCCGGGCATCCGCGCCGCCCAGGCGGCCGACAGCTACAGCGCCGAGCGCGCACGCAAGTCGAACAACGCGCAGATAGTCACCATCGGCGCGCGGACCGTGGGGCCGGAACTGGCCAAGACGATCGTCGACTCCTGGCTCGCGAGCGAGTACGAGGGCAAATCAGACTCCAAGGTCGACAAACTGATCGCACTCGACTCGAAGAACGCATGATGAGCACCATCACCATCCTCGGCGCCGGGGCGATGGGCTCAGCGCTCGTGACTCCGCTGCGCGAGCGCGGACACGAGGTGAACCTCTGGGGCACCTGGCTCGACGACCACCTACTCGACGCGGTCGAGGCCGGAGAGCCGCACCCGCGAACGAACGTGCCGGTGCCCGCTGGCACGCGCCTCTTCCGCTCCGACGAGCTCGAGGCCGCGCTGGCGGGGAGCGACCTCGTCATCCTCTCCGTCGCATCCGCCGGCGTCGAGAAGGTCACCGAGCTCGCCGCGCAGCGCATCTCCGAGATCGGCAGCCTCGTCGTGACCAGCAAGGGCTTCGTCACCGATACGGATGGCACGATCCGGCTGCTGCCCGATGCGATCACCGGCATCTTCGCAGGTCTCTCCCTCGCCGTACCCGCCATCATCGCCGCGGGGGGACCGTGCAAGGCGAACGAGGTCGCAGCCGGTCGGCCCACCGCGACCGTCTACGGCTCCTCCAACCTCGAGGCCGCGCGCTCCGCAGCGCGCCTGATCGAGACTGACGACTATCGGGTCGAGGTGATCGCCGACTACATCGGCCTCGAGGTCGCCGCCCCGCTCAAGAACGTCTACGCGATCGCGTTGGGCTTCGCCGACGGCCTCGCCGAGAATTCGACCGAGCCCTGGCACAACCTGCGCTCGGCATTCTTCGCGCAGGCGCTGCGCGAGATGGCCGACATCGCCACCGACTTCGGCGGGGAGGCGGCCACGGTCTACGGACTCGCCGGCTCCGGCGACCTCGAAGTGACCGGTCTCTCCGGCCGCAACAAGGTCTACGGCGCGCGCATCGGCGCTGGCGAGACCTCGGCTGTCGCGTTGCAGGCGATGATCGACGCCGAGCAGACCGTGGAGGGTGTGCCCGCCTCCGGCCTGGCGGTGACGCTCGCGTCCCAGCGCTTCGAGTCTGCCGAGGAGCGCCTTCCGTTGCTGCACGCGATCCGCCGCGTCGTCGACGGCGAAGGCGACGGCCAGGCGGTGCTGACTGCCGCGGCCCTGCCCAGAGCGCTCTCCGAACCCCTAGCGTAAGCAGATGACCTCAGTACTGGCGCTGGACTGTTCGACGACCGCGGCGAAAGCCGTCGTGTTCGACCCCGAGGGTCGGGCGATCGCGACGGCGCGCGCCAGGCTCAGCCGCTCCTCGCCTCAGCCGGGGTGGGGCGAGCAGCACGCGGAGAGCTGGTGGAAGGCGGCCTCGACGGCGCTGTTCGAGGTGAACCGGCAGCTGCAGGTGCTCGGCGAGGAGCCGCCGCAGAGCATCAGCATCACCCACCAGCGGGAGACCTTCGTCTGCCTCGATGCCGCGGGCCACGAGGTGCGGCCGGGGATCCTCTGGCTCGACACCCGTGCTCACCAGCAGATCGCCGAGTTCGGAACGCCGGAGGTGCACGCCGTCTCCGGCAAACCGCCGAGCACCACTCCCAGTATCTACAAGATGCTCTGGCTTAAACAGAACGAGCCGGAGGCCTGGGCACGCACCGCGATGGTGCTCGACGTCGGCGGGTACCTCATCTACAAGCTCACCGGACAGTACGCGACATCCACGGCGAGCGCCGACCCTCTCTCGCTCGTCGACATGGCGAGCTTCGAATGGTCGCCGGAGCTGCTCGCGCTCACCGGTCTGACCGAGTCGCAACTGCCGTCGCTGCATCCGCCCGGATCTGTCGTCGCCGGCGTCACGGCCGAGGCCGCGGCGGAGACCGGCCTGCCCGAGGGGCTCGCCGTGGTCGCGGGGGCGGGCGATGGCCAGAGCGGCGGACTGGGCGCGGCAGTCGTCGCGCCCGGCGAGGCCTACCTGAGCCTCGGCACCTCGCTCACCATCGGGGTTCACAGCGAGCTGTTTCGCACCTCCATGGCGTATCGGGTTCTCTCTTCCCCGATAGCCGGCGGCTACACACTCGAGGGGCTCGTCGCATCCGGCGCCCTCTCGCTCGCCTGGTTCCGCGAGCAGGTGGCGCAGCTCGAAGACACCCCGTCGGCCGATGCCTCTCTCGGCGAGCTCGCCGCGACGGTCGAGCCGGGGGCGCGCGGGCTGCTCTTCCTTCCCTACCTCACCAGCGCCGAGACGCCCTACTGGGACGCCGCCGCCCGCGGTGCCTTCGTCGGGCTCGGCGACTACCACGGCATCGCCGACATGACCCGCGCCGTGTTCGAGAGCCTCGCCCTCGAGATCCGCCTGCTCGTCGAGGCCATCGAGGCCGACACCGGCGTGCGCATCGAGCGCATCACGTCCATGGGCGGACTCACCCAGTCGACCACCCTCATGCAGATTTATGCCGACGTGCTGCAACGGGACATCCTCGTCGCGGCCGAGACGGAGACGGTAGCGCTGGGCGCGGGCATACTCGCGGCCTACGGCGCGCAACTCGACGGCCAGACCACGATCGGCGACATCGCCAGGCGGATGACAGGGATTGCGACGACGTACTCGCCGCAGGCCGAGTCGGCGGAGGTCTACGACCGCCTGTTCGCGGTGTACAGCACGCTCTATCCGAGCCTCAAGGATGCGTTCGCGAGCTTGGCCGCGTTCCGCTGACCGGCCCGCCCGTTCACTGGCGCATGAAGGTGATTCTGCGCCGTATGCGCCTGCTCCGGCGACCCGCGAGTCGGTTCGGACGGGATTCATCCGGAAGGGTCAGACGACTGTGTAACCGCCGTCGATGACGAAGTTCTGGCCGACCACGTAGGCCGAGCGCTCGCTGGCGAGGTAAACCAGCAAGTCGCCGAGCTCGTGGGGCTCGCCCATGCGCCCGGCCGGGATGCGGGACACCCACTGCTCGGCCATCTCCGGGTTCGCCGCCACGAAGTCGCGCGTCATGTCGGAGGCGAAGTATCCCGGCGCGATGCCGTTGACACGGATGCCGTGAGGCAACCACTCGATGGCGAGGCTCTTGGTGAGCATCGCAACCGCCGCCTTCGACACGTTGTAGGGAGTCTGGGTCTGCGGCACGTTCACGACGAACGACGACATCGACGCGATGTTGATCACGGTGGCCTCGAGCTTCGCGTCGATCGCCCGGGCGGCGAACTCGCGACTGACCAGGAAGGTGCCGGTGACATTCACGTCGAGCACACGCGACCACAGCTCGGGGGAGGTCTCCAGCGCCGAGTCGCCCGAGGTGATCCCGGCGCTGTTGACGAGCACCGAGGCCGTGCCGAGGCTCTCGGCGACCTGGGCGAAGGCCCGCTGCACCGATGCCGGGTCGGTCACATCGACGTTCACCCCGATGGCGCGCACGCCGGTCTCGGCCGACAGAGCGGATGCCGCGGCACCGACGGTCTCGAGGCGGTCGAGCAACGCGATCGAGGCGCCACTGCGCGCGAGGGCGGTGGCCATCGCGAGGCCGAGGCCACGCGCTGCGCCGGTGACGACCGCTGTGCGGCCGCCGAAGAGTTCTGCGTCGGGTGTCGTGCTCATCATCGGGTTCCTTTGCTCGTCATTCTCATGATCCGTGCGCGAACAGGCTGCGACCGCACACCGCGTAGCGCGCGCCGGCCTCGGCGATCGCGTCGAGGAACTCCTCGGACACCCCGCCGTCAACGCCGACGTGCTCGGTGAAGCGGCATGCGGCGCGCACGTCGTCTAGCCGCGCCGGGTCCAGGGAGAATCCGCTGCGCCCCGGCGGGGTGAGCATCACGAGCACGCCGTCCGCGCGCAGCCCCGGCTCGGCGGAGAGGCTCGCGAGCAGCAGCTCGAGCGCGGCCCCGGTGGCGTGCTCGGAGTCGACGGCCCACCAGAGTTCGGATCCGAGTCGGCGGGCGGACGCCGCCGCAGCACCAAGATCGATGCCGTCGTGCACCTGCACGGTGACCCTGCCGACCGGCGGCAGCTCCGCGCACCAGGCGGCCGGATCGTCCACCATCAAGTGCACGTCCACCGCCGACGCGCGCCGCCGTGCCAGCGCGTGGATCTCGATCAGCCCGAGCGAGTCGCGCGAGCCGAAAGGTCCGTCGATGACGTCGGCGTGCGCCCAGGCGCCCGATCGCCACAGCGACTCGGCGGCCGCCAGCCGCGACGACGGAGGAACCGCGAGCAAGCTGCCGGCGAGCACGAGGCCGCGGCGGCGCACGGACGCGACGAGCCGCGGATCGGGGAGGCCCGCGTCGCGGAGCTGAGCACGTGCGCCGGTCGCCACTGGCTCAGACTCCCCTGCCCTTGGCGGCGAAGGCTGCGGCCGCAAGGTACCGGGCGGCAACCTCTTCTCCGTAGCCGCCCGCGCGCGGGCTGGCCGCCAGCGCGAATCGCGGCGCCCAGGCGTCGCGCACCGTCTGGATCGCCACACCGTCGAGTACGGCCGCCGCCTGCACCGCAGCACCCGCCGCGACCGCCTCGTCGGAATCCGTCGTGTAGACGTCGCGGCCGGTGAAGTCGGCGATGACCTGGAGGTAGGCGGCCGACTTCGATCCGCCGCCGATGACGACGAGGCGACCGGATGCCGCGACCCCGAGGTCAGTCAGCGCCTGCTGGCCGCGCAGCAGGCCGAGCACCACGCCCTCGTAGGCGGCGAGCGCGAACTGCTCGCGCGAGAGCTCGGAGTCGAGCCCACTGATCACCCCGCGCGCATGCGGCAGGTTGGGGGTGCGCTCCCCGTCGAGGTAGGGGACGAACACCGGGCGCGTGGCCGGGCGCTCGGCGGCGAGCGCCAGCCGTTCGAGCTCGTCGTGGTCGACCCCGAGGAGCCGGCCGACGGCATCCGTCACCTTCGTCGAGTTGAGGGTGCTCATCAGCGGCTGGTAGCCGCCGGCCGCATCGGCCACGCAGTCGATGGTGCCGGTGACATCGACGACCGGCGTCGCGCTGATGCCGTAGACGACGCCGGACGTGCCGAGCACCCAGATCAGGTCGCCCGGGCGCGCACCCAGGCCGATCGCGCTCGCGTGCTGGTCGCCCGCCCCGGCTCCGATGATTGCGCCGGGCGAGACCCCGAGTTCAGCGGCTGCCGACGCGAGGATCGTGCCCGCGGCCTCGCCCGGCTCGAGCACCGTCGGCAGCATCGGCAACCAGTCGCGGCTCGGGTCGACGGAGCCCAGCAGCGCGGTGTCGTAGCGCCCTCCGCGTGCGTCGTAGTACCCGGTGCCGCTCGCCTCGCTGCGATCGGTGACCCGGCGTCCGGTGAGTCGGAAAGTGAGCCAGTCGTGCGGCAGCAGGATGCTCGCAGTGCGCGCGAAGTTGTCAGGCTCGTGCTCGGCGAGCCAGGCGATCTTGCTGATCGTGAAGGCGGCGGTCGGCAGCGAGCCGAGGCGGGTGACGAGTTCGGCTGCGCCGAAGTGTTCGACCAGCGCATCCGCCTGGGGCGAGGACGTGGTGTCGTTCCAGAGCTTCGCGGGGCGAACGACCTCACCCGAGTGATCGAGCGCGACCAGACCATGACATTGGGCCGCAACCGAGATCCCGACGATGTCGAGGGGGTCGACGGATGCTGCCCGCCGGGCCAGCCGGAACGACTCGGCGAGGGCGTCCCACCATTGGCTCGGCAGCTGCTCGCTCACGGGAGGGAAAGTCGGCGCGTGCGCCGCGCGACCGACGGAGAGCACGGCGCCGGTGTCGGCGTCGCGCAACAGTACGGTGGTGGACTGGGTCGAGGAGTCGACGCCCGCGACTACCCTCATCGGGGCATGTCGGTTGCATCGAGCACGGGAATCTCGAGCGGCTCGACCGCGGCGGGAAGCGTGGAGAGCCGGCCGACTGCCCCGCCCGGGTGGGTGTACTGCACCTTCTCCCAGGTGTGCTGGCGGGCGCGCATGAGCACGACGGTGAGGGCGTCGAGCCAGGCGCCCTGCGCGAGGGTGCTGCCAAGCGCGAGCAGGTTGCCGGGATCGGCGTCGGGCGTCTCGGCCAGCACGACGGCGATGTCGGCAGTTCGGCCCAGAGTGGAGTCGGCCGCACACGTGAGCCCGACCACTTTCACGTCCTCGCCCTGCAGCAGCCGCACGAGCTCGTTGACCTCGCCGCTCTCGCCGCCGCGGGAGATCGCGATGAGAATGTCGGAGTTGCGCAGAGCGCCCATCGAGCCGTGCAGGCCGTCGGTCGGGTTGAGGTAGAAGGCGGGGGTGCCGGAGACCGAGAGCAGGTGGGCGGTGCGGTGCGCCATGTAGCCGGCGGTTCCGGCGCCGGTGAGCACCACCTTTCCCCGGGTGTCGAGGATGAGCCGCGCCACGCGCACGAACGTCTCGTCTATGCGGTCGGCGAGCCCGCCCACGGCCGCGGCCTCGGCGGCGACGAATTCGCGGGCGACGTCGATGACTCTGCTGACCGTGGCCTGAGCCATGTGCGCGTGCCCCCCTGTTCGACCGACTCGCGCCGGAGAGGACCGACCGCGCAGTCGCTTCGCCAAGTATCGGTCAGCGCCCGCACATTTGTCAACTGACCTGCTCGAATGAGCGAGGGCAGACTAGCCGAGACGCCTCTGCCGGGACGGATGCGGGCAGATCGCTCAGACGGTGAAGGGCACGCCCGTCCACAGCTCGCTCTGCTGCCACAGGTAGGCGCCGAATCCGGTCGAAGCGCTCGAGAGGATGGGAGCCTGCAGCACGGGTCGCCCCCGCGTGAGGTGCTCCGGCCCGACGAACTCGCCGCCCACGACGCTCGGGTCGAGCACCGCTCGCACCGTCGGCGCGGCCCCGCGGTTCTTGCCCTGCGCGCCGAGGGCGATCGCGGCAGCGGCCGCGCGCTCGAGCGACGTGGGCTCCACTATGCCGGGCCGGAAGGGGCTCAGCCCCTCGATCGCGTACCCGGGGTGCGCGAGCACGGCCGACACCCCCGCCGACGCGGCGCGTGAGCGGCGGTCGAGCTCGAGCGTGAAGCCGTGGATGGCGTGCTTCGACAGCGCGTACGCCCGGAAGAAGCCGTGGCGCCGCTGGGTCTGCAGGTCGCCCGCGTCGAGCGCGACGAGCAGCGTGCTGAGGCTTCCGAGCCCGACGACCCGGCTCTCCGGCGTGCGCACGAGGATCGGCCAGGCCTTCGCCGTGAGCGCGAAGTGGCCGAGGTAGTTGGTCGCGAACGTGAGCTCGTGCCCGTCGTCGGTGACGCGGCGCTCGCGTGAGCCCGACGTGGTGCCGGCATTGAGGATGAGCCCGTCGAGCCGGTCGAAGTCGGCGATCGCCGAGCCGGCGGCGGCCGCCGACTCCATCGACGACGTGTCGACGCGGATGCGGTCGAGGGATGCGCG
>JAODMO010000034.1 GCA_025464995.1 Microbacteriaceae bacterium
ACGGGATGCGATCACTCGTCGAAATGTCGAACAAGCTCATGAAGCATTCGGCAGCCGAGGACCTGGGAAACTCAGCCAAGCGCTCTGGCCGCGGATTCGCATTCCAGTTCCTCGCATCGGCGCTGGCCGCGGCCTCGTCGAACCTGCGCCGACTTCGTTCGTTCTTCGTCAAGGACGCTATCCGTGCTGGCGGAAAGCTCACCCGCGTACGACGTCGAAAAGACGCTGTCGGGGTCAGACTCGTGCGACCACGTCAACTCGCCGCCCCAGCGCCGCCCGAGTAGGCGGCAGCCCGCAGCACCCACGACCCAACACGCCGCATTCAGAAGGCGCCAGCCTGCCCGGATGCGGGGATTTATGCATTAACCCGCTCTACGGCTGAGTGCGCAGTCCCAGACAACAGGCCGCTCGACCGGTCCCTTGCAGAAACACCAAAGGCCCGCCGGACATTTCTGTCCGACGGGCCTTTCGGTGCTATTTGATGAAAACGATCACTCGATTTCATGAAACAGCCGCTGTGCGCGAAGGGGGACTTGAACCCCCACGCCCGTTAGGGCACTAGCACCTCAAGCTAGCGCGTCTACCAATTCCGCCATCCGCGCGCATCAGGTGGTCTTCGTGGTTTTCACACCGCGTTGACCGCCGAGAAACGAGAATAGCATGCTCCGAGAGCGGCTTTTGTCACTCGGCGCCACGTACGGCTGACACGCCCGACCGGACGGGTAGCGTGGGGGCATGACCGACGAACCAGAGCTCGAAGCGACAGCCCGGATTGCCCAGCAACTCATTAGGTTCGACACCTCGAACTATGGCGAGGGCATATCCAACGGCGAGACGGTTGCCGCCGAGTATCTCGGGTCGATTCTCGAGGAGATGGGCCTGAAGCCGGAATACGTCGACTCCGACCCGGGGCGAACGAGTGTCGTCGCCCGCGTCGCGGGATCCGATCCGTCCCTCCCCGCTCTCGTTGTCCACGGGCACACGGATGTTGTCCCCGCCGATCCTGCGAACTGGAGTGTCGACCCCTTCGGCGGCGTCATCCGCGACGGGATGCTCTGGGGCCGTGGCGCGGTCGATATGAAGAACATGGACGCCATGATCATCACGGCGCTGCAGGATATCCTGGGATCCGGCCGGCAGCCGAAACGCGACCTGGTGATCGCATTTTTCGCAGACGAGGAGGCCGGGGGAGTGCGCGGGTCCGCCCACCTTGCGAGAACGCGTCCCGACCTGTTCGAGGGCGCGACAGAGGCGATCAGCGAGGTCGGCGGCTACTCCGTCACCATCAACGACCAGCGCGCCTACCTGCTTCAGACGGGGGAGAAGGCGCTGGTCTGGATCAAGCTCATCGCCCGCGGCACCGCCTCGCACGGCAGCCGCGTCATGCACGACAACGCGGTCACCAAGTTGGCCGAAGCGGTCGCCAAGGTCGGGCGGCGCGAGTGGCCGGTGCACCTCACCGACACGACCGAGGAGCTGGTCGGCGAGCTGGCACGCATCCTCGACGTCGATCCGAAGCACGTCGGTCCGGAGGAGATCGTGCTCGCAACGGGCAGCGCCGGAGGATTCATCCAGGGCACCCTGCGCACCACCACCAACCCGACCCTCCTCAAGGCGGGCTACAAGCACAACGTCATTCCCGATACCGCGGAGGCCCTCATCGACATCCGCACGCTCGCGGGCGAGGAGGACGCCGTGCTGGCGGAGGTGAAAGAACTCGTGGGCCCCGACATCGAGATCGTGGTGATGCACCGTGACATCGGGCTCGAGAACCCCTTCCGCGGCGCGCTCGTCGACGCCATGATCGCCACCCTCGAGACGCATGACCCCGGGATCCCCGTTCTCCCCTATCTCCTGAGCGGGGGAACCGACAACAAGGCACTGAGCACGCTGGGCATCACCGGCTACGGGTTCGCCCCACTCAAGCTCCCGGCCGGGCTCGACTTCCCCGGCATGTTCCACGGTGTCGACGAGCGCGTGCCGCTCGACGCATTAGTCTTTGGCAGGCGCGTTCTCGGCGACCTGCTCGCCGGGTACTGAGCGCCACGCCACCGTACCTCCCGCCCGTCCGGGCGATCGACCCTTCTACCGCTGGAGCAGCATGAGTTTCTTCGAGGCGATCATTCTCGGCCTGGTTCAAGGCCTGACCGAATTCCTGCCGATCTCCTCGAGCGCGCACCTGCGCATCATCGGCGAGTTCCTTCCCTCGCAGAAGGATCCAGGTGCGACCTTCACCGCCATCACCCAGCTGGGCACAGAGGCTGCCGTCATCATCTACTTCTGGAAAGACATCACCCGCATCATCGGGAGCTGGTTCCGGTCGTTCGGCGGCCGCTCAGGAGCGCACTCCAACGGCGTGCCCAAGAACGACCCCGACGTGCGCCTGGGCTGGCTCATCATCATCGGCACCATCCCCATCGTGCTGCTCGGCTACTTCGCACAGTCGTATATCCGTGACCAGTGGCGTTCGCTGTGGATCACCGCGACCGTGCTCATCGTCTTCGGAATCCTGCTCGGCATCGCCGACCGCCTCGGCAAGAAGACACGCCCGCTCGAAGAGCTCAGCTACGGCCACGGCATCGCCATCGGTGTCGCGCAGATGCTGGCACTGCTTCCCGGCGTATCCCGGTCTGGAGCCACGACCACGGCGGGTCTCGCGCTGGGCTACGAACGCCCCGCCGCCGCCCGGTTCTCGTTCCTCCTCGCCATCCCCGCCGTGTTCGGAAGCGGCCTGTACGAGCTCGTACACAGCCTCGGCGAACCGAAGGGCGCCTACGGCTATCCCGAGACCGCCGTCGCAACCGTCATCGCCTTCGGCGTCGGCTACGTCGTCATCGCTTTCCTCATGAAGTACATCTCGACGCACAGCTTCCTGCCCTTCGTCGTCTATCGCATCGCTCTCGGCATGGTGCTCATCGCCTTACTT
This sequence comes from Microbacteriaceae bacterium, assembly GCA_025464995.1. Lineage (GTDB taxonomy): Bacteria > Actinomycetota > Actinomycetes > Actinomycetales > Microbacteriaceae > Conyzicola. The sequence continues at coordinate 2,927 of JAODMO010000034.1, forward strand.
GCCACGGGAGTGCTGCAGGCGTCATAGAGAAGGGCTAGTGTGTGACTCACGAACACGTGACTCGCCTTGACCCCGCGACCGATGAGGGCGGGCGGAATGCCAAGACGACAGGCTCTAGATAAGGCTCGGCGCGACCTGACCTTCGCGCACGACCGCGGAACGAGTCTCTGCCAACCGTTCCTCGCCGTTCTTCCCGTCCGCGGCGCCGCGGTCTCGCTGCTCCGCGCCACCAGCCAGTCGACGGTCTGTTCAAGCGACACGACGGCGGCCCGGCTCGACGAGCTGCAGTTCGACCTCGGCGAGGGACCATGCTGGGACGCACTCAGCACCCGACGCCCCATACTCCGTCCACTGCTCACGACATCGTCGACCGGCGAGTGGCCGCTCTTCATCAACGCGGTGCGCGAAGACCACCTCGCTTGCGGCATAGCCGGCATCTACGCCTTCCCGCTGTTCGTCGGCACACTCGACCTCGGCGCGGTCGACCTGTATACGACGAACTCACGCCCGCTCGAAGACGACCAGGTGGCAGACGCCACGGAGCTCGCCGCCATCGCGTCCTGGCAGGTGCTCCGCGGCGTCCTCACTGACCGCGTGGTCGACGACGCGGAGGGTCCGACGACCCACAACCGTCGTGAGGTACATCAGGCGACCGGAATGGTGCTCGCACAGCTCGAGATCACCGCCGACGAAGCCTCGCTGTTGCTCCGTGCCCACGCGTTCGCGAGCGGTCGCACGGTGGCCGAAGTGGCGAGGGATGTCATCGAACGCCGGCTGAACTTCGCTGACGGCACGGGTGACGCAGAGTAAACTGCCGGGATGGCGCACGAACCCCGTGAGAGACGACTGACCACGACATTCGTCACCCTCGCAGACACCCTCGTCACGGGCTACGACGTCGTGGACCTGCTACAGACGCTCGTCGACACGTGCGCGGAGGTGCTCGATGCGAGCGCGGCGGGCCTGATGCTGGCCGACGCGTACGGCGATCTCGCGGTCGTCGCATCCACGAGCGAGGAGAGCCGGCTCATCGAGATGATGCAGCTGGGCTCGGGCACCGGCCCGTGCGTCGAGTGCTTCAAGACCGGCCTGCCTGTCTCGGTACCCGATGTGGAACTGATCGGCGACAGATGGCCGGGCTTCCTCGAGGAGGCCGTCGAGCAGGGGTTCCACTCTGTACACGCCGTGGCGTTGCGGTTGCGCGGAACAGTGATCGGCACCCTGAACCTCTTCCGCTCGCAGACCGGCGAGTTCACCAAGGAGGACATGGCCGTGGCCCAGGGGCTCGCCGACGTCGCGACCATCGGCATACTCCAAGAGCGCGCCATCAGCGAATCGGATATGGCGCGACGTCAGCTGCAGCGGGCGCTCGACAGCCGCGTGCTGATCGAGCAGGCCAAGGGAGTCATCGCGCACACCCACAACGTCGACATGGATGCTGCATTCCGCACCCTGCGCAACCACGCCCGCGGCAACAACATCAACCTCCGCGACGTCGCCGAGGGCGTCGTCTCCCGCTCCATCATGCTTTGATCCGGTTTCGCACGTCGGTGGTATTCCCAGCAAAGGGATTTACCATCGGTTCAGGCCCCAGACCTCGGCTCGCTATTCGACGAAGTGAGACAACGAGGGGACCACCATGGCTATCCAGATTTCCAGCAGCCATATCGACACAGCCGGCTTCGAGACGGAACCGGGCTCAGCCGAGTGCGAACCACAGCCGTTCTTGCTGACGCCGCATTTCACAACCATGGCGCATCCGTTCAGCGAAGACGACCTCCGCGCATTCATAGCCGCCGGGGAGCACGCGGGGCTGGAGTAACAGGAGCGGCCGGACGGCCCGCGAACGCACCGACCGCGAACACGAGATTCCCAGCACCACTCGCCGTACACTGAGGCAGTGAAATCGTGGACCAGGCCCGTCATCCCGCTTCTACCAGGAAGCGCGCCGGTACCGAACCTTGTGGACTCGTCCACGCGTGAACTTCTCCCCGCTCAGCCTGACGGCGTCGCGAGCCTCTACGTGTGCGGCATCACACCATACGACGCGACTCACCTCGGGCACGCCAACACCTACCTCGCGTTCGACACCCTCGTGCGGCTGTGGATCGACGGGGGATTCGACGTGCGGTACGTGCAGAATGTGACTGACATCGACGACCCGCTGCTCGAGCGCGCGACGGCCACGGGAGTCGAGTGGCGCCAGCTCGCGGCCGAGCAGGTCGAACTCTTCCGCGGCGACATGGAGAGCCTGCGAATCATCCCACCCACCGACTACGTCGCCGTCACCGAAGTCATCACCCCGGTGGCGGATGCTGTCGGCCGACTGCTCGACGCGGGCCTGGCGTACCGGCTCGACGACGGCACGGCAGACATCTACTTCGACAACACGGCCGCGGCGTCCGCGGTCTGGTCACTCGGAGACGAGAGCGGCCTCGACCGGGCGACGATGCTCGGGCTCAGTGCGGAACGCGGGGGCGACCCCGAGCGGCCCGGCAAGCGCGACGCCCTCGACGTGCTGCTCTGGCGTGGCGAGCGTGACGGAGAGCCGTCGTGGCCGTCTCCCGTCGGCGCTGGGCGACCGGGCTGGCACATCGAATGCTCGGTCATCGCCGAGCTGCACGCGCCCCTCCCGCTCACCGTGCAGGGGGGAGGCTCCGACCTTCTCTTCCCGCACCACGAGTTCAGCGCAGGTCACACCGCCGCCCTGACGGGCGCGCCGCTCGCGCGCCTGTTCTCGCACGCGGGCATGGTGGCCTACGACGGCGAGAAGATGAGCAAGTCGCTCGGCAACCTCGTGCTCGTGTCACGGCTCACCGCCGAGGGGGTCGACCCGCGCGCCATCCGCCTCGCCCTGCTCGGACGTCATTACCGCGCCGACTGGGAATGGACCCGCGGCCAGCTCACGGAGGCGTGCAGCCGCCTCGCGACGTGGGAGACTTGGGCGGCGAACCCTGCCCCCGGCGCCCATCCGGTGCTCGTCGAGGCGCTCCGTGCCGCACTCGCCGACGACCTCGACACCCCGGCCGCCCTGGCCTTCGTCGACGCCCACATAGAGTCGGGCGCCGCGGCAACCGAGCTCGACGCCGACGCGATCGACGCCCTGCTCGGCGTCCGCCTGTAGCGAGGCGCCGCTAGCTCCCGCCGGCCTTGCCGCCCGAGTCGGGCTTGCCGTCTTCGCGGCGGAGGTACTTCTCGAACTCGTGGGCGATCGCCTCGCCGCTCGCCTCGGGGGAGTCGACGGTGTCTCGGGCCTGCTCGAGCTGCTCGATGTACGACGTCATGTCGTCGTCGTCTGACGCGAGGGCGTCGATGCCCGTCTCCCACGCGGCCGCCTCGTCGACGAGGTCGCCGCGGGGGATGACGACGTCGATGATCTCCTCGAGCTTGTCGATGATGGCCAGGGTCGCCTTGGGCGAGGGGGCGTTGTGCACGTAGTGGGGCACGGACGCCCAGATGGAGAGCGTGGGGATTCCGGCCGTCTCCGCCGCCTCACCGAGCACCGACAGGATGCCGACGGGGCCCTCGTAACTCGAACGTTCGATCGACAGCCGCTGGCGTACGGCCGGGTTCTCGCTGCTCACGAACACCGAGATCGGGCGGGTGTGCGGCACGTCGGCGAGCATCGCGCCGAGGAAGACGATGGCTCCGATGCCGTTCGCCTCGATCGCCTCGAGAATCTCGGCGACGAAGGTCTTCCATCCCCGCGACGGCTCCGTGCCGACGAGGAGGTAGACGTTTCCGCCGTTTTCGCCCGTCACGTCGAGCTCGGCGTCCGCGGCGAGGCCTGCAACGACCGCGGTCGTTGCCGTGTCGGCTCCGGCCGGCCCGTACAGAGAGACGGTCGGCCACTCGAGCACCCGATTGCCGTCGTCGTCGAGCGAGACCGTCGGCCGGTTGAACTGGTAGTCGAAATAGTCCTCGGGGTCGATGCTCATGATGGGGGAGAGCTCGAGCTGCTCCTCCAGCGTGCGCACCGCATTGCTCGCCGCCTCGCCCGCATCATTCCAGCCTTCGAAGGCCACCACGAGCACTCGGCCGTGCGCGAAGTCCAAACTGGCTACCACCGATACATCCTCTGGTCGACGGGAAACCGGTCACGGCACCCTCCGTCAAGGATAGAACTGTTCCGCTCTCGCACGCAGCCAGACGTCGGTAGACTCGCCCGTTGTGACTTCTCTCCAGCCCGCCGCCGTTCTCTGGGACATGGATGGCACCATCGTCGACACCGAGCCCTATTGGATGCGCGCCGAGACCCTGCTGGTCGAGTCCTTCGGCGGTACGTGGAGCCACGAGGATGCGCTGGGCCTCGTCGGCCAGGGCCTGTGGCACTCGGCCCGGCGGCTGCAGGCGAGGGGCGTCACCCTCACCGAGGACGAGATCATCCAGGGGCTCACCCGCAGCGTCATGGAGCAGATCCGCATCGCCGTGCCGTGGCGCCCCGGCGCGATGGAGCTGCTCGCGGCGCTCCGGAAGGCGGGCATCCCGACCGCCCTCGTCACGATGTCGCTCCGCAACCTCGCCGAGCTCGTCGTCGAGTCGATGGGCTTCGCCGCCTTCGACGCCATCGTCTCGGGTGACGACGTCACTCACTCGAAGCCGCACCCCGAGCCGTACCTTCGGGGCGCCGAACTCCTCGGCGTGCCCATCGCCGACTGCGTCGCCATCGAGGACTCGGAGCCGGGGCTCGCCTCGGCGGTCGCCTCGGGCGCCGTGTCGATCGGCGTGCCGCACGTCGTGCCCATTCCCGAATCCGACGGACACACCCTCTGGCCGACACTCGCCGGCCGCACCATCGACGATCTCACCGGCGTCTTCACCGCCGCGCGAAACGGCACGCCGACAACCGGCGACGCCGAGAGCCACACTCCGACAAGGAACGCCCCATGACGACAGAATCCACCGGCCTGCGCCGCCAGAGCGGTCCCTTCCGCGCCGGCGACCGCGTGCAGCTCACGGGCCCCAAGGGGCGCATGAACACGATCACCCTCGAGACCGACGGCGAGTTCCACACCCACCGCGGCGTGCTCAAGCACAACGACGTGATCGGTCACCCTGATGCATCCGTCGTCCTGTCAACGAACGAGATCGAGTACCTCGCCCTGCGCCCGCTGCTCACCGACTTCGTGATGTCGATGCCTCGCGGTGCCGCCATCATCTACCCGAAGGACGCCGCGCAGATCCTCGCGCAGGCCGACATCTTCCCCGGCGCCACCGTCGTCGAGGCAGGGGTCGGTTCGGGAGCGCTGTCGCTCTGGCTGTTGCGCGCCATCGGCTCCGAGGGCACGCTGCACTCCTTCGAACGTCGCGAGGAGTTCGCCGACGTGGCCCGGGCCAACGTCACGGCCTTCCTGGGCGCCACGCCCAGCAATTGGGACATCACGCTCGGCGACCTCGCCGACACGTTGCCCGCGATCGCCGCACCGGGCACCGTCGACCGCATCGTGCTCGACATGCTCGCTCCGTGGGAGTGCCTGGATGTCGCCGCCGACGCCCTCACTCCAGGCGGCGTCATCGTCTGCTACATCGCCACCGTGACACAGCTCTCGCGCGTCTCCGAGGCGCTGCGCCGCACCGGGCAGTTCACCAACCCCGAGTCGAGCGAGACGATGATCCGCGGTTGGCACGTCGAGGGGCTCGCGGTGCGCCCCGACCACCGCATGATCGGCCACACCGGGTTCCTGTTGACCGCGCGTCGCCTCGCCCCCGGCACGGTGCTCCCCGAACTCAAGCGTCGTGCGTCGAAGAGCGACTTCAGCGACGAGGACGTCGAGGCGTGGACGCCCGGCTCCCTCGGCGAACGCAGCGCGAGCGACAAGCGGCTGCGCAAGACGGCTCGGCACGCGCAAGCGGTCGCCGACGCCGCGGTCGCCGCCGCCGGGAACGACGACTGATGGGCCTGCCAGCACTGGGTAGGATTGTGCGGTACCCGGGCACCCAAGAAAGAGGATTCGTGCGCACTCTCACCGCGGCCATCGTCACCGTAGGACTGGTGGCTTCACTGTCCGCTTGCGCATCGACCGGTGCTCCCTCCGGTGACTGCACCCCGTCGACCAAGTCGGGGCATGCATCATCCCTCGTAACGGCGACAGGCAAGGCGGGAACCGCCCTCGACGTGAAGTTCCCCACACCCCTCATCACGAAAGGCATCGAGGTCTCGACCGTGTCGAAAGGCGATGGCCGGACGCTGCACCCGGGCGAGATCGGCGACTTCGGTGTGACCGCGGTCAACGCCACGACGGGGCAGACCATCGACGTCGGACTGAAGCCGACCGACCTCCTCCGCCGCACCGCGGGCGAGTCATCCGACACCACCGGCCCGTTCGGCAAGATCCTCGAGTGCGCCACCGTCGGCTCTCGCATCGCGGCCACCATGACCGTCGCTACCGCGTTCGGCCAGGGCGGCACCGAGGAGGGTCTCGGCGACAAGGACACCGTCGTGATCGTCGTCGACGTGGCCCGCGGATTCATCGGCAGGGCCGACGGCGCACCGCAGCTCGCGGAGAACGGCATGCCCGCCGTCGTGCTGGCGCCCGATGGCCAGCCGGGCATCTCGGTGCCCGCTGAGGCGCCGCCGAAGAAGACCCGCACCGCAACCCTCAAGCGGGGCGACGGCGACAAGGTGAAGAAGGACGACCTCGTCGTCGTGCACACCAACGCCATCGTCTGGGGCGCCGACGCCATCGTCGACGACCTGTCGAGCTGGCCCAGCGGCGTGCCGAACACCTTCGTCGTCTCGGAGGACCGCGTCGGTGACCAGGGCGGGGTGCTTCCCGGGCTGAGCAAGGCCCTCGTCGGAGCGCGCATCGGCAGCCAGTTGCTCGTCGTCATCCCGCCGGGAGAAGACAGCTACGACGAGACCGCCACGCTGCCCGCAGGCGTCACCGCGAAAGACACCCTCGTCTACGTGATCGACGTCCTCGGCATTCAAGACCAGGGCTGAGCCGCTCCACAACCATCGACACTGGCCGGGTGTCCTCACCATAGGATCGATTCGTGTCACTCGAGAATTCCGCCAAGGTCCCCGTCGAGGAGAGGCTCTTCAGCCTCGTCTTGGCGCTGCTCGCCACCGAGAACGGGCTGACCAAGACCGAGATCCTGTCAACCGTGCAGGGCTATCGACAGGATTTCGACCACTCCGGCGACAACGCCAACCTCGAGCGCAAGTTCGAGCGCGACAAAGACGACATCCGCGAGCTCGGCGTGCCGCTCGAGACGGTGCAGACGCCCGGCGACCCCGGCAACAACCAGAACCTGCGCTATCGGATCCCGCGGGGCGACTACGAGCTGCCGAGCGACATCACCTTCTCACCGGAGGAGACCACGCTGCTCAATCTCGCGGCGATGGTCTGGCGCGAGGGATCGCTGTCGGCCGAGTCGCGCCGCGCCCTGCTCAAGCTGCGATCACTCGGTGTCAGCGCCGACGAGCCCGTGCTCGGCTACGCTCCGCGCCTCCGCGTGCGGGATGTGGCGTTCGCGCCGCTCAACGCGGCTCTCGGCCGCAACGCCTACGTGCGCTTCTCCTACCTGAAGCCGGGTGAGGAGCAGGCGCGCGTGCGCACGGTCGCGCCGCTCGCCCTCGTGCAGCACCAGGGGCGTTGGCACCTCTCCGCGCAGGAGGAGGCAACCGGCATCCGCAAGACCTTCCTGCTTCGTCGCATCGTCAGCCGCATCACCACGACGGGCAAGAGCTTCCCGGCGCCCGTCGGCGACGAGTCGGCCCGGGCGCTGCTCGAGCTCGAGGAGGTGTGGAACGCGCACACCGCGGTCGTCGACACCGAGCCGGGATCCGACGCCGACACGCGACTTCGGAAGCGCCGGGGCACGGCCGCCGCGCCATCCGTCGACGGACGCAACCTGCTCGCCTTGCACTACTCCGACATCAACATCGTCGCCGACGAGCTCGCGGGATTCGGCCCCGAGGTGCTCGTGGTGTCGCCCCCCGACCTCCGTGCCGCAGTGCGCGAACGACTCATCCGAACGGCGGTGGACCATGGCACGGCCGAATAGGGCGTCCGGGCGTCAACCCATGCACGCGCAGGAGAAGCTCACCTTCCTCCTCTCGCTCGTGCCCTTCCTCATCGAGCGCGAGCGGGTGAGCGTTGCCGACGTCGCGCGGCACTTCGCGGTCGATGCCGAACAGATCCGCGAGGCCGTGCGCCTCATCGCCGTGTCGGGGGTGCCGGGGGAGACCAGCACGTACCAGTACGAAGACCTCTTCGACATCGCCTGGGACGACTTCGAGGAGAACGACCAGATCGTGCTCACCAACCAGGTGGCTCTCGACGACTCGCCGCGCTTCTCGGCGCGCGAGGCGGCCGCGCTCATCGCGGGGCTGCAATACCTGTCGTCGCTCCCCGAGAATGCCGACCGGGCGGCCGTCGCATCACTCACGACCAAGCTGTCCCGCGGTGCGTCCGCGAACCCCAGCCCGCTCGCGGTCGAGGGCACGGAGTCGGATGCGACGCTCGCCCTCATCCGCGAATCGGTTTCTGCGGGCATGCAGCTCGACTTCGACTACCTCGGGTCCCGAGGCGAACGCGAGCGACGCCGCATCGATCCGCTGCGTGTCGAGTCGGTCGACGCCGACTGGTATGTGCGCGGCTGGTGCCATCTCCGGGGCGCCGTGCGCACCTTCCGCTTCGACCGTATCTCCGACCCGAGCATCTCGACCGAGCCCATCAGCCACCTGGCAGGCGAGGTCGCGCTGCCCGACACCCTGTTCGAGAGCTCGGCCGAAGACCTCACCGTGACGGTGGACGTCACCAACTCCGCGGCGGCCCTGCTCGCCGACTACATTCCCGACGGGGCGACGCGCACCGAGATCGACGGGCGCCTCCGCACGACCGTACGGGTGTCGCATTACCATGGCCTGAAACGCCTCATGGCGAGCATGTCGGGTGTGGCGACCGTCGTGCAACCAGAGGAGGCTCGCCGGGCCGTCGCCGAATGGGCCGCGGCAGGGGCCGCACGCTACGAGAGCGACGCCTCGTGATCGCGTGGTGGGTCTGGGTGCTCATCTGGTTCGGGCTCGTGCTGCTCCTCCTCGGCACGCTCGCCTACTTCGTGTGGCGGCTCGTGAAGCGGTTCTTCGTGCTGCTCGAGGACGCCGAACAGCTCATGTCCAAGACCGAGCTGCTCGACTCGGCGACGGGGGCCGACGACCCCCGACCGCTGAACGCCATCCTGGAGGACTCGGCCGAGGTGAGGCGCGGCTTCCACGCACGGATGGACCGCAGGGCGAACCGCAAGCACGCTCGCAGGCAGGCTCGCATCCAGAGGGCTAAAATGATCACCACGGCTGACATTGATCTTAAGGAGTGGCCCACATGAGCATGGCTAATCTAGGCGCCCACTGGTGGGTCATCCTCATCATCGTCGTGCTGCTCTTCGGTGCACCCAAGCTCCCCGCTCTCGCCCGCAGCATGGGGCAGTCGATGCGCATCTTCAAGAACGAGATTAAGGCCGACAAGGATGGCGACGCACCGGCACCGGCAGCGCCCGCCGCACAGGCGGCGCCCGCGGCCACGGTCGCGCCCGTCGTGACCCGCACCGAGACGAACGAAACCGGCGATCCGGCCGCAAAGCCTTAGGCTTCGTGGCCGAGACCTCCCTCCCCATGTCCAGCGAGGCCCCAGCCGGCCGCGCCACGCCCGGCAGGAAGCGGCGCAAGCCGCCGGCCGACGAGCGTCGGATGTCGCTCGGCGCGCACCTCATCGAACTGCGCAAGCGGCTCATCATCAGCGGACTAGCCATCTTCCTCGGTGCCATCGGCGGCTTCCTCGTCGCGCCCCTCGTCTGGGAGCTGCTCAGCACACCAATCATGAAGATCGGTGAGTCGCAGAACGCCTCGATCAACTACACCGGCATCACCGAGGCGTTCGACACCAACATCCAGATCGCCTTCCTTGTCGGCATCGTCGGCACGAGCCCCATCTGGCTCTACCAGATCTGGGCCTTCATCGTGCCCGCGCTGCTCCGCAAGGAGCGTCGCGTCGCCCTCGCCTTCGTCGGCAGCACCATCCCTCTCTTCCTCGCGGGGGCGACACTCGGGGCGTTCATCTTCCCCCGCACGGTGACGCTGCTCCTGAGCTTCGCGCCCGACGACTTCTCGACCCTGCTCACCGCGCGCTACTTCCTCGACTTCTTCATCAAGCTCGTACTCGCCATGGGCATAGCGTTCGTGCTGCCCGTCTTCCTCGTGCTGCTCAATTTCGTCGGCATCCTGTCTGCGAAGGGCATTCTCAACGGATGGCGCGTCGCCATCCTCTGCATTGTGATTTTCACCGCGCTTGCAACCCCAGCGGCCGACATTCTCGCGATGTTTATGCTGGCCGTTCCGATGGTGGCGCTGTACTTCGCCGCCGCAGGTGTGGCCTGGCTGCATGATCGTCGCGTCGCACAACGCATCGCGTCTTATGAGACAGAAATCGGGGGACTCGCCGTATGACCACCGAACTCAGCCCGGCAGAACGGTTCGCGGCCGCCAAGGCGCGGAAGTCGCTGCCGATCCTCGACGCCTTCACCGACGGGCTCGCGATCGACCTCGACCCGTTTCAACGGGAGGCGTGCTCTCTCGTCGAACAGGGCAAGAGCGTGCTCGTCGCCGCCCCGACGGGTGCCGGCAAGACGATCATCGCCGAGTTCGCCATCTTCAAGGCCATGCAGGAGAGCCGCGCGAAGGTCTTCTATACGGCGCCGATGAAGGCGCTGAGCAACCAGAAGTTTCAGGAACTCGTGCGTGAGTACGGCGCCGAGTCGGTCGGGCTCCTCACCGGGGACACCAACGTCAACTCGCAGGCCCGCATCGTCGTCATGACGACGGAGGTGCTGCGCAACATGCTCTACGCCGACTCCGACCTGTTGACCGATCTGTCGTACGTCGTGATGGACGAGGTGCACTTCCTCGCCGACAAGTTCCGCGGCGCCGTGTGGGAGGAAGTGATCATCCACCTGCCGCGCTCGGTGCGCATGGTCTCGCTGAGCGCGACGGTGTCGAACGCCGAAGAGTTCGGCGACTGGCTGCAGGCGGTACGCGGCGACACCGAGGTCATCGTGTCGGAGGAGCGCCCCGTGCCGCTCGAACAGCACGTGCTCGTGCGCGGCAAGCTGCTCGACCTGTTCGACGCGGCGGGCGGCCCCAACGAGGCGCGGTCGCGCATCCCGCAGGTTCTCACGTCGACGGCGGCGGTCACCGCCCCCGTCGCCTACGGTGATCGCAAGCAGCGCGACCGGCCCTCCCGCCAGGGCCAGCCCGATGCCCGGCCGCCGGCCGCGGGACTCGCGACCACGCGCGTCAATCCCGAACTTGTTCGCCTTTCCTACGGTGGGGCCCGCACCGCGCAGGGTCGCGGCGGCGTCGACGGCGGAAGACGCCGCGAGCCCCGCGACAAGCCTGGCCGCAACCAGGGCAGCGGCTTCGGCGGATCCGGCGCCGGCGCACGCACCGACCGCGCGGCCCTCGTCGAACTGCTCGACGGGCGCAACCTGCTCCCCGCGATCTTCTTCGTCTTCAGCCGCGCCGGCTGCGACGCCGCGGTGCAGCAGGTGCTGCGCGCCGGCGTGCGCCTCACCCAGAAGCACGAGCGCGACGAGATCCGCGAGATCGTGGAAGACCGCTGCCGCACGCTGCTCGACGAAGACCTCGGGGTTCTCGGTTACTTCGAGTGGCTCGACGGCCTCGAGCGAGGAGTGGCCGCCCACCACGCCGGCATGCTGCCCGCCTTCAAGGAGGTGGTCGAGGAGCTGTTCCGCAAGAAGCTCGTCAAGGTCGTCTTCGCGACGGAGACTCTCGCGCTCGGCATCAACATGCCCGCGCGCACCGTCGTGCTCGAGAAGCTCGAGAAGTTCAACGGCGAGGCTCGCGTGCCGATCACGTCGGGGGAGTTCACACAGTTGACTGGCCGCGCCGGACGTCGCGGCATCGATGTCGAGGGGCACTCCGTCATCCAGTGGGCCGACGGACTCGACCCCCAGGCCGTGGCCTCCCTCGCGAGCCGACGCACGTACCCCCTGAACTCGAGCTTCAAACCCACGTACAACATGGCCGTGAACCTCATCGATCAGTTCGGCCGGCAGCGCACCCGCGAGATCCTCGAGTCGAGCTTCGCCCAGTTCCAGGCCGACCGGGCCGTCGTCGATCTCGCGCAGAAGGTGCGCAGCCAGCAGGAGTCTCTCGCCGGCTACCACGAGTCGATGAGCTGCCACCTCGGCGACTTCGCCGAGTACTCGTCCATCCGTCGCGAGCTCAGCGACCTCGAGCGCAAGGGGGCCGGCCGCTCGGAGTACTCCAGCCGCGGTGAGCGGGAGAAGCGTCAGAACCAGCTCAACGCGCTCCGCAAGCGCCTCAAGCAGCATCCCTGCCACCTGTGCCCCGACCGCGAGAATCACGCGCGCTGGGCGGAACGCTACTGGAAGCTCAAGCGCCAGACCGACCAGCTCACCGCCGAGATCCGCACGCGCACCGGTGCCGTCGCCAAGGTCTTCGACCGGGTCACCGACGTGCTGACCACCCTCGAATACCTCACGTCCGACGAGAACGGCCGTGTCGTGCTGGCACCGGCAGGGCGGATGCTGCGGCGCATCTACGGCGAACGTGACCTGCTCGTCGCCGAGTCGCTGCGCCTCGGTCTCTGGAACTCGCTCGACGCCCCGTCGCTCGCGGCGATGGCCGCGGCGCTGATCTACGAGCCGCGCCGTGACGAGGGTCAGTCCGACGAGCGCAACCTGCCGCACGGCCCGTTCCGCGCGGCCTTCGATGCGACGGGCGACCTGTGGAGCAACCTCGACGACCTCGAGCGTGACCGCCGCCTTCCGGGCAGCAATCCGCTCGCGACCGGCCTGTGCCTCGCCATGTTCCACTGGGCGAAGGGCGGCCGACTCGATGCCGTGCTGCGCGAGGCCGACCTCGCCGCGGGCGATTTCGTGCGGTGGACAAAGCAGACGATCGACCTGCTCGACCAGCTCTCGGTCGTCGCCGACGCCCCGGTCGGAGCCACCGCGCGGAAGGCCCTCGACGCCATCCGCCGCGGAATCGTTGCGTACAGTTCCGTCGCCTAGGCTCTACCGCGTGCATCCCCCCGCCGATCGCGCGCTACCCCTGTGGGTGGCGCTGCTCGTGGCACTCGCCGCCGGGCCCATTCTCGACGCCGGTTTCCCCGACCGCGGCTGGTGGCCCGCGACGTTCCTCGGCATCGGGCTCGTGCTGTGGGCTCTTCGGGGTCGACGCGCGGGCGGCGGCTTCCTCGTCGGCCTCGTCGCCGGGCTGTCGTTCTACCTCGTGCACATCCAGTGGGCGTCACTGTTCCTCGGGCTCCTGCCGATGGTCGCGCTGTCGGCCCTCGAAGCGCTGTTCTTCGGCGTCGGCGGCATGGCCATCACGCTCGCGTACCGCTGGGCGCCGCGCGTCTGGCGGTCGACCTACGCCCGACTGCTCTTTCTGCCGCTCATCGTCGCCGGGCTGTGGACCGCGCGCGAGGCCATCGCGAGCGTGTGGCCCTACGGCGGGTTCGCCTGGGGACGCGTCGCACTCTCGCAGTCGGAGAGCCCCGTCGCGGCGCTGTTCGGCTGGCTCGGCGTCTCCGGGGTCAGCTTCGTCATGGTCTTCCTCGTCGCGGTCGCGGTGGAGGCGATCCGGCTGCACTCCGCCGAGCGCATCGTGCGCGCCACCGTAGCGGTGGGGCTCGCCGCCGTCATCCTCGCCATACCGGCCTTCCCCACCAGCACCGAGGGCACCATGCGCGTCGCCGCCGTTCAAGGCGACGGACGAGCGGGCTACTTCGACACGCGCGAGCCCGGTGACCTCCTCAAGGCCCAGGTCGACGCCACCACGCCGCTCATCGAGGCGGGGGTGAAGCCCGACGTCGTGGTCTGGCCCGAGGGGGCGACCGACGACAGCCCGCTCGAGTCGGCCTACACCGCGCGGGTCTTCGACTACATCAGCGAATCACTCGACGCGCCGCTCGTCGCTTGGGCCGTCACGACGCGACCGGCCGGCGACACGGAGCGGTATTACAACACGTCGATGCTCTGGCGCGATGGCGAGGGCGAGCTCGACTTCTACGACAAGAAGCACCCGGTGCCCTTCGGGGAGTACGTTCCCGACCGTGCGTTCTGGCGCCCCTTCGCTCCCGACCTCATCGACCTCGTCGGTCGCGAGTACACCCCGGGCACCACCGACGGGATCTTCGACATCGACGGCGTCGTGGCGGCGGTCAACATCTGCTTCGACATCGTCGACGACCAGATCCTCACCGACTCCGTCGACCAGGGCGCACAGATCGTATTCGCGCAGTCGAACACGGCCGACTTCGGCCACACAGACGAAAGCGTGCAGCAGCTCGCGATCGCCCGTGTGCGGGCGATCGAGCTGGGACGGAGCGTCGTGAACATCTCCACGGTCGGCACGAGCGCCATCATCGCGCCCGACGGTTCGACGATCGACCGGCTGCCGACGTTCGAGGCGGGCTCCATGGTCGAGGATGTTCCGCTCAGCACGGCCACGACCCCCGCCGTGCTGCTCGGCCGCCAGGTCGAGTGGCTCGTGAGCGGAATCGGCGTGCTCGGGCTGCTGCTGGCCGGGCTGCTCGCGCGTGACGGGCGCTCTCAGCGGGGGTCGCGCCGTGGCTGACCTCCTGGTGCTCGTGCCGACCTACAACGAGGTCGAGAGCATCGCCGACCTCCTCGCGCGAGTGCGCGCCGCCCTGCCCGATGCCGACGTGCTCGTCATCGACGACGGGAGCCCCGACGGCACGGGCGAGCTGGCGGATGCAGCGGCCGCTGCCGACCCGGCGATCTCGGTGCTGCACCGCACGGCCAAGGACGGTCTCGGCCGCGCCTACCTCGCCGGCTTCGCCCGTGCGCGCGAGCTCGGCTACGGCTTCGCGGCGGAGATCGACGCGGACGGGTCGCACGATCCGGCCGAGCTCCCCGCGATGGTCGCGCTGGCTCGCGCTGGGGCCGACCTCGTCATCGGCTCCCGCTGGGTGCCCGGCGGCGCCGTGCGCAACTGGCCCTGGCTGCGACAGGCCATCTCCCGGGGCGGAAACGCCTACGCGCGAGTCGCGCTCCGCTCCGACATCCGTGACATCACCGCGGGGTTCCGCGTCTTCCGCACCAGCGCACTCTCACGATTCGACGCCACGACCGTGTCATCGCAGGGCTATTGCTTCCAGGTCGAGATGGCTTGGCGCATCGAGAAGTCGGGACTCACCGTCGTGGAGCACCCCATCACTTTCGTCGAGCGCGCACACGGGCGGTCGAAGATGCACATGGGCATCGTGGCGGAGGCGTTGTGGCGGGTCACCCTCTGGGGGCTCGCCGAGCGGCTGCAGGCCGCCGAGAGGCCGCGTCGATCCTGACCCAGGGCGGCGAGGCGGCAAGGCGGCGCGGCGGCCCCGCAGAACAGAAAAGGCCGACCCGAGGGCCGGCCTTTTCACTTGCGTGATGTGCGCTCTCAGGCGCCGATCTTCTGCTGGCCGCGTCGAGCCCGGAGGAAGTCGAGACGCTCCTGGAGCAGCTCTTCCAGCTCGGCACGAGTGCGTCGCTCGAGAAGCATGTCCCAGTGGCTTCGCGGAATCTTCGTCTCAACCGCTTCGGAGACGACGGCAACGCCGTCATCGTCGAGAAGGACGCCCTCGAGGCCGCTCTTCGCGGACTCCCACACTCCGGGCACCTCCGCGTCGGCGGCGAAGACCATCTCGAAGGTCTCGCCATCCGGGGTGCGGTACACACTCTTCTTGCGGGGGGAGAACTCCACGCCCACTTCGCTCTGCAGGCTCTGGGTTCCCAGTCTCATGCCGCGCAAACTACGGTCTGCCATTGTGTGGCCTCCTCTAGAAACTTCACGCGTCGAATCGTTCCGCGCGTTACATACGAATTAATAAACCCGCTGGCTGGGCGTAACCTTCCAACGGGGCCCCGAACGGGGGTCATTCACAGAACAGTCCCAGCTTCAGCGAGCACGCCGGATGACGGCGCAGCGCGCCAGCAAGCGGCGCTACTGTGCGCGAGCGGCCAGGACGCCGAGTGCGATGTCGGCGCGGTCCGTGACGATGCCGTCTACCCCGAGATCGAGCAGGCGGTGCATGTCCGGAGCATCATTGACGGTCCAGACGTGCACTTCGACCTTAGCGGAGTGCAGCTGCGCCACCGTGCGCTTCGTCACGATCCGAACACCCGAATACGTCTCTGGCACCTGCACGGCGTCGATGTCACGGAGAATCCGGCGCAGCAGGGGAGTGGCACCTGATCGCGCGGCCGCGAGAGCCGACGCGAACACCGAGGACGAAGCGGATGTCGCGACGCCGGGGAGCGCTCGCACCGCCGCCCTGCGCCGCCGTTCGCTGAACGACGTCACGAGCACACGGTCGACGGCTCGAGCATCGCGAATCGCGGCAATCGTCGGTGCGACGGCATCCATTGACTTGATGTCGATGTTGAACAGGGTCTCGGGGAAGACGTCGAGTGCCTCCGCGAGTGAGGCGAAACCCTGCTCGTGACCCAGGTCGATCTGCCGGAGCTCGCGGAAGTTGAGGCGACCCACGCGGCCCTCGATGCCGGCCACGCGCTGAAGGTCGGGGTCGTGGGCGATCACCGCGACACCGTCGCTCGACGCGTGCACGTCGGTCTCGACATGGGTAACGCCGAGTCCGATCGCCGCGACGAAAGCGAGCAGGGTGTTCTCCGGCGCCTCGAGCGCGAGACCGCGGTGGGCGAGCACCCGGGGAGCCGAGGAAGTGAAGAAGACGGAGATGGCGCCGACTCCCGCTTACCGCGTCGGCGGGAGAGTGGAGGCCGGCGGTGTGGAGGCCTGCGGTGTGGGGGCCGGCGGTGTCGTCGGGGCCGCCGCCGTCGGCGCGTCCGGGGACGCGGGAGCGCGGCCCGACATGAACCCCGAGGTGATGCCCTTGAGCGCCTCGGTCAGCTCGGTCGGGATGATCCACAGCTTGTTCGACGCGCCGTCGGCGATCTTCGGCAGCATCTGCAGGTACTGGTACGCCAGCAGCTTCGAGTCGGGGTCGCCCTCGTGGATGGCACCGAACACCGTCTCGATCGCCTGCGCCTCTCCGTTGGCGCGGAGGACGGCCGCCTGGGCCTCGCCCTCGGCCTCGAGGATCGACGCCTGGCGCGAGCCCTCGGCCTGGAGGATCGCGGCCTGCTTGGTTCCCTCAGCGGTGAGGATCTGCGCGCGGCGGTCACGCTCGGCGCGCATCTGCTTCTCCATCGAGTCCTGGATCGAGGCGGGCGGATCGATCGCCTTGAGCTCGACGCGTCCGACGCGCACGCCCCACTTGCCGGTGGACTCGTCGAGAACCACGCGCAGCTTGCCGTTGATGGTGTCGCGGCTCGTGAGCGCCTCCTCGAGGTTCAGGCTGCCGACCACGTTGCGGAGTGTCGTCGTCGTGAGCTGCTCGACTGCCCCGAGGTAGTTCGCGATCTCGTACGTCGCGGCGCGCGCATCCGTCACCTGGAAGAAGACGACCGTGTCGATGGAGACGACGAGGTTGTCCTCGGTGATCACGGGCTGCGGCGGGAACGACACGACCTGCTCGCGCATGTCGATGAGCGGGCGGAGGCGGTCGATGAAGGGAACGAGGATGTTGAGGCCCGGCATGAGCGTCTTGTGGTACTTGCCCAGCCGCTCGACGATGCCCGCGTTGGCCTGCGGGATGATGCGGATGGAGCGGAACAGGATCGTCAAGACGAAGATCGCGACGACGACGAGGAAGAGCACAAGCAGGATCTGGCCGAACAGTTCGCCGTTGGTCACGGTGTGGTCCTTTCAACCGGGGCGACGACGGCCGTCGCCCCATCAATGGAGATGACGACGACGCGGTCGCCGACCTCGAGTGCGGTGTCGGCGCTCACCTCGGACAACCGGGATGTCCACGTCTCGCCGTTCGCGAGCTTGACGTAGCCGCTGCCGGCCGCGAAGTCGGTCGTCACCATGCCGCCCTGGCCGATCAGAGCGTCGATGTTCGACTTGGTCGGGTCTTCGCCGCGCCTCAGACGACGCAGCAACGGGGGGCGAACCGCGAAGATGAGCAGCACCGAGACGATGGCCGCGATCACGACCTGCACCCAGAAGGCCAGGGGAGTGAAACTCGCGGCGAGACCTGCGATGCTGCCGACGCCGATCATCAGGAAGGTGAAGTCGAGAGTGAAGACCTCGACCACGAGGAACAGCAGAATCAGGCAGATCCACACGACCCATGCGTAGTCAGCCAGAAAGTCAAGCATCGCTCGGCACCCCTCGTGTGTCGTGTTGCTTGAAACTATCACGCACCGCTCCACCGCGGTGCGTTGGTAGTCTCGATTGCTGTGACCAACCCAGTGAAGCCCGGCACCCTCGCCGGCAAACGCGTCCTTGTTACCGGATCCTCCCGCGGCATCGGAGCCGACACGGTGAGCTACCTCGCCGAGGCGGGCGCCCGGGTCGTGGTGAACTACCGCAATAAGGAGGCGCGGGCGCTCAAGCTCGTGGCCGCCATCGAGTCGAAAGGCGGCTCGGCCATCGCCATCGGCGCAGACCTCACGGATGCAGCATCCGTCGCCGCGCTCTTCGACACGGTCGGCGCCGAACTCGGCGGCCTCGACATCCTGGTGATGAACGCGTCGGGCGGCATGGAGACCGGCATGGCAGAGGACTACGCCATGAAGCTCAACCGTGACGCCCAGGTCGACCTGCTCACCGCGGCGCTGCCGTTGCTCGGGCCCGGATCGCGCGTCGTGTTCGTCACGAGCCACCAGGCGCACTTCATCCGCACGACAGAGACGATGCCCGAGTACATCCCGGTGGCGCTCAGCAAGCGCGCGGGGGAGGACGCGCTCCGCGAGATGATCCCCGCACTCGCCGAGAAGGGCATCGAGTTCGTCGTCGTCTCCGGCGACATGATCGAGGGCACCATCACGGCGACCCTGCTCGAACGGGCGAACCCCGGCGCCATCGGGCTGCGCAAGGAGGCCGCGGGCCGCCTGTACAACGTGAGCGAGTTCGCCGCGGAGGTGGCCGCCGCCGCCGTGGAGCCCGTGCCCGAGAACAACACGCGCTACGTCGGCGACGTGAGCGACTTCGGTGCCTGACATCCATCACCACCGGCTCACGTCGAGAGTGCTGCTCTTCGACCGTGACGGCCGAGTGCTGCTGTTCCTGACGAAAGCTCCAGACACCAGCGACGTCGCGCGCTGGCTGACGCCGGGCGGGGGAGTCGATCCGGGGGAGGACCACCGGGACGCGGCCTACCGCGAGCTGTTCGAGGAGACCGGGCTCACCGGCGTCGACCTGGGCGAACCCGTCTGGTCGCACGACTTCGACGTGCAGTGGGATGCCGCCGATCACGACACGGGCCACGCGGAGTTCTACACCGCCGTAGTCGACCGGTTCGAGCCATCCGACACGAACTGGACCGACGATGAGCGCGTCGAGGTGTACGAGCACCGCTGGTTCACCGTCGACGAGCTCGCCGCGACGACCGACCGCTTCGAACCCGCCGAGCTCATCGAGCTCGTGCGCACGCACAGCCCAGGATCGACGGGAGCAACGGCATGACCGAGAACTACGAGAAGCAGATCGCGCAGATCGAGGAGCAGGAGGCGCGGCTGCAGTTCACTCGCTTCACCCACCAGGACGCCCTGCGGCTCGGAACGCATCTCGTCGGACTCGCGACGGAGCGCGGTCTCGGCGTCACGATCGACATCACCAAGGGCGACCAGCAGGTGTTCCACGCGGCACTCGCCGGAACGACGGCAGACAACGACGACTGGGTCGCCCGGAAGGTGCGCACGGTGCGCCGGTTCGCGGAGAGCTCGTTCCTCGTCGGGCGCCGCCACAAGCTCGCCGGCAAGGACTTCAACCAGTCCACCGGCTTGCCCCTGTCGCTGTACGCGGCGCACGGAGGATGCTTCCCCCTCGTCATCCGCGACGCGGGGCTCATCGGCACAGTCACGGTCTCCGGGCTGCCGCAGGCCGACGACCACGCGCTCGTCGTCGAGGCGCTCGAGCACTTCCTCGCCTGAGCCGAGGCGCTGGGGGTGCGCTCAGTGCGCTCAGTACACGCCTCCCCGTGTCGCGTTGCCGGGGAGCCGCTCAGGCGAGGTGCGGCATGACCTCGCGTTCGAACAACTCGACGGCCTCGAGATCGTACGCGGCGTTCGGGAAATAGAAGATTCCGTAGTCGAGGCCGCGCCGCTGCATGTCGGTTAGGCGCTCGGCGATCTGCTCCGGTGTTCCCGCCGCCAGGGCCTCGGGGCGCCGGTACTCGTTCGTGAATTCGGCCGCCTTGGCATCGCCGAGGTAGGGCCGCAGACGCTCTTCGAGCTTGCGGATGCCGCCCTCGACCTCGGCCTCCGTCGAGCCGATCATGACGTTGTAGTTGGCGCTGCGCGTGATGGCGGCGAAGTCTGTGCCGAGTCGGTCGCAGTGATCGCGCAGAACGGAGCTCTTGTGGTCGAAAGCCTCGGGAGCGCCGGCGAAGTTGGTGTACTGCGCGTACTGCGCCGCAATCCGCAGCGTCACCTTCTCGCCGCCGCCCGCCACCCAGAGCGGGATGCCGCCGGGCTGCAGGGGGAGTGGGCGCACGATGGCACCATGCACCTGATAGTGCTTTCCCTCGAGCGTCGCGCTGCCCGTCGCCCACGCCTGCTTCATGATCTGCACGCCCTCGTCGAGGCGTGCGAGCCGCTCGCTCACGGGCGGGAAACCGTAGCCGTATGCCCGCCACTCGTGTTCGTACCATCCGCCGCCGATGCCCATCTCGACGCGTCCGCCCGATATTATGTCAACAGTCGCCGCGACCTTGGCCAGGTAGGCGGGGTTCCGATAGCTCATGCAGGTACACATCTGGCCGAGTCGGACACGACTCGTGGTGGCGCCGAACGCGCTCATGAGCGACCAGGCCTCGTGGGTCGCCTCGGCGCTCGGCGCCGGCACGGTGTGAAAATGGTCGTAGACCCAGATCGACTCCCACGAGCCGGCGTCGGCGTGCGCGGCAACCGCCTGCATTCTCGACCACTGTTCGGCGGGGTCGATGCCCACCAGGTCGTGACGCCAGCCCTGGGGGACGAACATTCCGAATCTCATGGTCCGACATTACCCACATGCCCATCGGATGACGCGGATCCGCTGCCCACTTCCGTGCGTGATACATGCGCCGATAATGCACATTATGTCAAGTAACGCGCTTTCCGATTCATTCCACGGTCATCAGCGCCACACCCCGGCGAATGGCCCGGCCCGAGCCATACCCTGGTCGATTCCCGCTCGGGCGGCAGTCGGACGCAGCGACGGCTCCATGGTGATTGACGCCGAACAATTGAGCTGAGCATTAATCCGGGAACACCGTCTCGACCACGCTGCCAGCGGCTCGGAGCTCGTCGACCTGTGTCGAGAGGTCCGTACCCCAACCGGGAGGCGTGCCGGTGCGGCCGCCGAATGGAGACAGCACCAGTACCCGCCCATACCCCGCCGCCGGGTCGCGCAACCGCTCCCCCGAGGCATCCGTCGTCGCACTCCTCTCGAGCGTCGCCGCGCCCATCCTCCGGCCCATGTCGGCCATGGCCGAGGCGGCAGACGGGTTCTTCGACTCTCGACGGAGGTGTCAAGAACTGACGACCCTATCTGCCATGCATCGGGCGCGGTCTCCTGGGAGCACCAGGAACGCGAGCATGAGGAGTCGACGATGTCGCCCAACCCGCCTCCCGACGACTCTCCGATAAGACGACGCAGTCGTCGCCGAGGCAGGATCAGGAATCGGCCGCGCGACCGCGGTGCGGCTCGCTCGAGAAGGCACGCGCGTGGGCGCCACCGACATCGGCAGCGAGAGCCTTTCGCGATCGTCGACGTGGCTTCGGAGGCCGACCTGCGTGGATCCGCCGCCGGCACGGCGCCATCCTGCCGAGCGATGGCGACTGGTGGTCATCTGACCTGTGTCGCCCGCATGACCAGCACCGGGCAGTGGGCGTATTCGGTGCACGCAGAACTGACCGAGCCGAGAAGCAGGCCCGCGAAGCCGCCATGGCCACGACTGCCGACGACGAGCAGGTCGGCGCCCGAGCTCGCTTCGATGAGCGCATGCGCCGACGGGCCCGCCGCGACCTTGGGCGTGACCCAGTCGGGTACCCCCGACGAGAAGACCTCGTCGAGAGCGACGCGAAGTGTCTCGGCCGCGTCCCGCTCGGGTGACCAGCCGCTGAGGGCGTAGGTGTGTGCCGTGGCCGGCTGCTGCCAGGCGATGACCGGCTCGAGCGTCGCTCCGGTCTGCGTTGCCACCTCGGCGGCGCGCACGAGCGCAAGCTTGGAATGCGCGGAGCCGTCGACGCCCACGACCACTCTGCCGCGGGCGCTGGTGCCGGTCTCGATCGCGGCCTCTTGATTCTCCGATGGGGATGTCATGCCCCCAGTGTCGGAGGCCGGGCGACCTCGCCGTAGGGCCGAAGGACCCTCCCGGCGGGACCAATGGCCCTGTGCCACGCCTCGAACAACAACGACAGTGGAGGCACGAGTCGGCCGTCGTCGGCTCCACGCCGGATCACACCGAGAAGGGCAAACGCCGTGAGAATAGTCGTCGTCTACGAATCGATCTTCGGGAACACCCGCCAGATAGCCACTGCTATCCAGCGTGGGGCGAGCGAGCACGCGTCGGTGCGGATCGCGTCGATGGGCTCACGATCCCTCGACGGCATCGCGGATGCGGACCTCATTCTTCTCGGCGGCCCCACGCACGCACTCGGACTGTCGACGCCCACCACCCGCGCTGAGGCCCTCTCCTGGACTCTCCAGCCGGAGCGGCACGTGAGCCTCGATGCCGGCGAGCCGCGGACCGGTATCCGCGAGTGGCTGGGGTCCCACCCGCAACTGCCGGCACAGTTCGCGGCGTTTGACACGCGGGCGGCATCGATGCGTCACCTCCCCGGCTCGGCGGCCCGTCGAATCGACAAGCACCTCCGCTCGCGCGGGCTCGCACGAGTCACGGCGCCCGCGAGCTTCTACGTCTCCGCACGCAGCGCATTGCTGGACGGCGAATTGGATCGTGCGTCCGACTGGGGCTCCCGCATCGCGGCGCTCGCCGACAGGGCACTGGCTGAATCATCCCCGACATGACCGTGACACAGACCGCGTCGTTCAGACGGCGGCGCTCCGCGCGACCAGTACCGGCGAGTTGATGTTCATCAGCACGTCGTGCGTCGTCGATCCGATGACGGAAGCGTCCTTTCCGGTCTGACGGGATGGTTCGAGCACGAGGAGCGACGCATCCCGGCTGGCGTCGAGCAGAGCCTCGGCGGGATGCTTCGACGACCCCCGTGTGCGCACGGACACTCCGGGCGCTGCCGCTTCTGCGGCCTCTGCGGCTCGGCGCAGCACCAGCCCCTGGCGCTCGAGTGCCGCATCCGGGTCGGTCGCCGATCCGTTGCGAGCGGGTGAAGCGTGCACGAGGATCAACGGCTGGTGGAGCCGCACGGCTTCCCTGGCACCGCTCGCGACGCCCAGCGATGAGCCGTCCGACGGCACGACGCCCACGACCACCCCGCGCCGCAGTCCGCTCGAACCCGTGGGAACGACGACCACGGAGCATGGCGCCAACGCCGAGATGGTGACGCTGCGGGAGCCGAGAACCCTGCCGTGCAGGAACCCGGTCTTGTGCGTGCCGATCACGAGCAGATCGCCGTACGCGCACGCGTTGGACACTTCCCACACCGGGCTGCCCGTGAGCACCCGGGCGCTGAGCCGAGCGGAGGCGCTCATCGAACGGGCGGCCTCGAACGCCGCCTGCACGACGGCCTCGCCCGCATACATCGCTTCCCTGGCGAAGTCGCTGCCGGCGAGTCCCCATTCGTCCTCGACGACGTGCACGAGTACGAGCGGCTCAGACTGGGACACGGCTCGAAACACCGCCCATCGAAGGGCCGCCTCACTCGGGCCGGAGCCGTCGACTCCGACGATGTAGGCACTCATCGCTTCGCGACTCCCGCCGGCACGACGGCGACCGGACATGACGTGTCGAGCAGCAGGTCGTGGCCCACCGAGCCGAGCACGACGCGGCTCACCGCACCGCGACCGTGGGTACCCACCACCACGACGACAGCGTCCCTCGACTCGGTCGCCAGGGCGAGAGACGCCCGCTCGGTCGTGATGCTCGTTCCTATGCTCACCCCGGGATACTGGGACTCCAGCTCCTCCACGACGAGACGCAGCCTCCGCGTGGCCTTCTCCCGGATCTCGTCCTGCACAGACGGAGAGAGGAGGTCCTCCGCGAGAAGTGCTTGCGGGATCCGAAGGGCATGCACGAGCAGCAGGTCTGCCCCGGTCCGCGCCGCCTCGGCTGCCGCGAAGGCGAGTGCCGAGTCATCCGAACCATCGAGCGATGCTCCGGCGACGACGAGGCGCCTCGGGGTCGCACGCCAGGCGCGCGGGACCACGACGACCGTGCACGCGCTGCGAGCAGCGACACGCAGCGGGACGGTACCGGACACCCATCCCTGTATGACCCCCGTCTTTTCGCTGCCGAGAACGAGCACATCGGCACGCGACGATGCCTCGACGAGCTGGTCGGCCGCGATGCCCCACATCATCGTCGCGGTGACGGGCACTCCCGGAAGATCCGCGGAGACCCGCTTCTTCGCATCCCCCATCGCCTGCTCGTAGGCGTTGCGATATTCGATGTCCGCAGCGTCAGGGGGCACCCTACCCAGCTCGGCGACGGTCACGATCTCGATTCGCAGGTCGCCACTCGACGCCGCTCTGCCCTTCAGCCACAAGAGCACCTCGACAGACACACCCCGGGCATCCACACCCACGACCAGATCCTCCGACACGATTGCTCCCTCGCCTGCCGCGGTCCATAATCGGACGCATGTAAGCACCATGGTGATGGTCTGGGCCAGTCACCGGCAGGGCCGAAGGTCCCCCGTCCCCTGTCACGGCAGCACCAGCACGTCGCCTCCGGTTGCGGGTTGTCAAGGAGAGTTGAGACGGGATTGCACATGGTCGCTCTCGACGACGGGCGGATCAGCTTCCCGGACGCGCCGAAGGCCGAACTCGACGCCGCGATCGCCGAGCTGCTGCTCACCGCCGGACGGGTCGTCTCGGCTCAAGGGCGACTGCGCAACCTGATTGACGCGTCGCAAGCAGTGGTGCACCTGACCGACTTGCCGGCCGCACTTCGCCGCATCGCCGAAGTGGCCCTCGACCTCGTCGACGCTCGATACGCGGCGCTCGGGGTGATTGCTCCCGACGGGAGCCTCGAGCAGTTCATCCACGTCGGAAGGTCACAGCAGGATGCCACCGCCACCGGGCATCTCCCGGAGGGGTACGGTCTGCTCCGTGCACTCGTCGAGGATCCGCGCCCGATCCGACTGGACCATCGGGGTGAGGATCCTCGTTCGGGCGGATTCGCGTCCGGCCACCCGGAGGTAGACAGCTTCCTGGGGGTACCCATCCGCGTGCGCGGCGAGGTGTTCGGCAACATCTACGTCACCGATCGCACGACCGGCAGGTTCTCCGAAGAGGACGAGCAGCTGCTCACGGCCCTCGCGGCGACCGCCGGAATCGCGATCGACAATGCACGGTTGCTCGAGGAGACCCGCCGTCGACAACGCTGGGCGGAGGCCGGTGCGGAGGTCACTTCGAGCCTCCTGGCAGACGAGACCGGCGATGCGCTCGGCTTCATCGCGGAGAGGGTCGTGTCGCTCGCCGACGCGGCGCTCGTGGCGGTCGTGCTGCGTGGCGAGCCGGGAACCCTCGTCGTCGAGACGAGCAGGGGCAGCCTCGCTGACGAGGTCCACGGTCTCACGTTCTCCTCCGTCGGCACTCTGAGCGGACGCGCCATGGAGAGTGCCCAACCCGTCATGGCCGACACCAACGAGATGGCCGACTCGACGCCCAACCCCTGGCTCGCGCTCGGTCCGACGATGGCGATCCCCCTCGTCGAGACGGGACACCTGCACGGCGTGCTCACGGTCTCGCGGGCCCTGTCCACCCCTCGCTTCACCGCCTCAGACGTGGAGATGGCGGCCGATTTCGCCGGCCAGGCGAGCGTCGCGTTGGCCCTCGCCGAGGCTCGCGCGAACAAGACGAGGCTCGCGTTGCTCGAGGAGCGCGGTCGCATCGCTCGCGACCTGCACGACCACGTGATCCAGCGCCTCTTTGCCGCGGGCCTCGGCCTGCAGGCCCTGCCGACCGCCCCGGAGGATCGGGAGCTACGCGCGGGAATCGACTCCACTGTCAAGGCACTCGACGACAGCATCGCCGAGATTCGCACCGCCATCTTCGCCCTCGTCAGCCCCCAACCCGGTGGAAGCCGCTCCTTGCGCCATAGAGTCCTCGACGTCATCTCGGAGGCGTCCTCGGCATTGAACCACTCCCCCCGCGTGGTGTTCACCGGCTCCGTCGACGTGCTGCTTCCGGATGTTCTCGTCCCCGACGTGATGGCGGTCGTGCGGGAGTCGCTCGCCAACGTGGCGCGTCACGCCCACGCGACCGAGACGGTCGTCGCCATCTCCGTCGGCGACGACGAGATCGTCGTCGAGGTCACCGACGACGGCGTGGGGGTGGACGAGGGATCGGAGCAGCGATCCAGCGGAATAGCGAACCTGCGGCGCCGGGCCGCGGAGCTCAAGGGCGCCTTCTCGCTCGACAACCGTGAGAGCGGCGGCGCCCGCTTGCGCTGGAGCGCACCGCTCGCGCAGGGACGAGCGTGACGATGCCGATCAGGGTCTTCCTCGTCGACGATCACGAGATCGTGCGGCGCGGCATCACGAATCTCATCGAGCGGGAGCCCGATCTCGAGGTCGTCGGCGAGGCTGCGACCGTGCGCGGTGCGCGCGGACGCATCGCCGCCCTGAGCCCCGATGTCGCGGTGCTCGACGTGCACCTGCCCGATGGCAACGGCATCGACCTGTGCCGCGACATCCGCTCGGCTCACCCCTCGGTGCGGTGTCTCATCCTCACCGCCTACGACGACACGGCGGCGAGCTACGCGGCGGTCCTGGCCGGCGCATCCGGTTACGTTCTCAAAGACATCCAGGGCCAGGGACTCGTCGATGGCATACGCCGGGCCGCGCACGGCGAATCGCTCATGGGGCACGCGGTGACCCGAGCGGTGGTTGCCCGCCTGACGGCCCCGGTGGAGTCGTCGCCCGAGCTCGACCTCACCTTGCGAGAACGCCAGGTTCTGCGCCTGATCGCGCACGGCATGACCAATCGGGAGATCGGCATCGAACTCGAGCTCGCGGAGAAGACCGTGAAGAACTACGTGTCGGGACTCCTGGCGAAGCTCGGCGTCTCGCGACGGGTGCAGGCCGCGGTGGTCGGCGCGCGCCTGGAGCAGGAATCCCCTGACCCGCCCTGAAAGATGACGAGGTCAGGGTCGACCGGGGATGCGGCGGCCTTGCCGAGCCCGACTGCCTGGTGGTCATCCAATTCGACCCTGAACAGACCGGGGGTCGACCTGACGTGGATGCGCCTACCTCCGCCGATCCGCGGAGGGATAGGACCTTCGGCCCTGCCCTCGCACCGGCGCGGAGAGCAGCGTAGGCACATGACGATCCCTCCCGCACCAATCATGGATACGACAGCCGGCACGACTCGCCCGGCGCGCCCCGGCGACGACACCTATTGCGGCAACGTGGTGTTGGCCAAGCGCGTACAGGATTGCCTGTCGCGCCTCGACGGCGTCCCCGCTCATCGAATCGGATCGACCGTGCGGCAGGGCGGCGTCATGCTCTCCGGCGACGTGGCGTTGGGGTACCAACGCGACGTGGCCGAGGCGGCGGTGCGACACCTCGACGGTGTACGCACAGTCGACAACCGGATCCGCGTGGTCGGCGCGACCCAGCGCTGATCGGCCGGATGGCGACGGTTGCGGCGACGGACGATCTGGAGGTCGGGATGGCTAGGCGATCAGCGGGTACGGGCGTCGAGGGTGTTCCGGGAGGTCTGCTGATATTCGGAGCCCTGTCCGCCTTCGCGGGGGGCCTCCGCGGCACCCTGGCGAACGGCGCGGGTGCGCCCGTCGACTATCTCGGTGCCACGCCCTTCGCGTCGCACCTTGCGGTACTCAGCGGGTATTCCCGGCTCCAGGCGCTCTACTCCGGCCTCGGGATCGCCCAGCTGGCGCGCGTGCTGTCTCTTCTCGGGGTCGTCGGACGGCGCCTTCCGGGGGGCTCGACACCGTGAGCACTCCGGCGGCGGACCTCTCAGACACCATCGTCGTCGGCCACGACGGTTCCCGGCACGCGGACGAAGCGGTCGAGTACGCCCTTCGACTGGCCCAACGACTGGGGTCGCCCGTCCTCGTGATCCGAGCGTGGACGATCGACACGGCACCACACGGCACCCTCGTATCGGAGGGCTACGTCTCGTCTTTCGATGAAGGGTCGGCGAAGGTCGCGAGAATCCTCGAGCATGATGTGGGCGCGATCGCCGCCGCACATCCCGGCGTCCGCTCGACCTACCGGGCGAGATTCGGTCAGCCAGCGTCCGTCATGATCGCCGACTCCGTGGGAGCGTTGATGCTCGTGCTGGGAACCCGCGGGCGGGGAGGGTTCGCGAGCCTCGTGCTCGGATCGGTCAGCGAGCAGTGCATCCGCCACGCCCGCTGTCCCGTACTGGTCGTCAGGCCGACGTAAGCGCCTCGCCCGCCGCGCTCCCCCGCCACGGCACGACGGCGACCGGGCACGGCATGGCCAGCAGCACGTCGTGGCTGGTCGATCCGAGGAGGGCGTCGGCGACTGTGCCGTGGTCGCTGCGCCCCACCACGAGCAGGGCGGCCTCGGCGGCATCCTCGGTCAAAATTCTCGCGGCGTTGCCCTCCTTCAGCCGCTCCTGCACCACGACACCGGGCCACGAGGCACGAACGTGCGCGACGGTCGTCGCGAGCGCCGCGCCGTGAAGTTCGTTCATCGCACCCCACACGCGGGGGTGAGCGAACGCCGCGACGGCGATGAGCGTCGGCACGCTCCAGGTGTGCACGATGGTGAGCGGTTCGCCCGCGGCCAGTGCCTCGCGAGCGGCGAAGTCGGCGACGGCCGGCTGCTGGCCGGTTCCCTCGAGTGCGACCATGACCCCGGATCGCCCCGGACTCCACCCCGCCGGGACGACGACGGTCGGGCACGGCGCGGCCGCAGCGAGACGGATGGCGAGGCTGCCGTAGATCGAGTCGGGCACCGTGCCCCGCCGACTCGTGCCGACGACGAACAGGTCCGCGCCGTGCGAGGCCCGCACGAGCTCGGCCCTGGGCTGCCCGGTCCGCACGACCGCGGCCACAGACACCGCGGGTTCGGCGGCCGTTACCCGGGCGGCGGCGGAATCGACCGCATCGCTGTACACGACACGGAAGTCCTGGCCGGCGAGCACGCTCTCCGACGGCATCGGGTCGTAGACCGTCGTCACCTCCACGGAGAACGGTGCGAACGCGTGCCTGACCCTTGCCCGGTCGATGACCCAGTCCACCGCCGCGTCGCCCGCGGGCGTGCCATCCACAACTACGACAACCTTGTCCATGTCCGCCTCCTCCCGAGACCGGGATCCGACACCGACAAGTCTCCCACCGATGAGCCTCACGACCAAGGGGCGCCGTCCCTGAGGGGCCGAGAAACGTTACGATCCCTACCGCGAAGCGCCTCGCGGGCCACCCGATAATGGAGGGATGTCGCACACGACCGACTCCACCCCCGACTGGCCGCGGGTCGCCAAGTCGGCCCGATGCCCGTGCTTGAGCGGTGCTACCTATGGCGGATGCTGCGGACCGTTTCACCGGGGCGAGGCACTCGCCCCTTCGGCCGAGCGGCTCATGCGGTCCCGGTACTCCGCGTACGTCCTCGGTGCGGCGCGCTACCTCCTCGCGACATGGCATCCGAACACCCGGCCGGCGACCCTCGAGCTCGATCCCGCCATCCGCTGGTACCTGCTCGACATCGCGCGCACGTCACGGGGCGGACTGCTCGACACACACGGAACCGTCGAGTTCCGCGCCAAGTACCGGCACGGCTCAGAGGCCGGGGAACAACACGAGAACAGCCGCTTCGTCAGGGAGAAGCGTCGCTGGTACTACGTGGACGCGCTTTAGCGACGCGTCGCGGCGACCCACTCGTCGAGCTTCGCCGCCGCCGCCCCCGAGTCGACGACACGCGCCGCCACCTCGAGCTTGTCAGCCAGACGGTCGAGGATCGGCACCCGCAGCTGGTCGGGGTCCAGGGCGAGGCCGAACGACACGAGGCCCGCGGCCGCGTTGAGCAGCACGACGTCACGCACCGGCCCCGTTTCGCCCGCGAGCACCGAGCGGATCACACCGGCGTTGTGTTCGGGGCTCGCGCCGAGGAGCGATTGGATCTCGGCGCGAGGAATCCCGAGGTCGAGGGGGTCGAGGTCGTGCTCGGTCACCGACCCGAGGGAGACCTCCCAGATGTGGCTGTGACCGGTCGTCGTGAGCTTGTCGATGCCGTCGTCGCCCCGAAAGACGAGCGCTGTGGCGCCGCGGGTCTGGAACACGCCGACCACGAGCGGCACCCGCTCGAGGTTCGCGACACCCACCGCCGACGCCTCTGGTCGCACCGGGTTGCAGAGCGGACCAAGCACGTTGAACAGCGTCGAGATGCCGAGTTCCGAGCGGGTGGGGCCGGCATGCCGGAACCCGGGGTGGAAGAGCGCCGCGTGGGCGTAGGTGATCCCGGTCTCGGCGAAGACGGCTGCGACACGCGCGGGCTCGATGGTGAGGTCGAGACCGAGCGCGGTGAGCACATCGGATGCCCCGGACGCCGAGCTTGCACCGCGGTTTCCGTGCTTCACCACCGGCACTCCCGCGGCCGCGGCGATCACCGAGGCGACGGAGGAGATGTTGAGCACGGCGCCGTACGGGTCTCCCCCGGTTCCGACTATGTCGAGCACCATGGAGTCGAGCTCGAGGGGGCGCGCGTTCTCGAGCACGGCGTCGCGAAAGCCCACGATCTCGTCGACCGTCTCGCCCTTGATGCGCAGTGCGACGAGCAGCCCGGCCAACTGGGCGGATGTCGCCTCCCCCGCCATGACACGGTTCATCGCCCACGTGGATTCCGAGATCGACAGGTCGCGCCCTTCGACGAGGGTTGTGAGAATGCGTGGCCAGGTGGTGATGACGGACATGCCTCAAATACTATCGAGCCGTTTCTCGCGCAACCGGCGGCGACAGACCGGCCGAAAGGGAAACGAGGGCATGGATATCGGACATAATGGAGGGGTGACTACGACTTCCATCAGCCCGTCTATAGGGGCCCCTGTGGTCAACCGCCCGAACACCGTCGCGGTTGGCACCATCGTCTGGCTCGGAAGCGAAGTGATGTTCTTCGCAGGCCTCTTTGCGATCTACTTCACGCTCCGGTCGACGAGCCCTGGTCTCTGGGAGTCCCAGTCGGGCCTGCTGAGCATCCCGTTCTCGCTCACGAACACGATCATCCTCGTGCTGTCGTCGCTCACATGCCAGTTCGGCGTGTTCGCCGCCGAACGCCTGCAGCCGCGCCGCACGGGATGGAAGCCCACGCAATGGGGCATGGTCGAGTGGTTCTTCCTCACCTACGCCATGGGCGCGATATTCGTCGTCGGCCAGATCTTCGAGTACGCCACCCTCGTCGGCGAGGGACTCACCCTCAGCTCCGACTCCTACGGCTCCGCGTTCTATCTCGCCACCGGGTTCCACGGCCTCCACGTCATAGGCGGCCTGGTCGCGTTCCTGTTCATCATCGGTCGCGGGTATGCGGTCAAGAACTTCGGCCACAAAGAGGCAACGAGCGCTATTGTCGTGTCGTACTACTGGCACTTTGTAGACGTCGTCTGGGTCGGCCTCTTCTTCATCATTTACATCCTCAAGTAAGAATCGGAACCCAGCACATGGCGAAGTCCCCACGTACCACTGCGACCCCTCGCAGGGCCGGCCGCAGGCATCCGCTCGCTGCAGTCGCCCTCATCGCCGTGGGTCTCCTCAGCACCGGGGGCGTCTACGCGCTCTTCACCACGAGTGCGATCGCCGAGACCACCGCGTCGCAAGACCAACTCGTCGACGAGGGCAGCAAGCTCTTCCAGGCCAACTGCGCCACGTGCCACGGTCTGGCGCTCGAGGGCACCGACCAGGGCCCGACGCTCATCGGCGTCGGCGAGGCGTCGGTCCACTTCCAGGTCGGCACCGGTCGCATGCCCCTCGCGGCAACGGGCCCCCAGGCCGAGGAGAAGCCGGTGCAGTTCACCGAGGAGCAGATCAAGGCGCTCTACACCTTCGTCGGCTCAAAGTCGCCCGGCCCCGGTCTCCCCAGCGAGGAGACGGTCTCCGGTGAAGGTGACGCAACCGCAGGCGGCGAGCTGTTCCGCATCAACTGCGCAATGTGCCACAACGTGGCCGGCGCGGGCGGTGCCCTCACGCAGGGCAAGTACGCCCCGTCGCTCTCCGGCGTCACGTCAACCCACGTGTACGAGGCCATGGTCACCGGCCCGCAGAACATGCCGGTGTTCAACAACAACAACCTCACGCTCGAAGACAAAGCGGACATCATCACCTACCTGCAGTTCCTCGACGAGAACCCGTCTCCCGGCGGATTCGACCTCGGCAACCTCGGTCCCGTCTCCGAAGGCCTCTTCATCTGGATCTTCGGCCTCGGCGGAATCGTGGCCATCACGGTGTGGCTCACGGCCAAGTCGAACTGATCCACCTCCACTCTTTTAGATAAATACTCCGCGGATGGCGCACTCGGCCACCGCACGGTTGAAGGGAAAACAATGGCAGACCATCACGGTGGCCAGTCCGGCAGCACGGAGGCCGGCACCGCGGTCGAGGTGACCACACCTCGGACGGTCTCGCCCGGAACCGCTGTCGTCCGCACGGACGACATCCCGAACCCCGGACACCCACCGCACCGCCCTCGCGTGACCGACCTTGACCCGAAGAAGGACCGTGCAGCAGAGCGCACAGTCTCGCTGCTGTTCTTCGCGTCGCTCGTCGGCAGCGTCCTCGCTGTCGTGTTCTACTTCCTGTTCCCCATCATCCCGGGCGACCTCGCGTCGGTGCGGCTCAGCACCCTGAGCCTCGGCCTCGCGATCAGCCTCGGTCTTCTCGGCATCGGCATCGGCGCGGTCCACTGGGCCAAGGCGCTCATGTCCGACGCCGAGATCTCCGAAGACCGCCACCCCACACGGGGTTCGGAGGCGACTCGCGCCAAAGCCGTCGACGTCTTCACGCTGGGCAACAAGGAGTCGGGCTTCGGCCGCCGTTCTCTGCTGCGCAACACCCTCATCGGCGCCCTCGTCGTCAGCCCGATCCCGGCCGTCGTTCTCTTCCGCGACCTGGCGCCGGCCGAGGAACCGGGCGAGCTTCTCCGTCACACGCTGTGGGAGAAGGGGAAGCGCCTCACGCGCGACCCTTCCGGCACCCCGATCAAGGCTTCCGACGTCACCTACGGCTCGGCGTTCCACGTGATCCCCGAGGGTCTCAACGACGCCGAACACCGTCTCGAAGAGAAGGCCAAGGCGGCAGTGCTGCTGATGCGTCTGCGCCCCGAAGACCTCAACGAGAAGGAAGACCGCAAGAGCTGGTCGTACGACGGCATCGTCGCCTACTCGAAGATCTGCACCCACGTCGGTTGCCCCGTCGCGCTGTACGAACAGCAGACGCACAACCTTCTCTGCCCGTGCCACCAATCACAATTCGACGTGTCCAACCACGCCGCCGTGATCTTCGGACCGGCTAGCCGGCCCCTACCCCAACTACCCATCGCCATCGACGACGAGGGCTATCTGGTTGCCCAGAGCGACTTCACCGAACCCGTCGGCCCGAGCTTCTGGGAGCGTGAGCTGTGAGCACAGCAACCGAGACCCCCGTCACACACGACACCGCCGCTTCGACGCGGAACGGACCATTCGCCACCTCGACGCCCGGTTCGCGCCTCACCTCGGCGGCGGCCAACTACATCGACGAACGCACGAGCCTCTCGGGCCTCGTGAAGGAGGTCGGTCGCAAGATCTTCCCCGACCACTGGTCGTTCATGCTCGGCGAGGTCGCTCTCTACAGCTTCGTCGCGATCCTGCT
Organism: Microbacteriaceae bacterium; assembly: GCA_025464995.1. Taxonomy (GTDB): domain Bacteria; phylum Actinomycetota; class Actinomycetes; order Actinomycetales; family Microbacteriaceae; genus Conyzicola. The sequence continues at coordinate 36,967 of JAODMO010000034.1, forward strand.
CTCGGGTACCTTCCTGACGTTCTTCTTCCAGCCGACCATGGTCCCGGTAGAGTACGACGGCTCGTTCGTGCCGCTCAAGGGTCTCGAGATGTCCGCCGCCTACGCATCGTCGCTCGACATCTCGTTCGACATCCGCGGCGGTCTCCTCATGCGCCAGGTGCACCACTGGGCGGCGTTGCTGTTCGTCGCATCCATCGGGCTCCACATGCTCCGCATCTTCTTCACCGGCGCCTACCGCAAGCCGCGCGAGATCAACTGGCTCATCGGCTTCGTGCTCTTCGTGCTCGCGATGGCCGAGGGCTTCACCGGGTACTCGCTGCCCGACGACCTGCTGTCGGGTAACGGCCTCCGCATCATCGATGGCATGGTCAAGGCCGTTCCGATCTTCGGTGTCTGGATCTCCTACCTGCTCTTCGGTGGGGAGTTCCCCGGCACCGACGTCGTGAGCCGTTTCTTCACGCTGCACATCCTGCTGCTTCCCGCGATCCTGGTCGCCGCCCTCGGTGTGCACCTGCTACTGCTCGTGATCAACAAGCACACCCAGTTCGCAGGCCCCGGCAAGACCAACGACAACGTCGTGGGTGTCCCCGTCATGCCGGTGTTCGCGGCCAAGGCCGGTGGATTCTTCTTCATCGTGTTCGGTGTGCTGATGCTCATCTCAGCGACGTTCACCATCAACCCGATCTGGAACTACGGGCCGTACGACCCGTCGCCCGTGTCTGCCGGCACCCAGCCTGACTGGTATATCGGCTTCGCGGACGGCGCGCTGCGCCTCGTACCGCCGGGGCTGGAGTTCGTCATCTTCGGCGACTACACGCTCTCACTGAATGTGCTGTTGCCGCTGATCGTGCTCCCCGTGTTCCTCGCACTCGTGGCGTTCTACCCGTTCATCGAGGCGTGGATCACCGGCGACAAGCGTGAGCACCACATCCTCGACCGCTCGCGCAACACGCCCGTCCGCACCGCGATCGGCGCTGCCGGCGTCACCTTCTATGCGGTGCTGTGGGCGGCGGCGAGTTCCGACCTCATCGCCACACACTTCCACCTCAGCATCGAGGGCGTCATCCACACCCTTCAGGCTCTCTTCTTCCTCGGCCCGATCATCGCCTACATCGTCACGAAGCGCATCTGCTTCGGCCTGCAGAAGAAGGATCGTGAGATCGCTCTGCACGGCTTCGAGTCCGGCCGTATCGTCCGCCTGCCGGGTGGCGAGTACATCGAGGTGCACCAGCCTCTCAGCGACGCCGAGCGCTGGAGGCTCACGAGCTACACCGACTACGAGCCGCTCATGATCCGTCCCAACAGCGAAGGACGCATCACGGTCAACCAGAGGGCGCGCTCCGTGTTCTCCCGCTGGTTCTTCGAGGACCGCATCCTGCCGGTCACCAAGTCGGAGATCGAGCGCTCGCACGACGGCGGCGAGCACTGACAATCACTGCCGACGGCAGTACCGCGGGCGGCAGAGCCCGTGACAGCACGAACTTGGCGACCTGGTTGCGGTGCCCGAGCTGCGAGAGAGATCTCGTCAGCTCCGGGTCCGCTGCCTGGTCGCTTTCGTGTTCTGCGGGCCATGCCTACGACGCGAACAAGCGCGGGTACCTCGCACTCGTCGACCGATCGCGCGGCATCACGGGCGACACGCGCGAGATCCTCGAGCGGCGCGAGGCGTTCCTGCGCACCGGCCACTACTCCCCCATCGCGGGACTGCTCGACGAGCTGGTGCCGCAGGCGACGGCGGCGAGCATCCTCGATTCCGGATGCGGCACCGGCTACTACCTCGAGTCGTTACTCCGCTCTCGCCCGGCGTGGGACGCGCTGGCCCTCGACGTCTCCGCAGACGCCGTCGCGATGGCAGTCCGGTCGAGGCGCGCCGTCGGTGTCGTGACGGACGTGTGGCGGCCGCTCCCCGTGCGCAGCTACCGCGCCGACGTGGTGCTGTGCGTGTTCGCTCCTCGCAATGCCGAGGAGTTCGCGCGCGTTCTCACCGCCGAGGGCGTGCTCGTCGTCGTCACGCCGGCCGAGGGCCACCTGCGCCAGCTGCGAGAGGAGGGCACGCTCATCGGCATCCAGCCCGACAAGGTGGCGCGACTCGACGCGACACTGGGCGGGCGATTCGAGCTCGTCGAACGGCGCTCGCTCGACTACACGGTCGGTCTGGGCGACGCGGAGGTGCGGAGCCTCGCGGGAATGGGCCCGAGCGGACACCACGGCACTCCCGAGCCGAGAGACGACCGGCGAGGCGCCAGCGTCGACGTCACCGTCGCCGTCGACGCCTCCGTTTACCGGCCGCGCACCGCGAGCGGCTAGTCGAAGCTGCGCTTGAGGTAGTCGGCCGTCGAGAGATAGCCGAGACGCTCGTAGAAGCCGGCCGACCGGCGGCTCGGCACGGTCAGTTGACGCACGCCGCGCGCACGGCACTCCTGCTCGACAGACGCCACGAGCTCAGAGCCGATGCCGTTTCCCTGCGCGGAGCTCTCGACCACAAGCTCCTGCAGTTGGCCGGACGTACCGTTCGTGTAGAGCAGGCGCGTGATCGTCGCCAGGGCGTAGCCGACCACGAGGCCTCCGAGCTCGGCCACGAGGAGAAGCGCATGCTCGTCGCCATACACGAACGACTCGAAGGTGACGTCGAATGCTGCACGGTCGGGCAGGTAGCTCTCCTGCAATTCACTCAGCAGCACGAAGACCGCGTCGGCGTCGGTGGAGATCGCCGGACGGATCTGCGCCTGGCTAATGGGCGAAGTTGCCTCGGTAGTACTCATACACCCACCCGACGAGGCTGATGATCACGAGAGCTGCGCCGACAAAGGCGATCCAGACGCCGACCGCGAGGCCGAGGAACATCAACGCGAGGCTCGAGGCCAGCATGACGGGCCACCAGCTCCAGGGGCTGAAGAAGCCCTGCTCCGCCTCGCCGTCGTCGATGTTGGCATCGAGCCGGTCTTCCGGAAGGGCGCCGCCCTGTCCGGCGTGGACCCGGCTGATGTAGAAGGCGATGAATGCCGCGAGGATGCCGCTGAGGCCGATCGCCAGGGTGCCGACCCACTCGATCACGCCGCCGTGCGTCTTGTCGGCGAGCGACCAGATGATGTACAAGGCGTCCGCAGCCCCGCAGAATGCGGCGAGGATCCAGAACAGGTTGATATTAGCTCTCATGGCTTACTTGATCTTCTCGTCGGTCATGTCGTACACGGGAGCGTCTGGCGCATCCTTGCCACCGCCGATGCCGATCGGCACCTCGGCCTCGGGGTGGTTCAGGTCGAACGCGGGAGCCTCAGAGCGGATGCGCGGGATCGAGGTGAAGTTGTGGCGAGGCGGCGGGCACGAGGTGGCCCACTCGAGCGACCGCGAGAAGCCCCACGGGTCGTTCACCGTCACCTTGGGCGCTGTACGTGCCGTGAGGTAGACGTTGTAGAAGAACGGCAGCATCGAGGTGGCCAGGATCGCCGCTCCGACGGTGGACAGCTGGTTCATCCACGTGACGCCGTCTTCCGGCAGGTACGTGGCGTAGCGACGCGGCATGCCGACGACGCCGATCCAGTGCTGGATGAGGAACGTCGTGTGGAAACCGATGAACAGCAGCCAGAAGTGGATCTTGCCAAGCTTCTCGTTGAGCATCTTGCCGGTCCACTTGGGCCACCAGAAGTAGAAGCCGCTGAACATCGCGAACACCACAGTGCCGAAGACCACATAGTGGAAGTGGGCGACGACGAAGTAGGTGTCGGAGACGTGGAAGTCGAGTGGCGGCGACGCCAGGATGACGCCGGTCAGCCCACCGAAGGTGAAGGTGATCAGGAAGCCGATCGCCCAGAGCATCGGGGTCTCGAAGGTGATCGATCCGCGCCACATGGTGCCGATCCAGTTGAAGATCTTCACGCCGGTCGGAACAGCGATGAGCATCGTCATGAGCGAGAAGAACGGCAGCAGCACCGATCCGGTCACGTACATGTGGTGGGCCCAGACCGTGACCGAGAGGGCGGCGATGGCGATCGTGGCGTAGATGAGGGTCTTGTAGCCGAAGATCGGCTTACGGCTGAACACCGGGAAGACCTCGGAGACGATTCCGAAGAACGGCAGGGCGATGATGTACACCTCGGGATGGCCGAAGAACCAGAAGAGGTGCTGCCACAGGATGACGCCGCCGTTGGCCGCGTCGTAGATGTGCGCGTCGAAGACCCGGTCTGCACCGAGGCCGAACAAGGCGGCGGCGAGCACCGGGAACGCCATGAGCACGAGGATCGAGGTGACGAGGATGTTCCACGTGAAGATAGGCATGCGGAACATGGTCATTCCGGGGGCACGCATCGTGATGATCGTCGTGATGAAGTTGACGGCGCCGAGGATCGTTCCAAAACCGCTCAGCGCGAGCCCGAAGACCCAGAGGTTTCCGCCCACTCCTGGCGAGAAGGTCGTGCTCGACAGCGGCGCGTAGGCGAACCACCCGAACGATGCCGCACCCTGCGGGGTGAGGAAGCCGGCCACTGCCATGAGGCTGCCGAAGCTATAGAGCCAGTAGGCGAAGGCGTTGAGGCGAGGGAACGCGACATCCGGTGCACCGATCTGCAACGGCATGAGCACGTTGGCGAACCCGGCGAACAGCGGCGTCGCGAACATCAGCAGCATGATCGTGCCGTGCATCGTGAAGAGCTGGTTGTACTGCTCCTTCGTGTCGACGATGTTGAGACCCGGAGCGAAGAGCTGAGCACGGATGATGAGCGCCATCACCCCGCCGATGCAGAAGTAGATGAATGACGAGATGAGGTACATGTACCCGATCGTCTTGTGGTCAGTGGAGGTGATCCACTTGACGAGGACGTTGCCCGTGCGCACCACCGAGGGTGTGCTGAGGCCCGGCCTGCTTGCTGTTGCTGTGCTCATCGCGACTAGCCTTCTTCGCTGTGGTCAACCGCGCCGGTGCCGGGCAGGTTGGTGTTGGTGTTGTACTCCGGGCCGAGGCGACCCTCGAAGCCCGCGGCACGCTGGCTGTCGATGTAGGCGTCGTAGTCGTCTTGCGACACCACCTTCACCTCGAACAGCATGAGCGAGTGGTATTCACCACACAGCTCGGCGCACTTGCCCTGGTAGGTGCCGACCTTCGTCGGCGTGAAGTACATGTGGTTCGTCTTGCCGGGGATCATGTCCTTCTTGTACAAGAAGTCGATGACCCAGAAGGAGTGGATGACATCGCGAGACTCGATGTCGATCTGCACCTTCTTGTCGACCGGCAGGTACAACACCGGAAGCACGTCGGTGTCGACGCTGTCGCTGGTGTCCAGCTCCTGAGCCTGGATGCCCGTGCTGTAGACCTTCTCGTTCAGGTAGTTGAAGTCCCATGCCCAGCGCTTGCCGAAGACCTCGATCTTGACGTCGGGCTTGCCCGGGTCGCTCTCGATGGCCGACTGGTCACGCGCAGTGAACGCGAAGAAGCCGAGGACGAGGATGAGGGGCACGATCGTGTAGAAGATCTCGACCGGGAGGTTGTAGCGAAGCTGTACGGGGAGACCCGTCTGGCCCTTGCGGCGGCGGTACGCCACGGCGGCCCAGATGACGAGCCCCCAGGTGGTGACACCGACGACGAGGAGAACGATCCACGACGTCACCCACAGGCCCATGATGCGGCTCGTGTGGTTCGTCGTATCGGGATCGCCGGGCAGCCAGCCCTGCAGTTGGGCCTGCGTGCACCCGGCGAGTACCACCGAGACTGCTACCGCGATGGGGATGATTGCCCATCGACTTAGGCGTTTGGAGCGCACCTGGAACCTCTCGGATGACACGGACTGGAACCCTACGAGTCTATAACGTCGAAGGGGCGCCGACCTCCCGGTCGGCGCCCCTTGCGCGTCGTGTCTCGCCCGATTATCAGTGGAACGAATCCCCACACGCGCAGCTTCCCGCGGCGTTGGGGTTGTCGATGGTGAAGCCCTGCTTCTGAATCGTGTCTTCGAAATCGATCGACGCGCCATCGAGGTAGGGCACGCTCATCTTGTCGACGACGACCTCGACGCCGTCGCCGAATTCGACGGAGACGTCGCCGTCGAGGAAGCGCTCGTCGAAGTAGAGCTGGTAGATGAGACCGGAGCATCCGCCGGGCTGAACGGCGACGCGCAGGCGCAAGTCGTCACGACCCTCCTGCGTCATGAGGCTGCGGACCTTCTGTGCCGCGGCATCCGAGAGCCCGACTCCATGGGCAGCGGGCGCGACGGTGTCCTGCTCGGGGGAGGTCAGAGTGGTGTCAGTCATGGGTCGATCCTACGCGCGGTCGTTGAGTTTGGCGAACAAAACGGCCTCCGTGAGGATGGCTCTCTGGAACACTCCCAGGTGCAGCGACTCGTTCGGGCTGTGGGCGCGGGAGTCGGGGTCTTCCACCCCGGTGACGAGGATCTGGGCGTCGCCGAACACGTCGACGAGGTCTGAGATGAACGGGATGGATCCACCGATGCCGGTCTCGACCGGCTCGACCCCCCACGCCTCGTGCATTGCGGCCTTCGCCTCCACGGCGGCCCATCCCGAGGTGTCGACGAGGAACGGGTTGCCCTCGTCGACGTCGTCGATCGCGATGTGGGCGCCGAAGGGGGCGTGCGCAGTGAGGTGCGCCTCGAGGGCCGCGAACGCGTCACTCGCGAGCTGCCCAGGCGCAATGCGCGCGCTGAGCTTGACGGTCACCGACGGGATGAGGGTGTTCGACGCGTTGACCACGGCGGGAGCGTCGATCCCCGTGATGGTGATCGAGGGCTGCGACCACAGGCGACTGAGGATGGGGCCGGTGCCGATGGGGGTGACGCCCTCGAGCAGGCCCGTCTCCTCGCGCAGCTGCTCCTCCGGGTACTCGGGAGTCTCGCCCTCGCGGGAGGTCAGTCCGGCGACGGCGACCGAGCCGTTCTCGTCGTGCAGCGTCGCGAGCAGTCGAATCGTGGCGAGCATGGCGTCGGGAACCGCTCCCCCGAACATCCCGGAGTGTGAGGCGTGGGCGAGTGTCGAGACTGTGAGCTTGAAGGTGACGTTTCCCCGCAGGGCGACGGTAAGCGCCGGGGTCGTCACGTTCCAGTTGTCGGAGTCGGCGACGATGATGACGTCGGCGGCGAGAGCGGTCTCATGCTTCGCGAGGAAGTTGCCGAACGAGCGCGAGCCGAACTCCTCCTCCCCCTCGATGAACACCGCGAGGCCGAGGTCGAAGTCGTCCCCCACCGTGGCCACGAAGGCGCGGATGGCGGCCACGTGAGCCATGACGCCGGCCTTGTCGTCGGCGGCACCCCGCCCGTACAGCCGGTCGCCACGCACGGTCGGTTCGAACGGCGACGACTCCCAGTCGGCGGCGTTGCCCTGCGGCTGCACGTCGTGGTGGGCGTAGAGCAGGATCGTCGGCCGCCCGTTGCGCGCGGCACGGGTCGCGAGCACGGCCGGCTGCCCCAGCGCGCCGGTCGACCCGATCTCGGCCCGTGAGATCTCGACCGACTCGAAGACGCCGAGCTCGGTGAAGAGCGTCGAGACGGCCTCGGCGCTCGCCGCGACGCGGGCGGCGTCGAAGCCGTCCCACGACACAGACGGGATGCGAACGAGGCGCGAGAGGTCGGCGATCGAGCTCGGGAGGCCGAGCTGCACGGCCTCACGGAGGGCGTCGAGCGCGCCGTGAGGGGAAGGGGAACCGGCGGCTGTCTGCTCGAAATCTGTCATGGAGGTAATCTTAAGGCGACCCCAAGCGCAAGGACTCACCGTGGCCAGGAACTCGAACAGCTCGACCGACGACGACGCCGGCTACGAACTGAACCAAGACAGCATCAGCGGCAAGGGCCGTCCGACGCCCACTCGGCGTGTGCAGGAGCAGGCCCGCAAGCGTCCCCTCGTGTCCACCGATCGTGCCGAGGCACGCCGCCAGTCGCGTTCGGCCATGGCATCGGAGCGCGAGAAGCAGCGCATCGGCATGGCGAACGGCGTCGAGAAGTACATGCCCGCCCGTGACCGCGGGGTGCAGCGGCGCTACGTGCGCGACTACATCGATGCCCGCACAAGCGTCGGCGAGTTCCTGATCCCGCTCATGGTGATCGTGCTCATCCTCACCGTGTTCCCGCAGCCCGAGGTACAGATCGCCGCGTTCGCGCTTCTGTGGCTATTCTTCATCGGCGCGGTCATCGACTGCGTGATCGTCGGCTTCATCATCCGCCGCAAGCTCGCCGCCAAGTACGGCGACGACAAGGTCGAGGCCGGACTTCGCTGGTACGCCGCGATGCGTGCCCTTCAGTTGCGCCTCATGCGGCTGCCGAAGCCGCAGGTCAAGCGGCGCCAGTACCCCGCCTGAGTCGCCGGAGCCGTGGCTGCCCCCGCTGAGGCTTGTCGCGGTGCGCGCCGCGAGCGACGCTCGGCGTCGATCTACTCGGCGGCCGGGCTCTGGGCGACGGGGGCTGGGCGACGCGCGGCCAGGCCGCGGTTGATCGAGCGGGCCCAGAGGGGGCCGTGATAGAGGAACGCCGTGTAGCCCTGCACGAGGGTGGCGCCCGCGTCGAGGCGTGCCGCGACATCCGCAGCCGTGTCCACTCCCCCGACGGAGATGACGCAGAACTCCTCGGGAACCAACGAGCGGATGAGCACGAGCAGCTCGAGCGAGCGCGCGGCGAGCGGTGCCCCTGACAGGCCACCGGCACCGGCGGCCTCGACGATGGAGGAGTCGGTCGTGAGCCCCTCGCGAGAGAGGGTCGTGTTGTTCGCGATGATGCCCGCGAGGCCCAGTTCGAGCGCGAGACCCGTGATACGGCGCACCTCGTCATCGCTCAGATCGGGCGCGATCTTCACGAGCACTGGCGTGGAACCCGCCGCGGACTGCACCGCGGAGAGCAGCGGCGCGAGCCTCTCCAGCTCCTGCAGGCCGCGCAGACCAGGGGTGTTCGGCGAGCTCACATTCACCACGAGGTAGTCGGCGGCGGGTGCCAGCAGGGCGGCGCTCTCGAGGTAGTCGGAGACGGCATCATCCACGTCGACGACGCGAGACTTGCCGATGTTCACACCGATGACGGGGCGAGTCGCGCGGGAGGCCTCGCGCGCGAGCCGCGACCGCGCCGCTGCGGCCCCGTGATTGTTGAAGCCCATGCGGTTGATGACCGCGCTGTCGGCAAGGAGGCGGAACAGGCGCGGCCGCGGATTGCCGGGCTGAGGACGCGCGGTGATCGTGCCGACCTCGACGTGGCCGAATCCGAGCTGGCCAAGGCCGCGGATGGCCTTGCCGTCCTTGTCGAAGCCGGCGGCGAGACCGAAGGGCGAGTCGAAGCGGAGACCGAGTGCCGTCACTGCGAGGCTCGGATCCGGGCGGGTGATGCGGCGCACGGCCCGCCCGATGCCCAGGAGCGGAAGACGCTGGATGACGACGAAGGCGAGGTGGTGCGCCCGCTCCGGGTCGATGCGGGTGAGGACCGTGTCGAAGAAGAATCTATACATGCTTAGGTCAGGCTACCCGCCCGAGACCGAGCGGATGACGCGGGAGCCGCTGCGCTCAGTCGAGGGGGCTGCCTGCTCGCTGCGGCTCGTCGGTCGACTCGTGGCTGACGCGCAGCAGGCTGATGGCGGCCTCGAAGTCGTCGAGCGAGTCGAAGCCCTGGTAGACGCTCGCGAAGCGCAGATAGGCCACCTCGTCGAGCTCGCGCAGCGGAGGAAGGATGGAGAGGCCGATGTCGTTCGCCTCGATCTGCGCGGCGCCCGTCGCGCGGATCGCCTCCTCGACCTTCTGGGCGAGAACGGCGAGATCGGTGTCGGTCACGGGTCGGCCCTGGCACGCCTTGCGCACGCCGGTCACGATCTTCTCGCGGCTGAACGGCTCGACGACCCCGTTGCGCTTGATCACGCTGAGACTCGCGGTCTCGGTCGTCGAGAACCGGCGCCCGCACTCGGGGCACTGGCGGCGGCGACGGATCGACATGCCGTCATCGCTCGTGCGGGAGTCGACGACACGGCTGTCGGGATGGCGGCAGAAGGGGCAGAACATGGTGAGCCAAGCGTACCGCGCGCCCTCGTCCCGGCCGGGAGGCGTGCCGGAGGATGGACGACGCGTGGGGCGCGGCTCAGGCGCCGGTGAACCGGGCGGAGACCGCGTCGCCGTGGGCGGGCAGGTCTTCGGCCGAGCTGAGGGCGACAATGCGCGCCTCGACATCGTGCAGCGCCTGCCTGCTGTACTTCACCACCTGCTGGGGACGCAGGAAGGTGTAGGCGCCGAGACCGGACGAGAACCGTGACTGGCCGCCCGTCGGCAGCACGTGGTTGGATCCGGCGAGGTAGTCGCCGAGGCTCACGGGCGAGTTCTCGCCGAGGAAGATCACGCCGGCGCTGTCGATGGAGTCGAGCACGGCGCCCGGCTCCGTGGTCTGGATCTCGAGGTGCTCGGGTCCGTAGGCGTTGCTGAACGCCGCGGCGGCGGCGAGATCGCTCACGAGCACGATCGCAGACTGCTGCCCGGCGAGGGCCTCCGCGACGCGCGCGGCGTGGTGAGTGGATGCGGCGAGAGTCGCGAGTTCGGCGCGTACCCTGTCGGCGAGGCCCTCGGAGTCGGTCACGAGTACGGCCGCTGCCATCTCGTCGTGCTCCGCCTGGCTGATGAGATCGGCGGCGATGAGCCGGGCGTCGGCCGCATCATCCGCGATCACGAGGATCTCCGTGGGGCCCGCCTCGGAGTCGATGCCGGCCACCCCGCGCACGAGGCGCTTCGCCGCGGCGACGTAGATGTTGCCCGGTCCGGTGATGACGTGCACGGGGTCGAGCCCGATGGCGGGAACGCCGTAGGCGAAGGCGCCGATGGCTCCGGCACCGCCCATGGCGTACACCTCGTCGATGCCGAGGAGACCCGCGGCCGCGAGGATGGTGGGGTGCACGGAGCCGCCGAACTCTTTCTGTGCGGGCGAGGCGAGAGCGATGGACGAGACGCCCGCGACCTGGGCGGGAACGACGTTCATCACGACGCTCGACGGGTAGACGGCCTTGCCGCCCGGAACGTAGAGGCCCACGCGCCGCACGGGCTGCCAGCGTTGGATGACCTCCGCGCCGTCGCCGAGCTCGGTGACGCGGACGACAGGCAGCTGCGCCTCCGAGGCGACGGTGACGCGGCTGATCGCCTCTTCGAGAGCGGCGCGTACCGCGGGGTCGAGGTTGGCGAGTGCTGCACCGATCTCCGCGGCGTGGATGCGGATGCGTGCGGGGCGCACGCCGTCGAGGCGCTCGGCCTGGTCGAGGAGCGCCGCCTCGCCGCCCTCACGGACGGCCTCGATGAGGCCTCTCGCGATCTCCGTCGCGTCAGAGAAGTCGTTGCGCGACCGTGGCACGAGGGCATCGAGATCGACGCGATTAGGCTGGATGTTCCGGAGGTCAATGGTCTGCATCATGGCCTCCCCATGTTAGTTGTGCGCCGCTGGGTGCGAATGCACGGAATAGGTCGGAGCCCGGAATGATTGATCTTTACGTATGAACGACGCAACTCCCCCCAGCGACCTCGAGGCCTTCAAGCAGACGTTCCGCCGCCACGCGGCAGGCGTCGCGGCGATCACGGCACTCGCCCCCGACGGAACCCCCGTCGGTTTCACGGCGACGAGCCTCGCGAGTCTCGCCGCGGTGCCGCCGCTCGTGACCTTCAACATGGCGCGAATCGCGAGCGCGTGGCCGGCCATGACGGTGGGCAATCACCTCGCCATCCACACCCTCGGCCCGCGGTCGCGGCATCTCGCCGAGAAGCTGGCCGCCGACAATGCCGTGCGGTTCGTCGGCGACCACTGGTCGCCCGGTCCACACGGGGTGCCGGTGCTGTCGGGGGTGACCGCATGGATGGTGGGACGCATCCTCGAGGTGCATCCGGTGCACAACAACGCCGTTGTCGTGGTGCAGATCGAGGACGGCGCACTCGGCGAGCCCGACGACGCCCTGCTCTACCACGAGCGCACCTACATGAAGCCGACCGCACTCTAGTCGGGGACCGGCCGCACGTGCGGCACCGTCAGACTGAACAAGCACGCCCGACCCGAGCTGCGAACAGCGCGTCGAGGCCGGCCTCGTTAGCGCCTCGCCGGTCGCGCGACCAATCGGGCTAGACCAGGCAGCCGGGCCCGAGCAGGCTCTTCAGCTCCCCGAAGAAGTCGGGGGTCGTCTGCACCGCGTACGGCACCTCGAAGATGCGCCCGGAATCGCCCCGCACGAGCCGCAGCCGCACCTCACCGTCGCCGCTGTGGCGCAGGAGCATCTCCTTGAGCGCGCGGATGGTCGGCGGTGTCGCCCGGGTGTCGGGCATCGAGATCGTGATCGACCCCGCGACTCCGGCCTGGCCCAATTCTGGCACCATGAGGCTGGAACCGTGGAGGTTCATGCCGTCGTCGCGCATGCTCACCCGGCCACGGATGACCACCACCGAGTCGTTCACAAGCTCGGGGGCGAACTCCTGATAGGCCTTGCCGAGGAACATCACGTCGATCTGGGCACCGAAGTCCTCGACCGAGATGATGCCGTACTGATTGCCGGAGTTTTTGGCGACGCGGTGTTGCACGCTCGTGATGAGACCCGCGACGGTGACGTGCTCGCCGTCGCCCGCCACATCGCCCGCCAGGAGATCGGTGATGGTGGCGCTCGCGTGCTTCGCGAGGGCGACCTCGAGGCCGGCGAGCGGATGGTCGGAGACGTACAGGCCGAGCATCTCGCGTTCGAAGGCGAGCTTGTCGCGCTTCGCCCACTCGGGGCGATCGGGTACTTTCGAGGTCTCCTGCGGCTCGTCGAAGAGGCTGTCGAAGTCGAACCCGGCCTGGCCCGTGGCCTCCGTGCGCTTGACATTGACCGAGCCGTCGACGGCGTCCTCGTGGATCTCGAGCAGCGCACGGCGGGTGGAGCCGAGTGAGTCGAACGCTCCCGCCTTGATGAGCGACTCGACGGTGCGCTTGTTCGTGACCTGCAGGGGCACCTTGGCAAGGAAGTCGTGGAACGACTCGAAACGCCCCTTGGCCTCGCGAGCCATGCGGATGCCCTCGACCACGTTGGCGCCCACGTTGCGCACGGCGCCGAGCCCGAAACGGATGTCGCCGATGCCGGTGCTGCCCTCAGCCGTCGGCACGGCGGTGAAGTCGACGAACGACTCGTTGACGTCGGGCGCGAGCACCTTGATTCCCATGCGCCGGCACTCGTTGAGGTACATGCCGAGCTTGTCCTTGGAGTCGCCGACACTCGTCAGCAGCGCCGCCATGTACTCGGCCGGGAAGTTCGCCTTCAGATAGGCCGTCCAGTAGCTCAGCACGCCGTAGCCGGCGCTGTGCGCCTTGTTGAAGGCGTAGTCGGCGAAGGGCATGAGGGTATCCCAGAGCACCTTCACGGCCGCCGCGCTGTAGCCGTTGCCGATCATGCCGGCCTCGAAGTCGGCGAACTGCTTGTCGAGCTCGCTCTTCTTCTTCTTGCCCATGGCACGACGCAGCACGTCCGCCTGACCGAGTGAGAACCCTGCGACCTTCTGCGCGACGAACATCACCTGCTCCTGGTACACGATGAGGCCGTACGTGATGCCGAGACTCTCGCGCAGCGGCTCCTCGAGCTCGGGATGAATCGCCTCGATCGCCTGCAGGCCGTTCTTGCGCAGCGCGTAGTTGGTGTGCGAGTTCATGCCCATGGGGCCGGGACGGTAGAGCGCGATGACGGCCGAGATGTCTTCGAAGCTCGTGGGCTTCAGCTGCTTGAGAAGGGACCGCATCGGCCCGCCGTCGAGCTGGAACACGCCGAGCGTGTCGCCCCGAGCGAGCAGGTCGTAGGTCTTCTGGTCGGCGTCGAGGTCGAGGTCTTCGATGACGAGCTTCGAACCCGTGTTCTTCTCGATCATCTTGAGCGCGTCTTCGATGATGGTCAGGTTGCGCAGCCCGAGGAAGTCCATCTTGATGAGACCGAGGTCTTCGAGCGGCGGCTGGTCGAACTGCGTGATGATGGCGCCGTCGTCTTCGCGCTTCATGATCGGCAGCACGTCGAGGAGGGGCTCGGCGGAGAGGATGACGCCGGCCGCGTGCACGCCCCACTGGCGCTTGAGATTCTCGATGCCGAGCGCGGTCTCGAACACCTTCGCTGCCTCGGCGTCGGTCTCGATGACCGCCCGGATGTCGCTCGCCTCCTTCCAGCGGGGCGCATCCTTGTTCATGATGTCGCCGAGGGCGATGTCCTTGCCCATGATGGCGGGCGGCATCGCCTTCGTGAGCTTCTCGCCGACGGAGTACGGCATGCCGAGCACCCGCGAGCTGTCTTTGAGTGCCTGCTTGGCCTTGATGGTTCCGTAGGTGACGATCTGCGCCACCCGGTCGTCGCCGTACTTGTCGGTGACGTAACGGATGACCTCGCCACGACGACGGTCGTCGAAGTCGACGTCGACGTCGGGCATGGAGACGCGGTCGGGGTTGAGGAACCGCTCGAAGATGAGGCCGTGCGCCAGCGGGTCGAGCTCGGTGATGCCCATGGCGTAGGAGGCCATGGAGCCGGCGGCCGAACCGCGGCCCGGGCCGACGCGGATGCCCTGCTGCTTCGCCCACGAGATGAAGTCGGCGACCACGAGGAAATAGCCGGGGAAGCCCATCTGCTTGATGACGTCGACCTCGTACTTGGCCTGGGCGAGATGGGCCTCGGATGGCGCGTTGTGGAAACGCCGCATCATCCCCGAGGCGACCTCCTTCTCGAACCAGCTCGCCTCGGTCTCGCCCTCGGGTACGGGGAAACGCGGCATGAGGTCGCGGTGCTCGAAGTTGACCTCGCAGCGCTCGGCGATGAGCAGGGTGTTGTCGCACGCCTCGGGGTGATCGCGGAACAGGTGCCGCATCTCCGCCGCCGACTTGAGGTAGAACTCGTCGGAGTCGAACTTGAAGCGGTTCGGGTCGTCGAGCGTCGAGGCCGACTGCACGCACAGCAGAGCCGCGTGCGCCGTGGCGTCGTGCGCGTGGGTGTAGTGCAGGTCGTTCGTCGCCACGAGAGGCAGCTTGAGGTCTTTCGCGAGCCGGAAGAGGTCTTCCATGGTGCGTCGCTCGATGTCGATGCCGTGGTCCATGACCTCGGCGAAGAAGTTGCCCTCCCCGAAGATGTCGCGGAAGTCTGCCGCGGCCTGGCGAGCCTCCTCGTACTGCCCAAGCCGCAGCCGCGTCTGCACCTCCCCACCGACACACCCGGTGGTCGCGATGATGCCCTTGCCGTACCGGCTGAGCAGTTCCCGGTCCATGCGTGGTTTGAAATAGAAGCCCTCGATGGAGGCGAGCGACGACAAACGGAACAGGTTGTGCATGCCCTCGTTGTTCTCCGACAGCAGGGTCATGTGGGTGTATGAGCCGGACCCGCCGACGTCATCCTGGTTCTGGTGGTTGCCGCCCCAGCGCACCCGGGTGCGGTCGCCTCGAGGCGTTCCGGGGGTGATGTACGCCTCGGTGCCGATGATCGGCTTGACACCGTTCGCCGTGGCTTGCTTCCAGAAGTCGTAGGCGCCGAACATGTTGCCGTGGTCGGTCATGGCAATGGCCGGCATGCCCTCGGCGGCGGCGGCCTGCATGAGGGGTCCGACGCGAGCGGCACCGTCGAGCATCGAGTACTCGCTGTGTACGTGAAGGTGAACGAATGAATCGTTGCTGGTGGGCAAGACAACTCCGACTGAAGAAGAACGACGGCTCGAAAAACGAACACTCAAAAACGACGACCGGGCGCGTGCGCGGCCCGGGGAGGGTTACAGCTTAAGCCTGACGGAGGAAATCGAGTGCGTGCTGCAGGTCGTCGGGATAGCGCGATTCGAACTGGACCCGCTGCCCCGTCGACGGGTGGGTGAACTCGAGTCTCATGGCGTGCAGCCACTGCCTCGTGAGCCCGAGTCGAGCGCTGATGCTGGGGTCGGCGCCGTACATGGCGTCGCCGACGCACGGATGCCGCTGGGCCGCCATGTGCACCCGGATCTGGTGTGTACGTCCCGTTTCGAGGTGCACCTCCAGGAGTGACGCAGACGGGAAGGCCTCGAGCGTCTCGTAGTGCGTGATGGAGGGTTTGCCGTCGGCGGTCACCGCGAACTTCCACGAGCTGCCGGGGTGGCGTCCGATCGGCGCGTCGATCGTGCCGGAGAGCGGGTCGGGGTGGCCCTGGACGACGGCGTGGTAGATCTTGCCGACCTCGCGGTCGTGAAACTGGCGCTTGAGCTCGGTGTACGCGTGCTCCGACTTGGCGACGACCATGAGCCCGCTCGTGCCGGCGTCGAGGCGGTGGACGATTCCCGCGCGCTCGCTCGCGCCCGACGTGGAGATGCGGAATCCCGCGCCCGCGAGGGCGCCGAGCACCGTCGGCCCGGTCCATCCCACCGAGGGATGGGCGGCCACTCCGACCGGTTTGTCGACGACGACGAAGTCGTCGTCGTCGTAGACGATCGCGAGGTCGGAGACGATGACAGCGACGACGACGGGTGCGTGTTTGTTCTCCCACGACACCTCGAGCCACGCGTCGGCCACGAGGCGGTCGGACTTGCCGAGCACCACACCGTCGGCGGTCACTCCCCCGGACTCGGCCACCTCTGCGGCGAAGGTACGGGAGAAGCCGAGCAGTTTGGCGAGAGCCGAGTCGACTCGCTCGCCGGCGAGGCCGTCGGGAACGGGAAGGCTGCGACTCTCCATTACGGCGCGTCCAACGGCGCTGCGGCGGCGTCGCCGCCGGCGGGCGAGGGCTCGATGCGCTTGCCGGTGAGGCCGATGCCGCGGATGGTGAGGACGATGAAGACTCCCATGCTCGCCACAATGGCCATGTCGGCGACGTTGAAAATCGCCGGGAACCAGTAGATCTGGATGAAGTCGACGACGTGCCCGACGCCGAACCCCGGCTCGCGGAACAGGCGGTCGGTGAGATTGCCGAGGTTGCCGCCGAGGAGCAGTCCGAAGAGCACGGCCCAGGCGATGGAGCGGATGCGGTGGGCGAAGACGACGATGAAGATGGTCACGGCGGTCGCGATGATCGCGAACACCCAGGTCGTGCCGCTGAACAGCGAGAAGGCGGCCCCGGGATTGCGTACGAAGTTCAACTGCAGCAGTTCACCGAGCACGGCGACCGGCTCGCGCTCGGTGAGGTTCTGCGTCACCAGGTACTTCGAGAACTGGTCGAGCGCGTACACGCACGCAGCGACGACGGCCAGCACGACGAGGGTCAGGATCCTGACCTTCGGCGCACTGGCCGTCGTGGCCGCGCTAGTTGGTTCCGGCAAAGCCCGTGAAGTTCGGTGCCGACTGCTGGGCCGCAGGGCCGGCGTATGCGGGAGACGACGGCGAGGTGTTGCCGATGGAGCTCGTCGAGTCGAGCTCGCGCAACTGGCCCTCGATGTAGCTCTTCAGCTTCAGGCGGTACTCGCGCTCGAAGTTGCGCAGCTCGTCGACCTGGCCCTCGAGCTGCTGGCGCTCCGTCTCGAGCTGCTGGCGCTCGGCCTCGAGGGTCGCGAGCTGTGCCCGCTGCGCGGCCTCGGCCTCCTCGGCGGCGGCACGAGCGGCGGCCTCCGCCTCCTGGAGAGTGGCACGTTGCGCGGCCTCGGCCTCCTGGAGAGCGGCACGCTGCGCGGCCTCGGCCTCCTGGACAACCCGAGCGGCCTCTTCACGGCCCTCCGCGATGAGCGCGTCGCGCTTCTCGACTCCCTCACGCACGTGCTCCTCGTGCAGGCGACGTGCGAGCTGCAGCAGGTTGTTGGTGTTGTTGGGGTCGATGCCGGCCTCGGCGGCCGGAGCAACGTAGGCCGGGGTGGGCTGGACGACCGGCTCCGCAGCCACGGGCTGGGCGGAGTCTGCGGCGGAATCAGCCTGCTCGACGGGCTGCGAGACGAAGCTCGGAGCGGCGGCTGCCTGTGCGGACTCCTGAGTGCCGCCCTGGCCGGCACTACGCTGCAGTTCGTTGATGCGGGAGTCGCTTGCGATGAGACGCTGGCGAAGCTCCTCGTTCTCCTGGTTGAGACGACGCAACTCGACGACTACCTCGTCGAGGAAATCATCGACCTCGTCCTGGTCGTAGCCTTCGCGGAACTTGGTCGGTTGGAACCGCTTGTTGACTACGTCTTCAGGAGTCAAAGCCATATCCGTCACCTCTAACACTTTCTCAACTGGACGTAACGTTTAGCTAACGCTACCAATACTTCGTGGGCGGAGCGCTGGTCGCCCCTGATCAATCTCTCCAGAGTACATCGGAGCGGCTTCTAGAAGAGTCCTCTGACGATATAGCTCAGGATGATCGCGGCGATGAGCACGATGGTCCACGAGAAGTCGATGGCCACCCCGCCGGCGCGCAGCGGGGGGACGATCCGCCTGACCGCCTTCACCGGAGGATCGGTGATCGTGTAGACGAGTTCGGCGAGGACCAGAAGGAAGCCGCGGGGGCGCCATCCGCGAGCGAGCATGGAGACGAAGTCGAGCACAAAGCGCGCCCACATCACCACTATGAAGATGGAGATCGCGACGTAGAGCCCAAATGCGATGACGCCGACACCCGTCATGACGACGTTCCCGGGCGGTTGGCGCTCGAGGCCCGACTCACTGCTGGAAGAAGGATGCTTCGACGTCCGTCTCGGCCTCCGCGTGGTCGCCGCTCACGACGACGTGCGCGGGGGAAAGCAGGAACACCTTGCCGGTCACGCGCTCGATCTTGCCGTAGAGGCCCTGCGAGAGCCCACTCGCGAAGTCGACGAGGCGACGCGCGTCGGGCTCGCTCATCTGCGACAGATTGATGATGACGGGGATTCCCTCGCGGAAGTTCTCCGCGATGACCTGTGCATCCTTGTACTGGTGCGGGTGCACGGTGAGAATCTCGTTCATGTCAGCTGGTCCTGCCTGGCGTGCGGCCGTGGGGCGGCGAAGGGGGGTTACGGGGGCACGGGTGGCAGCCGGGGCGGGGGCGCTCGACGGCGCCGTCGCCTGGTGGCTGTTCGCCTGGTGCGTGCTGGCCTGGGCGGCCGGGGCCGCAGGAGCACTCGGCTGCGCGGCTTCGTAGTCGTAGTCTTCGTCGGCGAGGCCCAGGTAAACCATGGTCTTGCGCAGTGGGTTGGCCATTGTGATCCTCCGGTTGTAGCTCGTGCTGCAAGATTAACCGGCGATGGGCCGGATACCCGTGATTGCGGTGCCAATCCGCAGGTGTGTCGCGCCTTCGAGCACTGCCTCGCGGTAGTCGCCCGACATGCCCATCGAGAGCTGCGAGGCATCCGGAGCCACCGTGAGAAGAGCCTCGCCCAGTCGTCGCACCGTGGCGAACGCCGCCCTCGGCTCTCCCTCGAGTGGCGCAACGGCCATGAGCCCGCGAAGACGGATGCCCGGGGTCGCGAGCACCGCCTCGGCCAGCGCCTCGACGCCGTCTGGGCTCACTCCCCCGCGATCGACGTCGGTGGTGAGGTTGACCTGGATGTAGCCGTCGACCGGTTCGCGCCCAGTCGACGTCACCGCCGACCCGAGGGCACGCACGAGCGAGAGCCGGTCGAGAGAATGGATGGCGTGCGCGAAGCCCAGCACGCTGCGGGCCTTCTTGCTCTGCAGTTGACCCACGAAGTGCCAGCGCAGACCGAGGTCGGCGAGTTCCACGGACTTCGCGCTCGCCTCCTGCTGGCGGTTCTCCCCGACGTCGCGCACGCCCAGTTCGGCAAGCTCGTGCACGAGAGATGCGGGGTGGAACTTCGTCACCACGATGGTGGTCACCGAGTCCGGTGCGCGACCGGCCTCGCGCGCGGCATCCGCTATGGATTCCGTGACGCGCGCGAGGCGCTCGGCCAACGGCCCGGGTCGGCTACCGGTGTCGGTCACGTGCTGCTCGCCCGCACCGGTAGCCGAGACCGGCTACTTGAGGAAATCAGGGATGTCCAAGTCGTTGCTGTCGTCGTCGTCGAACGTGCGGTCGACCTGGGCGGTGGGCACCGCCTCGGGCTCCGGGGTCCACGTCGTGGTGACCGGGGGCTCGGCGGCCACCGGCGCGACCTGGCCCGTGTGGCCAATCTGGTGTCCGGGGTTCGGCGTGACGAAGTTGGTGCGCTTCGTGTCGAGAGCCTTCGGAACGGGCTCTCCGCCGTCGAAGCCGGCCGCGATGACCGTGACGCGCACCTCGTCGCCGAGGGTGTCGTCGATGACGGCACCGAAGATGATGTTCGCCTCGGGGTGCACGGCCTCCTGGATGAGGCGCGCCGCGTCGTTGATCTCGAAGATTCCGAGATTGGAGCCGCCCTGAATCGAGATGAGCACACCGTGCGCACCGTCGATGCTCGCCTCCAGCAGAGGACTCGCGACCGCGAGCTCCGCCGCCTTGATCGAGCGGTCGGCTCCGCGGGCGGAACCGATGCCCATGAGCGCCGAACCCGCACCCTGCATGACCGACTTGACGTCGGCGAAGTCGAGGTTGATGAGGCCGGGGGTGGTGATGAGGTCGGTGATGCCCTGGACGCCCGCGAGCAGCACCTGGTCGGCGGTGGCGAATGCCTCGAGCATGCTGATGCCGCGGTCGCTGATCTCCAGCAGGCGGTCGTTCGGCACCACGATGAGGGTGTCGACCTCGTTCTTGAGGCTCGCGACGCCGATCTCGGCCTGCGACGAGCGGCGCTTGCCCTCGAAACCGAAAGGCTTCGTGACGACACCGATGGTGAGCGCGCCGATGGACTTCGCGATGCGCGCGACGACGGGAGCGCCGCCGGTACCGGTGCCACCACCCTCACCCGCGGTGACGAAGACCATGTCGGCGCCCGCGAGGGCCTCCTCGATCTCCTCCGCGTGGTCTTCCGCAGCGCGGCGACCGACCTCGGGGTCGGCGCCTGCACCCAGCCCCCGTGTGAGCTCACGACCGACGTCGAGCTTGACGTCGGCGTCGCTCATCAGGAGAGCCTGGGCATCCGTGTTGATGGCGATGAATTCGACGCCCCGCAGACCGAGTTCGATCATGCGGTTGACGGCGTTGACGCCGCCGCCGCCTATGCCGACGACCTTGATCACGGCTAGGTAGTTTTGGTTCGATGTCACGTCCGGCCTCCGCTGGAAACTCTCGAGCTTCAACTCTCAACCTCTAGTTGAGGTCTAAAGTTATACTCAGTTTATGTTTTGTTGCTTTGAGGGTAGGTCGGCCTCTTCGCCGCGTCATGCAGCACTCGCCGCGTGTCGCAAACTCCGCGGTGAAATAGCGCTCGTCACCGCGGGGTGACGACGACGCTCCCGGGTGCGGACACGTCGTACTCCAGCAGGTCGGACTCGTCTTGGTTGCCGACCATCGCGGCGAGCGTGCGTGCCTTGATCGCGGAGTCGTCGGAACTGCCCCAGACCACAGTCTGCCCGACACCCCGCAACACGAACGTCACGTCATCCTTCGTCGATGCCGAGATCGTGTCGACCTGTGCGAGCAGCGGCGCGGGAAGCGAGAGAAGCACCTCGACGACCGACGCGAAGGAGGTGCTGCCGACCTCCTGCCCGCCGATGTCGACGAGGGGGAAGCCGTCGGGCCGGGAATCGGATGACTGCACCACGATGCCCGCGGGGTCGAGGAGGTCGAACGTGGCGCCGTCGGCGACCACGGCGACCGGTGCGCGCTCGACGACGTGCACGACGAGCGTGTGTGGCGGCACGACCTCGGTGACGTAGCTTCGGATCAGCGGGAAGTCGGCGAGCTTGCGCGTGATCGCGTCGTAGTCGACGAGGGCGATGGGGGTGCCGACCTGGCCGTCGATGGCATCGACTACCGCGGCCGCGTCGACGCGCGACGTGCCGTCGACGGTGACCGTCTTGAGGGCGAGCAAGGGCGAGTACACCGCGACGAGCAGAACCGCGACAAGCACGACGACGACCCCTGCCGCGGAGAGCCAGGCCACGCGGCGCGTGCGTGCCCTGCGGGTGAAGCGCTTGATCTCGCCCTTCTCGAACCGTCGCCGCGCATTGGCCGCGCGCTTCAGGTCGCGACGCGCCTCACGCGCCGACCACTGCGCGTTCGAGGCCCGCGGTGAGGGCTCAGCCGCTTCGGGGTGCAGTGCGGCCGGCCGTGAGGGCGCCGCGGGGGTCTTCGACGCCGGCCTCACCGGCTGCGCCGAGACGCCGGGAGGCACTTCCTTCTTGCCGGGTCGTCTCATGCGTGGGGTTGCGGGCGGCTCTGTCGCCGTCGGCTGCGCCCGGGGGTCGAACCCCTCCGGCCTCTTCATTCGGTTCGCCCCGTCGTCAGCGCGACTGCGCGGTCGGCGCCGGCTGCTCGGCCGCGAGCGACCCGAGCACCTGCGGCACGATGCGGTACACGTCGCCGCAACTCAGCGTCATGATGATGTCGCCGTCGCGGGCGATCTCGGCAGCGCGGTCGGCCGCGGCCTGCCAGTCGGGCAGGTAGTCGACCCTCGACGCGTCGGAGAACCGCTCCGACACGAGCGCTCCCGTGACGCCGGGAACGGGGTCTTCACGCGCGCCGAAGACATCGAGCACGATGGTCTGGTCGGCGAGCTGCTCGTACACGCGCGCGAAGTCGCCGGCCATGAGCTTGGTGCGGCTGTACAGGTGAGGCTGGTGGATCGCGATGATGCGGCCGGAGCCCACGACGCTGCGTGCCGCCGAGAGCGCCGCCGCGACCTCGGTGGGGTGGTGGGCGTAGTCGTCGTACACGCTCACACCTCGCACGACACCGTGCAGCTCGAAGCGTCGCTCGGTGCCGCCGAACAGCTCGATTCCGGAGAGCGCGCCCGCGGGATCGAAGCCGAGCCCGACGAGCACCGCGAAGGCGCCTGCCGCGTTGAGCGCGTTGTGCACGCCCGGCACGCGCAGCCGCGCGGCGTAGTCGACCCCACCCCAGGCGAGCGTGAAGGCGACGGGGCCGTCGGTGACGATGGAATGCACGCGCACGTCGGCCGAATCATCCGTGCCGAAGGTCAGCACCCGCTTCTCGCCGTCACGCGCACGGAGGCCGGCGCCGACGCGCACGGCGCCGGCGTCGTCGCTCGAGATGACGACGAGCTCACTCGCCGTGCTCGTGAACTCGACGAACGCCTCGTCGAAGGCCTCGTGCGATCCGTAGTGGTCGAGGTGGTCGGCGTCGACGTTGGTGACCAGGGCGACGGCGGTGTCGTAGAGCAGGAAGGAGCCGTCCGACTCGTCCGCCTCGACGACGAAGAGCTCGCCCTCCCCACGGGCGGCGCTCGTGCCGATGGACTGGATGACGCCGCCATTGACGAAGCTCGGATCGGCGCCGAGCTCGAGCAGGGCGGTGATGATCATGCCCGTCGAGGTCGTCTTGCCGTGCGCACCGGCGACGGCGATGAGACGCTGCCCGCTGATGAGCCAGGCGAGAGCCTGCGAACGGTGCAGCACGGGGATGCCGCGTTCGACCGCGAGCAGGTACTCGGGGTTGTCGGGCCACAGTGCGCCGGTGAAGACGAGCGCGTCGGCGTCGCCGAGATTGGATGCGTCATGGCCGATGTGCACCGTGGCGCCGAGCTTCCGCAGGGCCTCCGTGTTGTGATTCTCACTGCGGTCGGAGCCGGTGACGGTGTGGCCGGCTCGGAGGAAGAGCCGCGCGATGCCGCTCATTCCGGAGCCGCCGATGCCGACGAAATGGACGGTGCCGAGCTCGCTGGGGAGAGGCTGGGAGAAGTCAGGAGAGATCATCGGTATCGATTTTACCGTTCGGTGAGTCGTCGGTGGGTGGCGTGTGCGGGGCGTCGTCCGGTACGGCACGCTCCTCGACGGCACGGTCGACGAGGTCGACCATGCGGTCGGCGCCGTCGAGCATGCCGCTTCCGGTCGTCGCGGCGGCCATCTCGGCGACGAGGGCGCGGTCGCGCAGGATCGGCACGAGGCCGTGCAGCACCCAGTCGGGAGTGAACTCCGCGTCGTCGACGAGTATGGCTCCCCCGGCGGCGACCACGTCCTTGGCGTTGAAGCGCTGCTCCCCGTTGCCGACGGGATAGGGGATGTAGACGGCGGGCACGCCGACCGCGGAGAACTCGCTGACCGTGGCCGATCCCGCGCGCGACACGGCGAGGTCGGCGACGGCGATGGCGAGCTCCATCCGATCGCAGTAGGTCAGCAGCCGGTAGCCGGCGAGCCGGGGGTCGACGACCTCCGACTTCGCGCCGGCGATGTGCACGACCTGCCACCCCGCACCGAGGATGACCGTGATCGCCTCCGAGACGGTGGCGTTGATGTGCCGAGCTCCGGTGCTTCCGCCCGTGACGAGCAGCGTCGGCTTCGCCGGGTCGAGCCCGAAGTAGCTGATGGCCTCCGCGCGCGCCGCATGGCGGTCGAGTCGCTCGATCTCGCGGCGCAGCGGCATGCCGACGTGGGTCTTGTTGCGAAGGGCGGTGCCCTCGAAGGCCACGCCGACATAGCCGGTGACTCGGCTGCCGAGCCTGTTCGCGATGCCGGGCCTGGCGTTGGCCTCGTGCACGACGAGGGGAACCTTCTCCTGCCACGCGGCGATGTACGCGGGAGCAGAGGCGTAGCCGCCGAAGCCGACGACGACGTCGACCCCGCGATCGCGGATCACGGCGCGGGTCTGCGCGACGGCGTCGCGGAAGGCGCCCGGAAAACGTACGGCGCTCGGTGAGAGGCGCCGGGGAAACGGCAGCCGGGCCACCGTGAGCAGCTCGTAGCCGCGCTCCGGAACGAGGCGCGCCTCGAGCCCTTCGCGGGTGCCGAGCACGAGCACGGCGGCATCCGGGTGCCGGTCGACGATGCGGTCGGCCGTCGCGAGCAGCGGGTTGACGTGTCCGGCGGTGCCGCCGCCGGCGAGGAGGTAGGTCGTCATCGGCCGTGCCCCTCACTCCTGGCCCTGGCACGCTCGGCCGCGGCGAGGCGCGAGCGCTCCGCGGGGGTCAACGGTGCCGGAGGTTCGGGAGCGACGGCCCGGGAGCGAGCCGTCGCGGCGGTCCGTGTCGTCCGCGGGCGGGCCGGTGTCGGCCGCACGCGCTCCAGGTCGAAGCGCGCCATCCCCTGTGGTGTCGTGACGACGGAGGGATCGCGCGCGAAGGAAAGCACGACGCCGATGGCGAGCAGCGTCGAGATGAGGGCCGATCCGCCCGCGGAGATGAGCGGAAGGGGCACGCCGAGCACGGGGAGCACGCCGAGCACGACCGCGATGTTGACAAGAGCCTGACCGATGATCCAGATGCCGACACCGGCGGTCACGATTCGCGCGAAGGCGTCGGAACTTGAACGGATGATGCGGATGAACGACAGCGCGAGCACGATGAACAGCACGAGCACGACGATGGCGCCGACGAGCCCGAGCTCCTCGCCGATGATCGCGAAAATGTAGTCGTTGTCGGCCTCAGGCAACCACGACCACTTGGCCTTCGAGTTGCCAAGGCCGACGCCGAAGACCCCGCCCGAGGCGAGCGCCCACGTGCCATGGGTCGGCTGCCAACAGAACCGCTCGTACTGCTCGGGGGTGCAGCCGTTGAACCAGGCCATGATGCGCTCGGTGCGCGACGAGCTCGCGAACGCCACGATGACGCCGAAGAAGGCGAGGATGGAGATGCCGGTGAGCAGGAACCGGATCTTGATGCCGGCGAAGTACAGCGCGCCGAAGACGATCGACAGCATGATGACGGCGGTGCCGAGGTCGTTGCCGATGAGCACGAGCCCGATGCCGAGGCCTGCCACCGGGCCGATCGGCACCAGCACGTGCTTCCATTCGTCGAGCAGCCCCTCCTTCGAGGTGAGGATGTAGGCGATCCAGACGATGATTGCGAGCTTGAGCAGCTCGGAGGGCTGGGCAGTGAGGGGGCCGAGCTTGATCCAGTTCTGATTGCCGCCGTAGCCCCAGCCGATTCCCGGCACGAAGACGAGCAGCTGCAGACCCATCCCGGCGAAGATCGCGGGCCAGGCCCAGCGCTTCCAGAACGTCGCGGGCATGCGCGAGGCGACGAGCATGAAAGGGATGCCGAGGAGGGCGTAGAGACCCTGCCGTGCGAAGGACGCGAAGGAGGAGTCGTTCTCGAGGTGCGACTCGACGGAGGACGAGGAGAGCACCATCACGAGGCCGAAGACGACGAGGAACAGCGTGGTGCCGAGAAGCAGGAAGTAGTTGCTCGTCTCCGCCGCGAAGATGCGCTTCACGCCGACGGTGACCGTCGAACCGGCACCGTCCGGAGCAGCGGCCGTGGGGGCGCCGGTGCGGGCCTGCTCAGTTCGAGGGCGCTGAGGGGCCTTCGGGGGGCGTCCCGTGCCCGGACCGCGTGTTGCCGTCATCCGCCGCACCTCCTGCGCTGTTGTCTGCCGCCCCGTCGGGGCCGTCGGGTTGTGGATCGTCGTGGTCTGCGTTGTCATTCATCAGCTGGTCACGAACCGCACCGGCGAAGCGCCGGCCCCGGTCACCGTAGTCGGTGAACTGGTCCATCGACGCGGCCGCTGGGGCGAGGAGAACGGTGTCCCCCGGTTGTGCGACAGCGCCCGCCAAGCGAACGACCTCTGGCATCACCTCTTTAGTGTCGGTCGCCTCGACCTCAAAGACGGGCAGCCCCGGCGCGTGTCGTGCGAATGCCGCGCGAAGCTCGTCGCGGTCGACACCGATGATGATCGCGGCGCGCAGGCGCTCGACGTGTCCGGCGACGAGATCGCCCACGTCGACTCCCTTGAGCAGCCCGCCCACGACCCAGATGACGGAGTCGAACGCGCGCAGCGAGGCCTCCGCCGCGTGCGGGTTTGTGGCCTTCGAGTCGTCGACCCACGCCACACCGTCGCTCTCGAGCACGAGTTCGGTGCGGTGATGGTCGATGCGGAAGGTGGCGAGAGCCGCCCGGATGGATGCGGGCGCGACTCCGAAGGCGCGGACGAGGGCGGATGCCGCGAGCACGTTCGCCACGGAGTGCGGTGCCGCGAGGCCGGCCTCGGCGAGTTCGCCGCGTGTGGTGAGCTCGAACGCCGAGTTGCGCCGGTCGTCGTGGAAGGCGCGATCGACGATGATGCCGTCGACGAGCCCCACGTCACTCGGGCCGGGGGCGCCGAGCCCGAACCCGACAGCGCGGCATCCATCGACGACATCCGCCTCTTCGACCATTCGTCGGGTCGCCTCGTCGGCGAGGTTGTAGACGCAGGCGATGCGGGTGTTCTCGTAGACCTTCGCCTTCGCGGAGGCGTACGCGTCGGCGCTGCCGTGCCAATCGAGGTGGTCGTCGGCCAGGTTGAGGCAGACGCTCGCGAGGGGCGACAGCGATCCCTCGGGCGTCTGGTTGATCCAGTGCAGCTGGTAGCTCGAGAGCTCGACCACGAGCACGTCGAAGCCCTCCGGATCGCGCACGGCGTCGAGCACGGGCACGCCGATGTTGCCCACCGCCGCGACACGATGGCCGGCCGCGGCGAGTAGGTGCGCGGCGAGCTGCGCCGTGGTGGTCTTGCCGTTCGTGCCCGTCACCGTGATCCACTCGGCGACGCGCACCTTGTCGCGCACGCGCCAGGCCAGCTCGATGTCGCCCCACACCGCCACACCACGGGATGCTGCCCAGAGCAGCACCTCGTGGTCGGGGTGGAACCCCGGCGAGACGATGAGCAGCTCCGGGTCGAACTCCTCGAGCCGGGGCGGCACGGTGGCGAGGCCAGGCTGCTCGACGAGCTCGGCGCCGATGACGTCGAGCAGGTCGGCGTACTCCTCCGGCGCCTTCGCGGCAGCCACGAGCACGGTTGCGCCGAGTTCGACGAGGGTGTCGGCGGCGGCGAAGCCGGTCATCCCGAGTCCAAGCACGCCGACGCGCAGGCCTCTCCAGTCGGAGTGCCAGCTCGTGAGGGAGGCGAGATCGGTCACGGTTGACGCGCCGCCGCCCACTCGAGGTAGAACAGCCCGACTCCGGCGCCCACGAAGAGGCCCGCGATGATCCAGAAACGCACGACGACGGTGATCTCCGCCCACCCCTTGAGTTCGAAGTGGTGGTGCAGCGGGCTCATGAGGAAGATGCGCTTGCCCTTCGTGATCTTGAAGTAGGCACGCTGCAGAATGACCGACCCGGTCACGACGAGGAAGAGGCCGCCGATGAGCACGAGGAGCAACTCCGTGCGGCTCAAGATCGCGAGCGCCGCGATGGCACCGCCGAGGCCGAGTGAGCCGGTGTCGCCCATGAAGATCTGCGCCGGCGAGGTGTTCCACCACAGGAAGCCGATGAGGCTGCCCACGATGCACGCCGCGATGACCGCGAGGTCGAGCGGGTCACGCACCTCGTAGCAGCGGTAGAGCAGGTTCGGGTCTTGGTAGACGTTGGTGTTGAAGCACGACTGGTTGTTCTGCCAGAAACCGATGAAGATGTACGACGTGATCGCGAGGATCGCGGCGCCCGAAGCGAGACCGTCGAGGCCGTCGGCCACGTTGACGCCGTTCGAGGCGCTCACGACAATCACGTTCACCCATAGGGCGAGCAGGATGATGCCCGCGACGCTCCCGAAGATCATGAAATTGAGCCACGGGATGTCGCGTACACCGGAGATGAACGTCGACGCGGCGGTCAGGCCGTTCTCATCGGGCGAGTTAATCGCGAGCACGGCGAAGACGGATGCCACGATGACCTGGCCGAGGATCTTCGACCAGCCGCCGAGACCCAGGCTGCGCTGGTTGCGCGTCTTGAGGAAATCGTCGACGAACCCGACCGCGCCGAGCCCGACCATGAGGAACATGACGAGGAATGCGACGCGGGTGTACTCTTCACCCGCGATGAGATGGCCGACGAAGTAGCCGAGCACCGCGCCGATGATGAAGACGATGCCGCCCATGGTCGGTGTTCCGCGCTTGGAGTGGTGCGACTTCGGGCCGTCGTCGCGGATGAACTGTCCCCACCCGATGCGGTTGAACAGCTTGATGAAGAGCGGCGTCGTCAGGAGGGTGAACGCCAGAGAGAAGCCCGCCCCGATCAGGAGCGCGATCATGCGGTCACTCTTTCGTTCGTGTCGGTGTCTCGGGCGAGCGCCTCGCCCAGCAACCGAAGTCGCGGGCTCGCTGCCGTCTTCACGAGCAGCACGGTCGCCGTCTCGGGGCCGTCCGCAGGCAACTCGGTCTCATTCAATAGATCGTATGCCTCGTCGAGCGTGTCCACGAGCACGGACTCGCCGTCCCACGAACCCTCGAGCCCCGCGGCGTTGTGGATGTGGCGTGCCGTCTGTCCGACCACGATGAGCCGGTCGACGTTAAGACGCACGACGAGGCGCCCGATCCGGTCGTGCGCCTCGCGCACCTCGACCGGGTCGGTCTCGCCGTCGAGGTCGAGGTCGCCGAGCACGGCCACCGATCGGGCGCGGTCGCGCGTCGCCTCGGCGAGCGTCTTGAGCGCCTCGGTCGTGGAGAGCGGTGTGAGGTCGTAGCCGTCACCGATGACCGCACTGTCGCCGCGACGTGCGATCATCTCGAGGTTGCCAGGCTCGCCTGCGACCACCGCCGCGAGGGCGTCGAGCGCGGCGCTCGCCTCGGCTCCCGTGGCGAGCGCCGCGGCGAGGCCCGCGAGGGCAGCCGGAACGTGCCGCTCCCCCACGAGCGCGAGACGCACGCGGTGCGAACCGGTCGCGCCGACCGCGGTGAAGGTCGTGCCGTCGAGCGTGACGGCGACGGACTCGGCCCGGAGGTCGGCCGAGGCCGAGTAGCCGACGGAGACGACCCGGTCGGCGGGCACGATCGATGCCGCGAGGGCGAGCGCCGCCGCATCATCCGCCGTGACGACGAGGATCGCTCCCGGATCGACGACAGGCGGGATCGCGGTGGCATCGAGGAGCACGACGACCGGGCGCGAGTCGGCCACGGTCGTGGCCGTGAGTGCCGCACCGACGAGCGCGCGGGCCGTCGGCTCGCCACGACGAGCCGAGACGAGGATGCTCACGCCCATCCCGCCTCGCGCAGCGCCGCCCTGGCCTCGTCGCGGGCCGAGTAGGGAGTGCGAACGCCCTCGATGTCGCGATAGTCCTGGTGTCCCGGGCCCGCCCAGAGGATGGAGTCGCCCTCCCCCGCGAGGCCGACCGCTACGCGGATGGCCTGCTCGGGCGGGCTCACCTCGTGCAGCTCGGCGGGGTGGGCCGCAAGGTGGGCACCTTCGACGAGGGTCGCCCGGATGGAGGCGGCGTTCTCGAAGCGGGGGTGGTGGTCAGTGATGACGAGGATGTCGGAACCCTCCGACGCAACCCGTGCCATCTCGTGACGCTTGGTGGCGTCGCGGTCGCCGTCGGCCCCGAATACCATGACGACCTTGCCGGTGGTGAAGGTGCGCACCGCGGCGAGTGTGTTGAGGAACGCGTCGGGGCTGTGGCCGAAGTCGACGAAGACTGCGGGGCCCACGTCGCCGGAGACGCGCTCGGTTCGACCGGGCAGGTAGGCGTCGATACCGCCGGACTGCTCGAGCGCCTGGGCGATGGCCTCGAGTTCGAAGCCCGCCTCGACGAGCATCACGATGGCGAGAGCGCCGTTCGCCGCCATGTGTCGGCCGATGATCGGCACACGGCTCGAGAGGGTGCGCCCGTCGGGAGCCGTCAGCGTGAAGGCGGTGTATGCCGCCTCCTCCGCGGTGATCTCGACGTTCCAGTCGCCGACGACGCCGGGCGTCGACGAGATGGTGGTGAGCGGGATCCGCGACTCGTCGACGACACGCTGGCCGTAGGGAGAGTCGAGGGAGACGACACCGCGTTTGCCGCGATCGGGCTGGAAGAGCGGAAGCTTGGCCTGGAAGTACTCCTCCATGTCGGCGTAGTCGTCGAGGTGGTCGTGGCTGAGGTTGGTGAAGGCTACGACGTCGAAGAGCAGCCCGTCGACGCGGTGGCGGCTGAGCGCCTGCGCGCTGACCTCAATGACGACCGCGCGCACTGCGCTCTCGCGCATGCGGGCGAGCAGCGCGTGCATCTCGCTCGCCTCCGGCGTGGTGAGGCGGCTCACCACGGTGAGGTCGCCGATGTGGCGCTCCGCGGTCGAGCTCAGGCCGGTGACCAGCCCCAGCTGCCGCAGCACCCCCTCGAGCAGATATGACGTCGACGTCTTGCCGTTGGTGCCGGTCGTGCCGAACATGAGCGGCGGGTGCTCACGAGTGCGATAGACCCACGCGGAGATCTCGCCGAGCGCCGCGCGCGGCGATTCGACGATGACGATCGGGAGTCCTGCCTCGGCGGCGAACTCGGCCCCTGCCTCGTCGGTGAGCACGGCGACGGCGCCGCCCTCCTTCGCCTTCGCGGCGTAGCTCGCACCGTGACTATGGGCGCCCGGCATCCCCACATAGAGATCGCCGGGATGCAGGTCACCGGTGCTGAGCGTGACGCCGGTGATCTCGACGTGGTCGAGGGAGCCGCGGTATTCCAGCTCGAATTCGCTCACCAGTTCGGCGAGCGACCTCGCCGACGGATGCTCCGGTCGTAGTACCGGGGGGATCCTGGCGGTCACACGGTTCTCATTTCTATTGTTCTCGCGGTATCGGGTGGCCGCGCGGTATCTGGTGTCCCCTCGTGGCGGGGCGCCGACCTCACCAGGTGAGCGGGATCAGCGGCGACGGCTC
>JAODMO010000013.1 GCA_025464995.1 Microbacteriaceae bacterium
GTGCAGCCGGTCGTCGCCGGACACGGACCGACGTTGCTCGCCGGTCTGCGCCAACCCATCCAGCTCGAACTCGTGAACCGCCATGAATTCCGGTCGGGGGCAGTCGCCATGCGATACCGGCCCACGCGAGTCACGGTCCGATGAGCTCTGCCCTGGAACATTCGCGAAGCTTGACGGGCGGGCTCAGTCCATCAGCCCCGGAGCCGACAGTAACGGGCAGCACTGCGCTTTCGTGCCTGCGGCAGCGAATCGGAGATCGGTCCGCTGTGCGGTACGCCGACTGTATTACGGAGAATGCAGCTGCCCAGGCACTCTGTCTATTTCTTGCATGCCGGGCGACGCGATGAATTTCGGAAGCTACGAGACGGCAACGCCGCGGATGCTACCTATCGACGGCGTAGCCCTGACCGCGTTGACGGCTCGATCGGCGACGATTTGGTCGTCGGTTCCCGAGTCGAGGATGGTGTTGCCTGTCGACTCCGGGTCGACCAAGACGGCGATCACTCCTAGGGGTTCCGACACCGCTGTGCTCAGTAGGGCGTCTACTTGGGCTTCGAAGGCGGAGCCGCTCGGCGTAGCGCTAACGTCGCTCGCGACAACGTGGTTGGTGGCTACATAGTTGCGTTCCCCCGCCACCAGCCTGATGATTGCCGGTGTCGCCCCGGCAGGACGAATGTTGCGGGACTCTATGACCTCGGATATGTGGTTGCCGATGACGGAGTTGCCGCTGCCGCTGATGCGCACCAGTCCGTAGTCGTCATCGAGGCCATTGTCCACTCCAAGGAACGGCGTCCAGGGCTCATGGTCGCGCAGCAGGTGGTTGGTGGCTACGAGGTTCTCCGAGCTGTCGGCGTCGAGCACGACCATGCCCGGGTAGAAGGAATGGAGGCGGTTAGCCGTGACGCTCGAGCGCGTGACGCCACTGAGGTGCACGCTGCTCGCGCCGCGGGGGAAGACGTTATTCGCGGCGACGAGGAGCCCACCGTGGTTCTCGGCGTAGATCGAGTAGCCGTTCGGGCCAGCTCCGATGAGGTTGTCGGTGATTTTGGAAGCCTGACCCCACCCGCGCAGCTCGATGCAGCTTCCGCATTCTGCGATGAAGTTGTCGTGGATTGATAGCGCGTCGGCGTTATGGATGGAGAGAGCGTGCTCGAGGTAGACGAATCCCATACCGTTAACCCGGAACGAGTCGTTGGCGCTCGCGACGTAGATGCCGGTCTTTCTGTTGGTGTAGGTGTTTTCTGGATGCCTTTGGGAGTCGTCAGCGGTGAAGTGCAGACCATCGATGCAGAAGTTTGAGAATTCCACGGAGCTTATTCGTGGACTTCCTTGACGCTCAACGAGGAAGGCTGCGCCGTCGGACTGCTGGGCAAGGTCACCGAGGGGGATGTCGACGAGGATGCGACTGCCTCCGGGCCATAGTTCATGCAGGCTTGGCCACTCCTTTTCGGGGACGTTGAAGCGGATGCTTGACGAGGTGAAGCCGTGCCCGGAGCCCTCGATACGGAGGAAGCTGATGTCGATCACGACCTGCGTGCGGAGACGGAAGTCCCCGGGCGGAAGATAGATGACGGCGCCCGGCTTGCCGCCGTCGTTCTCGCTGGTGTCCGTTTGCCGACCCTTGATGTCGGCGATGATGCTGTTGATCACCTCGCCGATGTCCTCGACAGGATTTCCGACGGACCATTCCGTCACGTCGTAGCGGTTGCGGGGGCTCATGGGGTCTCGCTTTCGGAAAGGATGAGTGTTGGTGCGACCTCGTCAAGCCATGGCAGATCGGCACCCGGCCGGCTGACCGTGACGGCGGCGCAGGCTGCCGCAAAACGCGCCGCTTCGACGGCCTCGCGCAGCGAGACCGGCCCGTCGATGATCTTGCCGGCACCAACCGTCGTGGTGAGGAAATGCAGGAGCCCCGCCATGTAGGAGTCACCTGCCCCGATGGTGTCGGCGACCTCAGTCTTCCGGGAGGGGATGAATGTCGTCTCGGCACCGAGTCTGAGGAGGCTCCCGTCTGCGCCCTGTGTCACGATCACGATCGCGGGGCCGAGCCGGGCGTAGTGCGCCGTCACTTCCACCGGATTGAGCCTTGGGTGCAGCCACTCCGCGTCCTCATCACTCAGCTTGACCACCGTGCTCGTGCGCGCGATTCGCTCAACCAATGGGAGCACGGTTTCACGCGGTCCGAGCACTGAAGGGCGAATGTTCGGGTCGAACGACCGCAGCACTTCCGGCGCGGCGGCGGCGAAGTACTCTGCCACGACGTCACTACCCGGCGGGAGAAGTGCCCCGATCGACCCGGTGTGCATCGCACTGAAAGCTTCGACGGGGAGATCGGCGATGTCCCCGGCGATATCGAAGTCGTACCGTGCTGATCCGTCGGATCGGATGGTCGCCGTTGCCGACGAGGTGCGGAACGATGGATTCACCGATCCCGCCGTTATTGTCACGCCCGACCGGGCAAGGTGGCTTGAAATGAGTTGTCCGTGCTCGTCGGTGCCGAAGTGCGTCGCCAGGGTCACCGACGCCCCCAGCCGGGCGAGCCCGACGGCGACGTTCATCGGACTGCCGCCTGCGTGTGCCTCTCGACCTGACGCGGTCGACACCACGTCGACGAGTGCCTCGCCGATAACGAGCAACTCACTCATGGGGGTCGACCTTCGGCGAGGCGGGGCCGGCCACCGATTGGCGCCTCACGAGCGGACAGGGCAGCACGGCGGTCTCGTAAGTTGTGTCCGCTTCAAAGCCGTCTCCCCCCTCCATCAGCGTGGCGAGGGCTATAAGCGCCCACTCTCCCATCTCAAAGTGCGGCAGCGCGACGGTCGTGAGAGCCGGGTAGAGGCCTTCGGCGATGAGCTCCTGGTTGTCGAAGCCGACGAGAGAGAGATCGTCCGGAATGCGGAGTCCGAGTTCGGCAGCTGCCCGGTAGGCACCCATCGCCATCCGGTCGTTGTAGCAGAACAGGGCCGTCGGCCGGTCCGTTCGCGTCAGCACCTCGACCGCGGCTTTGTAGCCGCCAGGGGTCTCTGACGTCTCAGCGACGACGAGGCTCGAGTCGAACTCCAGACCGGCGTCTGCGAGCGCTCGGCGGTAGCCCGCCAGACGACCCCGGGTAGCGGGGACGTCGTCCGAGTTGGTGATGAAACCTATGCGACGATGCCCGTGGCGGATCAGTTCGTCGACCGCGACGTACGCCCCGCCCTCCTCATCCGGTACGACCGACGGCACGCGCCCGTCGGCCGACGTCGAGTCGATCAGTACCGTCGGCACCGCCTGGAGCGAGGCGGGAAGGGCGATCTCGCGGTGGTACATGGTCGCGTATAGAACCCCGTCGACTTGTTGACGAAGCAGCGCGTCGGTGTCGCGCTGAATGTCGAGCTCATTGCGCGAGGTGTTGATCAAGACCAGGGTCAGATTTCGCTCCCGTGCGGCCTGCTGGGCGCCCAGGATGATGCGGCCCGCGTGCGGCGTGGTGGCGATTTCCTCGCTCAGCAGCCCGATCATCTCGGACTGCTGCCGCCGGAGGCTCCTGGCGATGCGGTTGGCGCCATAGCCAAGCCGTTGCGCGGTCGCGCGCACCCGATCGCGCGTCTCATCACTCGCCCGCGCCGATTCGACGTCGTTGAGGATGTGGGAGACGGTGGTCACCGAGACCCCCGCTTCTCGAGCGACGTCTCGGATGCCAACTGCCTTCCGTGCCATTGTTCTAGTCCTCTGCATCCGTGTCGTTCAAACCGGGTAGGCAACCATTGTCGCCGAGCCCATCAGCCCTTGACCGCACCGGCGGTGAGCCCGGCGACGATGTGACGCTGTAGAACGAGAGCGAGGAGGATGACCGGAACCGAGTAGAGGACAGCCAGGGCGGTCATCGCTCCCCAGTCGAGCCCGAACTGGGTCTGGAAGTTCGCGATCACGATCGGTGTGGTCTGCGACCTCGTGGCCGTGAGGAGCAGGGCGAAGAGGAACTCGTTCCACGAGGCTAGGAAGGCGAAGATCGCGGTGACCGCGACACCGCCCACGGTCACCGGGAGCACCACCCGCCAAAGCGCGCCGAGCCGGCCCGCGCCGTCGATCTTTGCAGCCTCCTCGAGCTCTTCCGGCACTGCCTCAAAGAAGCTCGACATGAGCCAGATCGATAACGGTAGCGAGATAGTGGCGTGCGCGATAGCCAGGGCAAAGGATGTGTCGGAGATGCCGAGGTTGCGGAAGATGGCGATCATGGGGACTCCGATAACGATCGGCGGCACCATGCGCATCACGAGCGCGCCCACGATGAAGATCTGTCCGAATCGCGTCCGGAATCGAGTCACGCCGTACGCCGCGGGCACCGCCAACACGAGGGAGATGAGGGTGCTGAGCACAGCGGTGACGACGCTGTTGATGAAGGAGGCGACCACGCCGTCGCGGCCGATCGCCGACGCGTAGTTCTCGATGGTCCAGGTCGACGGAAGTACCGTCGGCGGAACCGCGATCGTCTCCATTGGAGTCTTGAACGAGGTGAAGAGCATGTAGAGGAAGGGAAATCCGTAGAGGACGACCAGCAGCAGCAGAGCGATCCAGAGGATGACGCGGGAACTAGTACGGGTTGTTTCGAGGCCGTTCATCGTTTGTTCTCACTTCCGGGTCGCCAGATGAGCAGGATGGCTGCGACCGACACCGCGAGCATCGCGAATAGATAGATGGTCCCCATAGCACTGGCCAGGCCGGGGTCGCCAAAGCGCACCATTGTGCGGTAAACGAGCAGCGACATCGTCTCGGTGCTCTGCTGCGGCCCGCCGTTGGTCTGAATAAGGATGACGTCGAACGCGCGCGCGGCGTCGATGCCGCGGAGGATCAACGCGACGGCGATCACGGGCCGCAGCAGCGGGATGATGATGCGGAACAG
This sequence comes from Microbacteriaceae bacterium, assembly GCA_025464995.1. Taxonomy (GTDB): domain Bacteria; phylum Actinomycetota; class Actinomycetes; order Actinomycetales; family Microbacteriaceae; genus Conyzicola. Next base: position 4,883 of record JAODMO010000013.1, read on the forward strand.
GATGGTGGGGTACCGGGCGCCATCCAGTCGCGCCGCCTCGATGACATCCCCGGGAATGTTCTGAAGTCCGGCGAAGAGAATGAGCGAGATGAATGAGGTGGTCAGCCAGATGTCGGGGATCGCGACGGAGAACAGGGCGATGTTCGGGTCGCTCAGCCATTGGATCTGACCCTGGTCCTGAAGTATGTGCGCCTCGGTGAGCAGCTGGTTGACGATACCGAAGTTGTCGATCAGCAAGAACCGCCAGAGCAATCCGGCGACAATCGGGGCGATCATGAGCGGGTAGAGGAAGATGGTGCGGAACACCCGCGAGCTATTGCCCAGGGCCGTGAAGATCAGAGCGACCATGAGACCGAGCGCGAACTCGAAAACGACCACGATGATCGTGTAAACGACCGTTCGCCAGGCGGCGTTGTTGAAGTCGCCGGAGGTGAAAGCTTTGATGTAGTTGTCGAGGCCGACGAAGGTGCGTGGGCCGCCCGCGAACTTGCTGATTTCGAAGAACGAGTCCGAGATGAACTGTACGAGCGGCCACGCGACAAACGCGGCTAGGAAAAGGGCGGCCGGCAGCATCAAGAAGAAGGCAAACCGGCGATCTGTTAGACGCACAATGGGACTTTCGGTGAGGTGATGGGCAGGATGGGGCTGCGGCGTCCCGTGGGTTTCCGGGAGCGCCACAGCCACGGGACTCAGCCGCCGATGATGGACTGCACCTGCGCCTTGGCTTCGTCGAGAAGCTTCTGGTTATCCGCTCCGGGCACGACCGCCTTCTGGATCATCGGGATAAGAGCCGAATCGACGATTTCCTGCCACTGCGCATTGGCGGGCCGCGGAATGGTCGCCTCGGCGTTCAGCGTGTCGATGAGGGGTTTGAAGTTCTCGTAACCCGGCTCGTTCTCGTACTTCTCCAGTACCGAGATGCGTGATGCCAGACCCAGATCGGTGTCGACGGACAGGTCGTTGTGGTCGTATGCATACTTCACGAATTCGAGCGCCTTGTCCTGCTTGCTTGTGCCTGATGGCACCGAGAGGTACCACGCACCGGGGACGCCGGCAACTCCACCTGGGCCGCCGATCATGGTGGTGACGCCGACGTTGCCGGAAACCGCGGAGTCAGCCGGGATCTGCTTGTAGGCGTGCGCCCAGAAGCGCATCATCGCGAGCTGGCCCTGGTTGAAGAGGTTTTGAGAGCCTGCCCAGTCGAGCTGAGCGGCACCGCTTGGAGCGTACGGCAGAAGACTGGTGTAGAAGTCGAGTGCTTCGAGGCTGTCTTTGCCGCCGAGCGATACGGTTCCGTCGTCGCCGACCACCATCTCACTCTCGCCGGTCTGCGACAACGTTGCGAGCCATTCCGTCTCTACAGCACCCTTTACATCTGTACCGTATACGTTGATCTGGCCATCTCCATCGGTGTCCTGGGTGAAGAACTTCGCGATGTCGGCGTACTGCTCCCAGGTGGTCGGCGGGGTCAGGTCGTACCCGTACTCCGCTTTGAAATTCGCCTGCTGGGTCGGATCCTCGAAGAGGTCGGTGCGATAGTAAAGGATTTCGGAGTTGGTCCACGCCGGCATTCCGACGAATGATCCGTCCACCCGTGCCTCGGTGACAAGCGCGGGGAAGAGGTCGGACTGCACCTCGTCGGTGAAGATGTCGTCGAGGGGCGTGAGAGCCTCGGCGAAGTTCGGCAGCCAGATGGAGTCGAGTGCCGCGACATCGAAGGACAGCGAACCCGAGCTGAATTCACTGTTCAGGCGGTTGTAAAGACCGTCGTAGGGCAGCTCTACGAAGGTCACCGACGTGCCGGTATCCTTTTTGAACTGATCGGCGATCGGCTGAAGTTCGCCGTGGCCGCCGGCCTCGACGAGAACGGTGATGGAGTCATCACCGGAATCGGTGACTCCTCCTCCTGCACCGCACCCCGTGAGGGTGACGGCGGTGAGGGCAGCGAGTGCCCCGGCGGCTCCGACTAAGACACGTCGGGACAGGTGCCGGTGTTTGCGAAGCATCATTACTTCGACTCCAATTCTGTGCGGCGTTGCGCGATTGCGAGGATACGCGTCAGAGGTCCGACGCTTGCCGCCGATGCGGCTGTATTGACAATACGTTTTGCCAAAACGTCTTGTCAAGCTCATAATTGTTCCAACGTGCCCGCCATCGACGGCGGCCACAGAAGGAGCCGCCCCATGAAAAACGAGCACCGCCCCCGCCCGCTCCTGCATTTCACACCGGTATCGGGCTGGATCAATGATCCCCTCGCCTTGACGTGGCACAACGGTCAATACCATCTCTTCTTCCAGTACGTCCCCCAACGCACCACCTGGGCGCCGGATTGCCGGTGGGGCCACGCGACGTCGCCGGACTTGATCACTTGGACCGAGCACACACCCGCACTCGAGCCCGGCGACGGAGACGATGGCATCTGGTCGGGCTCCATCGCGGTCGACGACGACGGCCAGCCGACGATCTTCTACACCTCGGTGAAGGTGCCGGATTTCGGTATCGGCACGATCCGCACGGCAACGCCGTCCGACGACGACTGGATCACCTGGACGAAAGGCGAGGTGGCAGTTGAAGCGCCGCCCCTCGACCTGATCGCATTTCGGGACCCCTTCCTCTTGCGCGATGACGGTCGATGGCGGATGCTCGTGGGCACCGCTCTGAAGGGAGGAGACGCGGCGGCCAGCTCGTTCGTGTCGGACGATCTCCGCACCTGGACCTTCGAAGGCCTCGCCGCCTCCCGTAACACACGCGAGATCGAGCCCGTGTGGACCGGGGCGCTCTGGGAGTGCCCACAGATTTTCTCGATCGACGGCCGCGACGTCATGGTGACCTCAGTCTGGCAGGACGACGAGCTGCACTACGTGGTGTACGCGATTGGCCTGTTCGTCGACGGCAAGTTTGTAGCTGAGCACTGGGGACGGCTCACCTATGGCGATAGCTATTACGCACCCTCCTTCTTCCGCGACCGCGACGGGATGCCGTGCCTGATCTTCTGGATGCGCGGGGTGATCGACGAGGACTCCGGCCGCGCCAGCGCACTGAGCGTGCCGCACCTTCTGCGCCTGGACGGCGACATCCTCGTCGCCGCCCCGCATCCGTCCGTCGGTCTCGTGGCGTCGCGGGAGCGCACCACCTCCCGCGCGTCCACAAGGGTCTCTATCCACGAAGGAACGGAATGGGCAGTGACCAACGCCACTGACACGCTGATTTTCTCTCGGAACGGTGCAACCGTGTTGTGCTCCTGGATGGGCGTCGTGACGGCCGTCCCTGCGACGCCGGGTGAGGTGGAGATTCTTGTCGATGCTGAGACCGTGGAACTCTTCACCGGCACCGCAGTGTTCAGCGTGGGGGCGGATTCACCGTTCACAGAAATCGTGCAGCTTCGACCCGAGGCAATGGCAGCCACAGCCTAGGCCACCTCACACCAATCGAGTGCGTATGGGCGTGCGCGAACTAGGTCTCGTGCAATTCAGGGAGAGCTACCACCGCCGCATGCATCGGACGGCCGTCAAGGGAACGCCACCTTGGCGAGCCGGCGGCGGATGGCGAGCACGTCGCCGATCCGGGCCGAGGTGCCGAGCATCACCTCGACGATCGCGCCGAGCTGGCCGTCGGGCTTGGGCCGGAGATGTGGTCGGCGGCGCTCTCCCACTGGGCGATCGCGGCCCGGATCACGTTCACCCCGGGTGCTGTGAGCGCGTCAGGGATGTGCGGCTCGCGATACAGGCGGGACGTGGTCTATGGGGCTACGCAGGACCTCGTGCCGCACAGCAAGTTCTAATGCCAACCGCAGCACCACCCGGGCCTGTTTCGCGCAATTGTAGGAGAGCATCGCCGGTTGCTGGATAGCTTGTCGCACCGGGCCGCCCGGTCGGCGCGCTTGGCCTTCAGCGCTGATTCGGCGGCCTTGGCGGTGACGCCCGTGGCCTGCACCAGGCGCACGTGGCCGTCCCAGTTGCGGTAGCGGGTTCTCGCCTCGTATCGGCCGGTCGGCGTCTTTCGGGTGCTGATGTCGCCGAAGGTCCCGATCATCAACCGTTGCCGGGGCATCTCAGCTCACCGCCGATCGGGACGCCTGGGCGGGCTGGAGGTGTCGCGCTGCTGGGCGAGCCAGGCCTGCACGTCGGATATCGCGAACTTGAGGTGTTCGCCGAACCGGTTGGCCGTGGGGTCTTTGCCGTGCACCCGCCAGGTCCAACGCGTCTTGTCGTTGAATGTGCGCCATAGTCGCTTCTTAATTTTCGGGCGTCAGGTCGATCCATGTCTTTCCGGTGCCTATCCATTTCTGTGCGGATCGTGTCTCCAGGGACACGCAACGTTCGTCGCTGCCGTCGCCCGAGGTTTACGCGTCGTCGGCGTAGAACTCATCCCAGCGCACGGCAGCGTCGTCTTCGATGGCGGCGCGGGACAGGGCATAGCCGCCCTGCGGGAGTCATGCCAGCCGCACACCATTCATCAGATTCTTGGTTGCACTCGGACGCGTCTGCGTGACGTTAGAGCCTCCCGTCGCAGATCCCAGAAGCGTGAGATGTTTCGTGTTCCGCCTCATCTCCACGGCTATGGGAACACCAGAGCACGCGCTCGAGGTGGAGGACTGAGCTATCAACGCGGAAGGTGAAGCGGTAGTTCTGATAGCGCTGAAAGCAGTACCTGCGTGGAGGTCGCATCATCCGAAAGTGGAACGAGCGGACGGTCACAACCGGGCAAGCTTCCAGGGCGCTCCTTGCCACCTTAGGGATGTCGGGCCCGACTTCAATCTTCCACGCCCAGCCTGATTACGAACACGGCGGGTGTACGGAGTCACTCACAACGCACGAGGTCGCCGCGTTGCTTGGGATCAGCGTTTCCGTCGTCCGACGCCGACGGCTGAGTAATTTCCTCTATGCATTCCGCGACGAAGGCAGATGGCGAAGATCTACCCGACGTCGTCGACGAGATCTGCTCGCAGCACTCAGCGTCTTTCGCCAAAGAAGACGGGCCACAACAGAACCCAGCTTGTGCCTACACGCGCCCCAAGCGGGAAATTTTCCACCGCCATGCCCGAACCTCCATCGAGTCACTGAACAACGGCGTGAAAGATCACAACCGCGAATCCATCGAAGACTCTTCGCGACGCATGGTGCGCAATTTCGCCGCGGCCCAGGTATTCGTCACCATCTTGCTGGCCAATTACAACCTTCGAAAGATCGCCGCTTTCCTCCTGACAGAAGCGAAGGAGAAGTCGAGGCTGGACCGTGGAATTGAACCCGCCACCCAGATCAAACGGCGGCCTGATCGCGAGTTCTACAGCCCCTACACGAAGACATTTCCCTCCGCGCACTAGGCGCCCTTTAGCGAGCTCATCGGCGTGCCTCTAACCACCTAGAATCATCCGCTGGCCCTACGAGTCCTAGGAGGACAACGCGTTCCCGCCCATGAAGGCTTCGTCGCGCCGAAAACCCTCACGACGGCCTCTGCCCATCTGCTATGACTCATGGCGACGGCCATAATGACCGTGCGTTCTTGCAGTAGAACTGGAAAGGAAGAAACGTGCAGTTCTTAGAACGATTCTTTAGAACGGCCCTTTTGTCGGGCTGACAGGATTTGAACCTGCGACCCC
>JAODMO010000055.1 GCA_025464995.1 Microbacteriaceae bacterium
TGTGGTGCCCCCAGGCAGATTCGAACTGCCGCCCCTGCCTCCGGAGGGCAGTGCTCTATCCCCTGAGCTATGGGGGCCCAGGTGCTTGACTAGGGTAGCAGCCGCCGAGCGCAGCCAACGCAGCCGCAGCGTAGGTAGGCTTGAACGATGACCGATTCAACGTGGCGAGACACCCTCAGAGCACTGCCCGTCTTCACCGAAGACCTCCCGACGTTCGACACCGATGCGGCCCCCGAGAGCCCCATTTCCTTGTTCGAGGAGTGGCTGAGCGCGGCGATCGGGGCGGATGTCGCGCAGCCCCACGCCATGACCCTCGCCACCGCAAGCCCCGACGGCACTCCCGCCGCCCGCACACTCATCCTCAAAGACGTGACCGATGAGGGTCTCTGGTTCTCGTCGCTCGACACGAGCCCGAAGGGCCGCGACCTCGCCGCGAATCCGCGGGCCGCCCTCGCGCTGTACTGGCGTGAGCAGGGCCGCCAGATCCGGGTCACTGGCAGCATCGAGAAGGGTCCGCGCGAGGTGAGCGAGAAGGACTTCCTCGCCCGCAAGCCCGCCGCGCGCGCCGCGGCCATCGCCGGCCCCGAGAGCGAGGTGCTGTCGAGCCAGCAGAAGTTCCTCGAGCGTGTGGAGGAGGCCAAGGCGATTCTCGACTTCCGGCCCGACTTCGTGCCCGACGAGTGGACCGCCTACCTCGTCAAGCCTCAGTCGATCGAGTTCTGGCAGGCCGCGCGCGACCGCGATCAGATCCGCCTCCGCTACCTGCGCGGCGCATCCGGCTGGCACAAGAACCTCCTCTGGCCGTAGCGGTCGGCGACGTAGCGGTCGGCGACGGCGCTGAAACACGGCCGTCACAAACGCCTGACAGAATCGAGTCATGTTGCGCACCGTCTCGGCCCATCTCGAACTCGACATCTCCGGCCGCACAGACATGGTGTTCAGCATCGCGGTAGCCGCCGATTCCGAACTGGCCCGCGAAGACCTGAGCATCACGCTCGACGGCGAGCCGCAGCTGGCCACCGAGCTCGTCGACCGCCACGGCACCCGCCTGCACCGCCTCATCGGCGAGGAGGGTCGGATGGTGCTCGACTACGCCGCCGAGGTCGTCGGCCGCGCGCATCCCTCGCCCGTCGACGAGATCGACCTCGTCACCTACCTGCGACCGAGCCGCTACTGCGAGTCAGACAGCCTGTTCCCGACAGCACGCAGCGAGTTCGCGGGGCTCAGCGGGCACGCCCTGCTGACGGCGGTCACGCTGTGGGTCTGGGAGAAGCTGGCCTACGTGCCCGGTTCGAGCCTCGTGACGGATGGTGCGGCCCGCACCCTCATGGCGCGCCGCGGAGTCTGCCGCGACTACGCGCACCTCGTGATCGCGCTGTTGCGAGCACTGGACGTGCCCGCCCGCATGGCGGCCGTATACGCCCCCGGACTCTCGCCCATGGACTTCCACGCGGTGGCCGAGGCGTACGTCGACGGGCAGTGGTGGGTCGTCGATGCCACCCGGCTGGCACCACGCCAGAGCCTCGTGCGCATCTCGACCGGGCGAGACGCGGCCGACGTCGCATTTCTCACCAACCACTGGGCCAGCCTCACGCTCGTCAACCTCGAGGTGCTCGCCATCGCGGATGTGCTGCCGTTCGACGACGGCCAGCAGTTGCTCCAGCTCGGCTGAACCCGGAACTACTCGCCGAGACCCGCGAGGGCAGCCTGGACGACGGGGGATGCGTCGCCGGGCTCATAGAATCCGCTCGACACCGTCGTCAGCCAGTACGGGCCGCTGAAGACCTGCGCCTCGCCGTCTGCGCCGTTCATCTGGAAGTAGCCCTCGATGGGCGGCTTGCCGTAGGTGGGCACGGAGGTGCTGGAGGTGACGAAGCCGTTCTTCAACTGCGTGAGCTTGTCGTCGCCGTAGCTCACGACCGAGACCTCGACCGACTCGCCGCTCGTCTGGTTCACCCAGTGGCAGGCGAGTCCGTCGGCCGCGACCTTCTGTGCGGCGACGCTGCCCTTCTCGGGCACGAAACCCTCGCTGAGCGCGAAGTTCGCATTCACCTCATACATCGCCTGCGGGGTGATGAGCGTGTTGCAGTCGATCGAGATGGGGGTCGACTCCGTGGCTGGCTCTGCCGTCTCCGCGGGCTCGGCCGTGGGAGTGGCCGAGTGGGCGGCGGCCGGCGACTTCGTCGGGCCCTCCGCGGGCTCCGTTCCGCACGCGGCGGCGCCGACGACGACGAGTCCGGCGACGGCGACGGCGAGGAGGGCACGGGAGGCGGAGGCAGGCATTCCTTCATTCTCCTGCACGACGCCCCCGAACGCGTCACCGATGGGCGACGATAAGCTTGGTGACCGTGAATCCTGCCGATCTCTCCGCGTCCCTGCTCGCCATCGTCAACTCCGTGGTGTCCGGCCGCGACGGCAGCCCCGTCTCCATCGGCGACGTCGCCCTCGAGCGTCCGCGCAACCGCGACCACGGCGACTGGGCGTCGAACATCGCCATGAAGATCGCCAAAACGCTCGGTGCGAACCCGCGCGAGCTCGCCACGCAGATCGCCGGGCTCCTCGCGGGCGTCGAGGGCGTCGCATCCGTCGACGTCGCCGGCCCCGGATTCATCAACATCACCCTCGACGCGGCGGCCGCCGGCGCCCTGGCGCGCACCATCGTCGAGGCGGGGGAGGCCTACGGCCACAACGACTCGCTCGCCGGGCAGACCATCAACCTGGAGTTCGTGTCGGCGAACCCGACAGGCCCGCTGCACATCGGTCATACCCGCTGGGCCGCGCTCGGCGACTCCCTCTCGCGCGTGCTCAAGGCGAGCGGCGCCACGCTCGTGAGCGAGTTCTACATCAACGACGCGGGCAACCAGATGAACAACTTCGGTGCCTCGATCCTCGCCGCCGCGAAGGGGCTGCCGACGCCGGAGAACGGCTACCCGGGCGAGTATGTCACCGAGCTCTCGGTGCGTGTGCTCGAGCTCGAGCCGACCCTGCTCGAGATGCGCGACGACGAGGCGCTTGCCGTCGCGCGTGAGGTCGGCTACGAACTGCAGCTCGGCGAGATCAGAGACTCGCTCGCCCGCTTCAACGTGCACTTCGACGTCTGGTTCAGCGAGCGCGACCTGCACGCGCTCGACCCCGCGACCGGCCGCAGCGCCATCGACACGGCGATCGACCGGCTGCGCGCCCAGGGCCACGTCTACGACTCCGACGACGCCGTGTGGGTCAAGACGACCGACTTCGGTGATGATAAAGACCGAGTCATCCGTCGTGGAAACGGCATCTTCACCTACTTCGCCGCGGATGCCGCGTACTACCTCAGCAAGGGCGACCGCGGGTTCGCGCACAAGATCTACCTCCTCGGCGCCGACCACCACGGATATGTGCACCGCCTGAAGGCGCTCGCCGGTGCGGCCGGCGACGACCCGCAGAAAGACATCGAGGTGCTCATCGGCCAGCTCGTGAGCATCAACGGCGCCAAGCTGTCGAAGCGGGCCGGCAACATCATCGAGCTCAACGACCTCCAGGCGTGGCTCGGCACCGACGCGCTGCGGTACTCGCTCGGACGCTACCCCGCCGACTCGCCCCTCACCCTCGACCCGGAGGTGCTGCAGAAGCGCACCAACGACAACCCCGTCTTCTACGTGCAGTACGCCCACGCGCGCACGCACTCCGTCGCCCGCAACGCCGCCGACTCCGGTGTGACCAGGGATGCCTTCGACGCGAGCCTGCTCACGCACGAGACCGAGAGCATCCTGCTCGGCATCCTCGCCGAGCTGCCGCGAATCGTGCGCCAGGCGGCCGAACTGCGCGAGCCGCACCGCGTCGCGCGCTACGCCGAGGAGCTCGCAGGCGCCTACCACCGCTGGTACGACAACTGCCGTGTGACCCCGATGGGCGACGAAGAGGTCACCGACGTGCACCGCACGCGCCTGTGGCTCAACGACGCGACGGGTGTCGTGCTGCGCAACGCGCTGTCGCTGCTCGGCGTGAGCGCGCCGGAACGCATGTGACCCGCGGGCGTCTCGTCGGTGTGGCGGTCTCCGTCGGCGTGCTCGTGGTGCTGCTCGGCGTCGGCTACGTCGTCGGCGAGAATGTGGCGCGCGGCACGGGCAAAGACCGCATCCACGATGAGCTCGCCACCGCGCTGTCTCTGGGGGCTGACCATCCCATGCGCATCGACCTCGGGGGCGGATCGTTTCTCCTGCAGACGATCGTCGGTTCGATCGACACCGTGAGCATCGACATCGACGGAGTGCCGCTCGGCGATGTCGAGGGCTCGCTCTCGCTCGCGGGCACCGGGGTCGCGCTTGACGGCACGTCGCCCGTCGACTCGCTCACCGCGACGGCGACCGTCGACGCCGCCAACGTGAAGAAGCTGAGGTCGTACATCAGCGGGGTCGATCTCGACTCGATCACTCTCGGCGACGGCGTCGTCGACGTCGCGACGACGGTCAAGGCGCTCTTTCTCAGCGTTCCGGTGACCGCGGGCATCGAACCGGTCGTCGACGACGGGCGACTCAAATTCACGCCCCGGACCATCACGGTCAACGGCGCCGAGGTGTCGCTCCCGTCGCTGCTCGACGGTCCGCTCGGCTCCGTGGCGAAGAACCTCCTCCCTGAGCAGTCGTTCTGCGTCGCCGAGTATCTCCCGCGTTCGATCGTGTTGAGGGGTGTCGACGTGACACCCGAGCGGCTCCGGCTGCACTTCACGGGCGACTCCGTCGTGCTCGGCAAACAGCTCGAGACGCTCGGCAGCTGTTCCTGAGCCGCGTCGGGAACCGCAACCGAAATAATGCTCAAGTGCCGACCCGCTCATCGATTAGGCTGTCACCGTGAGCGACGATTCCGGGATCCATTGGACGCAGATCGACGCCCCGAAGGGGCTGCCGCCGCGGTTCCGGTGGATCGGCTGGATCATCGTTCTCGCCGTGGTCGCCGCGCTCGTGACCTTCGCGCTCATCGAGGGTGACAAGATTGCGCGGGATGTCGCCGGCGACGTGGTGCGCACCGGTGTGACGACCGCGCTCAAGCTGCCCGAGGGTCAGGAGGTCGACGTCGACCTCGGCGGCGGACTGCTCGTGTTCCAGGCGATCACCGGGTCGATCGACGACGTGCGCGTCTCCATCCCCGACGTCGCGTTCGGCGAAGCCGTCGGCACCCTCGTGTTGCGGGTCTCCGACGTCCCGCTCGACCCGCGCAAGGCAGTCGGCACACTCGACGCCGACATGCGGCTCGACGGGCCCAACATGCTGCTGCTCTCCGGCTACCTCAGCGCGGCACCGCTCACGAGCGTGACCCTCGCCGACTCCGCCATGACGATCGGTGCCGACCTCGCCGGAGTGCCGACGACGCTCGTGCTCACGCCGTCGGTCACCGACCTCGGGCAGGTGGTCTTCACCCCGGGCGCTGCGACGGCCGGGGGAGCGCCCGCATCGGTCGAGGAGCTCGTCGCCGGCCCGCTCGGCCCGGTCGCCGCGCCCCTGCTCACCTCCCAGCCGCTGTGTGTCGCCCAGTTCCTGCCCGACGCGCTCACCGTCTCGCAGGCGAGAGTGGACGGCCCCGACTTCGTCGTCACGGCGACCGGAACCGACGTGACACTGTCGGCACTCGCGACCAAGGGCAACTGCGAACCGCCTCCCGCCGCGTAACGCTACGCCACGGTGCGACGGGCGGTCGCCGGCCATCCGCTACGATAAATACGGCTTCAGGGACCAATCCGGGTTCGCTCGCCTCACCTGGCCGTAAAATTCCGTGAGGTTCATCCCCGTGCCCAGCAATCCGCTCGCTCCGTCTTGGCTCGCGCTCCCGTCCGACGCCAACGAGCTCGACGCGTCCGTCTGGTCGGTGAACTCGGCGCGCGACGGCGACGGCGCCATCTCCATCGCCGGCGTGAGCGCGACGGATCTCGCCGACCGGTTCGGCACGCCGCTCTACGTGATCGACGAAGACGACGTGCGTGGCCGTGCGCGGGCGATCCGGGCGTCGTTCGACCGGGAGTTCGGCCGCGTCGGCTCCACCGTGAAGGTCTACTACGCGGGCAAGGCGTTCCTCTCGACGCAGGTCGCCGACTGGATGATCCGCGACGGCCTGAACATCGACGTGTGCAGCGGCGGTGAGCTCGCCGTAGCCCTCGCCGCCGGCGCCCCTCCCGAACGGCTCGGCCTGCACGGCAACAACAAGAGCGTCGCCGAGATCGATCGCGCCGTCGAGGTGGGGCTCGGAGCCTTCGTCATCGACAGTCTCATCGAGATCGAGCGGGTGGCGGATGCCGCTGCCCGCCATTCCCGCGTGCAGGCCGTGCGTCTCCGCGTGAACAGCGGCGTGCACGCGAGCACGCACGAGTACCTCGCGACCGCCCGCGAAGACCAGAAGTTCGGCATACCGCTCGCCGACGTGGCGGAGACGGTCGCCATCATCCGGTCGCACCCGTCACTGCGGTTCCTCGGTCTCCACTCGCACATCGGTTCGCAGATCTTCGAGAGCGACGGCTTCGCGGAGGCGGCTCGCCGGCTGTTCGCGGTGCACGTCGAGCTGCTCGAGGGAGGCCCGGTGCCTGAGCTCAACCTCGGCGGGGGCTTCGGCATCGCCTACACGAGTGCCGACGAGGCCCTGCCCATCGACACCCTCGCCGCCGACCTGGCCGACAGCGTCTCGCGACTCGCCGCCGAGTACGGCGTGCCCGTGCCCGTGATCGCCATCGAGCCCGGTCGTTCGATCGTGGGCCCGTCGACCACCACGCTGTACACGGTCGGAACCATCAAAGACGTGCTCGTGACAGACGGGGCGGCCCCCGGCGCGGCTACCGGGGCAGTACGCAAGTACGTCTCCGTCGACGGGGGCATGAGCGACAACATCCGCCCCGCCCTGTACGCGGCTAACTACTCGGCACGCATCGCGAACCGCAGCTCGACCGCCGATGCCGCCCTCGTGCGCGTCGCGGGCAAGCACTGCGAGAGCGGCGACATCGTCGTGCACGCCGACTACCTGCCCAGCGACGTGCGGCCGGGCGACCTGCTGGGCGTGCCCGCCACTGGCGCCTACGGCTGGGTCATGGCGAGCAACTACAACTACCTCGCGCGTCCGGCCGTCGTCGCCGTGCGCGACGGCGAGGCTCGCGTCATCGTCCGTGGCGAGACAGAACACGATCTACTCAGCAGGGATGCTGGATTGGAAGGCCCGCGATGAACGACAACTCGATGAAGGACAGCGAATGATCGAGTACCGCAACCTCCGCGTCGCCCTCCTGGGCGGCGGCAGCGTCGGCGCCCAGGTGGCCGCACTCCTGCTGGAGCACGGCGACGAACTCGCCAACCGCTCCGGCGCGGGCCTCGAGCTCGTCGGAGTCGCCGTGCGCGACGTCGAGGCCGAGCGCACCCCGGCGATCCCCGGGCACCTGCTGACGACCGACGCCGAGAGCCTCATCCTCGGCTCCGACATCGTGGTCGAGCTCATGGGCGGGCTCGAGCCGGCGCGCACCTACATCCTGCAGGCCATCAACTCCGGCGCCGACGTCATCACCGCCAACAAGGCGCTGCTCGCGACGCACGGTCCCGAGCTCTTCGACGCCGCAGAGCAGGTCGGCGCGCAGCTGTACTACGAGGCCGCGGTCGGCGGCGCGATCCCCATCATCCGCCCGCTCCGCGACAGCCTCGCGGGCGACCGCGTCACGCGCATCCTCGGCATCGTCAACGGCACGACCAACTTCATCCTCGACCGCATGGATGTCAACGGCGACACGCTCGAGGGGGCGCTCGCCACGGCGACCGAGCTCGGCTACGCGGAAGCCGACCCGACCGCAGACATCGGCGGCTACGACGCCGCCCAGAAGGCGGCCATCCTCGCGAGCCTCGCCTTCCACACCACGGTGCCGCTCGAGTCGGTGTACCGCGAGGGCATCACGGAGATCACGGCCGAGCAGGTCGACGCGGCGCGCAAGGCCGGCTACGTCGTGAAGCTGCTCGCCATCTGCGAGCGCATCGAGATCGAACGCGACGGGCGGCGCACCGGCGAGTTCGGCGTCTCGGCGCGCGTGCATCCCGCCCTCGTCCCCGCGGCCCACCCGCTCGCGGCCGTCCATGGTGCCAACAACGCGGTCTTCGTCCAGGCCGAGGCCGCGGGCGACCTCATGTTCTACGGCGCGGGTGCCGGCGGGCTCGAGACGGCGTCCGCCGTTCTCGGCGACCTGGTCTCCGCGGCCCGTCGCCACGTCATCGGCGGGCCGGGCGTCGCCGAGTCGACGCACGCCAACATGGCGGTGCTGCCCATCTCGAGCGTGCGCACCCGCTACCAGATCACCCTCAAGGTCGTCGACCAGCCGGGCGTGCTCGCCACCATCGCGAGCCTGTTCAGCGAGCACGGCGTCTCGGTCGAGGCTGTGTCACAATCCGTAAGCGACGGTAAGAACGTCGAGCTGCCCACCGCTACCCTTGTAATCGTCACCCATGAAGCAACCGAGGCGTCGCTCGCAACAACAGTCGCGGCCCTCGGCGGCAACGAAGTCGTGAGTGCCGTCGTGTCCGTACTGAGAGTTGAGGGACTGTAAGTGCCAAACAGCAGAGTGATCAGCCGACAGTGGCGCGGAGTTCTCAACGAGTACCGCGATCGTCTCGACATCACGGATGCCACGCCCGTGGTCACTCTCGGTGAGGGCGGCACGCCGCTGCTGCCGGCACCGGCTCTCTCCGCTCGCACCGGCGCGACGGTGTGGGTGAAGTACGAGGGGATGAACCCGACCGGCTCGTTCAAAGACCGCGGAATGACGATGGCCATCTCGAAGGCCGTCGAGCACGGCGCGAAGGCCGTCATCTGTGCCTCGACGGGAAACACGTCGGCGTCCGCCGCCGCGTACGCCACACACGCCGGCATCAAGGCCGTCGTGCTCGTGCCCGAGGGCAAGATCGCGCTGGGCAAGCTGAGCCAGGCCATCGCGCACAACGCCGAGCTGCTGCAGGTGCAGGGCAACTTCGACGACTGCCTCGACATCGCCCGCGACCTCTCCGCGAACTACCCCGTCCACCTCGTCAACTCGGTGAACCCCGACCGCATCAACGGGCAGAAGACGGCGGCCTACGAGGTCGTCGAGGTGCTCGACGACGCCCCTGACATCCACATCCTCCCGGTCGGCAACGCCGGAAACTACACCGCCTACTCCCGCGGCTACGCCGAAGAGCTCGAGCGCGGCGCCACCACGAAGCTGCCCCGGATGTTCGGGTTCCAGGCGTCGGGCTCGGCGCCGATCGTGCTCGGTCACGTCGTCAAGCACCCCGACACCATCGCGAGCGCGATCCGCATCGGCAACCCGGCGTCGTGGGAGCTGGCTCTCGCGGCACGCGAGGCAACCGACGGCTACTTCGGCGCCATCGACGACGACCGCATCCTCGAGGCCTACCGCATCCTCGCCGGCGAGGTCGGCATCTTCGTCGAGCCGGCCTCGGCCATCAGCGTCGCGGGCCTTCTCGAGCGCGCCGACGCGGGAGAGATCCCGAAGGGCTCCACCGTCGTGCTCACCGTCACGGGCCACGGCCTCAAAGACCCGCAGTGGGCGCTCCGCACCGCGACGGGCGACGAGATCACGCCGACGATCGTGCCGGTCGACACGGCCGAGATCGCAAGCGTTCTCGGGCTGAGCAAGGCATGAGCCTGCAGGCGGCTCCCGACCTCACCGGCCGGTCTGTCACCGTCAAGGTGCCCGCGACGACGGCCAACCTCGGCCCGGGCTTCGACACGCTGGGTCTCGCGCTCTCGCTCTACGACGAACTGCACGTGTCGGTGCGCGCCGAACCGGGAGTCTTCGTCGACGTGCACGGAGTCGGCCGCGGCGACGTTCCCACCGACGAGTCGAACCTCGTCGTGACGGCGATCGCGCACACCTTCGCCTCCTTCGGCTTCGAGCTGCCGAACCTCAACCTCGAGGCGCACAATGTCATCCCGCACGGGCGTGGGCTCGGATCATCCGGTGCCGCCATCGTCTCCGGCATCATGGCGGCGAAGGGACTGCTCGAGGGCATCGTCGAGATCGACTCGGTCGGTCTGCTGCGTCTCGCCACCGAGATGGAGGGGCACCCGGACAACGTCGCGCCCGCACTCTTCGGCGGACTCACGATCGCGTGGGTCACGCCTGAGGGGCCGCAGCACAAGAAGCTCATCGTGCACCGCGGTGTGTCCCCGCTCGTGTGCGTTCCGGAGTCGACGATGTCGACGGCGCTCGCGCGCAGCCTCCAGCCGTCGTCGGTGCCGCACGAGGACGCGATCTTCAACGTGTCGCGCTCCGCCCTCCTCATCGCGGCCCTCATCCAGAGCCCCGAACTGCTGCTCGCGGCGACGGAGGACAAGCTGCACCAGAGCTACCGCGCGAGCGCGATGCCGGAGACCGACAGCCTCATCCAGGTGCTGCGCAAGAATGGCCTCGCGGCGGTCGTCTCGGGTGCCGGCCCTTCGCTCCTCGTGCTCTGCAGCGACCCCGCCCAACGCCTCGTCGCCGCGCAACTCGTGGCCGATAACGCCGCGACACCCTGGCAGTCGCTCATGCTGGCCGTCGACTTCAAAGGTGCTACTGTTAGTGCGCACCCGGTAGAAGCGGTGGCCTAGCCACCGCCTTCAGCTTCCTTCCCAGTGGAGCAACGGAACGTCGACTGTTCTGGTAACGCCCGGTGTGCAATTCAACCCGCATCGCCCAAGTAGATTCCTGTGCACCCGCACAGACACGGGGCGATCTATCACCTCTCCACCGCCATCTCGTCCGCGGTAGGGGAAAGGAACTCCAGTAGTGACTGACGTCAATGTCCGTGCATCGAGCACGGATGCACCCTCGAACCTGAGCACCCTCCGTCTCCCCGAACTCCAGGCGCTCGCCGCCGAGTTGGGCCTGAGCGGCGCGTCCAAACTCCGCAAGGGAGAGCTCGTGACCGCGATCAACGAGATCCAGAACGCGTCGGCCCCCTCCGCCGGAGAAGGCTCCGTTGAGACCGTCGACGCTCCCGCCGCGCCCGAGGCGCCCGCAGAGCCTGTCGTCGAAGCGCCGCCTGTCGTCGAAGCGCCGCCCGCCGCGCCCGTCGCGAAGAAGCGTGTCTCACGCCGCGCGACGACCGCCGACGCCGAGGCCATTGCCGCCGCTGCGGCCGCAGCCGCCGCGACCATCACCGAGTCCGCCGTCGCGGCCGCGGGCAGCATCACCGAGCACGCCCCTCTCGCAGAGGAGACGGACGTGCTCGCCGCCGAAGACGTCGGGGGCCGTACCGCCGGCAGCACCGACAGCGGCGCCGGCGCCGACAGCACGGGTGGTCGTAACTCCGGCCGACGCAATGCCGACGGCCCCCGCCGCGCGAGCGCCCACGTCAACCAGGCCGAGTCCGGCCTCGACATCGGTCTCGACGAGGTGCCCGCAACGCGCGAGCCGCGCCAGCGCCGCCAGTCGGGCCGTGGCCAGAAGAACGACGCCCAGAACGTCGAGAAGACCGACGCCGAGAAGGCCGAGGCGCTGAGCTCGATCGAGCTGCCCTCCGCCGACGCGCCTGCCACCTCCGAGGGCTCGAACGACTCCGACGAGCAGTCCGACGGCGAGACTCGCGAGGCCGGTTCGTCTCGTGGACGCAACCGCAACCGTCGCGACCGCCAGAACGGCGACCGCCAGAACGGCGACCGCCAGCAGGGCGACCGGCAGAACGACGGCCAGCAGAACGGCCGCCAGCCGCAGCAGAACGAGCAGCGCCAGCCGCAGCAGAACGAGCCGCGTGGCGGCGACCGCCAGCAGCCGGAGCGCCAGGGCGACCGCAACGCCCAGCAGAATGACCGCCAGCAGGGTGAGGGCAACCAGCAGCGCGCCGGCCGCGTCGCGGGCGGCAACAACCGCGGCGACGAGCGCAACATCCCCCTCGACGACGAGTCAGACCGCGGCGGACGCAACCGCTACCGCGACCGCAAGCGTGGCCGTGGCCCCGTCGGCGACGACTTCGAGCCGGAGATCACCGAAGACGACGTGCTCATCCCCGTCGCCGGCATCCTCGACGTGCTCGACAACTACGCGTTCGTGCGCACATCGGGATACCTCCCGGGCAACAACGACGTCTACGTCTCGCTCGGCCAGGTGAAGAAGTACAACCTGCGCAAGGGTGACGCCGTCGTCGGTTCCATCCGCCAGCCGCGTGACGGGGACCAGGGCCAGGGGCGCCAGAAGTACAACGCGATCGTCAAGATCGACTCGATCAACGGCCTCTCCATCGAGGAGGCGGCCACCCGCGTCGAGTTCAGCAAGCTCACGCCGCTGTACCCGCAGGAGCGCCTGCGTCTCGAGACCGAGTCGGCGAAACTGTCGACCCGCATCATCGATCTCGTGTCGCCGATCGGCAAGGGCCAGCGCGGTCTCATCGTCTCGCCTCCGAAGGCGGGTAAGACCCTCGTGCTGCAGGCCATCGCGAATGCCATCGCCAAGAACAACCCCGAGGTCCACCTCATGGTCGTTCTCGTCGACGAGCGTCCCGAAGAGGTCACCGACATGCAGCGCACGGTCAAGGGCGAGGTCATCGCCTCGACGTTCGACCGCCCCGCCGAAGACCACACGACGGTTGCCGAGCTCGCCATCGAGCGTGCGAAGCGTCTCGTCGAGCTGGGCCACGACGTCGTCGTGCTGCTCGACTCGATCACCCGCCTGGGCCGCGCCTACAACCTGACCGCCCCGGCGTCGGGTCGCATCCTGTCCGGTGGCGTCGACTCCGCGGCGCTCTACCCGCCGAAGCGCTTCTTCGGAGCCGCCCGCAACATCGAAGACGGCGGATCGCTCACCATCATCGCGACCGCTCTCGTCGAGACCGGCAGCAAGATGGACGAGGTCATCTTCGAGGAGTTCAAGGGCACCGGCAACATGGAGCTGCGTCTCTCGCGCCAGCTCGCCGACAAGCGCATCTTCCCGGCCGTCGACATCAACGCCTCCGGCACGCGCCGCGAGGAGATGCTTCTCGGCGTCGACGAGGTCAAGGTCACCTGGAAGCTGCGTCGCGCCCTCGCGGGCCTCGACCAGCAGCAGGCGCTGGAGATCGTGCTCAGCAAGCTTCGCGAGACGCAGTCGAACGTCGAGTTCCTCATGCAGATTCAGAAGTCCCTGCCGGGCTCCGCGAGCACCAAGGAAGATTGAACCGTGTTCGAGTCGGTACAGTCGCTGCTGGCCGAGCACGAGTCACTTCAGGAACAGCTGGCTGATCCGGAACTGCACTCGAACCCGGCCAGGAGCAAGAAGGTCAACCGCCGCTACGCGGAACTGAGCCGCATCGTGGCCGCGTTCCACGAGTGGAACCAGTTGACCGACGACCTCAAGGCCGCCACCGAGATGGCGGGGGAGGACGAGTCGTTCGCGGCCGAGATCCCCGGCATGACGGAGACGCTCGCACAGGCGGAGGAGACGCTCCGGCGGCTGCTCATCCCGCGTGACCCCAACGACGGTCGCGACATCATCATGGAGATCAAGATGGGGGAGGGCGGTGCCGAGTCGGCACTGTTCGCCGCCGACCTCCTGCGCATGTACCTCCACTATGCCGAGTCGAAGAAGTGGAAGACGGAGATCATCACGTCGACCCAGAGCGACCTCGGCGGGTACAAGGATGTCCAGCTCGCCATCAAGGGGTCGTCGACCGACCCCGCCGAGGGGGTCTGGGCGCACCTGAAGTATGAGGGCGGCGTTCATCGCGTGCAGCGAGTGCCCGCCACCGAGTCGCAGGGCCGCATCCACACGTCGGCGGCCGGGGTGCTCGTGTTCCCCGAGGTCGACGAGCCGGAAGAGGTGGAGATCAGCCAGAACGACCTCAAGATCGACGTCTACCGGTCGAGCGGCCCCGGCGGCCAGTCGGTCAACACGACCGACTCCGCCGTGCGCATCACCCATCTCCCGACGGGAATCGTGGTCGCGATGCAGAACGAGAAGTCGCAGCTGCAGAACCGCGAGGCCGGCATGCGCGTGCTGCGTGCCCGCATCCTCGCGCGCTACCAGGAGGAGGCAGACGCCGAGGCCTCGGTCTTCCGCAAGAGCCAGATCCGCACCATGGATCGTTCAGAGCGCATCCGCACCTACAACTTCCCCGAGAACCGCATCGCCGACCACCGCACCGGCTACAAGGCGTACAATCTCGACGCCGTCATGAACGGGGCACTCGAGCCCGTCATCCAGTCGTGCATCGCCTCCGACGAAGAGGCCCAGCTCGCCGACATCGGCAGCGAAGACTAGCCGCAACCCGCCGGTCGGTTGATCGCCGCCGGCTCATCACCGAAACCATCACATGTCATCTTCCGAAGAAGCCACGGTGCAGACGGCCCTCACGGGGGCCGTCTCGCTGCTCACCCTCGCGGGGGTGCCCGACCCCCGTGTCGATGCGGAGCTGCTGATCGGCCACGTGCTCGGGCTCAACCGTGGCGAGGTGCAGGCGAAGGCGGTGACGGATGCCGCGATCCTCCCGATCGACGCCGAGCGCGTCGTCGAGCTGGTCGAACGCCGTGCCGCGCGCGAACCCCTTCAGCACATCACCGGTCGGGCGCCGTTCCGCTCGCTCGACCTCGCGGTCGGTCCCGGCGTCTTCGTGCCACGCCCCGAGACGGAACAGGTCGTGCAGCTCGCGATTGATGCGCTGCGCGCGGCCACGGTCCCCGAGTTCGTCGATGGACCCATCGCGGTCGACCTGGGCACCGGCACCGGCGCGATCGCCCTCGCCATGGCGACCGAGGTGCCCCACGCCCGCGTCTACGGTGTCGAGGTCTCGCCGCTCGCGTTCGTCTGGACCAAGCAGAACTTCCGCGAGAGCGGCGCGACCAACGCGACACCGGTCTTCACCGACCTCGCGGTCGCGCTGCCCGAGCTCGACGGCACGGTCGCCGTCGTCATCTCCAATCCGCCGTACATCCCGAGTGCCGCCATCCCGCGCGATCCCGAGGTTCGGCTGTTCGACCCCGAGATCGCACTCTACGGCGGCGAGGACGGCCTCGACGTCGTCCGTAAGGTGTCGGCGACCGCGACGCGGCTGCTGCACAGCGGCGGCACGCTCGTGATCGAGCACGGTGAGCTGCAGTCCGGTGAGATCGCGGCGCTGTTGCGAGCCGACGGCTGGCGCGCGATCGCTTCCCATCGCGACCTCGTCGGGCGCGACCGCGCGACGAGCGCGCTGCGGGCGTAGGCCACCGCATTCAGCGTCTGGCCTGCCCAGTCACCGGCGGGCTCAGCGACCGGCCGCGAAACCCTCGATCGCCTCGAGCAGTTCGTCGGGAGACGAATACAGGTGTGCGGTGATGCCCACGCTCTCGGCGCCCGCCACGTTCTCGGGCATGTCGTCGGCGAAGAAGGCGTCGTGCGCCGGAACGCCATACGCTGCGAGCACGCGCTCGAACACGAGCGGGTCTGGCTTGCGCGCCCCGTAGTGGCTCGTCGTGTAGAGGTGGTGGCCGAAGATGTCGACGAGCTCGGGCGCGAGCGTGGGAAGGTGCTCGGCGGCGAGCACGCCGTTGTTCGTGAGCAGCGTCACGACGCCGAGCTCCGCTGCGCGCCGCACGGCTGTGAGACATCCGGGCCGCGGAGTCATCGCCTCGCCCCGCACCCGCACCCATTCCGTCTCGTCGACGGGAGTGCCGAGCGCCGCCTCGAGGGCCTCGAGGTAGTGGGCGCCAGACGCGAAACCGCCCGCCTCCGCCGCGATCTCACCCTCGGGCGTCCACCATCGCTCGCGCAACTGTTCGAGCGACAGGCCGGTCATCCGCGTCATCCCCGCCATCCGTGCCGACCAGTCGTAGTCGTACAACACGTCGTCCATATCGAAGATGAACAGCAAACTCACTCGTCGGCCCCCCGGGTTCCCACCGCACTCGATCGCGGCGGTACCAACGCTACCGCCAGCGTTGAGGTCACGTCCGGCCGGCTGCCGGTATCATGAACGAGACATGGCCCCCATTTACGATTGCTCGATTGATACGGAGCTGCTCACCGGCATGCGGCTCGCACGATCGGCGATCGGCAGGGGCCAGCTTGTGGTCGTGCCGACCGACACCGTCTACGGGGTCGCTGCTGACGCGTTCCAGCCGAAGGCCGTCGCTCGACTGCTCGCGGCGAAAGGCCGCGGACGCCAGTCGCCGCCGCCCGTGCTCATCCCGGGCATCCCCACACTCGACGCGCTGGCCGACGGCGTGCCCGACGAGGTCCGCGCGCTCGTCGCCGCGTTCTGGCCCGGGGGACTCACGGTCATCCTGCCCGCCAGGGCGTCGCTCAACTGGGACCTCGGCGACACCAACGGCACGGTCGCCGTTCGGATGCCGTCGAACCGGGTCGTGCTCGAGATCCTCTCCGAGACCGGTCCGCTGGCCGTGTCGAGCGCCAACCTGACCGGACAGCCCGCCGCAATGACCGCCCAGGAGGCCGAGGGCATGCTGGGCGACAGCGTGGCCGTCTACCTCGACGACGGCGCCGCGGGCACGGACTACCCCGGGGCGGCCGCCGCGACCGGGTCGACCATCGTGGATGCGACAGGGCTGCTGCGCCCGGACGGGAAGCTCCGCATCGTGCGTAGCGGGGTCATCAGCGACGCCGCCATCCGCGAGATTGTCGGCGACCGGTGCGAATAATCTTCTACGTCATCGTCACGGGCGTGTCGGCCGTCGTCACCTTCGGCTTCGCCTTCCTGATCCTCAAGCTGAGCCACCGCTACCGGCTCTACCCCAAGGTGCGCGAGCGCGACGTGCACACGCGGCCGACCCCGCGCCTCGGCGGTATCGCCATGTTCCTCGGCATCGTCGTGGCGTTCGCGATAGCGTCACAACTGCCGGGGCTCAGTCTCATCTTCTCCGAGCCGCTGAAGATATTCGGCCTCCTCACCGCCTCGCTCATCATCGTGCTCATCGGCGTCGCCGACGACGTATGGGACCTCGACTGGATGACGAAGCTCGCGGGGCAGATCATCGCCGCTGGCGCGCTCGCCTGGTCGGGAATCCAGATCTACACCCTCCCCATCGGCGGCTATTTCATCCCGCCGCCCATGGTGTCGCTCGTCATCACCGTGCTCGCGGTCGTCCTCGTGATGAACGCCATCAACTTCATCGACGGCCTCGACGGACTCGTCGCGGGCGTGGCGATCATCGCCAACGGTGTCTTCTTCATCTACAGCTACGTGCTCGCCGCGTCGCAGGGACAGTCGGAGTACTTCAACCTCGCGTCGCTCATCACCGCCGTGCTCATCGGAGCGTGCCTCGGCTTCCTGCCGCTGAACTTCCACCCCGCGAAGATGTTCATGGGTGACGCCGGTGCGCTGCTCGTCGGTCTGCTGATGGCGGCGTCCGCCATCTCGGTCACGGGCCAGGTCGACCCGGGCTTCCTCGACCAGCCCGACATCTTCACGGCCTACCTGCTTCCCGCCTTCATCCCGATCCTGCTGCCGTTCGCCGTGCTGCTCATCCCGCTGCTCGACTTCGCGCTCGCGGTCGTCCGTCGGTTGAGCAAGGGCAAGTCGCCGTTCTCGGCCGACCGCCTGCACCTGCACCACCGGTTGCTCGACATGGGCCACAGCCACCTGCAGTCCGTGCTCATCTTCTACGGCTGGACCGCGGTGATCGCCGTCGGCTGCCTGTCGTTCATGTTCCTGCCGTTCGTGTATGCCGCCGTGCTGGTGGGCGTCGGACTCCTCGTCTGCGCGATCGTCACCCTCGGCCCACTCCGCCGCAGCCGCACGCCCTTTGAGCGGGAGGCCGAAGCGGTGTCCGACGCCCACAACGACACGAAAGGGCTCTCGCTGTGAATAGCGCCATGCCGGTATTGAAGAACACCATCCGATACGGGGGGCTCTTCGCGGTCGTCCTCGCGGTACTCGGCTCGATCGTCGGCTACCTCGTCGACGGTGGCGTCGGGCTGGTCAGCGCGCTGGTGGGTGCCGCCATGGCATTCCTGTTCCTCGGCGTCACGGCGGGCAGCATCCTGGTGGCCAACCGTATCGCCCACTCCGACTTTCTCAACCCGCTGTTCTTCATCACAGTGCTCGGAGGATGGCTTCTCAAGTTCGCCATCTTCCTGGTGCTGTTGATTTTGCTGAAAGACCAGCCCTGGATCAACAATGTGGTGCTTCTGGTCACGGTCATCGTGGGTGTCGTGGGCAGCCTCGTGGTCGACGTCGTCGTCATCGCGCGCAGCCGCCAGCCCTACGTCGACGTCGAGCTTCCCGGTTCGCCGAAAGCCGCGGACGGCGAGACGGAGCGCACGACGTCGGAGTAATAGAGAACGCCGGCGGATTCGTTCACAGCGAGTTCTCTTGATAGGCTCTCCTAAGACAAACCCCCACTTTTCCATCGCCGTGCTTGCACGTCCCCGATTCAGGAGTTAGCGCTGTTACACCTCGCTTTGACCCCGCTACTTCCCTTCGCCGCTGACGACGAGCACGGTGAGGGGGCGTTCCACGCCCCGTCGATCAATGAGTTCTTCCCCGAGGGCGTTCTCTTCGTCGGCTCGCCGTTCGAGATGAACCGCATCGTGCTCATCCGTCTGCTCGCGGTCGTTGTCATCGTGCTGATCTTCTGGCTCGGCACGCGCCGCATGAAGCTCATCCCCGGCCGCTTCCAGGGCGCCGTGGAGATGGGCCTCGACCTCGTGCGCGTGAACATCGCCGAAGACCTGCTGGGAAAGAAGGATGGCGCGCGGTTCCTGCCCATCCTCACCACGATCTTCTTCATGGTCATCGTGATGAACTTCACCGGCATCATCCCGGGGCTGAACGTCGCCGGAACCGCGGTCATAGGCGTTCCGCTCCTGCTCGCCATCGTGGCTTATGTCGTATTCATCTACGCGGGGGTCAAGAAGCACCCGGGCGCGTTCTTCAAGAACGCGCTGTTCCCGCCCGGAGTGCCGTGGCCGCTGTACATCATCGTCACGCCGATCGAGTTCGTCTCCACCTTCGTTCTCCGCCCGATCACGCTCACACTGCGACTGCTCATGAACATGATCGTCGGACATCTGCTGCTCGTGCTGTTCTTCTCGGCCACCCAGTTCTTCTTCCTCGGCGACGGAAACACCGGTTTCCTGGGCTTCTTCGGGATCGGAACCCTTGCCTTCGGCATCGTCTTCACGTTCTTCGAGATCCTCGTCGCAGTCCTGCAGGCCTACGTCTTCACCCTCTTGACCGCTGTCTACCTCCAGCTCGCGCTGGCAGACGAGCACTAAGCGCTCTCACGAGCACCGAGCACCAAATCAAGCACGGTGTGGGCGATCGCCCGCACCGACATCACGGAAGGAACCCACAACGTGGACGCAACATCCATCGTCGCTGAGCTCAACGGAAACATCGCAACCGTCGGTTACGGCCTCGCAGCCATCGGCCCGGCAATCGGTGTAGGCATCGTCGTCGGCAAGACCATCGAGTCCGTCGCGCGCCAGCCGGAACTGCAGGGTCGCCTCACGGTGCTCATGTACATCGGTATCGCCTTCACCGAGGCGCTGGCCTTCATCGGCATCGCCACGTACTTCATCTTCCAGTAACCGATCCCGCTAAGGAATCCCATGCTCAACGCACTCGCATTTGCGGCGGCGGCCGGTGAGACCACCAAGAATCCGTTGATCCCCGAGATCTACGACATCGTGTGGTCGATCATCCCCTTCGTGATCATCCTCTTCCTGTTCTGGAAGGTGGTCCTCCCCGCAATGCGGAAGACCCTGGATGCTCGTGCCGAACTCATTGAGGGCGGCATCAAGAAGGCCGAGAACGCGCAGGCGGAAGCCGACGCTGCTCTCGAGGAATACAAGAAGCAGCTCGCCGAGGCTCGCGCCGAGGCGGCTCGTATTCGCGAGCAGGCCCGCATCGACGGCACGGCGATCATCACGGAACTCAAGGAGCAGGCGACCGTCGAGGCTGCCCGCGTCACCGCGAGCGCCAAGGCGCAGATCGAGGCCGAGCGCCAGAGCGCGATCATCTCGCTCCGTTCCGAGGTGGGCACGCTTGCCATCGACCTCGCATCGGGCGTCATCGGTGAGAGCCTCAGCGACGACAAGAAGGCGTCGGCCGTCGTCGACCGCTTCCTCGCCGAGCTGGAGTCGTCAGAGAAGGTCAAGGCAGGCAAGTAATGGGTTCGGCAACGAGAGAAGCACTCTCCACCTCGCGTGCGGCACTTGCGGGACTCGGTGGCAAGGTCACACTGGCTACGGGCGAGCAACTGCTCGCCGCCGGTCGTGTGCTCGGCACCTCCTTCCAGTTGCGTGCTGCTCTCGCCGATCCCTCGGGTGACGCCGACGCGAAGCGCTCCATCGTGAACGCCGTGTTCGCCTCGATCGACGAGACGGCCCGGCAGCTTCTCGCTGTCATCGTCACCAACGCCTGGTCGACCGAGAACGAGTTTCTCGCCGGCATCGAGGAGATCGGAATCCGGGCCCTGGCCCAGTCGGCTCCCTCGGCGAACACCGAGGGGGAGCTCTTTTCCTTCGGTGCGGCTGTCGGCGCCAACCCGCAACTCGAGCTCGCGGTCGGCAGCAAGCTGGGCTCCGATGAGTCGAAGGCTGCGCTCGTCGAACGCCTGCTGCGCTCGAAGGCCAGCTCGCAGACCATCGCCATCGTCTCGCACCTCGTGCAGCAGCCTCGCGGCCGCCGCATCGCCGAGCTGCTGAAGTTCGCGACCACCATCGTGGCCGACGAGGCGGGGCTCGCCGTCGCGACCGTCACGACAGCCTCCGCGGTGTCTCCCGAGCAGCTCCTCCGCCTCTCGAGCGCCCTGTCAGCGACGTACGGCCGCGGACTGCGCATCAACCACGTGATCGACCCGGCGCTCGTCGGCGGAGTTCGCGTGCAACTGGGTGACGAGATCATCGACGGCAGCGTCGCATCCAGACTCAACGAACTCAGGCTTCAGCTCGCCTAGGCGCGGCTGCACAGACTTTCCACCAGAAGAGGAAAAAGAAGATGGCAGAACTAACAATCAGCCCGGATGAGATCCGCGACGCGCTGAAAGACTTCGTCAAGGCCTACGAGCCCGGCGCCTCCTCCACCACGGAGGTCGGCTACGTGATCGACGCCGCGGACGGCATCGCCCACGTCGAGGGTCTCCCCGGCGTCATGGCAAACGAGCTCATCAAGTTCTCGAACGGGGTCCTGGGCCTTGCACAGAACCTCGACGAGAACGAGATCGGCGTCGTAGTGCTCGGCGAATTCATCGGCATCGTGGAGGGCATGGAGGTGACTCGCACCGGCGAGGTGCTGTCCGTACCCGTGGGCGACGCCTACCTCGGTCGTGTCGTCGACACCCTCGGCGCCCCCATCGACGGGCTCGGCGAGATCGTGGCGGAGGGCCGTCGCGCCCTCGAGCTCCAGGCTCCCGGCGTCATGCACCGCAAGAGCGTGCACGAGCCCATGCAGACCGGCATCAAGGCGATCGACGCCATGATTCCGATCGGCCGAGGCCAGCGACAGCTCATCATCGGCGACCGCCAGACCGGCAAGTCGGCCATCGCGATCGATACGATCATCAACCAGAAGGCCAACTGGGAGTCGGGCGACGTCAACAAGCAGGTTCGCAGCATCTAAGTCGCCATCGGCCAGAAGGGCTCGACGATCGCCGCCATCTAGGGCGCGCTCGAAGATGCCGGAGCCATGGAGTACACGACGATCGTCGCGGCCCCCGCCTCCGACCCCGCCGGCTTCAAGTACCTTGCCCCCTACACCGGTTCGGCCATCGGCCAGCACTGGATGTACGCGGGTAAGCACGTGCTCATCGTGTTCGACGACCTGTCGAAGCAGGCCGAGGCCTACCGTGCGGTATCGCTGCTCTTGCGCCGCCCGCCGGGACGCGAGGCGTACCCGGGTGACGTCTTCTACCTGCACTCGCGTCTGCTCGAGCGTTGCGCCAAGCTGTCCGACGAGCTCGGTGCCGGTTCGATGACGGGTCTGCCCCTCATCGAGACCAAGGCGAACGACGTCTCGGCCTACATCCCCACCAACGTGATCTCCATCACCGACGGCCAGATCTTCCTGCAGTCCGACCTCTTCAATGCCAACCAGCGTCCCGCCGTCGATGTGGGAATCTCGGTCTCGCGAGTCGGTGGCGACGCCCAGGTGAAGTCGATCAAGAAGGTCTCCGGCACGCTCAAGCTCGAGCTCGCCCAGTACCGTTCGCTCGAGGCTTTCGCGATGTTCGCGTCCGACCTCGACCCGACCAGCCGTCGCCAGCTCGCCCGAGGCGCTCGCCTCACCGAGCTGCTGCGCCAGCCGCAGTACTCGCCGTACCCGGTCGAAGACCAGGTCGTCTCGATCTGGGCCGGAACCAACGGCAAGCTCGACGAGGTTCCGATCGAAGACGTTCTGCGTTTCGAGCGCGAACTGCTCGACTACCTCGGTCGCAACACCGAGGTGCTCACGACCCTGCGCGAGACGAACGTGCTGAGCGACGACGTCGTGAAGGCGCTCGGCGAGGGCGTCGACAAGTTCAAGCTCGAGTTCCAGACGGGCGAGGGCAAGCCGCTCCTCTCCGTCGGTTCTGAGAAGTTCGAGGAGCTCGCCAAGGAAGACGTCAACCAGGAAAAGATCGTCAAGCAGAAGCGCTAGCCGCCTCCAACCGACGAACCGATTACTGAAACCAAAGGAAGAAAGACATGGGAGCGCAACTTCGGGTCTACCGGCAGAAAATCAAGTCTGCCCAGACGACCAAGAAGATCACTCGGGCCATGGAGCTCATCTCCGCTTCGCGCATCCAGAAGGCGCAGCAGCGGGTCGCAGCATCCGGACCCTACTCACGCGCTGTGACGCGCGCCGTGTCGGCTGTCGCCACGTTCTCCAACGTCGACCACATCCTCACGACCGAACCGGAGAAGATCGAACGCGCTGCGATCGTCATCTTCTCCTCCGACCGTGGTCTCGCCGGCGCCTTCAGCTCCAACGTGCTGAAGGAAGCCGGGGAGCTCGCGGCCCTGCTGCAGAGCCAGGGGCGTGAGGTCGTCTACTACCTCGTCGGACGCAAGGCGATCGCGAACTTCGCGTTCCGCAAGCGTGCGTCGGAGCAGACCTGGACGGGTTCGACCGAGAAGCCGGTGTTCGAGACCGCCCAGTCGATCGGCGAGGCCCTCGTGGCCAAGTTCGTGCAGCCGGCGAGCGAGGGTGGCGTAGACGAGATCCATATCGTCTACAACCGCTTCGTCAGTGTCGTGACGCAGGTCGCGGAGGTCGTGCGACTTCTTCCTCTCGAGGTCGTCGAGGGTGTCGAGAGCCCGGAGCCGAGTGACGTCTTGCCGCTCTACGAGTTCGAGCCCGACGTGGGAAGTGTGCTCGACGCGCTCCTCCCCGTCTACATCGAGAGCCGCATCTTCAACGCCATGCTGCAGTCGGCCGCATCCGAGCATGCCGCACGCCAGCGGGCCATGAAGTCGGCCAGCGACAACGCGGACAAGCTCATCAAGGACTACACCCGGCTGTCGAACAACGCTCGCCAGTCCGAGATCACCCAGCAGATTTCCGAGATCGTTGGCGGCGCAGACGCCCTCAGCTCGGCGAAATAGAACCCCAGGAGAATAGGGAAGCCATGACTACCTCAGCCCCCGCTACTACGCCGGATGTGGCCACGCCCACCGGTGTCGGTCGCATCGCCCGCGTAACCGGCCCCGTCGTCGACATCGAGTTCCCGCATGACTCGATCCCCGGCATCTACAACGCCCTCAAGACCACGATCACCATCGAGGGCACCTCGACCGAGATCACGCTCGAGGTCGCACAGCACCTTGGCGACGATCTCGTCCGCGCCATCGCGCTCAACCCGACCGACGGCCTCGTGCGCGGCCAGGACGTGCGCGACACGGGCGAGCCGATCACCGTGCCGGTCGGTGACATCACCAAGGGCAAGGTCTTCAACGTCATTGGCGACATCCTCAACAACGAGGGTGGCGAGCCGATCGAGATCACCGAGCGCTGGCCGATCCACCGCAAGCCCCCGGCATTCGACCAGCTCGAGTCGAAGACCGAGCTGTTCGAGACCGGCATCAAGGTCATCGACCTGCTCACGCCGTACGTGCTCGGCGGAAAGATCGGCCTCTTCGGTGGAGCGGGCGTCGGCAAGACCGTGCTCATCCAGGAGATGATCCAGCGCGTCGCGCAGGACCACGGTGGAGTGTCCGTGTTCGCCGGTGTCGGCGAGCGTACCCGTGAGGGCAACGACCTCATCGCCGAGATGGAAGAGGCGGGCGTCTTCGACAAGACCGCCCTCGTCTTCGGCCAGATGGACGAGCCGCCGGGAACGCGTCTTCGTGTTGCGCTCTCCGCGCTCACGATGGCGGAGTACTTCCGCGACGTGAAGAACCAGGACGTGCTGCTCTTCATCGACAACATCTTCCGCTTCACGCAGGCCGGTTCCGAGGTGTCGACCCTCCTCGGCCGTATGCCCTCGGCAGTGGGTTACCAGCCGAACCTCGCCGACGAGATGGGTGTGCTCCAGGAGCGCATCACCTCGACGCGTGGTCGCTCGATCACCTCGCTGCAGGCCATCTACGTGCCCGCCGACGACTACACCGACCCCGCGCCGGCAACCACGTTCGCCCACCTGGATGCGACAACCGAGCTCAGCCGTGAGATCGCGTCGAAGGGCCTCTACCCGGCCGTCGACCCGCTGACCTCCACCAGCCGCATCCTCGACCCCCGTTACCTGGGTGCCGACCACTACCGCGTCGCCACCGCCGTGAAGGCCATTCTCCAGAAGAACAAGGAGCTCCAGGAGATCATCGCGATCCTCGGAGTCGACGAGCTCTCCGAAGAGGACAAGATCACAGTGTCGCGCGCGCGCCGCATCCAGCAGTTCCTGTCGCAGAACACCTACATGGCGAAGAAGTTCACCGGTGTAGAGGGCTCGACGGTGCCGCTGAAGGACACCATCGAGTCGTTCGACGCGATCACCAAGGGTGAGTTCGACCACGTTGCCGAGCAGGCGTTCTTCAACGTCGGTGGCATCAACGACGTCGAAGAGCAGTGGGCACGCATTCAGAAGGAGAACGGCTAACCATGGCCGACCTGAAGGTCAGCGTCGTCTCCGCAGACAACGAGGTGTGGTCGGGGCTGGCGAAGCAGATCGTCGCGCGCACCACCGAGGGCGAGATCGGCATCCTGCCCGGTCACGAGCCCATCCTCGCCATCCTCGGTGCGGGCGAGGTGCGGGTGACTACGCTCGACGGCTCCGTCGTGAAGGCGAACGCCGAGGACGGCTTCCTCTCCGTCGAGCACAACTCCGTCACCATCGTGGCGCGCAACGCCGAGCTGGTCTGATAGGGATGCTCATCGCGATGGCCGGCCTTCCGGGAACCGGGAAGTCGGCCATCGCTGAGCTCATCGGCGCGCGACTGCTCAAGCCCGTCGTGTCGGTCGACCCGATCGAGTCGTCCATCCTGAGCGCCGGCATCGACTCCGACCAGCCCACGGGCCTCGCCGCATATCTCGTTGCGGAGACGATCGCCGAGCTGGTCATGCAGGCCGGTCACGGCGTCATCATCGACGCGGTCAACGCGGTGGCGCCGGCCCGGGAGCAGTGGGTCAATCTCGCGGAGCGGTCGGGCGAGAAGCTCAAGTTCATCGAGGTGGTCTGCTCCGACCTCGCCGTCCATCGCGAGCGGCTCGAGGCTCGCCAGCGCAACCTGCCCCACCTCGCCGAACCGTCGTGGCATGCCGTCGAGCAGAGCCTCGACGAGTACTCGGAGTGGTCAGGCCCGAGCGGCAGCATCCCGCGGCTCACACTCGACTCGGTCGAGCCGCTCGACGACCTGGTCGAGCGGGCGCTCGCGTTTCTCGCCGGCTAGCGGTCGATGCTCGTTCTGCTGCCCCCGTCGGAGACGAAGCGTGACGGCGGTGTCGAAGCCAGTGCGCTCGACCTTGCCGCTCTCAGCTTTCCCGAGCTGACCGCGAGCCGCAAGGCGACGCTGTCGGCTCTCAAGACCCTCTCCCGCAACTTGGCGATCTCCACGGCCGCCCTCGGCCTCGGTCCCAAGCAGCGCTTCGAGATCGACCGCAACCGTGTCATCGCCTCGTCGCCGGTCATGCCCGCGATCGAACGTTACACCGGGGTGCTGTTCGACGGCCTCGGCGCAGAGACGCTCGACCCCGCGGCGCGGGCATGGGTTGATGAGCACGTGCTCATCAACTCGGCGCTCTTCGGGCTCATCGGCGCCGGTGACCCCATTCCCGCCTACCGCCTGTCGCACAACTCGCAGCTGCCCGGGCTCCCCCTCAAGAAGCACTGGAGTGGCCCGCTCACAGCGCTGCTCGAGCGCCAGCCCGGTCTCATCCTCGATCTGCGCTCCGAATCGTACGCTGCGCTCGGTGCCCTGCCCGTGCGGGCCGACACCGCGTACCTCCGCGTCGTGACGGTGACGGGAGACGGCCGCTCGAAAGCTCTCAATCACTTCAACAAGAAGGGCAAGGGAGTGTTCGTTCGTGCCCTCGCAACGGCGGGGCGCGACCACGTCGACATCCCGTCGCTGCTCGAGTGGGCCGCCGGTGAGGGCGTCCGCCTCGAGCTCGGCGAGCCGGGGCAGCTCGAGCTCTTCGTCTGACACGGCCCGCCGCCTAGAGTGGCAACGCGAACAAGACAGCCGTCGTCATACCCGACGCAGCCGAATCCTCCGCGGGCCTAGGGTCTGTCGACTGCCGTGCGGGATCTCGCACACCCGGCTACGTGGTCATCGACCATGCCGGATGACTGCATGAGGGCATAGAGCGTGGTGGGGCCGACGAAGCGGTAGCCCAACGCGCGCAGCGCCTCGCTCATGGCTGTCGACTCCGTGGTCACCGCGGGCACGTCGGCGAGCGAAAGCAACGCCTCGGCGCGCGGCGGGGGAGCGAAACTCCACAGCAGGCGGTCGAGTGCGCCGTCGTCGGCCTTCGTGCGTTGCAGCGCGAGGGTGAAGCGCGCGTTGGCGATCGTCGACACGATCTTGGCCCGGTTGCGGATGATGCCGGTGTCGAGCATGAGCGTCTCGACGTCTGCGGGCGTCATGGCCGCGACCTCGGCGACATCAAACCCGTGGAACGCCGCCCTGAACTGCTCCCTGCGCCGCAGGATGGTGATCCACGACAGCCCGGCCTGGAAACCCTCCAGGCTGAGCTTCTCGAAGAGTGCCCGGTCGCCGTGCAGAGGGGTGCCCCACTCCTCGTCGTGATAGCGCTGGTACTCGAGATCGGCGCCCGTCCAGGCACAGCGGCTGATGCCGTCGGAGCCGACCACGAGGCTGGGCGGGGTCGTCACTGTCTGGCCCTGGCCCCGGCCCGGGGCCGTGGGCTCCGCGGGGCTCACGCGAGCGCGCCCACGGTCGCGGGTTGCACGGCGACGGTCTTGTGGACGATCCCCTCGTGGTCGAGCAGCCACGCCTTCGTCGGGATGCCGTTGCCTCCGCTGTATCCCGTGATGCGTCCGTCGGACGCGAGTACCCGATGGCACGGCACCAGAATCGGCACCGGATTGGCGCCGACGGCTCCGCCGACCGCCCGCCCCGCGGTCGGTCGGCCGGTCGCGACGCCGATCGTGCCATACGACGCGACCTCACCCCACGAGATCGAAGCGAGCGCGTTCCACACCGCCTTCTGGAAGCTCGTGCCGCTGAGGCGCACCGGCACGGCGAAGTCGCGTCGCTCCCCGGCGAAGTACTCGGCCAGCTGACGCTTGGCCGTCTCCAGCACGTCATTCGAGCGCTCGGGCAGGCCCTCGAATGGCAGGTGGCCGGCGCGCTCGATGCTCAGCGACGTCACCGAGTCGCCGTCGCTCGTCAGTTCGAGGTCGCCTATGGGGCTGGGCAGCCGCACGAGGTACTCGGGAAGGGGGAGGGAAGCCGGTCGGATGGTCATGAACCGACTGTAGCCCGGCATGCCGACCCGGCTCTGGCGCTTTTCGGACATCGGGGAGACCTCGCACTCCGCTCCCATGGGGAGGAGAGGGGCAGATCGGATTAGCATCGAGGGATGGCAACCATCGAGTACCGCAACCTCGGGGCGAGCGGTCTCCGCGTCTCCACAATCGGCCTCGGCTGCAACAACTTTGGACGCGCCGACACGCCGACCGAGACGCAGGAGGGAACGGACGCGGTCATCCACGCGGCCATCGACGCGGGGGTCACGCTCTTCGACACCGCCGACATCTACGGCGCCGAGCGCGGCCTCAGCGAGACACTCATGGGCAACTCGCTGGGCGCGCGGCGCCACGAGATCGTGCTGGCGACGAAGTTCGGCATGGACATGGCCGGCGCGAACGGGCCCGACTGGGGTGCGCGCGGCTCGCGTCGCTACATCCGACTTGCCGTCGAGGCCTCCCTTCGGCGCTTGCAAACCGACTGGATCGACCTCTACCAGTTGCACACGCCCGACCCGCTCACCCCCATCGAGGAGACGCTCTCCACGCTCGACGACCTCATCACGGAGGGCAAGGTGCGTTACATCGGACACTCCAACCTCGCGGGCTGGCAGGTCGCGGAGGCGGAGTACGTGGCGGCCATGGCGGGACATCCGAAGTTCGTGTCCGCCCAGAACGAGTACAGCCTCCTGGTGCGGGAGGCCGAGAGTGAGGTGCTGCCGGCCGTCAACGCCTACGGCCTGGGCTTCCTCCCGTTCTTCCCGCTCTACAACGGCCTGTTGACAGGCAAGTTCTCCCGGGAGGGCGGACCGGTCGACAGTCGCATCATGCGTATCCGGTCGCACCTGCTCGCCGACGCGCCGTGGGACATCATCGAGGCATACGAGAGATTCTGTGCGGCCCGCGACGTCACCATGCTGGAGGCGACCTTCGCGTGGCTGCTGGCTCAGCCGGGCCTCACGAGCGTCATCGCGGGCGCCACGCGGCCGGAGCAGATCGTGCAGAACGCGGATGCCGCGACCGCTTGGCAGGCGTCAGCCGACGACATCGCGAAGATCTCAGACATCTTCGCCTGAGGCCCCGCGAGGTCGCTCCCGTGTGGGAGTTGTCCACACGACGAGACTGTCCACAGAAGCGCCGTCCGGTGCGCCGGTTCCTGCGCACCGGAATCATGCTGGGTTCATGCCCACCGTGATCTCGACCCCCACAGCCAGCGACTTCCTCGCTCTCGTTCCGCGCCTCGTCGGCTTCCCGCCGTGTGAGAGCATCGTCTTGGTCGCCTTCCGCGGCAAGCGCACGTGCGCGGCCATCCGGTTCGACCTCCCGCCAGCGGCGGCCCCGGTCGAGACCTGTCGGCGCATAGCGACGAGCATGGTGGGTGTGCTCAGCAAACTCGGCGGGGCGGATGCCGTCGTGCCGGTCGTCTACACCGGCGACTCCTTCACGGCTCACGGCGCCCCACCGCGCGCCGCGTTCGTCGGTGCGGCCCTCGAGAGGTTCCGTTTCTCGGGGTTCCTCGTGCGCGACGCCCTCTGCGTCGCGGCGGACGGCTGGGGCTCCTTTCTCGATCCCGATTGTCCGGCGGTCGGCAGGCCGCTCTCCGACATAGCAGCCTCGGCCGTGCACGACGCGATACCGACCGCCGAGCGCGACCGGCTCGGCGACATCGAGGCGTGGTCCGCGCTGCCCATCGTCGATCTCGCGACGACGGAGCGGGTGGCCCGGAAGCTCAGGACGATCGCCGCAGCTCTGGGTCGTGCGCGAGTGTCGGGCAGGGATCGCGGCGTACCTCCGTGTCGCGAGGCGGAATTGGTGCGGGGCGACGTCGACCGCGACGTGCTCATCGCCCGGTGGCAGCTCGACGACCTGCCCGCCTTCGCGGAGGCCTGCCTCGACGAGCCGCCGGAGCGGATGCTCGAGCTGGACGCGGCTGTGCTCATCCACGCGGCGCAGTCGCCGGCTCTCCGCGACGTGCTCATGCTCCAGTGGGCTTTCGATCTCGAGACCGGCGACCGCGTGCTCGACGACGCCGGAAGATTCGCCGCGGGCGAACCGGTGCTCTCGCTCGAGACCGGGCCGCTGATGCTCGGTGAGGGTCCGCGCCCCGACCCCGCCCGCATCGAGAAGGCGTTGTCCGTCGTCAAGCGGCTCGCCGCGAGTGCGCCGCGAGCGAGCAGGCCGCCCCTGCTCTGCATGCTCGCCTGGCTCAACTGGGCGCTCGGCCGCAGCAGCGTCGCCGACCGATTCGTGCGCGGAGCCGAATCGATCGACCATCGCTACGGGCTCGCGGAGGTGCTGCGGGCGGTGCTCGACCGCGGCATGCTGCCGGAGTGGGCGTTCCAGCTCGACGATCCGAGCGCCGGTGACTGAGCGGTGCAGCACACTCCTCGGCGCGCGATCCGGCTCAATTGAGCACCGCGAGAGCGAGGTTGAGCGGACCAGACGTCGACGTTGCTGATCGTCACGATAGGTCCGAGCGCGGCCACGGCAGACCGGACCGCGACGAAGGTCGGTCCTGCGCTCGCGGAATGTCTCTTCCGTCTCTCCGACGCTACCCGCGGGTCAACCGGGCGGTGCCCCCGTGCGGGGAACGATGTTGACGCTCGAATTGAGCTCCACCGTCTGGGCGTTGAGCGACTCGAGTTCCGCCGATTTGGCGTCGAACGTGTCGGAGCGGGCGGTGATCGATGCGAACAGCGCGTCGAGGGACTCCTGCCGGTCAATGAGCGCCGAGCGGGCGCGTTCGCTGAAGTTGCCCGCGTCGGCCCGCGCATTGAAGACATCGACATCGCGGTTGAGCGCGTCGTAGCCGTCGTTGTACGAGGCGTAGTCCGCCTCGATGGTGGCACGGAGGCTCTCCAGTTCGACGCTCAGCGCCTGCGCTCGAGCCTCCAGTTCGACGAAGACCGCGTTGGATGCCGCGTGCAGGCCGATGAGGGCGGCGCGATCGGTGAAGTACCGCGCGTAGTACCGCTCGAGAGCTGGGGGCAGGTCGGCGACCTCCGTGCCGATTATGGAGTGCAGCTCGTTGCTGCGCTCGCCCGGTTCGAGCCGGGCGTAGAGCGCCATCCGGTCGACGAAGGCCGCATCCGACGACAACGTGGCCGCCTCCGTCTCGAGCAGGCGAGACAGTTGGGCCCTCTCGTCGGCGCCGAGCCGATGCCACGCCGCATGCAGCATCTCGTGCGAGGCGACGACCTCCTCGATTCCGTCGAGCCGCTCGTCCACGACGTCGAAGAGCACGATCGACCGGTCTCCGGGAACGTAGCACCCGAGGACGCCGGTGCCCTCCTCACTGCTCCCGCAGAGGCCCGTGAACCGCCGCGCGTCGGCGATGGTCGGCCGGCTCGCGAGGAAGAGGAACTCCCCGCGACCGCTCATCGTCGAGCGCTCGACGTAGGAGGCGACCGCAGGGCTCTCGTCGAACCCCCAGACGGCGAACTGGTCGACGATGTACTGGCGACTCGCTATGACCCAAAACGACGCCGAGGTGATCAGCGCGAGCGTGAGGAGGAGTGCGATCCACCGCAGGCGTCCGCTCGGTCGACCCGGCGGCCCGGCTTGCGGCGGCAACCACTCGCCGTCGAAATCGGGGAGGGGGCGACCGGCAGCTGTCGGCTCGTACACGGTCCGCTCCATTCGCGATGTGTCACGACCCTATCAGCGGGACGGCCTCGGATCGGGGCTGGCATGATTGGCGCCATGACCATTCCGACCGCACCGACCGGTGTCATCGTCATCGTCGCGGCGATCATCGAAGACGCGCTCGGCAGGCTCCTGCTGGTGCGCAAGCGAGGCACGGACCGATTCATGCAGGCCGGCGGCAAGATCGACCCGGGCGAGACGCCCGCGGAGGCGCTGATGCGTGAGCTGGGGGAGGAGCTCGCCGTGGTCGTGCGGGAGGAGCACCTCGAGTACCTGGGACGGTTCCACGCTCCCGCGGCGAACGAGGCCGGCTACGTCGTAGACGCCGAGGTGTTTCTCGTGTCGCTGGGCGGACGGCCCGAGGCATCCGCGGAGATCGAGGAACTGCTCTGGATGGCGCCGTCCGATGCGGGGGGCGTGCGACTGGCGCCCCTCACGAGCGAGGTCCTCCTGCCCCTCCTCGCCGGACGCGATGGCGAACGAGGTGCCGGACGAGCCGCCGGACGAGCTGCCGGACGAGCTGCCGGACCAGCTGCCTGACGAGCTGCTCCTGACTCGCGCTCGCGGCTACTTCTTCGTGTGCGGGTGTTTGTTGTGCTTGTGCTGCGGCTTCGACTTGTCCGCCGCGAGAAACTCGACGGCCTCGTCGATCGACGTGACCTCTGCGGGGAGTCCGTCGTCGAGCTGAGACGGCTTCCAGGCGAGGATGACGTTCTGTCCCGCCTCGATGTAGCCGACCGTGTTGCCGTCGGAGAGCACCTGCCAGTCGAGCGGGACGTCGTCCACTCCGAGGCCGAGCCGCCGCGTCTTCGCGGTCGGCATTATCGTGATGGTGTGGCCGACGGCGTCGAAGTCGATGCCTTCCGGTCGCAGGGTGGCGAGATCGTCGAGTTTGACCATGGGCCAACCCTAGGGCGACGAGGCGCCGGTAGCCAGAGCCCGGCGGCCTCTCAGCGCCCGACGAGCGGGGCCATGACCCGAGCCGCGAGTGAGCGTCGACCCGTCATCCGCTTCTCCGCATCGGCGATCGACATCGCGGCGAGCCCGAGGTTGGCGCCGGCGAAGCGGAGCGGCTCCCGTTCCCACCGGGGCGAGGAGTGGTTCACCCAGGGCAGCCGGGTGAGCGGGGACGGTGTCGCGGTGATGAGGTCGGCCAGGGTGCGTCCTGCGAGGTTCGTCGTGCTGAGTCCGTCGCCGACGTAACCCCCGCTCTTGCGATGCCGGTGGCGCGGTCGTATGCAGCCGATGCGTGCCAGTCGCGGTGCACGCCCAACGGTCCACCCCAGCGGTGCGTGACGGCGGCGTACGCGGCCTGCGGGAAGAGCTCGACGAGCGCTGCACGGAGGTGGTCGAACACCCGCGGGTCACGGTCGTAGCCCTCGCGGATGCTGCTGCCCCAGTGGTAGCGGGCGCCGCGGCCGCCGAACGCGAAACGATTGTCGGCGGTGCGCTGGCCGTAGACGAGCAGGTGGCGATAGTCGGTGAACGTCTGGTCGTGACCGTGTGCGGCGCCCAGTCGAGCACCTCGGTCTGCTCGTGGATGGTCACGCCGCGCGACTCCAGCAGGCGCGCGAGTCCGCGCACGAGTTCGGCGGGATGGAGGCGGGCGCAAGCGGGGTCGAGCGTGGCCGCGACGGCGCCGCCGATCGACGTGGACTGCAGCCGTACGTCGTCGACCCCGTACCGCCGTGCCTCGGCGACTTCCGCCCGCGCCGCCTCGAGCTGCACCGGCGAGCGCGAGAGACAGGGTGCCGCCTCGCGCGAGATCGCAGTCGATGCCCTCCGCTCCAGTGACTCGGCCCGCCTCGTCGACGGTGTCGATCATCGCGCGGCGCATGGCGAGCGCCGCCGCCCGCCCGTGCTCACGCTCGAGCGCGGCGGTCGACGCGGGGAACAACGAGCTGCACCATCCGCCGTTGCGCCCCGACGCACCGTAGCCCGCGATGTGCTTCTCGAGCACCACGATGCGGAGAGTGGGCTCGCGCTGCAGGAGGTAGTACGCCGTCCAGAGGCCGGTCAGGCCCGCGCCGACGATCGCGACGTCGACAGACAGGTCGCCGGGCAGCGCGCCGCGCGCCGTCAGGTCGTCGTCGACCGAGTCGTGCCAGAAGCTGATCGACCGGTAGCCCGACGACCGGTAGGCCATCGCTAGAGCCTCGACCAGGCCTCGGTCAGCACCGAACGCAGGATGCCCTCGATTTCATCGAACTCCGCCTGGCCCACCGTGAGCGGGGGAGCCAGCTGGATGACGGGGTCGCCGCGGTCATCGGCGCGGCAGTAGAGCCCCGCCTCGAACAGGGCTTTCGACAGGAATCCTCGCAGCAGTCGCTCTGATTCATCCGCGTCGAAGGTCTCCTTCGTCACCTTGTCTTTCACGAGCTCGATGCCGAAGAAGTAGCCGTCGCCGCGCACGTCGCCCACGATTGGAAGGTCGGTGAGCTTCTCGAGGGTCGCGCGGAACGCGGGCGAGTTCTCTCGCACGTTCTCGAACAGCTTCTCCTCCTCGTAGATGTCGAGGTTGGCGAGCGCCACCGCGGAGGAGACCGGATGTCCGCCGAAGGTGTAGCCGTGATAGAACGACGTGTCGCCGTGCTTGAACGGCTCGTAGATCTTCTCGCTCACGATGGTCGCGCCGATCGGAGAGTAGCCGCTCGTCATGCCCTTGGCGCAGGTGATCATGTCGGGCTCGAAACCGTAGGTCGTCGACGCGAACATGTTGCCGATGCGTCCGAAGCCGGTGATGACCTCGTCGGCCACGAGCAGCACGTCGTACTGGTCGCAGATCTCGCGCACCCGCGCGAAGTAGCCGGGCGGGGGAGGGAAGGCCCCTCCCGAGTTCTGCACGGGCTCGAGGAACACCGCCGCGACGGTCTCGGGCCCCTCGAAGAGGATCATCTCCTCGATGCGGTTGGCCGCCCACTGCCCGAAGAGGTACGGGTCGTCGGCGGGAGCGCCCATCTCCGCCGCGCGGTAGAAGTTAGTGTTCGGCACCCGGAAGCCGCCGGGGGTGACCGGCTCGAACATCTCCTTCATGCCCGGGATGCCGGTGATGGCGAGCGCTCCCTGCGTCGTACCGTGGTACGCGACCGCGCGGGAGATGACCTTGTGCTTGGTCGGCCGCCCCTGCAGCTTCCAGTAGTACTTGGCGAGCTTGAAGGCGGTCTCGACGGCCTCGCCGCCGCCGGACGAGAAGAAGACGCGGTTGAGCTCGCCCGGTGCGTTGGCGGCGAGACGGTCGGCCAGCTCGATGGCCGAGGGATGCGCGTACGACCAGAGAGGGAAGAACGCGAGCTCCTCGGCCTGCGTGGCGGCCACCTCGGCGAGGCGCTTTCGACCGTGGCCGGCGTTGACGACGAAGAGCCCGGAGAGGCCGTCGAAGTACTTCTTGCCCTGGCTGTCCCAGATGTGGTGACCGCTGCCCTTGACGATGATGGGCACACCGCGGCCGTCTTCCATCACCGACTGGCGGTTGAAGTGCATCCAGAGGTGGTCTTTCGCCTTCTGCTGCAGCACGCTGTCGTCGAGCGACGCCGAGGCCGCGGGTGAGACGGGCTGTTCTGTCGTGGTCATGGTGACTACCTTGTTCCCCAGTTGTACAACTGTTTGAAGAGTTTCAGATACACGAAGGTCTCGGTGGACTGCACGCCCTCGATCGCGCGGATGCGCTTGTTGAGCAGGTCGATGAGGTCGTCGTCGTTCTCACAGACCACCTCGGCCATGATGTCGAAGCTGCCTGCCGTGAGGACGACGTAGTCGACGGCGGCGAGGGCGCCGAGCGCCTCGGCGACACGCGTGGTGTCGCCGGAGACCCGGATCCCGATCATCGCCTGGCGGTAGAAGCCGAGCTGCATAGGATCGGTCACGGCGACGACCTGCATCACGCCCGACTCCGTGAGCTTCTGCACGCGTTGGCGCACCGCGGCCTCACTGAGACCGACGGCCTTGCCGATCTCGGCGTAGGAGCGTCGCCCGTCGGTCTGCAGCTGCTCGATGATCGCCTTCGACACGGTGTCGAGTTGAAGCGGCTTGTTGGATGCCCTCGGGCCGGTGTGCCTGTTGTCCGTCGTCATCCGCGCGTTCCGTCCATGGGTTGATTGTGTCAGTGCCGGGATGCCGTGACAAGGGATTCCGCATCCACGGACATATAATCCCACGAAATCCGTTGAAACCGGCCCTGTGGATGAGGCGGGGAGTCGGATATGTTGGGTTCATGAGCGAACGCGAACTTCGTAATTTCATCAATGGCGAGTATGTCCAGGCACGCGGCGAGACGGCGTTCGACGTGATCGACCCGGCAACCGAGCAGGTCTACGCCTCGTCGCCCGTGTCGGGCGCGGCCGACGTGGACGCCGCCTTCACCGCCGCATCCGCCGCCTTCGAGACCTGGGGTGACACCACGCCCGCCGAGCGCCAGCTCGCCCTGTTCCG
This sequence comes from Microbacteriaceae bacterium, assembly GCA_025464995.1. Classification (GTDB taxonomy): domain Bacteria; phylum Actinomycetota; class Actinomycetes; order Actinomycetales; family Microbacteriaceae; genus Conyzicola. The sequence continues at coordinate 35,863 of JAODMO010000055.1, forward strand.
CATCGCCGACGCGATGGAGGCGCGGGCCGAGGAGTTCGCCGACGCCGAGTCGAAAGACACCGGCAAGCCCCGTGCCAGCCTCGTCGACGACGAGATCATGGTGTCGGTCGACCAGATCCGCTTCTTCGCGGGCGAGGCTCGACACCTCAGCGGCATGGCGAGCGGCGAGTACCTGAGAGACCACACGTCGTCAGTGCGCCGGGAGCCCATCGGCGTGATCGGCCAGGTGACCCCCTGGAACTACCCACTCAACATGGCGGTCTGGAAGTTCGCTCCCGCCATTGCGGCCGGCAACACGACGGTGCTCAAGCCGAGCGACACGACACCGTCGTCGACCCTGTTGCTTGCGGAGGTGGCGGCAGAGTTCCTGCCGAAGGGCGTGCTCAACGTCATCACGGGCGACCGCTCGACCGGCGCGGCGATGATCGACCACCGGATCCCGCAGATGGTGTCCATCACCGGGTCGGTGCGCGCCGGCATGGAGGTCGCGAGGGCGGCCTCGGCCGACCTCAAGCGCGTGCATCTCGAGCTCGGAGGCAAGGCTCCTGTCATCGTGTTCGACGACGCCGACATCCCGTCGGCAGTCGAAGGCATTGCGACCGCCGGTTACTTCAACGCCGGCCAGGACTGCACCGCCGCCACGCGTGTACTCGTACAGGAGGGAATCCACGACGAGTTCGTCGCGGCGCTCGCCGCCTACGCGCGCGCCAACGCCCGTACGGGCGCCCCGAGCGAGGCCGATATCCTCTTCGGTCCCGTGAACAACGCGAACCAGCTCGCCCAGGTGCAGGGATTCATCGAACGGCTGCCCGCCCACGCCGTCATCGAGCTCGGCGGTCACCGCCAGGGCACGGTCGGCTACTTCCACGAGGCGACCATCGTCTCGGGTCTCCAGCAGACGGATGACGCGGTGCAGAACGAAATCTTCGGCCCCGTCATCACCGTGCAGAAGTTCAGCGACGAGCGCGAGGCGCTCACCTGGGCGAACGACGTGCGCTACGGCCTGTCGTCCAGCGTGTGGACGAAAGACCACTCACGCGCCATGCGCATGGCGAAGCGCCTCGACTTCGGGTGCGTGTGGATCAACACCCACATCCCACTCGTCGCCGAGATGCCGCACGGCGGGTTCAAGCACTCGGGCTACGGCAAAGACCTCTCCAGCTACGGCTTCGAGGACTACACCCGGGTCAAGCACGTCATGTCGTACATCGGCGAGTAGGGGAGCCGTGCCCGGCAGCGGTCCCGGTCATAGGGTTGACCCGTGACCCCCGACCTGGACGACACCCGCGCCCCGGCGCCGCGCCCGGATTCACGGCCCTCGGGACGCGGCGATCTCGACGACACCATCTCCCGCGCGCGCTCCCTCGCGCCGGATCTCGACGACACCATCCTGCGTGCCGCACCGGGCGGCCCCCCGCAGCCGCGCCCACCCGTCGCGCCCCCCGCAGCTGCCCCGCCGCCCGCCGCCGTCTCCCCGCGCTACGGCTTCCGCATCGGCGCCTCCGGCCGGGCGGTGCGGCTCGACGTGGCGGCCTACGTGGGCCGCGGCCCCAAGGCGCCGCGCATCCGCATGGGTGAGTCGCCGCGTCTCATCCGGGTCGCGTCACCCCGCGGCGAGGTGTCGAACACGCACCTCGAGATACGCCAGCTCGGGGCATCCGTCGTCATCACCGACCTCCGCTCCACCAACGGTTCGACCGTCGCCGTGCCCGGGAGTGCTCCACACACACTGCGGCAGGGTGAATCGATGGTCGTGACCCCGGGTACGCTCGTGGACATCGGTGACGGCAACGTCATCGAAATCCTGCCCCTGCACCGTCCCGGGCGCGGCGATGCGTGATCAAGCGCAGCTAGACACAAGCGAAGGTGTGGCGTGACCGAGATCGGCGCGAGCAGCACGGAATTCTCCATCCCCCTTCCAGAGGCGAGCCAGCGCGACGCCTCGCGTGAGATCCGGCTGGCGTGGGCGGCGATGACGGATGTCGGCCGCCGACGTGCGGCGAACGAAGACAGCTTCATCGCGGCGCCGCCGATCTTCGCGATCGCCGACGGCATGGGCGGGCACCTGGCCGGCGACCGGGCGAGCGCCGCGGTCGTCTCCCGGTTGGCCGAGGCCCGCTCGGGCGACTTCCTCGAGCCGGAGGCCATCGAGGAGGCGCTCGAGCTCGCGACCGACGACATCGAGGTCATCTCCGACGGCAGCGAGCTCGGTGTCGGCACGACCGTCACCGGCGCGGTGCTCACCATGCACGAGGGCATCCCGCACTTCGCCATCTTCAACATCGGCGACAGCCGCGTCTACCGTTTCGAACGCAACGAGCTGGTGCAGGTCACCGTGGACCACTCGCTCGTCGAGCAGCTTGTCCAGGCCGGTGTCATCACGCGTGCCCAGGCCCACAACCACCCCGAAGGCAACGTCATCACGCGCGCCGTCGGCTTCCGGTCACAACCGACCCCGGACTTCTGGCTGCTGCCGCTCAAACCGGGGCTCCGGCTGCTCATCTGCTCCGACGGCCTCACCGGCGAGCTCGAGGACGAGCGCATCCGCCTCAACCTGTCGGCGGGCCTCTCGGCGCAGGAGACGGCGAGCGCACTCGTCGACGCGGCTCTCGCCGCGGGCGGTCGCGACAACGTCAGCGTCATCGTGGTGGACGTGGTCGCGGCACCCGCCGGCGACGCCGACGACACGGTGCCTCGCGCAACCCATAGGGTGCTGTGACTAACCTGTTTACAATGGGGCAAGGTTAGTGCGGCTTTAGGGGGTCTTGTGGCGCGTCGTCTGCCGTCGAGGCCACCAAGCCTTCCCGGGTTCTCCTACATCCATGTGCTCGGCTCCGGCGGATTCGCTGACGTATTCCTCTACGAACAGAACATGCCGCGGCGGCAGGTGGCCGTCAAGGTGATGCTCGCCGAGGTGGTCAACGACCAGGTGCGGCAGATGTTCCAGGCCGAGGCCAACCTCATGGCCCAGTTGAGCGCCCATCCCTCCATCCTGACCGTGTACCAGGCGAGCGTCTCTTCCGACGGCCGGCCCTACCTCGTCATGGAGATGTGCTCCTCCGCCCTCAGCCAGCGGTACCGTTCGGAGCGCGTGCCCGTCGCCGAGGTGCTGCGCATCGCGATCAAGATCGGCAGCGCCATCGAGACGGCGCACATGGCCGGGGTGCTGCACCGCGACATCAAGCCGTCCAACATCCTCATGACCGCCTACGGCCACCCGGTTCTCTCCGACTTCGGCATTGCGTCGACCCTCAGCGAGTCCGACAGCCAGCAGGCGGTCGGCATGTCGATACCGTGGTCGGCGCCCGAGGTGCTGATGGATGAGACGGCCGGCACGATCGCGTCGGAGGTGTGGGCCTTCGCCGCCACCGTCTACTCGCTGCTCGCCGGCCGATCGCCGTTCGAGATACCGGGAGAGTCGAACACCTCGGTCGACCTCATCTCGCGCATCAACCGCGCCAAGGCGCAGCCGATCGGGCGCACGGATGTTCCGGCCAGCCTTGAGCGCGCCCTCGCCACGGCGATGTCGAAGAACCCGAAGAACCGGCCCGCGAGCGTGCTCGAGCTGGTACGCACGCTGCAGTCCGTCGAGACGGAGCTCGGCGTGACGCAGACAGCCGTCGAGGTCGCCATGGACGACTGGGCGCTCGCGACCGTCGCCGACCTGGAAGACCGCACCCGCGTCCGCGGAGTGCCCGGTGGCGTGGGGGCCGCCTCGACGCGGCGCCGACGCAAGCGGACGGCCGTCGTGCACGAGGACTACGACGCGGTCGGCGCCCTGCTGGAGTCGGACGGCGACGAGCTCCGGATCAACTCGGTCGACCGCAACGTTGGGCAGCGCACCATCGGAAGACGCAGCGCGGGGCTCCGCGGCGGAGCGGCTCCCGTCGGGCCCGGCGGCAAGCGCATGCAGCTGCTCGCCTGGATCCTCGTCGCCTGCTCGGTGCTCGTCATCGCCCTCGGCGCCACGGCGACGCTCGTGCTCATCCGTGCCAGCTCCGACGACATCCCGGTCGTCTCCGACATCGCAGCCAGGGAGGCGACGGGCAGCGTCACGTTCACCTGGCGTGACCCCGGCCTCGACGATGCCGACGTCTACCAGGTGCAGCTCGACGGCGACCCGCTCAGCGTGCAGAGCCGCCCCGAGTTCGTCGCCGACGGCGAGGCGGGCGACCACATGTGCATCACCGTGCGGGTGAGCCGCGACGGGCGCCTCGGCGACGAGAGCAACCCGAAGTGCGTGGACGTCACCGGGTGATGGTCGCCTCGTGATCAGGCGCTGGATCGCCACCCATAAATCGCTCGTCGCCACCGCGACGAGCGGTTCTGTTGTTGCCGCGCTCGTGGCCGCGGTGGCCATCGTCTCGACCGGGTACACGGCGCAACGCCTCGATCTCAACGACGCCTCGGTGTGGGTGTCGAACGGCGCCGACCGCTTCATCGGGCGCGCGAACACCGACGTCCTCGAACTCGACACCGTCGTGGCGAGCGACGGCAACGACATCGACGTCGTGCAGCGGGGTGCGACCGTGCTGCTCGTCGACCGCGGGGACGCGACCCTCGACATCGTCGACGCCGCGACATCCGAGTTGGGCGAGCGAGTGCCGCTGCCGCCATCCGCTCCCGATGTCTTCATCGCCGGCGATAACGTCGTGATCTACTCGCAGGGCAGCGGCGAGGTGTGGATCACCCCCACAGCCGACCTGGCCGACTTCGACGCCGAGCAGGAGCCGACGCTGAGCCTCGGTGCCGAGTCGGTGCTGAGTGTCGACCCCGCGGGGCTGCTCTTCGCCTTCGCGCCGGAGGCGAAGAAGGTCTACCGGGTCGACGCGGCGGCCGCGACGGCCGTCGAATCGACCGAAGACACGGAACTCGGTGGCGCGCGTGGCGACTTCGCGGTCACGTCGGTCGCGGGGCGCTGGGCGGTGCTCGACGTCGACGCCGCACGCGTCGAGTTGGCGGGCGGGGTGACCGACCTCGCCGACTCACTGCAGACAGGCGCGCAGCCGGTGCTGCAGGCGCCGAGCGTGTCGGGCGACGAGGTGCTCGTGGCGCACCCCGGCGGCCTGCTCGGCGTGCCGGTGGCCGGGGGCGACATCGAGACGCTCTCGGACGTCGGTGCGGGCACCGCAGCCGCGCCGACCGTGGTCGGCGGCTGTGCGTACGCCGCGTGGTCGAACGGCGAGTCGTGGCGCCGCTGCGGAGCCGGCGGCGAAGCGACGACCACCCAGCTCGCAGAGATGCCCTCCGCACCGCGCCTCGACTTCCAGGTCAACGACTCACGCGTGGTGCTCAACGACGCTAGGGATGGGGCGTCCTGGGCCGTCGCGGGCGGCGGCGAGCTCATCGACAACTGGGACGACCTCATCTCGGTGAAGGAAGACCGCAAGCAGGTCGAGCAGAACGACGAGAACACGCCTCCCGAGATCGAGAAAGACCAGCTGCCTCCCGTGGCGGTCGACGACCGGTTCGGCGCCCGGGCCGGGCGCGCCAACCTGCTGCCCGTGCTCATCAACGACTACGACCCGAACGCCGACGTCATCGTCATCAAGCCCGTCACCCCGCTCGACCCGGCCATCGGGCGCATCGAACGGATCGAGGACAATCAGGAGCTGCAGCTGACGCTCGCCGCAGACGCCGCGGGGGTCGTCACGTTCGACTACACGATCGACGACGGCCGGGGCGGCACGGCCACGGCGTCGGTGGAGGTGACCGTTCGCGCGCCGGGCGAGAACTCGCCGCCGCAGCAGGTGCGCTCGACGTCGACGACGGTCGCCAGCAACGACCGGGTCTCCGTTCCGGCGCTCGACGACTGGATCGACCCCGACGGCGACCCGTTCTACCTGGTCTCCGCGTCGATCGCCGAGCCGATGACCGTCAGCTACAAGCCCGAGGGCACCGTGATCGTGACGGACGGCGGCGCCGGACCGGGTATCACCGCGGCGACGCTCGTGGTGTCGGACGGCACGGCGAGCGCGACCGGTTCGCTCACCGTCACGACCGTGGCGGCGGGCGAGGTGCCGCTCATCGCCGAGTCGGCAGTCGTGCTGGCCTACGCGGGCGAGGAGAAGACCATCTCTCCGCTCGACCACGTGCGCGGAGGCAACGGCACGGTGCGGCTCAACGCGGTGCCGCCGAAGGTCGGCGTGACGATCACCCCGAGCTACGAGACCGGCACATTCCGCTTCGTGAGCGACCAGGTGCGATCGCACTACGTCGAATACGTCGTCACCGACAACGAGCAGACCGTCACCGGCCTCGTGCGCATCGACGTGGTCTCGCCGCCCGACTCGAACACGGCTCCCGTGACCGTGCCGAAGACCATGTTCATCCCCACGCTCGGCAGCAGGACGATCGACGTCGCCGCGAGCGACATCGATCCCGCCGGCGGAGTGCTGCTCGTCACCGGCGTGGTCAATGTGCCCGAGACATCCGGGCTGCGCGCCGAGGTGCTCGAGCAGCGCTCCGTGCGCGTGACGCTCACCGGTCCGCTCGCCGGCCCGGTCGCGTTCGGCTACCGCATCAGCAACGGGCTCGCGCAATCGGAGGGGACGATAACGGTCGTCGAGATCGCCCCGCCGGTCCGTCTGCAACCGCCCATCGCGCGCGACGACACCGCCACCGTGCGGGTCGGCGACGCGATCACCATCGACGTGATGCAGAACGACGAGCAGCCGGACGGCGAGCCGATCACGCTCAACCCGGTGCTCGTCGACGGGCTCAGCACCAGCTCCGGACTGCTCTTCGTCTCCGGAAACGCGCTGCGCTACCTCGCCCCCGAGACCACGGGCAACTACATCGCCGTGTACGAGATCATCGGTCCGCTCGGGCAGACGGCACAGGCACGGGTGAGCATCGAGGTGCGGGAGCCGAACGCCGAGACGAACCATCCACCCGTGCCGACGACAGTGGTGGCTCGAGCCCTCGCGGGGGAGACGGTGCGCATCGAGGTGCCGCTCGACGGCATCGACCCCGACGGCGACTCGGTGCAGCTGCTCGGGCAGGAGTCCGGCCCCGAGAAGGGCGGCGTCGTGGAGATCGGTCCCTCGTGGATCGACTATGAGGCCGGCGCCTACTCCGCGGGAACCGACACCTTCACCTACACCGTGATGGACGCCCTCGGTGCGCGCGCCACGGGCACCGTGCGCGTGGGAATCAGCCCCAAACTGGATGGCGCACGCAATCCCGTCGCGATCGAAGACGAGGTGAGCGTGCGGCCGGGCGCCACGGTGTCGGTGCAGGTGCTCGCCAACGACTCCGACCCCGACGGCAACCCGCTGACCGTCGTCGCGGTGCAGCCGAACGACGAGAAGCTCACCGCGACGTTCGACGACGGCGAGATCGTCGAGATCACGGCGCCGCGGGCGCCGGGCGTCTACGGGCTCGTCTACACGATCGAGAACGACGTCGGTGGATCCAGCTCCAACTTCGTGTCGGTGACGGTGAGCGATGACGCCCCGCTCGCGTATCCCATCGCCCGTGACACCGTGCTGACCCTCTCCGACGTGCTCGACCGTGATTCCGTCACGGTCGATGTGCTCGCCAACGTGTTCTTCGCCGACGGCGACGCGCGCGACCTCGACCTGTCCATCGTCGCCGGCTACGGCGACAGCGCGGTCGTCACCCCGACCAAGCGCATCACGGTGACAATCCAGGACGAGCGCCAGATCATCCCGTTCGCCGTGTCGCATCCCGACGACTCGGGCGCGCGCTCCTATGCGTTCCTCTGGGTTCCCGGGTTCCGCGACGCGCTGCCGCAGCTCAACACCAAGGCGCCTCGGCTTTCGGTCGCGAGCGAGCAGTCGCTCACCATCGACCTCGACGACTATGTGCTCGCGGTGGGAGGCAAGGCCGTGCGTCTCACCGACTCCAGCACGGTGCGCGCCACACACTCCGACGGGTCGAACCTCGTGGTCGACGCCGACACGCTCACCTTCACGTCGGCCGACCTGTACTTCGGCCCGGCGTCGATCTCCTTCGAGGTGACCGACGGGTCGTCGGCCACCGACCCCAACGGGCGAAAGGCCAACCTCGTGCTGCCGATCACGGTGAATCCGCGCGAGAACCAGCCGCCCGTGTTCACCGGGGCCGCAATCGACTTCGAGCCGGCGCAGGAGAAGGTCATCGACCTGACCAATCTCACCACCTACCCGTACGACGACGACCTCGACGAACTCGTCTTCGCCGTCGAAGGGCCCGACCCGAGCGGCTTCAGCTACGAGCTCGCCGGACAGCGGTTGACGATCCGCGCCTCCGCTTCGGCAGTCAAGGGCGGCGTCACGGCCCTGACTCTCGGGGTGCGAGACGCGCTCGCGACGGGCCAGTCGGGCCGCATTCAGCTGCGCGTCGTACCGTCGACGAGGCCGCTCGCCGTGCCTGCGCTCGACTCGGCCATCGCCGCCCGCGGGCAGAGCACGACGGTCGACGTGCTCGCGAACGACGAGGCGACGAACCCGTTCCCCGGCCGGCCGCTGCGGGTGCTCGCCGTGCGTGGTCTCGAGGGCGGAAGACTCCCTGCCGGCGTCACGGTCTCCTCGAGCAACGACAACCGCACGCTGACCGTCTCGGTCGCCGCATCCGCCGCCCCGGCCGACGCGATGCTGCAGTACCATGTCGCCGACGCGAGCGGAGACCCCGATCGCTACGTGTGGGGATCGGTGCGCATCTCGGTGCAGGACGTTCCGGATGCCCCGGCGAGGCCCGTGCGCCAGGCGGGCTCATTCGCGTCCGGCGAGCTCGTGCTGCGTCTCACGGCGCCGCAGCCCAACAACTCGCCCATCAGCAACTACAGGGTGACGAGTGCCGGCTACAGCTTCGACTGCGGTACCGCGCTGGTCTGCGCTCTCGGTGGCCTCGAGGTCGGGCGCAAGTACGCGTTCCAGGTGACGGCGATCAACGCGATCGGCGAGTCGTTGCCGAGCCCGACGAGCGACCCCTACTCGGTCGACGTGCTGCCCGGTGCCCCGCGCGGCGTCACCGCCGTGCCGACCGAGCCCGACCGCGCGCCCGAGGGAGGCGCCATCACCGTCTCGTGGGTGTCGCCGGGCGACCCGGACCGCGGAACGCCGATCACCGACTATGTCGTCGAGGTGACCGGCCGCGACCCGCTCGTCGTGCCCAGGTCTGCGACATCGACGATCATCTCCGGCCTGCCGACAGCCACGACCTTCACCGTCGCGGTCTACGCCCGAAACGACGCCCAGGTTGCGAGCGAGGCCGAGTGGCAGCGCGGCGCCGCGTCGTCGCCCGTGACGACCGTCGGCCCGCCCCGGCCGCCCGCCGAGGCACCGTCGGCCGTGAACCAGCCGGACGGCAAGATCGCCGTCACGTGGAAGGCCTTCGACGCCAACGGCGGCGGCACGGTGACCTACGGCGTGCGCCGGGTGACCGGCACGACCGCCGAGGCGAGCTGCGCGACCCCTCCGACGGTGAAGGGACTCACGTCGACCACGTGGATCGACACCGCCACGACCGACGGCGAGACGTACACCTACGTCGTCTACGCCGACAACGGGAGCTATTGCACGGCGGTCTCGTCGGGCCCGGCGATCAGCAAGGCGTCGCCCGGCCCCGTGTCGGGCTCCGCAACCGCGGTGATCGAGGCGAGCGGGAGGAGTGCCGACAGCGGGCAGTTCGACGTGCGCGCCAAGGGACCGTTCGCCGTTGACTCGGGCGTCGCCGAACGATTCGAGTACCGCCTCAACGGCGGGGGCTGGGCTCCCGTGGCCAGCGAGCAGTGGTTGACCTCGCTCGCCAACTCCGCCGTGTACGGCACGCCCGTGACGGTGGAGTACCGCGGATGTCGCGACGACAGCCAGGCCTACTGCGGTCCGGCCTCCGCTGCCGTGACCCTCGTGCCCGTGAACACCCGCGTCACGACCGTGAGCTGCGTGAAAGACGGCGTGCTGCCGCTCGCGATCACGGAGCCGTTCAACAACGGCGCCGCGACATCCGCTCGTTACGAGGTCAAGTACATCCGCGACGTGCTCGGGGTGCCCGTCGCCGACCCCGAGTTCTCGGCGTACACCCAAGACCCTGTACCGTCAGATGCGATCGCGGTCCGAGTCAGGGCCACGGTGTCCGTGGGGGGCGCCACCTATGTCGACCCCGTTTACGGTGAGTTCCCATGCACCTGATGAGCGTCCGAGAGGCAACCGCATGACGATGACACCCGAGCAGGCCGGCTGGTTCTCCGACAACTTCACCCGGCTCGTCTCCAACGTGGAGACGGTGCTGCTCGGCAAGACCTTCGTCATCCGGCTCGGATTCACGGCCCTGTTCAGCGAGGGACACCTCCTGCTCGAAGACTTCCCCGGCACCGGCAAGACGTCGTTCGCGAGGGCCATCGCCCAGAGCGTCGACGGCACGAACAACCGCGTGCAGTTCACCCCGGACCTCCTGCCCGGCGACATCACCGGGGTGAGCATCTTCGACCAGCGCACCGGCGACTTCCAGTTTCACCGCGGGCCCATCTTCGCCAACATCGTGCTCGCCGACGAGATCAACCGCGCCAGCCCGAAGACGCAGGCGGCGCTGCTCGAGGTCATGGAGGAGGGCACGGTCACGGTCGACGGCATCACCCACGACGTCGGGCTGCCGTTCATGGTCATCGCGACGCAGAACCCCATCGAACAGGCGGGCACCTATCGCCTGCCCGAGGCCCAGCTCGACCGCTTCATCATGAAGACATCGATCGGGTACCCCGACCACGCCTCGACCCTGCGCATCCTCGAGGGCGCAGGAACCCGCGCGCACGACACGACGGTGCCCGCCATCGCGAGCGCCGACGTCATCAACGAGATGGCCCGCCTGGCCCGCACGGTGCACGTCGACCCGACCATCAACGACTACGTCAGCCGGCTCGTCGACGCGACGCGCTCGGCCACCGAGGTGCGCCTCGGGGCGAGCGTGCGCGGCGCTCTCGCCCTCGTGCGCACGGCGAAGACTCTCGCCGCATCCAACGGCAGGCACTACGTCATCCCCGACGACGTCAAGGCGCTCGCCGAGCCGGTTCTCGCCCATCGCCTCGTGCTCGATCCCGAGGCGGAGTTCGACGGTGTGACCGGCTCGAGCGTCCTGAGCCAACTCCTCATCGAGACGCCGCCGCCGAGCGATCGGCAAGCCGTGTGACGCTGCGCTCGGATTCGCACTATCCCACCGCCACGGAGGGACTCACCAACGCGCGCACGCGGCTCGTCGGCAATCGCACCGGATTCGTCGCCGACACCGTCATCGTCACCGTACGCATCGCCCGCGCCGTGGGGAGGCTGCTCGCGTCGATCGCCGGTCGTGCCGCGGCCGTCGTCACGCCCCTCGGATGGATCGTGCTCGCGTTCATCCCCGTGTCGCTCGGTTTCGGCTATCTCCTCAACTGGGTAGAGCTCGTGGTGGCAGGATATGCCGGCATGGTGCTCGTCGTCGTCGCCGTCGTCTACCTGATCGGCAGAAACGCCGTCGACATCCGCCTCGACGTCGCGCACAGCCGGGTGGTGGTGGGGCAGGATGCGACGGGCACGGTCGTGGTGCGTAACTCCGGGCAGCGCCGCACCCTGGGGGTCACCGTGGAGGTGCCGGTCGCGCACGGCCTCGCCGAGCTGGCCGTGCCGTCGCTCGCGCGCGGCGCGGAGTGGGTGCAGGGGTTCGCCATCCCGACGCGGCGCCGCGGGGTCGTGGCCGTCGGACCGGCCCGCACCGTCCGTGCCGACCCCATCGGCCTCGTGCGCCGCGAACTCGTCTGGACCGACACGACGGAGCTCTTCATCCACCCCCGCACCATCGGCATCCCGAGCATGAGCGCGGGCCTGGTTCGCGACCTCGAGGGCACGCCGACGCGCGACCTGTCGAGCGCAGACATCGCCTTCCACGCGCTGCGCGAGTACCAGACGGGTGACGAGAGGCGCAACATCCACTGGAAGTCGACGGCGAAGACCGGCACGTTCATGGTGCGCCAGTTCGAGCAGACCCGGCGCAGCCATCTCGTCATCGCTCTGAGCCTCGCCGCGGCGGACTACGCCATCGAGGAGGAGTTCGAGCTCGCCGTGAGCGTGGCCGGTTCGCTCGGCGCGCGCGCCATACGCGAGATCCGCGAGGTATCGGTCATCGTGAGCGAGAAGACGCCGGAGTTCGCCGTACGCAAGGTGTTCGCGGTGCGTGCGCTGTCGACGCGCAGTCGGTCGACGCTGCTCGACGAGCTCTCGGTCGTCGACCCTGCTGAGACGGCCATCGCGATCACCGACATCGCCCGGGTCGCCGGGGCACAGGTCGCCGGCATCTCCGTCGCCTTCCTCATCTGCGGATCCGCGACCACCGCCGTCGAGCTGCGCGCCGCGTCCACTAAGTTCCCCGCGGGCGTCGAGGTCATCGCGATCGTGTGCGACCCCGACGCCGTGCCGAGCCTCCGCTCGGCGCCCGGGTTGAGCGTGCTGACGATCGGCTACCTCGAAGACCTGCCGAAGTCGCTCGCGAGCGTGGTGACCGTATGAGCACCGTGCGCCGCACCCCCGCCTTCATCATCGCCAATACGCTCATGCTGTGGCTCGCCATCGCCGTGGCGTCGGTCGCGCTGTGGCCCATCTACCAGAGCCCGCCGATCGTGCTGCTCGTCGCTGTGACGACCCTCGTCGGATCGGCCATTGCGGTCCTCAGCGCCGTCTTCCGCTGGTCGTCGACGGTCGTGCTCGCGGCCACGGTCGTGGCATTCCTGCTCCTCGGGGTGCCGCTCGCCGTTCCGACCCAGGCGGCGTACGGCGTGCTGCCGACGCTCGACGGGCTCGTGCGGCTCGTGTCCTCCGTCGCGCTCGGTTGGAAGCAGCTGCTCACCGTCACGCTGCCTGTCGGCAGCTACCAGGGCCTGCTGGTGCCGGCGTTCGTGCTCGTGCTCGCGGTCAGCGTCTGCTCACTCAGCGCGGCGCTCCGGTCGCGGCGCGGCGGGCTCGGGGCGCTCGGTCCCCTGCTGCTGTTCGTCGTCGCGATCGCGCTCGGACCCGACTACGCCACGCTGCCCTTCGTGCTCACCCTCGCCCTCGTCGTCGTCACCTTCGTCTGGCTCATGTGGCGCCGCTGGTACGCGCGCCGCTCCGCCCTCCGCGAGCTCGCGGCAGAGGCACGGTCGAGCGACGGCACCCAGGCCGTCATCCCGTCGTACCACCGCCTGTTCGGGGCGAGAACGATCGTCGCGACCGCCGTCATCCTCACCATCGCGGGCACCGCGGGTGTCGTCGGCGCGGGTCTCGTGCCGCCCACCGGCCCGCGCGAGGTATTGCGCTCGACGGTCGAGCATCCGTTCGACCCGCGCGACTACTCGAGCCCGCTCTCGGGCTTCCGCCACTACCTCCGGCCCGAGACATCCGCAGACCCGCTCTTCAGTGTCTCCGGGGTGCCCGCGGGCGGACGCATCCGGATGGCAACGCTCGACACCTACGACGGCGTCGTGTACTCGGTCGGCAGCGACGAGATATCGAGCGCGTCCGGCGCGTTCACCCGGGTGCCGTTCCGCTTCGACCAGTCGGCCGTCTACGGCGAGACGGTGACGCTCGACGTGACCGTCGAGGACTACACCGGCGTCTGGCTCCCGACGATCGGCAAGCTCGAGACGGTCGACTTCACGGGAGACCGGGCGGCGAGCCTCCGAGACAGCTTCTACTACAACGACACGACGGGCACGGCGGCGGTCGTCGGCGGTGTGCAATCGGGCGACCGGTATCGCCTGACCGCGAAGGTGCCCCACGAGCCGACCGCGGCTCAACTGGCCGACGTCAGCCCCGGCACCGCCGACGTGCCGCGGCCGCGCCAGCTGCCCGCGGAGACCCAGATCGTGCTCGACCGGTACACCGAGGGCATCGACGGCGACGGGCAGCGACTCGTCGCCATGATCGCCGGGCTGCGCACCGAGGGCTATGTGAGTCACGGCATCGGTGACGCCGAGCCGCCGAGCCGGTCCGGTCACTCGGCAGATCGCATCACCGAGCTGCTCACCGACCAGCGGATGATCGGCGATGCGGAACAGTACGCGGCGACCGCCGCCCTCATGGCGCGACAGCTGGGCTTCCCCTCGCGGGTGGTCTTCGGCTTCGTGCCGGATGATTCGGACTCGGGTGCCACGGAGGTGCGTGGCGAATCGGTCTCGGCCTGGATCGAGGTCGACACCGAGCAGTTCGGCTGGGTCACTGTCGACCCGACGCCGCCCGTGCGCGAGATCCCGGAGGAGGTTCCCGAGGAGCCGACGACGGTGTCGCGACCGCAATCGGTCATCCCACCGAGCGTGAACGAGCCCGACCCGCCGGTCGAGCAGACACCGCGTGAGACACCGCAGGACGAGACGGCCGAGACGCCGGCGTGGCTGCTCGTGGCGCTCTTCGCGGCGAAGGTGGCGGGCGGTGTGGCCATCGTGCTCGCGGTCGTGGCCTCGCCGTTTCTCGCGATCATCGCCGCGAAAGTGAGTCGTCGTCGGCGTCGTCGCAGGGCAGGCACTCCTCTCGCGCGCATCGGCGGCGGCTGGGAGGAGTACCGCGACGCGATACTCGACCACGGCATAACGACTCCCGCAATGGCGACGAGGCGCGAGATCGCGTCGACGATCGGCGGCTCGCCCCCCGCGATCCTCGCGGCGATCACCGACCGCGCGATGTTCGCTCCCCGCGCGCCGAGCGACGAGGAGGCCGACCGCGTGTGGAAGGCTGTCGGCGAACTCACCGCGAGCCTCGGCGAGGGAACCACCCGGTGGCAGCGGCTCAAGGCACGCGTGTCGACACGGTCGTTGCGCCCGCGTCGGGCACCGCGTACCGGGAGCGGCGTTGCTACTGTTGTCGGCGGGGGCCGCACAGCGCGGCGAGACGAGCGTCAGGGGGCGACCCCGTGAAGTGCAGGAACTGCGGCGCCGAGCTGCCGGTGGGGGCGATGTTCTGCGGCGAATGCGGCGCGTCTGTCGCAGCGCCCAAGCTCGTGGAGCCGCCGACGCGCGCCCGCCCGGGCGACACAGTGACGATCAAGCCGGTCGCGAGGCCCGTCGCCGCCGCGCACACCGCGCACACTGAGGTCGAGCATGTCGCCGGCCCGGAACCGGTAGCCGTGCACCTCGAGGTGGAGCACGTCGCCGGCCCGGAGCCGGTCGTCGCGCCCCCGCGGCCCACGACCGTCGCCCCCGAGCCGTCCTCCATCGTCTCGCAGCGCCGCCCGGCGCCGCCGCGCGAACGCGCGTCGCACGCCGCATCCGTGCCGCTCGCGATGCCTCCGGGAGCGCCCGACGATCGCGACGCGCCCTCCGCTCCTCCCGTCTCTCCCGGCCGCCCGGCCGTCGACGAGCACGACGACGTCGAGGCGACGCGCATCGTGGGTGGGATGACGGGCGGCGAGCGCTTCGTGCTGCAGTTCAGCACCGGCGAGAACGCGATCGTGTTCGGATCGGGCCTCGTCGGCCGCAATCCCGTGATCGAGCCGGGCGAATTCGTCGACCAGCTCATCGCGATCGTCGACAGCGGAAAGTCGGTCTCGAAGACGCACCTGGAATTCGGACAGCTCGAGGGCCGGTTCTGGGTCAGCGACAGGTTCTCCGCCAACGGCACGATCGTGCGCCAGCCGGACGCGCGTCCGCAGCGCCTCGAGCCCGGGCGGCGGCAGCAGGTGGCGCGAGGCACGCGAATCGACATGGGCGAGCAGTTCGTCGTCGTGAGCTGACCGCTTCTCCGCGATCCTGACCGCTCCTCCCCAGAGCGGGCCAAACCGCGACATCCCACCGAGACCGAGACGCGCCCGAGGCCGCACCGCATACCGTGATGTGCTGCCGGGATGAATCCCGCACCCGAACACGTCGCGGCCCCGGTCCCTCCGGCCCCGACGCCGCCGCACGCCTTCCCCGTGTTGGCCACCATGGCTCCCGTCGTCGTGAGCCTCGCGTTGTGGGCCGTCACCGGTTCGGTCTTCGCGCTCGTCTTCGCCGCTCTCGGGCCCGCCGTCGCTCTCGCGAGCCTCGCCGACGCCCGGTTGCAGTCCCGCCGCCGGTCGAGCCGTGAGGAGGCGAGGTTCACGACGCACCTCGCGGCCGCGCGCTCGGAGATCTCCCGGGCGCACGAGCGGGAGACGGCCGAGATCGCTGCCGGCAGCCCGACCGCCCGGCGTCTCGTGGCGGAGCAGTGGCCCGAGTCGGAGCAGTGGTTGCGCGCCCCCGGTGACGAGATCCCGGTTTGTGTGGGGTGGGGCGAGCGCACGAGCTCGCTCGTGCTGGATGGAGCGACCGTCGGCGACCGCGGACGCGGTCCCGCGCACGAGAGCCTGCGGTCGCTCGCCCGTGAGGCGGCACGCCTGCGCGACGCGCCCGTCGTCGTCGACGCCCGGCTCGGCATCGGCGTGTTCGGTCGAACGCCGCTCGCCACAGCCGTGGCGCGCGGGATCCTCGTCCAGGTGCTCGCCTCGGTGTCACCGGCGTCGTGCGATGTCGTCGTCGAGACGGCGGATGACGCGGAGTGGCAGTGGTTGTGGGAGGCGCCGCACGTGGTGCGGCCGGCTCCCGGTGGGGACGCGGGTAGCGGTCGCGGCGCCGTCGTGACGGTCGGTATCCGCACGGCAGGCGTCGGCGCGTCGGGTGCCACCACCCGGCACTGCTTCGTCATCGCCGTCGCCGAGCACCGCGGTGAGCTTCCGCGGTCGGCGAGGGTCGTCGTCGACGCCGGGGCGACCGGTGCTCGCGTGTCGCAGCATCCCGACAGGTCACTTCTGGCCGACCTCCGACTCGAACCGGTGTCGCGGCAGCAGGCCGTCACCGTCGTGCGGGGCATGCCGCGACACGCGGGACCGGCGGGCGGATCGGCGGCGCCTCCGGGAGGGGTGACGTTCTCAGACTGTACCGGGCGGGGTCGCGGCGAGCGCGAGGTGCTGGGCGGGGGCGACGGGCTGGGCTGCATCCCGGCGATGACCGGGCGGGGGCCGCTGCGCCTCGACCTCGTCACGCAGGGGCCACACGCCATCGTCGGCGGGACGACGGGCAGCGGCAAGAGCGAGCTGCTGACCGGGTGGGTGCTCGCGATGGCGCACGAGCGTTCACCGCGCGAGGTCAACGTGCTGCTCGTCGACTTCAAGGGCGGCTCCGCCTTCGCCCCGCTCGTCGAGTTGCCGCACTGCGTCGGCATGATCACCGACCTCGACGAGGCCGGGGCGGCACGGGCTCTCGCGAGCCTCTCGGCAGAACTGCGCCGCCGGGAGCGGCACCTCGCCTCGGCCGGCGCGAAGTCGATCGCGGCGCTTCGGCCCGACGCATCGATGCCGCGGCTCGTGATCATGGTCGACGAGTTCGCGGCGATGGTCGGCGGCTTCCCTGACCTGCACGCCGTGTTCGCCGACATCGCGGCGCGCGGGCGGTCGCTCGGCGTGCACCTCGTGCTGTGCACGCAGCGCCCCGCGGGTGTGATCCGCGACGCTGTGCTCGCGAACAGCGGGCTGCGGGTCTCCCTGCGGGTGAATAACAGCGCCGACAGCATGGCAGTGATCGGCACGGATGACGCGTCGGCGCTGCCGCTCGAGCCGCGCGGCCGGGCCTGGGTCGCGGCCGACGGCGTCGAGCCCGTGCTCGCCCAGTTCCCGCTGGTGACACCCGCAGACGTCGACGCGGTGCGCGCGCGGTGGGCGCAGCATCCGTTCCGGCCGCACCGGCCCTGGCTCGACCCGCTGCCCGCGGTGGTGCCGCTCGACGACCTTCCGCCCCGGGCACCCGTCGGTCGGAGCGCGGCGGGTGCGGGCGGAGTCGCGTTCGGCCTGCTCGACGACCCGGGGGAGCAGGCCCAGCCCGCGGCGGTCTACCGCCCCGGGGAGCACGGAAACCTGCTCGCCGTCGGCGGGGCGGGAACCGGCAAGTCCACCCTGCTGTCGACCCTCGAGGCGTCGGCTCGGAGCCCGGTGGGGGGCACACCGGCCGTCGCGGCGCTGCGGTTGCCCGCCGACATCGAGGCGGCGTGGGACATGCTGCGAGCGACGCTCGAGGAGATCCGCGGCCCGGGGGAGGCCGCGGGGCGGCACCGACTCCTGCTGGTCGACGACCTTGACGCGTTGCTCCCACGCTTCCCCGACGAGTACGGCCCCGAGGTGATCGACCTTCTCGGCGCGATCCTCCGTGAGGGACCGGCGCGGGGAATCCACAGCGTCGTCACCGCGCAACGCCTGACTGCGGGCCTGCATCCCGTCGCGGCGCTGTGCGGCAGTCGCATCCACCTCCGGCTGCCGAGCCGCCAGGAGCACGTGCTGGCCGGAGGCGACGGCGCCCACTTCACCGAACGGCTGCCACCCGGTGGAGGGCACTGGCTCGGCCTGAGGCTGCAGGTCGCGGTGGCGCCGGACGGCCCACGACCGGCGCACGCACGGCCCGCCGCGCAGCCGGTCGGCTCGACCACGGCCGAGCTCGACCTTGCGCACCCGCTCGCGGTCGTGTCGAGGCATCCGTCGCGCTTCGGCGAACGACTGCGTCGCGCCCTACCCCGCCTCGCGGCCGACCGCGCCATCCTCGAGATCGGGGCCGCCGCGGCATCGGGCGTGACCGTCGGCTCCGGCCAGACCGGTCTCGCCATCGTGGGCGACACCGACTCCTGGCAGGCACAATGGGGCGTGCTCGGGCAGCTCCGCGGCACACGCACGATCGTCGTCGAGGGCTACGGTGCCGCCGAATTCCGCACGCTCACGAGGGAACGCGAGCTGCCGCCACCGCTCGCGCCGGGCGGGCACTCCTTCTGGATCCTCGAGCCGGGGGAGCGCCCACGGCGCGGGGTTCTGCCGAGGCATCCCGACCAATGATTCCGCAGCAAACCGGGCTGACATGTGCTGATTTCGTGAAATTCTTGTTACGGAGTGACGCATTCACGCGTTATCTGCTGGTCGCCGGCGCCGCTCTATGCGAGTATCAAGTCACACATCTCGTCCAACCTCCGCCCGTCGCACGGGCGGCCCCGCACGTGTTGAGGAGCCCCCGTGAACAGAGCCCTTCCCGAAGACCCGATGATCCGCCGTCTCGTGCAGCACGCCCGCGCCTCACAGGTCTCCCGGAGGGCCCTCCTGTCTACGGGCGGTGGAGCCGCGGCCGCGCTCGCGCTCGCCGCCTGCAGCCCGCTCGGATCCACACGCCCGACCGCGGCGGCCGACAGCTCGGACAGCGACAAGACGCTCACGTGGGCGAACTGGGCCGCATACATCGACGAGGCCGACGACGGCAGCTACCCCACGGTCGACCGCTTCACACAGGACACCGGCATCTCCGTCGAGTACCTCGTCGACGTCGACGACAACAACTCCTACTACGGCAAGGTCAAAGACCAGCTCGCGCTCGGCCAGGACATCGGCGCCGACACGGTGTGCCTCACCGACTGGATGGTCGGCCGGCTGATCAAGCTCGGCTACACGCAGGAGCTCGACCGCAAGAACATCCCGAACATCTCCAACCTCGTGTCGACCCTCGAGAACCCCGATTTCGACGAGGGACGCAAGCACTCGCTCCCGTGGCAGGGCGGCTTCGCGGGCATCTGCTGGAACAAGGAGAAGCTCCCGAACGGGCTGAAAAGCGTGTCCGACCTGTGGAACCCCGAACTCAAGGGGCGCGTCGGCGTGCTCTCGGAGATGCGTGACACGATCGGCCTCATCATGCTCGAGCAGGGCGTCGACATCTCGGGCGACTTCAGCGACGACGAGTTCACGGCGGGCGTCGAGGTCTTCCGGGCGCAGGTCGAGTCTGGCCAGGTCCGCAACGTCAAGGGCAACTCGTACCTCGAAGACCTCACCAACGAAGACACGCTTGCCGCGATCGTCTGGTCGGGTGACATCACGGTCATCAACGCGGAGGCCGGCGACAAGTGGGAGTTCGCGATCCCCGAGACGGGCGGCACGATTTGGAACGACAACTTCGTCGTACCCATCGGATCCACGCGCAAGGCGAACGCCGAGAAGCTCATCAACTACTACTACGAGCCCGAGGTGGCCGCGGAGGTCGCCGCGTGGGTGAACTACATCACCCCGGTCGAGGGCGCGAGAGAGGCGATGGCCGCGATCGATCCCGAATTGGCCGAGAATCAGCTGATCTTCCCCAACGAGGAGACGCTCTCGACCGTCAAGCTGTTCCGCAGTCTCACCTCGGCGCAGGAACAGAAGTACGGCACCGAGTTCCAGAGCGTCCTGCTTGGCGTCTGATCCACCGGTTGGTTAGGAGCATCACCATGGCCAAGGCATCAGCAGCGTCGTCGGCAAACCCCGGAGCTTTCGCCGAATCAGGCGCCGATCTCGAACTCGTGGGCGTCACGAAGAGGTTCCCCGGCTTCACCGCCATCGAGGGACTCGACCTCATCATTCCCGCCGGGTCGTTCTTCGCCCTGCTCGGTCCGAGCGGATGCGGCAAGACCACGACGCTGCGACTCGTCGCGGGCCTCGAGGAGGCGACAGCGGGCCGCATCCTCATCGGCGGCACGGACGTCACCACGATGCGGTCGTACCAGCGCCCTGTCAACACGGTCTTCCAGAGCTACGCCCTGTTCCCGCACATGAGCGTGCTCGACAACGTCGCCTTCGGTCTGCGGCGCCGCAGGATCACCGACGCCACGAGCCGCGCCCACGAGGCGCTCCGCCTCGTCGAGCTCGACCACCTCGCCCAGCGCAAGCCGCAGCAGCTCTCGGGCGGCCAGCAGCAGCGCGTCGCCCTCGCCCGCGCCGTCGTCAACCGCCCCGCCCTGCTCCTCCTCGACGAGCCGCTCGGCGCACTCGACCTCAAACTGCGGCGGCAGATGCAGATCGAGCTCAAGAGCATCCAGCAGGATGTCGGGCTCACCTTCCTCCACGTCACGCACGACCAGGAGGAGGCCATGACCATGGCCGACACCGTCGCGGTGATGAACAAGGGCCGAATCGAGCAGATGGGCGCGCCCGAAGAGCTCTACGAACTGCCGCGCACGTCGTTCGTCGCCAACTTCCTCGGCCAGTCGAACCTGTTCACCGGCTCCGTCGTCTCGACCGGGTCGACCTCGATCGTCGTGGACGTCGGCGGGCGCCGCATCGAGATCCCGCGCGAGCGAGCGCAGCGTCACGCTGGAGAGGTCACGATCGGGGTGCGGCCCGAGAAGCTCATGCTGCACACGACGGCCCCCGACCCCCACTCGACCATCAACGTCGTCGGGCCCGGCAGGGTCACGGATGTCTCGTTCAGCGGCGTCAGCACGCAGTACCAGGTCGCGGTTCCCGGACTCGGGTCGCTCGTGGTGTTCGCGCAGAACATGGTCTTCGGCCCCGTCGTCTCATCGGGGGCCGAGGTCTGGCTCACCTGGAGCACCGACCACGGCTTCGGGCTCGCCGATGATCCCGCCGACTCCCCGCGATTCGCGTCGGACACCGACACGCACACCCTCGCCGTCCAGCGACGCGAGTCGCTCGAGGCGGAGTTGGAAGAGGCCTAGGGGATGGCGTTCGGAGCATTCGGCGCCACTGCCACGGCCGCCGGCGCGGCCGGTCCGGTCGAGCCCACGGTCCGGCGGCGCAGCAGGGTCGCGGTGCTGCTCCTGCTTCCCGGCATCCTGTATCTCGCCCTGTTCTTCCTCGCCCCCCTCCTTTCACTCGTGATGACGTCGTTTCAGGCACCCCGCGAGTTCGGCGACATCGGCCAGTACGACCCCGCCTTCAAGTGGGAGAACTACAGCGCGGTGCTCGACACGTACGGCCCGCACATCCTCCGCTCGTTCGTGTATGCGGCGGTCGCGACGGCCGCCGCCCTGCTCTTCAGCTTCCCGCTCGCCTACTTCATCGGAGTCACCCTTCGGCGTTTCCCCCTCGTGCAGGCGCTCGCGCTCACCCTCGTGATCGCGCCGTTCTTCATCAGCTTCCTGCTGCGCACGCTCGCGTGGAAGCAGTTGCTCTCCGACGAGAGCTGGTTCGTCTCGGCGCTGCACGGGATGCAGCTGCTGCCCCCGGGCGAACACGTCACCGGCACCGCCTTCTCCGTCGTCTTCGGGCTCACCTACAACTTCATCCCGTTCATGACGCTGCCGATCTACACGTCGCTCGAACGACTCGACCTGCGCTACGTCGAGGCCGGGGGAGACCTGTACTCGAGCCCGGCGTCGACGTTCTTCCGCATCACGGTGCCGCTCGCCGCGCCCGGGATCATCTCCGGGGCACTGCTCACCTTCATCCCCGCGGCGGGCGACTACATCAATGCGAGCCGCGACTTCCTCGGCAGCACCGAGACTGCCATGATCGGCAACGTCATCGAGGCGAACTTCCTCGTGCTGCAGAACTACCCGGCGGCGGCCGCGCTCTCGCTCGTCCTCATGATCGCGATCCTGATCCCGGTCAGCGTCTACGTCATGCGCAGTGGAACGGACGACCTGCTGTGACGACCTTCTCGCACTGGTTCGGGCGCTATGCCATCTGGATCTACTCCTCGCTCGCGCTCGTCTTCCTGCTCGTCCCGATCGCGTACACGATCGTCTTCTCGTTCAACGACTCGCGCCGGTCGAACATCGTCTGGCGGGGGTTCACCCTCGACAACTGGTCGCAGGTCTGCGCGTCGCAGGGAGTCTGCCAGGCGTTCGCGAACAGCCTGGTCGTCGGGGTCGTAGCGACGGTGCTCGCGACCGTGCTGGGCACGATGATCGCCATCGCGCTCGTTCGCTTCCGGTTCCCGTTCCGCAACTCCACGACCCTGTTGCTGTTCCTGCCGATGGCGACGCCGGAGGTCGTGCTCGGCGCGGGGCTCGCCGCAGAATTCCTTACCGCCGGGGTGCAGAAGGGCATCGTCACCGTCATCCTGGCGCACACCATGTTCTGCATCAGCTTCGTCGTGGTGACGGTGCGGGCGAGGGTGGCGAGCCTTGACCCGGCGCTCGAGGAGGCCGGGCGCGACCTCTACGCCTCGCCGGCGCAGGTGTTCGCGCGAATCACCTTCCCCCTGCTGCTGCCCGGCATCATCGCGGCCGCGCTGCTGAGCTTCGCGTTGAGCTTCGACGACTTCATCATCACCAACTTCAACTCGGGCGCGTTCGTGACGTTCCCGAAGTACGTCTACACGGCCGCGGCGCGCGGCATTCCTGCCGAGGCCAACGTCATCGCATCCGCGGTGTTCATCATCGCGCTCGTCGTCGTCGTCGCGTCGCAGCTGTCGGCCGCTGCGCGGCGGAAGCGGCTCGCGCGCGAAGACTGACCGCGGCTACAGCGCCGCGAAGCCGTCCGCGATGACGCCGAGCGCGTCGAGCAGCAGGTCATCGCCGAGCGCGAGGCTCGGCAGGAACCGCAGTACGTTGCCGTAGGTTCCCGCCGTGAGCAGGAGCACCCCGCGCTGCGCCGCATAGTCGGCGAGGAACTTCACGGCGTCGGCGTTGGGTTCCTTCGTGCCCGGCAGCACGAGCTCGATAGCCACCATGGCGCCGATGCCGCGCACATCGCCGATGATCGGGTAGAGCTGCTGCAGGTCGAGCAGCGCCTTCGTGAGGGTGGCGCCGATGCGCGCGCCCTCGGCGAGCAGGTCGTTCGCCTCGATCTGCTCGAAGACGGCGATCGCGGCGGCTGCCGAGACGGGGTTGCCGCCGAAGGTGCCGCCGAGCCCGCCGGGCTGCGCCGAGTCCATGATCTCCGCGCGGCCCGTCACCGCGGCGAGCGGCAGTCCGCCGGCGATGCCCTTCGCGGAGAGGATCATGTCGGGCACGAGGCCGAAGTGCTCGCTCGCCCAGTACTTGCCGGTGCGCGCCATCCCGCTCTGAATCTCGTCGGCGATGAAGACGATGCCGTTCGCCGTGCACCACTCCTGGAGGGCGGTGAGGTAGCCGTCGGCCGGCACCATGAAGCCGCCCTCGCCCTGGATCGGCTCGACGACGAGGCACGCGAGGTCGGTTGCGCCCACCGTCTTCTCGAGGTACGAGGTGGTCTGTCGTGCGGCGTCCGTGCCGCTGAGGCCGTCGTGGTACGGGTAGGAATTGGGCGCGCGGTACACGTCGCCGGCGAACGGACCGAAGCCCGTGCTGTACGGGGAGGCCTTGAAGTTCATCGCCATTGTGAGGTTCGTGCGCCCATGGTACGCGTGCTCCAGCACCGCGATGCCGTTGCGCCCCGTGTGCTTACGGGCGATCTTCACGCCGTTCTCGACAGCCTCGGCACCCGAGTTCACGAGCACGCTCTTCTTGGCGTGGTCGCCGGGGGTGTGCTCGGCGAGCAGCTCGGCGACGCGCACGTAGCTCTCGTACGGCGTGATGGTGAAGAGGGTGTGCGTCACGTTGTGCAACTGCGCGGCGGCGGCCTCGACGACGGCCTGGTTGGTGTGGCCGATCGTCGTCACCCCGATGCCCGCTCCGAGGTCGATGAACTGGTTGCCGTCGACATCCACGAGGATCGCGCCGTGGGCCCGATCGATGTAGACCGGGAGCGCGGAGGAGACGCCCGGGGGCACGACGGCGAGGCGACGCTCGTGCAGCGCGCGCGACTTCGGACCGGGAACGGCCGTGACGATGCGTCGCTCCTGGTCGATCGGAGCGGCGGTCGAAACGGACGGGGTCGCGGATGCAGCAAGCAAGTCAGTCATGATGGACTCGAGTTTACTCTCCGGGCCCTCTCCGGCCGGGAGCACACGAGAGGAAGAGACGATGAATCTCGAGCACCACTATGCCGCGAACATCGAGTGGGCCGGCAACCGCGGAACCGGCACGACCGACTACAAGTCGTACGGCCGTGAGACGGTCATCACCGCGGCAGGCAAGCACTCGATCGACGGCTCGAGCGACCGCGTCTTCCACGGAAACGCCGACCGCTGGAACCCCGAGGAGCTCCTTCTCGCCGCGCTCGCCGAGTGCCACCTCCTCAGCTACCTCCACGTCGCCGCGACCAATGGGATCGTCGTCACCGGATACACGGATTCCGCGACCGGAACGATGGTGCAGACGGCCGACGGCGGCGGACACTTCACCTCGGTCACGCTGCGGCCGCGCGTCGTCATCTCGGGGGGCGACGCTGCTCGGGCGCTCGAGCTGCACCGGGAGGCGAGCACGCGGTGCTTCATCGCGGCCTCCGTCAACTTCCCCGTGCTGCACGAGCCCGAGGTCGTGCTGGTCACCGCCTGAACGGCCCCGACCGCCCCTTCGTGCGCAACCACCCCGTCGCACTGTGACACGATGGGCGAATGAGGCGTTGGTGGGCAGGTGCACTCGCGGGTCTCGTTTTGGCGGCGACCGCCGTGGCCGGCCCGGCCTACGCCTGTGGCTGCGGGGCAGTCGTGGCGACCGCCGGAACGACGGCGGGGACGACGCAGGGGGCCGCCGCGGAGAGCGCCATCATCAGGGCAGCCGACGGCGTGCAGACGATCGACCTGTCGCTCGGCTTCGATGCCGCCGTGCCGAGCGCCGGCCTCGTGGTGCCGACGCCCTCGCCTGCGACCGTCTCTGCGGGCGACCCGGCGCTCTTCGACGCGCTCGCTGCGCAGACGAATCCGACCCCGCGCTTCGTCGACGACTGGTGGGGTGTCGTCGAGCCGGTTGCGGACGGCGAACCCGAGGTGCTGTCGCGCGTGCGGATCGGCGACGTCGAGGCGACGACGCTCGCGGCATCCGACTCCGCCGGTCTCGGCGGATGGCTCGCCACGAACGGTTACGAGATCTCTCCCGAGGCCTCTGCCGTCATTGCGGAGTACGTCGCGAAACGCTGGTATTTCGTCGCCGTCAAGCTCGCGAACGACTCGAGCCTCGACGGCACGCTCGAGCCCATCCGGATCGCGTTTCCCACGAGCGCGCTCGTCTACCCCGTCGGCATGGCGAAGGCGATAGCGGGCGAGCAGGCGATGCGCCTGTCGGTGTTCGGCGAACACCGCATGGACGTGGTCCGGGCCGATTCGGGTGACGCACTGAATGCGGCCGTGCGCACGGTCTGGGCCGGCCCCGTCACGAATGCCGCGCTCGCGCCGCTCGGCCCCTATCTCACCGTGACCGACGTGCGCTTCGAGCAGCCCGCCGCGCAGATCTCGAGCGACATCGGGTTCGCCGCCGCGTCCAACGACGATCCGGTTCAGCCGTCGCACGTGGTGGTTCGCCCCATCGAACTCCTCGGCTTCCCCCTCGGATCGTTGCTCGTAGTCTGGGGGGCCCTCGGGCTGCTCTGCGCCCTCGGCGCCGCGATCGCCCGCAGCCGCCTCCGCTGACGCGCGCCGACGGCGCCACTCGGGGCTTGACACCGCCCGCACAGCTTTGGTGAGCGAGAATGGTTGCTGCTCCTCGTACGGGGGACTCACAAGAGAAGGGTGCGGAATTGCGCACAGCACTGTCACTCGTCGTCGTCCTCGGTCTCGTCGGGTCGCTCGCGGCCTGCTCCAGCGCGGCGAGCGAGTCGAGCTCCGAATGCACGCCGACCAAGGCGGGATCGGCCTCGAAGAGCGTCAAGGTCACCGGCGACTTCGGCTCAAAGCCCACGGTGAAGATCGACGATCCACTCACCGCGAAGACCACCCAGCGCTCCGTCGTCATCGTCGGTGACGGCACCCTCGCCAAGTCGGGCTACGACATAACCGCCGAGTTCTCCGTCTACAACGGCAGCACCGGCAAGCTCATCGACGCCACCGACTACGCCAAGGCGCCCGTCGCGTGGACGCTCGACAAGAACCTCATCGCCGGATTCACGAAGACGCTCGAGTGCGCCACCGAGGGAAGCCGCGTCGTCGGTGTCATCGCGCCGAAAGACGGCATCGCCGCGGAGGGACTCGAGTCGCTCGGTCTCACCGCCGACGACTCCCTCGTCGTCGTCGCCGACCTGGTGACGGCCGAGAAGCCGGCCAAGGTCGCGCCCGCGCTGCCCAAGGCCGACGGTGTGGACCAGCCGCTTCCCGAGGGCTTCCCGAAGGTCGGCGTCTCCCTCGCCGAGGACGGCACCCCGACGCTGACCCTACCCGACACCCCGGCCCCGACCGAGCTGCAGATCGCCGTGCTGAAGAAGGGTGACGGCGCGAAGGTGGGCACCGCCGCCGACGTGGTGGTGCACTACACCGGCATGAAGTGGTCGGACAAGACGGTCTTCGACGACAGCTGGTCGCGCGGCGAGCCCGCTCCGTTCAACACCTCTGGCGTCATCCCCGGTTTCACCCAGGCGCTCGAGGGCCAGACCGTCGGCTCCCAGGTGCTCGTCGTGATCCCGCCGGCACTCGCCTACGGCACGGCCGCCGAGGGCAGCACGCACGAGCTTGCCGACCAGACGCTCGTCTTCATCGTCGACATTCTGGGCCTCGGCTAGCACGTCGTCGCCCGACGGACCCCGGGACTAGGTTGGACGGTATGCGTCGAGTCATAGTTTTGGGGTCCACCGGTTCGATCGGGGTGCAGGCCCTCGAGGTCATCGCCGAGAATCCCGAGCAGTTCCAGCTCGTCGGTCTCGGAGCCGGCAGCAACGGCGAGAAGCTCGCGGAGCAGGCGCGCGCCTTCGGTGTCGAGCACACCTCCCTCGGGGCGGATGCCGCGTGTGATCTCGTGCGCGGAGTGCCGGCCGACGTCGTACTCAACGGAATCACCGGCTCCGTGGGCCTCGGCCCCACCCTCGCCGCGCTCGAGACCGGTGCGACCCTTGCGCTCGCCAACAAGGAGTCGCTTATCGTCGGCGGCAGCCTCGTCAAGGAGCTCGCGGCGCCCGGACAACTCGTGCCCGTCGACTCCGAGCACTCGGCGATCGCCCAAGCGCTGCGGTCGGGCACCGCGGCCGAGGTGCGTCGGCTGGTCGTCACCGCGTCCGGCGGGCCGTTCCGCGGCCGATCGCGCGAGTCGCTCGCCGAGGTGACGCCCCGCGAGGCCCTCGCGCATCCGACCTGGGACATGGGTCTCGTCATCACCACGAACTCCGCGACCCTCGTCAACAAGGGGCTCGAGGTGATCGAGGCGCACCTGCTGTTCGACGTGCCGTACGACGCCATCGAGGTCACCGTGCACCCGCAGTCGATCGTGCACTCCATGGTCGAGTTCATCGACGGTTCGACGATCGCGCAGGCCAGCCCGCCGAACATGAAGCTGCCCATCTCGCTCGGCCTCGACTGGCCGCGTCGCATCGCGGGCGCGGGGGCTCCTCTCGATTGGACCACGGCGAGCACCTGGACGTTCGAGCCCCTCGACGACGAGGTCTTCCCCGCCGTGGAGCTCGCGAAGACCGTCGGGCGCCTCGGGGCCACCTTCCCGGCCGTGTTCAACGCCGCGAACGAGCAGGCCGTGCTCGCCTTCCACGCCGGGCGCATCGGCTTCCTCGACATTGTCGACACCGTCACGCGCGTCGTGGAGTCGCACGAGGCAGGGGAGCGATCGCTCGAGGGCGTCTACGAGGCCGAACGCTGGGCGCGGGAACGTGCCGACGTGCTGCTCGCCGCACACCACCACTAGCGCCCAGCGAGTGCACAGCGCACGCACGCTTTGCCGCCGCTACTCTTAGCCAGTGGAAAACGTGCTGCTCTATGTGCTGGGCATTCTCATCGTCGTCGTCGGCCTCGCCGTCTCGATCGGCCTCCACGAGATCGGGCACCTGATTCCCGCGAAGCTCTTCGGGGTGCGGGTCGGCCAGTACATGATCGGCTTCGGCCCCACCCTCTGGTCGCGCAAGTTCGGCGAGACAGAGTACGGGTTCAAGGCCATCCCGATGGGCGGCTACATCTCGATGGCCGGCATGTACCCGCCGGCCAAGGGAGAGTCCGCGTCCCGCGCCTCGAGCACCGGATTCTTTCAGACCCTCGTCCAAGACGCCCGCACCGCGAGCGCCGATGGGATCGAGCCGGGCCACGAGGAGCGTGTCTTCTACAAGCTCTCCGTCTGGAAGCGCATCGTCATCATGCTCGGCGGTCCGACGATGAACCTGATCATCGGCATCGTGCTCTACGCCATCCTGCTCTGCGGGTTCGGCGCCACCCAGTTCTCGACGACGCTCGGCCAGGTGGATGCGTGCGTAGTTCCCGCCGCGAGCCAGACGCAGGAGTGCACGGATGACGCGGCCGAAGCCCCTGGGGCGGCGGCGGGCCTGCGCCCGGGCGACCGTCTCGAGAGCATCGACGGCACGGCGATCACCTCCTGGACCCAGGCGACGGAGATCATCCGCGCCTCCCCGGGTGAGCCCCTCGACGTCGTCGTCGAACGGGATGGCGCGACCACGACGATCACGGCGACCCCGCTCCTCACCGAGCGCTACGTCTACGGCGAAGACAACGCCGTGCTGAAAGACTCCGACGGAGACCCCGTGACGCGCGAGGTCGGCTTCCTCGGCATCGGCCCGGCCACCGAGACGGTGCAGCAGCCCGCGACCGCCGTGCTCCCCGCGGTCGGCGACAACGTCGTTCGCGTCGGAACAATGATCCTGAACCTGCCCGACCGGCTCGTCGGCGTCGTCAACGCCGCGTTCGGGCCGGCGGAGCGCGACGTCAACGGCCCGATCAGCGTCGTTGGCGTGGGTCGTCTGGCGGGTGAGATCTCCAGCCTCGACACCATCCCCGTCGTCGACAAGGCCGCGAGCCTCATCGGGCTGCTCGCATCCCTCAACATCGCACTCTTCGTGTTCAACCTCGTGCCGCTCATGCCGCTCGACGGCGGCCACGTCGCGGGTGCGCTGTGGGAGGGCGTCCGTCGCTTCTTCGCTAAAATCCTCCGTCGCCCCGATCCGGGACCGGTCGACATCGCGAAGCTCGTGCCCCTCACGCTCGTCGTGGTCGTGCTGCTCGGCAGCATGAGCGCGCTCCTCGTGTACGCCGACCTCGTCAAGCCGATCAGCATCCTCTAGCCCCGTCGCCCCTCCGGCGCCGGCGATCCCAGCGGACCCGGCGCACCCGAACGTAGAATCGATACCGTGCCTGCCATCAATCTCGGTCTCCCGAAAGCCCCCAACGTCTTGACCCCGCGCCGCAAGACGCGCCAGATCTCGGTCGGGAAGGTCGGCGTCGGCAGCGAGTCGCAGGTGAGCGTGCAGTCGATGACGACGACGCAGACCACCAACATCAACGCCACGCTGCAGCAGATTGCCGAGTTGACGGCCACCGGCTGCGACATCGTGCGCGTCGCGGTTCCCCACCAGGACGACGCCGACGTGCTGCACATCATCGCAGCGAAGAGCCAACTGCCGGTCATCGCCGACATTCACTTCCAGCCGCGCTACGTGTACACGGCGATCGACGCAGGCGTCGGCGCTGTGCGCGTCAACCCGGGCAACATCCGAAAGTTCGACGACCAGGTGGGCAAGATCGCCGCCGCGGCGAAGGCGGCAGGGGTATCGATCCGCATCGGCGTCAACGCGGGATCGCTCGAGCCCAGCCTGCTGCAGAAGTACGGCAAGGCCACGCCGGAGGCGCTCGTCGAGAGCGCCGTCTGGGAGGCCAGCCTGTTCGAGGAGCACGACTTCCACGACTTCAAGATCTCCGTCAAGCTCAACGACCCCGTCACGATGGTCAAGGCGTACCGCCTGCTGGCCGAGCGCGGCGACTGGCCCCTGCACCTGGGCGTCACCGAGGCCGGGCCGGAGTTCCAGGGCACGATCAAGAGTGCGACCGCGTTCGGCATCCTGCTCGGCGAGGGCATCGGCGACACCATCCGTGTATCGCTCTCTGCGCCTCCCGCTCAGGAGGTCAAGGTCGGCCTGCAGATACTCCAGTCGCTCGGACTGCGTGAGCGCAAGCTCGAGATCGTGTCGTGCCCCAGCTGCGGCCGCGCGCAAGTCGACGTCTACAAGCTCGCCAACGACGTGACCGAGGGCCTCGAGAAGATGACCGTTCCGTTGCGCGTCGCGGTCATGGGCTGCGTCGTCAACGGTCCGGGCGAGGCGCGCGAGGCCGATCTCGGCGTCGCGAGCGGCAACGGACGCGGCCAGATCTTCGTCAAGGGCGAGGTCATCAAGACCGTGCCCGAGGCCGACATCGTGCAGACGCTCATCGAGGAGGCCAACCGCCTCGCCGCGGAGATGCCGCCCGGGGCGACCGGCGCCCCGGTGGTCGTCACCGTCTAGCGGGTTCTCGCTCGCGAGCCTCCCGGCAGCACGGCGCGGACGTCGTCAGGGCCGACCGCGAGCGCGCGAGGTGGATTCGCCGCCTCGGGCTTCTGGTGCACCACGTCGCGCGAGTCCGCGTCGACGGCGTCATCTGCCTCGGCTCGGCGATTCTGCTCGCCCGCGGCGCCCCCCGGCACTGCTCGCCCTGGTATCCGCGACCGTCATCGCGGTGATGCACCGCTCGAGGGTCGGCAGCTCTCAGCCCGCGCCGACGGGCCGGTAGTGCCTGTTGACCGGGGAGAGGGTCGTGAGCGGAGCGCGCACGGCGATGTCGAGCCGCTGGATCATCGGGGGAGTCGTCGGGGTCAGCTCCATGCGGCACTCGAGTTCGCCGTCGACGCCGGGGATCGTCCACGCGAGATGAGCTGCCGACACCGCCCAGGCGAGCCGCTCGCCGAGCGGGACGGGATCGGGCAGCATCCCGCCGATGTCCGCTGCGGCCGTCGCGAGGCGTTCGTCGCGCACGTCGAGCGGCACGTCGCTCAGCAGGTTGGGGCTGAACAACGGCGCCGCGTCGGCGACCGACGAGCGAGCGGCGATGGAGGCCTCGACGGCTGCCGCCGCGGCGATCGTCGCGGGCCACGGCTCGATGGCGCGAGCGGGCTCGTCGAGGCGCTCGAGCACGGCCCGCAGCATCCCGGTCGCGGCGATGCCGGGTCGCACGCCGTTGGTGTTGGAGAACACGACGACACCGACACCCGATTCGGCGTGCCAGCGCATGTTCGACGAGAAACCGGGCAGGCCGCCGGAGTGCTGCACGATGGTTCCGAAGCGCACGTCGTGCTCCACCATGAGGCCGAGTCCGTAGCCGAGACCCTCGACAGTCTGCTCCGCCGGGCGGTCTGCGGGGGAGGGCATCGCGGTGTGGATGCGCTGCATGAGCCTGCGAGACGCACGGCTGAGCACGGTGTCGTCGCCGTTCGCCGGGTCGAAGGCGCTCGAGAGCCACGCGCTCCAGCGCGCGATGTCGGGGATGGTGCTGAACATGCTCGCCGCGCAGCCGCCGATCCCGGTGCCCACGAGGGGGCGGTCGAACCACGTCGCGCCCTCGTCGAACGTGCCGTAGCCGAGCGCGATGCGTTCCCGGTCGCCCTCGGGGTAGTCGTCGGCCTTGTAGCGCGTGTCGGTGAGGCTGAGCGGCTCGAGCAGCGTCGTCGTCGCGAACTCGGCGAACGACATTCCGGCGAGGTCCTCGACGATGACGCCGAGCAGCCAGAAGCCGACGTTGGAGTACTGGTAGCCGTTGCCCGGCAGGTCGGCGAAGCCGAGGCCGGCTGCGACGACCGCGAGAAACCCGTCTCGGTCGAGCGCGAGCTCGTGGTCGGCCCAGCCGTTGTCCTCCGGGAGACCCGACGAGTTGTCCATGAGCATGCGGACAGTTACGGGCAGCGGCACCCCGGCGTCGTCGATCGGATCGACGAACGCGGGCACGAGCGCCGACACCGGGTCGTCGAGCCGGAGCAGGCCCCGGTCGCGCAGCACGAGCACCGTGGCGATGAGGAAGCTCTTCGACATGGACGCAATGCGGTAGACGGTGTCGAGAGCCGGGGCCCTGCCGTCGCGTCGGAACTCACCGATGCCGTGCTGGAAGACCACGCCGTGGCGGTCGAACACTCCGTAGTCGATCGACGGCGCCACGACCGTCGCGTCGTCGAACCAGTGCTCGAGCGTCGTGGCGAGGTCGGCGGGAAGTGCGGTCACGGAAGACTCCTCAGATCGGGGTGGCGGTCCGTCCAGCCTTGCACGAGGGCCCACCGGCGGCTAGTTGACGAAAGTCAACCATTGTCATATAGTTGACCGTTGTCAATCACCCAGCAGGAGCCATATGCCACGCGCACCGCGCACGCCAGTAACGTCCGATGGGACCATGTCCCAGCGTCAAATCCTCGAATCACTGTCCGGGCTGCTGCTCGGCATGTTCGTCTCCATCCTCGCCGGAACGGTCGTCAGCACCTCGCTGCCGCTCATCATCTCCGACCTCAAGGGTGACCAGTCCGCCTACACCTGGGTGGTCACGGCCACGCTGCTCGCCACGACGGTGAGCACTCCGCTGTGGGGCAAGTTCGCCGACCTCTTCAACCGCAAGCTGCTCATCCAGCTCGCGCTCGGCATCTTCGTCCTCGGTTCCGCCCTCGCCGGGTTCTCGCAGGGCACCGACACGCTCATCGTGTTCCGCGTGCTGCAGGGCCTCGGCGCCGGCGGTCTCGCTGCCCTCAGCCAGATCATCATGGCCGACATCATCAGCCCCCGCGACCGCGGCAAGTACGCCGGTCTCTTCGGCGGCGTCATGGCCATCGGAACCGTGGGCGGCCCGCTTCTCGGCGGCGTCGTCACCGACACCTTCGGCTGGCGCTGGAACTTCTTCATCGCGCTTCCGATCGCTATCGTCGCGATCATCCTGCTGCAGGTGACGCTGCACCTGCCCAAGCACCCGAAGCGCAAGGTCCACATCGACTACCTGGGCGCCGTGCTCATCGCCGGGGGCGTCTCTCTGCTTCTGATCTGGGTGAGCCAGGCCGGCACCCAGTTCGAGTGGGCTTCGACCCAGTCCTTCGTCATGGTCGCGGGCGCAGCTGTGCTCCTCGTTCTCGCTGTGATCGTCGAGTTCAAGGCGGAAGAGCCGATCATCCCGCTCTCGATGTTCAAGAATCGCACCTTCACCCTCGCCGTGGTGGCGAGCGTCTCCGTCGGTGTCGCCATGTTCGGCACCGCCGTCTTCCTTGCCCAGTACATGCAGCTCGCCCGTGGTGCCACGCCGACCCAGTCGGGTCTGCTCACCATCCCGATGATGGCCGGCCTCCTCGCCTCCTCCATCGTCTTCGGTGGCATCATCAGCCGCACCGGCAAGTGGAAGGCCATCATGGTCTCGGGTGCGGTACTGACCGTCATCGGTTCGCTGCTGCTCGGAACCCTGCACTACGACACCGACCTCGTGCTCGTAGGCGTCTACATGGCCGTGCTGGGCGCGGGCCTGGGCATGCTCATGCAGAACCTCGTGCTCGTCGTGCAGAACAGCATCGAGATCGAGAACCTCGGCGTCGCCACGAGCGCGGTGACCTTCTTCCGCAGCCTCGGCGGCACGATCGGCGTCTCGGTGCTCGGCTCCATCCTGGGAACGCTCGTCGCGTCGAGCATCAAGGACGGCATTGCCGGTCTCGGCGACGCGGACAAGCTGGCCGCCGTCAAGGCGCTCGGCAGCGGAACCATCCCGCACATCGCAGATCTCCACGGGGCGGTGCGTGCCGTCGTCGAGTCGGCCTACGGCTCCGGCGTGGGCTCGGTCTTCTTCTACAGCGCGCCGCTGACGCTCCTCACCCTCGTGATGGTGCTGCTGCTGCCGAACAAGCCCCTCGGGTCGAAGAACGCGGTGCAGCTCAAGAACGAGGTCGCGGAGGACGCGCAGGATCGCCTCATCGGGGGCAGCGCAGCGGCGGTCGGCCTCACTCCCGTCGGCGAGGTGCACCCCACGGGTGCGATCGATCTCCCGAACCGTGACACTCTGGCCAAGAGCGGCGAGTCGGAAGCGCGTCGCTGATCTCCTCATGAGTACTACAGCGAAGTCGGATGCGGCGGCGGAAACGTCGCCGCATCCGGCACGTCATGAGCAGGACGCCGGCGACCACGCCAGAACCGCCGCCCTCGGCGAGGTCGAGGGACAGATGAACGAGCTCGTCGGCCACATCCGTGCCGATGCCCGTGATGCCGCGATGGCCGTCGACGCGGCGCTCCAGCCGTTCGGCCTCAAGGTGCTTCGGCTCATCGCCTTCCGCGGACCGCTGCAGTCGAGCGCCATTGCCAAGGCGCTCTTCGTCGACCGCAGCGTCATCAGCCGACAGATCACCCAGTTGTGCGAGCTCGGACTCGTCGAACTCCAGGCCGACGCCGACGACGGACGGGTGCGGATGGCGGCGGCGACTCCTCTCGCGCTGGCGAGATTGGAGAACGTGCGGGGCGGGGAGTGGACGCTCTCGTCGCGCCTCGACTCGTGGGGCGAGTCCGAGATCCGGCAGCTCACACGGCTGCTCGAGAAGCTCAACCAGCGCTGATCGGCGGGGCCCGGCGAGGGGCACCGCCGTGCGGGCTCTCCCGCCGCTGCGGCTAAAGTAGCCGGGTGTCCACTCGACTTTCGCAGCTCTTCGTCCGCACCCTCCGTGAAGACCCCGTCGATGCCGAGGTGGCGAGCCATCGCCTCCTCGTGCGCGCCGGCTACATCCGCCGCCAGGCGCCCGGCGTCTTCGCCTGGCTGCCGCTCGGCCTGAGGGTCAAGCGCAAGATCGAGGCCATCATCCGCGAGGAAATGGAGGCCGCGGGTGCACAAGAGGTGCACTTCCCCGGGCTGCTGCCGCGCGAACCCTACGAGGTGACCGGCCGCTGGACCGAGTACGGCGACGGCCTCTTCCGCCTGCAGGACCGCAAGGGCGCCGACTACCTCCTCGCCCCCACCCACGAGGAGGTCTTCACGCTGCTCGTGAAAGACCTCTACTCGTCGTACAAAGACCTGCCGCTGTCGATTTACCAGATCCAGGACAAGTACCGCGACGAGGCACGGCCGCGCGCCGGCCTGCTGCGCGGTCGCGAGTTCACCATGAAGGACGCCTACTCGTTCGACTACACCGACGCCGGGCTCGACGTGAGTTACCAGAAGCAGCGCGACGCGTATGAGCGCATCTTCACCCGCCTCGGCCTCGAGTACGTGATCGTCAAGGCGGATGCCGGCGCCATGGGCGGTTCGCGCTCGGAGGAGTTTCTGCACCCGACCCCCGTGGGCGAGGACACCTTCGTGCGTTCCGCCGACGGGTATGCGGCGAACGTCGAGGCGTTCGAGACCGTGATCCCCGAAGCGCTGCCTTTTGACGGGCTGCCGGAGGCCCGCGTGTTCGACTCACCCGGCACCCCCACCATCCAGACCCTCGTCGACCTGGCCAACGCCCAGGAGGCGCGACCCGACCGCCCATGGACGGCGGGCGACACGCTCAAGAACGTCGTGCTCGCGCTCAAGCACATCGACGGCAGCCGTGAACTCGTGGTCATCGGTCTCCCCGGCGACCGCGACGTCGACCTCAAGCGCGTCGAGGTCGCGTTCGCGCCCGCCGAGGTCGAGCCCGCCAACGAGGCCGACTTCGCCCGAAACGCCGACCTGGTCAAGGGCTACATCGGCCCGTGGTCGCCCCTCGGTGCGGTGCTCGGCGAGGAGTCGGCGACGAGCATCCGCTATCTGCTCGACCCGCGAATCGTCGACGGCACGCAGTGGATCACGGGAGCGAACGCCGACGAGAAGCACGTGCTCGGCCTCGTGGCCGGTCGCGACTTCACGGGCGACGGGTTCATCGAGGCGTCGACGGTCGTCGCGGGCGATCCGGCTCCGGATGGCTCCGGGCCGGTCGAGCTCGCGCGTGGCATGGAGATCGGCCACGTCTTTCAGCTCGGACGCAAGTACGCCGAGGCGCTCGGGCTCCGCGTACTCGACGAGAACGGCAAGCTCGTGACCGTGACGATGGGGTCGTACGGCATCGGCGTCACCCGCATTCTCGCCGTCATCGCGGAGAGCACCAACGACGGCAAGGGCCTCATCTGGCCGAAGAACGTCAGCCCGTTCGACGTGCACGTCGTCGCGGCAGGCAAAGAGCCGATCGTGTGGGAGACCGCCGAGGGTCTCGTCGAGGCGCTCGAGGCGAGCGGCAAGGACGTGCTGTTCGACGACCGGCCCAAGGTCTCTCCCGGGGTCAAATTCGGTGACGCCGAGCTGCTCGGGGTGCCGCTCATCGTCATCGTCGGCCGCGGCGCCGTCGACGGCATGGTCGAGTTGTGGGATCGCCGCACCAACGAGCGCACGCCGTACTCGGTGTCCGACCTCGTCGAGGCACTGCCGCGGTGACCATGGGCACCACCCACCCGCGCATCACGCCCGCCGAGCTCGGTCGCGCGCGGTCGATCCTGGCGACGATCACCGGGTCGTACGGGCACACGGTGGTCGGGCAGGATGGCCTGCGGTCGAGCCTTCTGGTCGCGCTCATGACCGGCGGCCACATCCTGCTCGAGAGCGTGCCCGGCCTCGCCAAGACGACGGCGGCCAAGGCCCTCGCCGACGCGGTGAGCGCGAGCTTCAAGCGCATCCAGTGCACCCCCGACCTGCTGCCGAGCGACATCATCGGCAGCCAGGTCTTCGACTACGCGTCATCCAGCTTCTCGACCCAGCTCGGGCCGGTGCACGCCAACTTCGTGCTGCTCGACGAGATCAACCGGTCGAGCGCGAAGACGCAGAGCGCGATGCTCGAGGCCATGCAGGAGCGCCAGACGACGATCGGCGGCGAGATATTCCCGCTGCCGCACCCGTTCCTCGTGCTCGCGACGCAGAACCCGATCGAGCAGGAGGGCACGTACCGCCTGCCCGAGGCGCAGCTCGACCGCTTCCTGCTGAAGGAGGTGCTCGACTATCCGGCGTTCGCCGAGGAGATCGAGATTCTCACGCGCCTCGAGGCGGGCGTCTATGACATCGACAGCACCGACGACGCGGACGATTCGACGGATGTCGCCCCCGCGACCGTCTCGATCGACGACGTGCTCTTCCTGCAGGCCGTCACCAAGCGCGTCTTCCTCGACGACTCGATCACCAACTACATCGTGTCGGCGGTCTACGTCACCCGGCACGCCGAGCAGTACATCGGCGCCGACCTCGCGGGCTGCATCGAGTACGGCGCGAGCCCACGCGCGAGCATCGCCTTCAGCAAGGCGGCCCGTGCCCTCGCGCTCCTCGCAGGACGCGACCACGTCATCCCCGACGACGTAAAGGCGCTGCGTCACGTGGTGCTCCGGCACCGCATCATCCTGAACTTCGAGGCCCTCGCCGACAACGTCGTGCCCGAGACCATCATCGATGCGGTCTTCGACGCCGTGCAGGCACCATAAGAGCAGCCGTGACCAGCCTCCTGCGTCGCGTCAAGTCGACCCTCTCGATCCGGGCGCACCGCAGGGTGCGCGGACTGCTCGAGGGGGAGTACACGTCGGTCTTCCACGGGCGGAGCATGGAGTTCGACGACCTGCGCCCGTACGTGCCGGGCGACGAGGTGCGCGACATCGACTGGAAGGCGACCGCGCGGCTGCGCACGCCCATGACGAAGCGGTACATCGCCTCGCGCAAGCACACCGTGCTCATCATCGCCGACACGGGCCGCAACATGGCCGCCCTGGCCGAGCGGGGCGACTCGAAGCGCGACCTCGCGGTGCTCGCGGCCGGCACCATCGGCTACCTCGCCATCCGGCACGGTGACCGGGTCGCCCTCGTCGCCGGAGACGCCGACCACACGGCGTTCGTGCCGCCCGCGTCGACGGAGGCACACCTCGAGCGGATGCTGCAGCGCATTCATTCCCGCACCACGACGGATGCCGGGGCAAGCGACCTCACCCGCCAGCTGGAGTACGCCGCGCGCGCCTTCCGACGGCGCATGATCGTCTTCGTCATCGCCGACGACCGGGAGCCCGGCGCTGAGGAGCAGCGGCTCGTGCGCCGCTTGTGTGTTCAACACGAGGTGCTCTGGCTCCGCGTGGGCGACGCCGATCTCATGCGCGAGGAGTGGAGCGGCTCAGGCATGCACGACGTGCACGACGAGTCGGTCATCCCCTCCTTTGTGCGCGGCGATGCGGCGCTGCGGGCCGAGTTCGCGGCCGCCGTCGCGGAGAGCGCCGCCAGGTCGGAAGACGTCTTCGACGGCTTCGCGGTGAGCAGCCGCAGGGTGGGCTCCGAGGCGGAGGTCGTCACCGGGCTCTTCCGGCTGCTGGAGGTGCATCGCCATGCGCGAAGGTGAGTTCTTCCCGCCGGTGCAGTACTCGCCGCTCTGGCTCGCGCTCGGCGTGCTCATCATCGCCGTCATCATCGGCTGGTACCTCTTCGCGCTGCTGTCTACCCGGCGCGCTCCCGCCCCCGCCGCGCACCTCGACGGGCCGCGTGCCTTCGACCCGCCGGTGCGCGAGGCCTACCTTCGGCGCATCGACGACGTTAACCGCCGCTACGCGGCCGGCGACGTGGGGTTCAGCGATGCGCACCACGAGCTGAGCGCCCTCGTGCGGTCGTTCGCGGCGGAGGCCCGCGGCATCCGGGCCCAGTACATGACCCTCGACGACCTCCGCAGGACGGAGCACCACGGTCTCGCGACGACGGTCGAGGCCCTCTACCCCGGCGCGTTCAGCGGCGCGGCGACCGGGAGCATCGACGCCGCGACAGCCAGGGCGAGCGAGCTGGTGCGATCGTGGAACTGATCCTCTGGTGGATGCCGCTCGCGTGGTCGGTCGTGATCGTCGTCGTGGTGATCCTCGTGCGCCGCCGAGCCCGTCGCTCGGCGTCGGGCGCCTCGCTGCCGATCGCGCACCGCGACCGTCTCACGAGCCTCCCCGGCTACGCGCGAGCGGTGCGCCGCTACCGGCTCCTGCTCGCGGCGACCGTGGCGGCCCTCCTGCTCCTGCTCGTCGCCGCGGTCGCTCTCTCGGCGAGGCCGGCCGCCGTGACGAGCGTGCAGCCCCGCATGGAGAATCGCGACATCGTGCTCTGCCTCGACGTCTCCGGTTCGATGGTCGACTACGACAAGCAGGTGCTCGACGTCTTTGCCGACCTCGCCAAGCGCTTCACCGGGGAGCGCATCTCGCTCGTCATCTTCAACGCCTCTGCCGTGACGCGCTTCCCCCTCACGACCGACTACGACTACGTGGCCGAGCAACTCGCCGACCTGCGCGCCGAGTTCGACGCCGACGACAACGAGTACTTCAGTGGGACCCTCTTCGGCAACGGCTCCTCCCTCGTCGGAGACGGGTTGGCCTCGTGCGCCGTGCGATTCGACTCGCCCGGCACCGACCGCAGCCGCTCCGTCGTCCTCGTCACCGACAACCTGATCGCGGGCGAGCCCGTCTTCACCCTGGCCGAAGCGGGGGCGCTCGCCGAAGACGAGGGAGTGCGCGTCTACGGCATCAACCCGGGCGACACCGCGGCGAAGGCCTACCTGGCCGACCTGGCAACCGAGTTCCGCACCGTCGTCGAGGGCACGGGCGGGGTCTACTTCCCCCTCGACGACCCCGACGCCATTCCGTCCATCGTCGACCGCATCACCGCGGAACAGGCGGCGGCCATCACGGGCGAACCCGAGCTGATGCTGCTCGACGAGCCGGCGCCGTGGGTGCTGCCCGCCTTCCTCGGCCTCGGCGGGCTGTTCCTGCTCGCCTGGAGGCTGCGCCGATGATCCTCGATCCCGTCGCTCCGCTGTGGGTGCTCGGCGCCGCCGGCGCAGTGCTCGTGACGTTCGCCGCGTGGCGACTCGCACGCTCCCGCGTGGCCCCCGAGCGGCTCGGCTGGGCGCTGCGCATCCTCGCCGTGCTCCTCCTCCTCGTCGTCGCGGCGCGGCCGGTGATTCCCGCCGACTCGGTGCAGCGCGCGCGCACGTCGGGCGGGCTCGAGGTCTACATCGTGGTCGACACCACGAGCAGCATGGCGGCCGAAGACTGGGCGGATGGCTCGCCGCGCCTCGACGGGGTGAAGGCCGACATCGAGCAGATCGTCACGGGCCTCGAGGGCGCCGGCTTCTCGCTCATCACCTTCGACGCGGAGGCCGTCCAGCGGGTTCCCCTGACTACGGATGCCTCGGCCCTCCTCTCGGCGAGCGGGGTGCTCTCGCAGGAGATCACCTACTACTCACGCGGCAGCAGCATCGACGAACCGGTTGCCCTGCTCGGCGACGTACTCGACGAGGCCGAGGGGGAGAACCCCGGGCAGGACCGCGTGGTCTTCTACCTCGGCGACGGCGAGCAGACCGCGGCGCGCGAGCCCGGTTCGTTCGACGCCATCGCGCCACTCATCACCGGGGGAGCAGTGCTCGGCTACGGCACGACGGAGGGTGCCCGAATGCGCCAGTTCTCGGGCTACGTCGCTCCCGGTGCCCCCGACCCCGACGCCTACATCCAGGACTTCAGCTCGGGCGAGCCGACGGACGCGGTGTCACGCATCGACGAGGGAAACCTCGGCGCAATCGCGAACCAGCTGGGTGTCTCCTCCGTGCACCGCGACGCGGGCACCTCGCTCGCGCCCGTGCTCGCCGGTCTCGACGTGGGCGACGTCTCGGTCACCGACGGCGACAGCGGCACTCGCACCGAGCTGTACTGGATCGCCGCGATACCGCTCGGACTGCTCGCGCTCGTCGAGCTCGCTGGGCTCGTCTCCGCACTGTCCGAGGCGAGAGGCGCCCTCCGGCGCCCACGAGCGGAGGGGATCCGATGACGACCGAACGCCGTCGCAAGCGTCTCCGACTCGCCTACCTGGTCGGGTCTCTTCCGATCGTCGCGGCACTGCTCGTGCTCGCGGTCGTGCTCATCCGCCCCGCGTTCGTCATGCACGGGGCGCTCGACCTCTACGACGGCGGCCGCTACGAGGCGAGTGCCGAGAAGGCGGGCACCATGCTCGACGACAACGTCATCGAGCCATACCTGCCGTACTTCAATCGCGGTGATGCGAAGGCCGCGCAGGAGCTGTACACCGAGGCGATCGACGACTTCGAGCGCGCGCTCGACCTCGCACCGGAGGAGCGGCGGTGCGACGTGCGCGTGAATCTCGCGCTGGGCTGGGAGCGGCTCGGCGACATCTACGCCGCAGGCGGGTATTTCCAGGGCGCCGTGCTGCTCTATCAGCAGGCAGCCGTCGTGATCGCCGACGGAGAGGAGTGCGTACCGCCCGATCTGTCCGGCGAGCAGTTGCAGGAGGCGGAGTCACGCGTGCAGGAGAAGCTCGACCAGGCCGACCGCCAACGCGAGGCGACCGACGCCCAAGGCGACGACCCCGGCGGACGGCAGGAGCAGCTCGACAAACTCGACCAGCTCGGGCAGCAGGGAGCCA
This sequence comes from Microbacteriaceae bacterium, assembly GCA_025464995.1. Taxonomy (GTDB): domain Bacteria; phylum Actinomycetota; class Actinomycetes; order Actinomycetales; family Microbacteriaceae; genus Conyzicola. Next base: position 77,702 of record JAODMO010000055.1, read on the forward strand.
AGGAGAAGGCCGACGGGGATGCCGCGGATCGCGGCGAGGGCCGCTCGTCGGGCTCCACGGAGAAGCCCTGGTAGCCGGGGACGACCGCGCTCGGGTAACTTAGTCTGAGGTATTCGCGACCCACCAGGTTGCGGACCTAACAGATACCTGAATAGTGGAGGCCCTCAGTGGACATCGATCTGAGCGTGCTGCGTCTCATGGAAAGAGAGCGCGAGATTCCGTTTGAGGAACTCGCGCACATCATCGAGCAGGCCATTCTCACGGCCTACCTCAAGCACTCCGGAGAGAGTGAGCAGAAGCCGGGTGAGGGAGTGCCTTCGCAGGCGCGCGTTCACCTGGACCGGAAGACCGGACACGTGAGCGTGTTCGTGGCGGAGTTCGACGACGAGGGAACCGTCGTCGGCGAGGCGGAGGACAGCCCCAGCGACTTCGGCCGCATCGCCGCCTTCGCCGCCAAGCAGGTCATCAACCAGCGCCTGCGCGACATCGCCGACGAGCACATCCTCGGCGAGTTCCGCGGCAAGGAGGGTGACATCGTCGCCGGCATCATCCAGCAGGGACCAAACCCCCGGATGATCCACGTCGACCTCGGCACCGTCGAGGCGATCCTGCCCCCCGAGGAGCAGGTGCCCAGCGAGACCTACGCGCACGGCAGCCGCATCCGCGTCTACGTGACGAGCGTGGGCAAGGGCGCGAAGGGGCCGCAGATCACCGTGAGCCGTACGCATCCCGCCCTCGTCCGCAAGCTCTTCGCACTCGAGGTGCCGGAGATCGCGAGCGGACTCGTCGAGATCACGTCGCTCGCTCGTGAGGCGGGCCATCGCACCAAGATGGCCGTGCGCGCGACCGAGCCGGGCATCAACGCGAAGGGTTCGTGCATCGGCGAGCTCGGGCAACGCGTGCGCGCCGTGTCGGCCGAGCTGAACGAGGAGAAGATCGACATCGTCGACTACTCCGAAGACCTCGCCACGTTTGTGGGCAACGCGCTCTCACCGGCGCGGGTCACGAGCTCGTTCGTGATCGACGCAGCGACGAAGGCGGTGCGCGCACTCGTGCCCGACTACCAGCTCTCGCTCGCGATCGGCAAGGAGGGGCAGAACGCCCGCCTGGCCGCGAAGCTCACGGGCGCACGCATCGACATCCAGCCCGACTCCATCCTCGACGACAAGTAGCACATCGTTCGCTGGTTGAGTAGGAGCGCCAGCGACGTATCGAAACGCTCATCGGGCAGGTTTCGATACGCGCGCTCGAGCGCCCTACTCAACCCGCGCCCACCGATCTGGGGGTAGTATGGAGAGCGTTAGAACTTGCCTCGGTTGCCGAGTGCGCTCCGATCGATCCGCGTTATCGCGGGTCGTGGTGCGCGAGGGCGTCGTTGTTGCCGATGAATCGGCAACGCTTCCCGGCCGGGGCGCGTGGGTACATCCCACGGTTCAGTGCGTAGAAGCCTCAGTGAAGCGCAAGGCCTTTGGCCGGGCGTTTCGTTCGAGTGTCGCGGTCGATACCGCGCAGCTGCTCGCGGCTATCGCAACTATGCATACAGGCGGGATCCCGACGGGATCCCATGAAGAACAGGCTGATTGACCTATGGACAACTAATGAGCGGCTCGAAATGAGTTCCGTCCACTAATGGTCTGCCCCTGTCCGGGCGCAGACCCAGACAGGAGAATTGTGGCTGCCAAACCACGCGTACACGAGATCGCCGCCGAACTCGGCGTCGACAGCAAGATCGCCCTCGACAAGCTCAAAGAAATGGGCGAATACGTCAAGGGCCCGTCCTCGAGCATCGAACCCCCCGTCGCGCGCCGCCTGAAGGCAGCGCTCGAGGCAGCCGGTGTGAAGCCGGCCGCCGCGGCGCCCAGTGCCCCCAAGCCCCCAGCGAAGGCCACGGCCCCGCGTCCCGCCGCGCCCAAGCCGCCCGTCGCCGAGGCACCCGTCGTCACCGACGAGCCCGCAGCAGAGCCCGTCGCCCATGCGCCGGCCCCGCTCACGGTCGCCGAGCGCCAGGCTCACGCCGAGGCGGCTGCTGCGGCAGCGGCCGCTGCGGCAGCAGAACCCGCCAAGCCCGCCGAAGGCGCGACCCCCGCGACCCCCGCCGCCAGCAAGCCCGGCGCGTCCAGCATCCCGCGTCCCGGCCAGCCCAGACCGGGCAACAACCCGTTCGGCAGCAACCAGGGCATGCAGCGCCCGGGCGCCGCTCGTCCGGGCAACAACCCCTTTGCGAGCAACCAGGGCATGCAGCGCCCCGGCGCGCCCGCAGCCGGTGCCCCCTCGGGCGCCCCCGGCATCCCGCGTCCCGGCGCACCCCGTCCCGGCGCCCCGCGTCCGGGTGGACCCGGCCAGGGCGCGCGCCCGCCGGCATTCGGTGCTCGTCCGGCAGGAGCCGGTCGTCCCGGCGGTGCCGGTGGAGCCCGCCCCGCCGGCGGTGGCTTCCGCCCAGGCGGCGCTCCCGGTGGAGCTCCCGGAACCCCGGGTTCGAACTTCGGACCCAACCGCCCCGCGGGTGGTGGCGGCCGCGGTCGTGGCCCGGGCGGTGGAACCGCTGGTGCGTTCGGCCGCGGTGGTGGCAAGAGCAAGGCACGCAAGTCGAAGCGCACGAAGCGCGCCGAGTTCGAGCTGCGCGAAGCCCCGTCGCTGGGTGGCGTCAGCGTTCCCCGCGGCGACGGCTCGACGGTCATCCGTCTCCGTCGCGGCGCGTCGATCACCGACTTCGCCGACAAGATCGACACGAGCCCCGGCAACCTGGTCACCGTGCTGTTCCACCTCGGACAGATGGCGACCGCGACCGAGTCGCTCGATGAGGCCACCTTCGGCATCCTCGGTGACGAGCTCGGATTCAAGATCGACATGGTCTCGCCGGAAGACGAAGACCGCGAGCTGCTGAGCGGCTTCGACATCGACCTCGACCAGGAGCTCGAAGACGAAGACGACGAAGACCTGGAGATCAGGCCCCCCGTCGTCACCGTCATGGGTCACGTCGACCACGGTAAGACCCGTCTTCTCGACGCCATCCGCAATGCCAATGTCGTCGCCTCTGAGGCGGGCGGAATCACGCAACACATCGGCGCGTACCAGGTAGAGACCGAGCACGAGGGCATCGATCGCAAGATCACCTTCATCGACACCCCGGGCCACGAGGCGTTCACCGCCATGCGCGCCCGTGGTGCACAGGTGACCGACATCGCGATCCTCGTGGTCGCGGCCGACGACGGCATCATGCCGCAGACGGTGGAGGCACTCAACCACGCGCAGGCCGCGGGTGTGCCGATCGTGGTCGCGGTCAACAAGATCGACAAAGTCGGCGCAAACCCGGCCAAGGTGCGCCAGCAGCTCACCGAGTTCGGTCTGGTCGCCGAGGAGTACGGCGGAGACACGATGTTCGTCGACGTCTCGGCGCTCAACAACATCGGCATCGACAAGCTGCTCGACGCCGTGCTGCTCACCGCAGACGCCGGCCTCGACATGCGCGCCAACCCGAACAAGGACGCCCGTGGCGTCTCGATCGAGGCGAAGCTCGACAAGGGTCGCGGTGCGGTTGCGACCGTGCTCATCCAGTCGGGAACGCTCGAGGTCGGAGATCCCATCGTCTCCGGTACCGCGTACGGTCGCGTCCGTGCCATGTTCGACGAGAACGGCAACTCGGTGGAGTTCGCGACGCCGGCTCGCCCCGTCGCGGTGCTCGGACTCACGTCCGTTCCGCGTGCAGGCGACACCTTCCTCGTGACCGACGACGACCGCACGGCCCGCCAGATCGCGGAGAAGCGCGAAGCGGCAGAGCGCAACGCCCTGCTCGCCCGCAGCCGCAAGCGCATCAGCCTCGAGGACTTCACCAAGGCTCTCGAAGACGGCAAGGTCGAGTCGCTCAACCTCATCATCAAGGGTGACGTCTCCGGTGCCGTCGAGGCGCTCGAGGAGTCGCTGCTCAAGATCGAGGTCGACGAGTCGGTTCAGCTCCGCATCATCCACCGCGGTGTCGGTGCTGTCACGGAGAGCGACGTCAACCTCGCCACCGTCGACAACGCCATCATCATCGGCTTCAACGTGCGCCCCGACCCGAAGGCGCGCGATCGTGCCTCTCGCGAGGGTGTGGATGTCCGGTTCTACTCGGTCATCTACGCGGCACTCGAAGACGTGGAGAACGCGCTCAAGGGAATGCTCAAGCCGGAGTTCGAAGAGGTCCAGTCGGGCGTCGCCGAGATCCGCGAGGTGTTCCGCTCCTCCAAGTTCGGAAACGTCGCCGGTGTCATCGTGCGCTCCGGTACGATCACCCGAAACGCGAAGGCACGCGTCATCCGCGAGGGAGTCGTCGTCGGCGACAACCTGGCGATCGAGAGCCTGCGTCGCTTCAAGGATGACGTCACCGAGGTCCGTACGGACTTCGAGGCCGGTATCGGTCTCGGCAAGTTCAACGACATCCAGATCGGCGACGAGATCGAGACGATCGAGATGAAGGAAAAGCCGCGCGTCTAACCAGACACCGGGCGATCTCGATACGGTCGTGGACGGCCTGCTCAACCAGCTGGATGAGCAGGCCGCTCGCGGCCGTATCGCCACTTCTACTACTACAAAGGCAGGGTTTCACAATGGCCGACCAGGCTCGCGCCGCCAAGATGGCGGACCGCATCAAGGTGATCATCGCGAAGGCCCTCGAGCGCGGGGTCAAGGATCCGCGGCTCGGGTTCGTCACCATCACCGACGTGCGCGTCACGGGTGACCTGCAGCACGCGTCGGTGTTCTACACCGTCTACGGCTCCGACGACGAGCGCGCCGACACGGCGGCGGCGCTCAAGTCGGCGACCGGGATGCTGCGCAGCGAGGTGGGCAAGAACATCACCGCACGCCTCACGCCCAGCCTCGAGTTCATCCCCGACGGAATCCCCGAGAACGCCGCGCTCATCGAGTCGCTGCTGACCGAGGCCCGCAACCGCGACGCCGCGTCGGAGTCGCTCGCCAAGACGGCCCAGTACGCCGGCGACGAAGACCCGTACGTCAAGCCACGGGTGTACTCCGACGGCGACGACGACCTCGACGACGACGACGACGACCTCGACGACGACGCCGTCTTCGAGTCTGGCCCTCGCCCCTAGCCCCCTGCCTCGCGAGGCCCGGCTCTCAGCTCGGCAGCTCGAAGGCGCCGTCCACCGCGACGACGAGTCCGTCGGCGAGCAGCCCGGCAAGCGCACGCTCGCGTTGTTCGTCGACGGCCCACAGGCCCCTCACCTCGTGGGGAGCGACCGGCATGTCGCTCGCCCGCAGTTCGGCCATGATGAGGCCGCGCACCTGCCGGTCGGAGCCCGCGAACCGCTTCTGCACCGGTGCGCGGGTGCCGGTGAACTCGGGGTAGCCCGCCGCCCGCCACGCGCACTGGTCAGCGATCGGGCAGGTGTCGCAGCGGGGTGAGCGCGCGGTGCAGACGAGGGCACCGAGCTCCATTATGGAGACGTTGACGAGCCGGGCCTCCGGCAACGACTCGGGCAGCAGTTCCTCCATGTCGTCGAGGTCTCGTCTCGCGGCGGCTCCCGGCTGGCCCTGCCCGTGCACGGCGCGCGCGATGACCCGGCGGATGTTGACGTCGACGACCGGATGCCGGTGACCGTACGCGAACACCGCGACGGCACGCGCGGTGTAGTCGCCCACGCCCGGCAGCGCGAGAAGCGACGGCACGTCGTGGGGCACCATTCCGCCGTGCCGTTCGGTGATCGCCACCGCCGTGGCGTGCAGGTTGAGCGCCCTCCGGGGGTAGCCGAGGCTCGCCCAGGCCCGCACGGCGTCGCCGGGGGAGGAGGCGGCGAGGTCGGCCGGGGTCGGCCAGCGCTCGAGCCACTGCTCGAGCCGGGGGATGACCCGCACCACGGGGGTCTGCTGCAGCATGAACTCGCTCACGAGCGTGCCCCACGCGGTGAAGCCGGGGCGGCGCCACGGGAGGTCGCGACCGTTGCGCGCGAACCAGTCACTCACGGCGGGTGCGATGCTCACGCATCAACTCTAGGCTCGCGCGCCGGGCTGTACCCGCGGCGGTCCCACCCCCACCACGCCCCCGACGACCCCGACCCCGACCACGGGCGAACCCGTTGGCCACCGGCGTAGGCTGGCGCCATGACTCAACCCGGTCGGGCTCGATGGGCGCCGCAGAAGAAAGACGTGCTCTCGGCGCTGTCCAACGAGATCCTGCACAACTATGGCAAGGGGCGCACGATCATCGCCATCGACGGCGTCGACGTGGCGGGCACGTCGGCGTTCGCGGACGACCTCGCGGGCGCTATGCGCGTCGCCGGGCAGACCGTGTTCCGCGCCTCCATCCAGGGATTCCACCGCCCGCGTGTCGACCGCTACGCCCGGGGGCGTGACTCGCCGGAGGGCTACTACCGTGACTCCTACGACTACCTCACGTTCCGCCGGACGCTCGTCGAGCCGTTCCGCATGGGCGGGAGCGCCGGGTTCGTGCCGGCGGCGTTCGACGTGCGGCGCGACGCCAAGGTCGAGCCGACCTGGCTCACCGGGCCCGCCGATGCCGTGCTCATCGTCGACGGCGTGTTTCTCAACCGTCCCGAGCTGCGCGGCCTCTGGAACTACTCCATCTGGCTCGACGTGCCCGACGCGTTGGCGGAGGAACGGCGCGTCGACCGCGACCGCGACGCTCCTGAACCGCGACCCGAGCGGAACGCCCGCTACACCGGCGCCCACGCGCTCTATGTCGCCGAGTCCCAGCCGCGCACGACCGCGACGGCCATAATCGACAACTCCGACATTGAGCATCCCCGCCGAGTCTTCGCCGACAGCTGCTGACCCGGCACATGCCCCCCGGCGGTTCCGCGCCGGCCTGAGTCGCGAACAGCGTGACGTGCGAACCCGGCGACCGGATGCCCCGGGCAGCGAGCAGGCGGCGCGCTCAGGCGCCCGCCGTCGCGACCCGGGCGATGACGATCTCGGGCACGACGAACGCCCTGCTCTGCTCGACCTCGTGGACGAGCCGCACGATGAGCGCGTTGATCGGCGTCTCCACGTCGGCGCGCATCCCCGCGGCGACGACCGCGCCGTTGAGGTAGTCGATCTCGCTGGGCTGGCCGCGACGGATGCTCTGCAACGTCGAGCCCGGATTCGGCGTCGGGCCCATGCGCCGGCGCATGAGGAGCGGCAGCGACTGGGCCGCCCAGTACGGTGCCGCGGCGAATGCTCGGAGTCCGCCCGCGCTGAGCCCGCCGAGGGAGGCGAAATGCACGCCGAGCGCCTGCCCGACGAGCACGTTCTCCCGCATGCTTGCGGTGAGCACCCGTCGCAGCCCGCCATGGGAGATCACGTCTTGGGCGCTCATGCCGGTGACCGCGGGGAGGGCGTTGAGCTGGTTGACGACGAGCTTGGTCCACTGGGCGCCCGCGACGTCGTCGAGTGCGGTGACGGGCATCACCGGTTCGAGCACGCTCAGGAACCCGGCGACGGCCGCTGCGTCGTCGCCCCCGAGGTAGAGGCGGTTGGGCGTCGTGATTGTCACGGCGCCGGGGGTGAGATGGGATGCGGCGAACATGGCGAGCCCCCCGACGATGGGCGAGCGTGTCGATGCGGCCCCGGCGGTGCCGAGACCCTCGAGCCCGTTCTGCACGACGAGCAGGGGTGCGTCGCTGATCGCGTCGAGGTTGCTGGTGATCGCGTCGGCGGCATCCTGCGCCTTCGTCGCCACGATCACGAGCTCGGCGGGACGGCTCAGCGCCTCGTTGGCGTCCACCCGGGCGACGTGGTCGCCCCACGCGCCGCCGAGGCGGATCCCACTCTCGCGGATCGCGTCGAGGTGGGCGCCTCGCGCCGTCACCTCCACGTCGTGACCCCCGCGGTTCAGCAGGGCGGCCACGGCACCGCCGACGGCCCCGGCTCCGATCACGGCGATTCTCATGCTGCAAGCCTAAGTCGCCGGCGCCGCGAGCAGGGTCGGCGGGTGGCATCCGTACCCCGTCGTGAATGGCATGCTGGTAGGCACGATGAAGCCACCGACCAATCCCGCGAGCGGCATCCTCCTGGTCGACAAGCCAGGCGGCATCACGAGCCACGACGTCGTCGCCCGCACCCGCAAGCTCGCCGGAACCCGCAAGATCGGCCACGCCGGCACGCTCGACCCCATGGCGACAGGCCTCCTCGTGCTCGGCATGAACAGCTCGACGCGACTGCTGACGTTCGTCGTGGGTCTCGACAAGGAGTATTTCGCGACGATTCGCCTCGGGCTGTCGAGCGATACGGATGACGCGGAGGGCATTCTCGGCGACCCCGTCGACGTCTCCGGAGTCGCCGACGATCGCATTCACGCCGGTGTCGAGGAGCTCACCGGCGAAATCTCACAGGTGCCGAGCAGCTACAGCGCCATCAAGGTCGACGGCAAGCGCGCCTACGCGCTCGCCCGAGCCGGCGAGGAGGTGACGCTGAAGCCGCGCGCCGTCACCGTCTCCGCCTTCGAGGTGCTCGAGGTGCGACGGGGCGAACACCTCGACGTCGACGTGCGGGTGGCATGCTCGAGCGGCACCTACATCCGCGCTCTCGCACGAGATCTCGGCTCCGACCTGGGTGTCGGCGGCCACCTCACCGCCCTCAGGCGTACCAGGATCGGGCCTTTCTCCGTGACGGATGCCGCCACCCTCGACGCGCTCGTGGTGGACGACGCGCTGCTCACGCCGGCGAGTGTCGCGACGACGCTCTTCCCCAGCCACATCCTCGGCGATGGGGACGTGATCGACCTCGTGCACGGCAAGCGGCTGACCGTGCCGCAGCTCGAGGGCGTGCACGGTCCCATCGCCGGGCTGGCCCCCGACGGGCGCCTCGTCGGGCTGCTCGAGGTCTCCGGTACGCTCGTCAAGCCGCTCGTCAACTTCCCAACCGACGAGGTGCTCGGCTGAGGCCGGGGGTAGAGACAGTGAGGACCGCACCGTGATCGAGTGGCTCAGCTGGCTGGAGCTGGCCGTCGCCGTTCCCGCCGGGCTGCTCTGCATCGCCGTCGGTCTCGCCGGCCGCCGACCGGCCGACCTCACGATGGGCGCAACCGCCCTCGTCGGCGCGCTGCTCGTCGTGCAGGTGGTCGTCTCCCTGCTTGCGCCCGTGTTCGGAAACGCGCCGAGCGGCAGCCTGCTCGAGTTCTGGGTGTACCTCGTCACGGCCGTGCTCATCCCGCCGCTCGCCATCATCTGGGGTCTCGTCGACCGCACCCGCTGGAGCACCGTCACGCTCGGTGTGGCGGTTCTCGCCGTGGCCGTCATGCTCTACCGCATGCAGCAGATCTGGTTCGTGCAGGTCGCGTAATCTGTAGACAATGACCTCCACGACCCCCTCACGTTCGACCGGCGTCGGACGCGTGCTCATCGCCCTCTACGGCCTGCTCGCACTCGCCGCGACCGGTCGATCCGTATTCCAGCTGCTCGACGACTTCGAGAAGGCGCCCGTGGCGTACTCGCTCTCGGCTCTCGCGGCGGTCGTGTACATCGTGGCGACGATCTCCCTCGTGCTGCCCGGGGACGCGTGGTACCGGGTCGCCTGGATCACCATCGGCTTCGAGTTTCTCGGCGTGATCCTCGTCGGCCTGCTGAGCATCTACGATCCGGTGCTCTTCCCCGCGAAGACGGTGTGGTCGCTCTTCGGCCGGGGGTACGGCTTCGTGCCGCTCGTGTTGCCGGTGCTCGGTATGGTGTGGCTCTACTCCCGGCGCCCGCGCGGCGCCGTCACCGAACCCGCGACGGCATAGTCGTGCGCTTCTTCCACTCGCTCGCATCGGTGCCCCGTGATTTCGGCCCGAGTGCCGTCGCCATCGGCAAGTTCGACGGCGTGCACGCCGGCCACCGCAGCGTGATCGCCGAACTGGAGTCGGTTGCGCACCGTGACGGGCTCGCGGCCACGATCGTCACGTTCGACCGCCATCCACTCGGCCTGCTTCGCCCGGAGGCGTGCCCGCCTCCCCTCATCAGCAACGCCCAGAAGGTCGAGCGGCTCGCCGAGACCGGCGTCGACGCCACGGTCATGCTCGAGTTCGACCGCCCGTTCAGCGAGCAGACGCCCGAGCAGTTCGTGAGGCGCATCCTCGTCGACGCCCTGCACGCGCGCGTCGTCATGGTCGGCTCCGACTTCCGGTTCGGCGTGCGCGGGAGCGGCACGGTCGGCATCCTCGCCGAGCTCGGGCGCACTCACGGCTTCACGGTGCGGCTCATCGACGACGTCGTCGCTCCCGCGGAGGGCGCGTCGACCCGCCGCGCGTCGTCCACCTGGATCCGAGAGCTGCTCGCCGCGGGCCGAGTGGCGGAGGCCGCGCGCGTCCTGGGCCACGAACATGCGGTGCGCGGGGTCGTCGTCAGGGGAGCACAGCGGGGCCGCGCCCTCGGGTACCCGACGGCGAACCTCTCTCCGGGTATGGAGGGCCTCATCCCGGGCGACGGGGTCTACGCGGCGTGGTTCACCGTCGACGGGCGGCGCTACGGCGCGGCCGTGTCGGTGGGCAACAATCCGACGTTCGACGGTGTGCCCGAGAAGCAGGTCGAGGCGCACGTGCTCGACGAGACGATCGAGCTGTACGGCAAGACCGTCGAGGTGGCGTTCGTCGACTACATCCGGGGCCAGGTCAAGTACTCGACGGTGGAGGCGCTGATCGAGCAGATCGCCGCCGACGAGCGCACCGTGCGTGGCATCCTCGGCTACCCCGACAAGGCTGTCTGAACCGCTCCGCAGCCTACTTCTGCACCAGCCGGGCGAGCGGGACCTTGACGCCCTTCTGGATCTTGTCGATGACGTCGTCGGGGATGGTGCGGACGAGCGGGAGGTCGAGCGCCTTCGCCCACGAGCCGACCTTGTCGACGATCTCGTCGGTGTCGAGGCCCTTCAGGTGCGCCTGCACCTGGGTCCACAGCGGCTCGAGTGCCTTGAGGTCGAAGTGCTTGCCGCCGAACAGGTCGCCGACCACTCCGCCGAGCGCTCCCAGGTCGAACCCGCCATTCTTCTCAGCCATCGTCTCTCCCTTGTGTCTGGTCCCGGGGCTGTGATCGATCCCGGGGCGTCCCGTCCGTACCCTCCATGGTATTCGTCGGCAGCCCCGCCCTGCCGTAGAGGAAGCGCACGATGTCAGCACCCCGCGCGCGCACGGTCGGCCCGCGACCGACACTCCAGCCACCGTCGCTCGCCGTCAGCGTGACAGTGCGGATGACGGCGCGGATCGGCAGCGGGGCGGAGAGCGAGCGCGCGAGCGCCACCGCCCCGAGGGTGAGCGGGTCGATCGGCAGGTCGGGGTCCACGTCGAGGCTCGCGACGACGACCGCGGCGAGGTCGCGCACCGGGCGTCGCCGGCCGTCCGTGGCCGCGGAGCGGAGGGCCTCCCTGAGCTCGTCGCGGGGCGCGGCACCACGCTCGCGCGCGATGTGCTCCGCCACCGCGGCCGGTCGAGCCGGGTGCGCGAGGAGGCGACGGGCGACGGCCAGTGCGCGACCCGAGACGCCTGTCGTGAGCCGCCACTCCAGATCGCCGATGGTCTCGCGCACGCTCCATCCGGCCCGCCCGCCCGCGGCGTCCCACTCGGCGGGGGAGAACCGCTCGATGCGCGCGGTGAGCGTGGCCAGCGCGGCCGAGTGTCTCGCCGTCCAGTCACCCGACACGCCCGACTCGTCGTCGCGGGGTCGCTGGCTCAGCGGCAGGTACTTCGAGACGTCGCTCACCGGCACCACATTACGCGCGCCCCGGTACCCGGCGGGGCGACGTCGGCATCGCGACCCGCACCCCCGATCTACACTGGAATGATGACCACTCTGCGCCCGCTGCCACTCTGGGCCGGTCGCACCGTCGCCCTGCTCGGAATCCTCGCGGTGGCGCTGAGTCTGCGTACCGCCGTCACCGCCATCTCGCCGATCATCGCCGAGATCCGGGAGGACATCCCGCTCTCGAGCGTCGGCATCGGCGTCATCGGCGCACTTCCCCCGATCTTCTTCGCGCTCTCTGGCTTTCTCGGCCCGTGGGCCGCTCGCCGATTCGGTCTCGAGGGTGCCATCGGCGTCTCGATCGTCATCATGGTCGTGGGGCACCTCGTGCGCGCGTTCTCCGGATCGTTCGGCGTGCTGCTCGCCGGCAGCGCCCTCGCGCTCATCGGCATCGGCATCTGCAACGTCATTCTCCCGCCCGTCGTCAAGCGGTACTTCCCCGACCGCCTCGGCCTCGTCACCGCGACCTACGCGACCCTCATGTCGATCAGCACAGCGTTGCCGTCGCTGCTCGCCGTGCCCCTCAGCGACACGCTCGGCTGGCGCTTCTCCCTCGGCATCTGGGCGGCCGTGGCCGGCGTCGCGCTCGTGCCGTGGATCGTCCTCATCACCCGGCACCGCCGGGCCGCCGCCGCGGAGGCCGACGACGACGCCCATGTCGATGTCGCCGACGCCGCCCTCGAGCGCCGGCTGTGGCACTCGCCGGTCGCCGTGGCTATCGCGATCACCTTCTCCGTCTCCACCATCAGCGCCTACTCGGCCTTCGCCTGGCTGCCGCAGATTCTCGTCGACATCGTCGGCGTCACGCCGGGCGTCGCGGGCTCGCTGCTCGCCGTCTTCGCCATCGCCGGGCTCCCCGCCTCGATCGTCGCCCCGATCCTCGTGAGCAGGCTGCGCAGCCCCGCGTGGGTCATCGTCGCGGGCGTCGGGTTCTTCGTCGCGGGCTACCTCGGGCTGCTCCTGGCGCCGGGCACGCTCACCGTCCTGTGGGTGCTGCTCATCGGCCTCGGCCCCATCCTCTTCCCCGTCTGCCTCGTGCTCATCAACAGCCGCACGCGAACCCACACGGGTTCGGTCGCGCTCAGCGGGTTCGCCCAGGGCATCGGCTACACCGTGGGGGCGTTCGGGCCGCTTCTCGTCGGCGTCGTGCACGACCTGACCGGGGGATGGACGGCGCCGCTCATCGGCCTGCTCGTCGTCTCGCTGCTCGGCATCGTGGGCGCGGTCATCCTCTCGCGGCCCGCCTACGTCGAGGACGAGCTCGCGCGTTAGGCCACCGGAACGGCCGCACGCGCGGTCGTCTAGGCGACGAGCTGGGCGCGGTGCACGAGTGCCGCCGAGCCGATGAGGGGACCGGCGTCGGAGAGCGCCGACGGCACGACCTTCACCTTGGTGACGAACCCGAACGCGACGCGCTTGGCGATGGCCTCGCGAATGAAGCGGAAGAGGTCGGGCGTGACGCGAGAGAACCCGCCGCCGATGGCGACGATGTCGAGGTCGTCAAGCGCGGTAGCCGAGGCGATGGCCTGGCCGATCGCGCGACCGGACCGTTCGACGGCGAGGCGCGCGACGGGATCCCCCGCGGCGTAGGCCGCGGCGAGATCCTCGCCGGTCGCCCCGGTCCACCCCTGGCCGTTGGCCCACGCGACGGTCTTGGGTCCGGACGCGATCGCCTCGACACAGCCGATTCCGCCGCAGAGGCACACATCGTCGAATCCACCGACCTCGACGTGCCCGATGTGTCCCGCGTTTCCTGTCGGGCCGGCGATGGCAATGCCGCCCAGGATGAGCCCGCCGCCGATTCCCGTGGAGACGATCATGCCCATGACGTTGTCGTAGCCGACGGCGGCGCCCACCCAGTGCTCGGCGAGGGTGATGCACTCGCCGTCCATGCGCAGGGTCACCGGCACGTCGGGCACCGAGTCGACCACGAGCTCGCGCAGCGGGAAGTCGCGCCAGACGGGGAGGTTGAGGGGGGACACGAGTCCGGAGGCCACGGTGATGGGGCCGGCGGAGCCGACGCCCACCCCGAGGAGGTTCGTGCCGGGGGCTCGCCTCGCGAGCGCGTCCGCGAGCACCGAGCGCACGCTCGCCGCGAGATCGTCGGATGTCGCTCCGCGTCCCGTGGGCGTACGGAACCGGGTGCCGGGCACCACGACGCCGTTCGAGTCGACGAGGGCGGCTTCCGCCTTGGTGCCCCCGATATCGATCGCCAGCGCGAGATCGTTCGTGGGGGCGGGGGCCGCGGTGGTGCTCGACGTCATGTCCACATTCTATGGGCGGCGAAACTCGCAGCCTCCGCGCGTAGCGTGAGGGCATGGCAAAAAAAGTACTGGTCACCGGGGCTAGCGGTTACATCGGCGGGCGCCTCGTCCCGCGCCTGCTCGAGGCCGGACACGACGTGCGCGTCTCGGTGCGCGACCCCCAGCGCCTGCGTGACTACCCGTGGGCTGGACAAGTGGAGATCGTGCGAGCCGACCTCACGGTGGCCGACGAGGTGCGCGCGGCGGTCGAGGGCATCGACGTGCTCTACTACCTCGTGCACGCCATGGGGGCGGGCGGCCGGTTCGAAGACAGCGAGGCTCTCGCGGCGAACACCGTCGCGGCGGCGGCGAAGGAGGCGGGCGTCTCCCGGCTGATCTACCTCGGTGGGCTTCACCCCGACGGCCCCCTCAGCCCGCACCTGCGCTCGAGGGCGGAGGTCGGCCGCATCCTGCTGGAATCGGGTGTTCCCACCATCGCCCTGCAGGCGGGCACCGTCATCGGCTCCGGCTCGGCGTCGTTTGAGATGATCAGGCACCTCACCGAGGTGCTGCCGTACATGCCCGCGCCCAAGTGGGTGCGCAACTTCATTCAGCCGATCGCGGTGCGTGACGTGCTGCACTACCTCGTGCAGTCGGCGGCGGTCGAGGGCGAGATCAACCGCACGTTCGACATCGGGGGGCCCGACGTGCTGCGCTACGGGCAGATGATGAACGGCTATGCCCTCGAGGCGGGGCTCAAGCAGCGCCCGATCGCGTCGCTGCCGGTGCTCACCCCGTGGCTCGCCTCGCAGTGGGTCAACCTCGTGACGCCTATCCCGCGGGCACTCGCCATCCCGATCATCGCGTCGCTGCAGTACGACTGCGTCGTGCGCGAACACGACATCGACGCCGTCATCCCGCCACCCGCCGGCGGACTCACCGGGTACCGCCGCTCGGTCAGCCTCGCGCTCGGCAAGGAGCGCCGCGGCGAGGTGGAGACCAGTTGGCAAGACTCGTCGGTGCGCGGTGCACCGAGCGACCCGTTGCCGAGCGACCCGCAGTGGTCGGGGCACACCGTCTACACCGACCTGCGAGAACGCACGACGACCGCAACCCCCGAGCAGCTCTGGCGGGTCGTCGAGGGCATCGGCGGCGAGAACGGCTGGTACTCCTTTCCGCTCGCATGGGCGCTGCGCGGCTGGGCCGACAAGCTCGTCGGTGGAGTTGGGCTGCGCCGCGGTCGTCGAAACGCGACGCGGCTCGGCATCGGCGAGGCCCTCGACTTCTGGCGAGTCGAGGAGCTCGACCGCGGCCGATTCCTCCGCCTGCGCGCGGAGATGCGTGTGCCCGGGCCCGCGTGGCTCGAGCTCACCGTGACCCGGGACGGTGCGGGCTCGACGTACCGGCAGCGAGCCGTGTTCTTCCCGCGCGGTCTCGGTGGGCGACTGTACTGGTTCGCCATCCTGCCGTTTCACGGCATCATCTTTGCGGGCATGGCGCGTCGTATAACCCTCGCCGCCGAGAAGACCGCCGAGAAGACCGCCGAGAAGACAGCCGAGAAGAGCACGGCGAGCGATCAGAGCGAGTCGATCAGCCGCTCGTAGAACCGGATACCACGCAGCCACGTGGCGATCCGGATCCGCTCGTTCCTGGCGTGCAGCGTGCCGCGCTCGTCCTTCGACATCTCGAACGGGCTGAAGCGGTACACGTGGTTGCTGATGCGCGTGAAGTGACGGCTGTCGCTCGCCCCCAGCTGGATGTACGGCGTCACGACGACGCCGCCGAAGATCTCCTCGACCGTGCGGGAGAGCAGCCGCCACGCCTCGCCGGTCGTCGGCGACACGGGCGACGGCTCGGACGGGTGCAGCGCCGCGATGCACACGGCTCGATCGTGGATGGCCCGGCGCACGTGCCGCACGGCCTCTTCGACCGACGAACCGACGGCCACCCGCACGTTCACCGTTGCCACCGCGCGTTCCGCGAGGGCGTTCGCCGCCTGGCTCCCCGTCAGCTGGGTGACCGCCTGGGTGGTCCGCACCATCGCGTTGGTCTCGTCGCCCAGCCGGGTGAAGAGCGCGAGCAGCAGCGGGCCCGTCGACCGTGAGTTGGTGAACGCCCAGCGGATCGGCCCGCTCGCGTGGGCGCCCACCGTGCGCAGCATCTCCAGGTTCGTCGGGGAGAACCGTGCAGGGAACGGGCGGCGATTGAGCCGCACGATCGCGCGCGCGAGGCGGGCGGTCGCGGTCATCCGCGGGGGAGTCGAGGCGTGCCCGCCGTGCTGCTCGACGGTGAGGGTCAGGCTCGTGATGCCCTTCTCGCTCACCCCGATAACCGCGGTCGGCTTACCGACCCCGGGAAACACGCCCTCGACGACCGCCCCGCCCTCGTCGAGCACGAGGGCGGGGCGGATGCCGCGGCTCTCGAGCGCGGCGACGATCGCCTGCGCTCCCGAGCCGACGGTCTCCTCGTCGTGGCCGAAGCTCAGGTAGATGTCGCCGCGGGGAACGTGGCCGGCCGCGACGCGCGCCTCCACGGCCTCGAGGATGCTCGCGAGTGCACCCTTGTCGTCGAGGGTGCCTCGCCCCCAGAGAAGGTCGCCGTGGGCGTCGGGAACGATCGTCGCCTCGAACGGCGGATGTCTCCACCCCTCGTCGGTGGCCGGCACGACGTCGTAGTGGGCCATGAGCACCGTCGGTGCTGCATCCGTCGAGCCCCGCCAGCGATAGAGCAGCGAGTGCCCCTCGAAGACCTCGCGCTCGAGCGAGCCGTGCAGCGCGGGATACAGCTCGGTCAGCAGCACGACGAAGCGGTCGAAGACCGCAACGTCCGTCTCGTCCACGTCGAGGCGGGAGACGGTCGGAACCCGCAGCACCTGCTGGAACCGCGCGATGGAGCGTTCGTCGTGCGGGCTGAGACTCGTCATGGGTCGACTCTAGGGCCGGCGGCGAGCCGCCCCCGGAAACTTCAGCTTTCGCTCGACTACAGTGTCTCGGTGAGCAAAAAAGTTGTGAATGATGTTGCGGCGATACCGTCGTCGTGGCCCCGTACCCTGTCGCGCGGCGACGTCGTGCTGCACAAAGGACAGCTCACGCTCGTCAACGACCGGCTCACTCCCGCCGAGTCGATGGTGGAAGACCTGCTCTTCGTGCGCGGCGTGCTCGATGCCGCCGGTCTCGAGTACCTCTTCGTGCGGGGAAACGACGACCGGCCCGTTCTCGCGGTCGACTGGAAGAAGCGAGGGGCGCTGCAAGAGGCGCTCGTCAACGCGATGGCCACCGAACCGTTCTACTCCAAGACCATCCGTCCCGACGCGGGTCCGGCGCTGTTCGTCGCCGACGGCCGGCTCTCCGTCGACGACAAGGCCAGGGTGTTCCGCCTCTTCCGTCCCCGCGTCGAACCTCTCGGGCTCCTCCGCTACGGAGCCTCCACGGGCGTGCAGCTCGAGCTCTGGTCTTTCGGCAAGAAGGAGATCATCGCCCCGGTCGAGAACTCCCTCACGCGTCGCATCATTCCGCGAGCCGAGCTCGTGGAGTCGACCGTCGAGCGTTACGGGTTGGAATGGCGCACCGCCGAGCCGATGTTCAACCAGCTCGCGTCAGACATCGCCTTCGACATCGACATCGTGTTCTCCTGGGTCGACGGCACCGACATCGAGTTCCAGCGCGCCCGCGCTCGCCGCATGCAGAGCTACGTCGTGGGCGAGGGCGACGATCACGAGGCCCGCTTCCGCCAGATCGACGAACTCCGCTACGCCCTGCGTTCGGTGTACGTCTTCGCGCCCTGGGTTCGTCGCATCTTCATCGCCACCGACTCTCCCGTGCCGTTCTGGCTCGCCGACCACCCCAAGGTCACCGTCGTGCGCAGCGAGGAGTTCTTCTCCGACCCCTCCGTGCTGCCGACGCACAACTCGCAGGCGGTCGAGAGCCAGCTGCACAACATCCCCGGCCTCGCCGAGCACTTTCTCTACTCGAACGATGACATGTTCTTCGGGCGCCCGGTCAAGCCCGACATGTTCTTCTCGCCGGGTGGGATCACGCGTTTCGTCGAGGCGGAGACGCGCATCGGGTTGGGCACGAGCGCGCCCGAACGCAGCGGCTTCGAGAACGCGGCGCGAGTGAACCGCAACGTGCTGCGCGAGCGATTCGGCGTCACGATCACCCGCCACCTGGAGCACTCGGCGGCGCCGCTGCGCAAGAGCGTGCTCGCTGAGCTGGAGCGCGAGTTCCCCGAGGAGTTCGAGCGCACGGCGGCCAACGCCTTCCGCAACCGCGCCGACATCTCGGTCACCAATTCGCTGTACCACTACTACGCGCTCGTCACCGGCCGTGCCGTCGCGCAGACCGACGCGCGGGTCAAATACGTCGACACCACGACGCGCGCCGGGCTCAAGGACATGGAGGCGCTGCTGAAGAAGCGGTCGTACGACATGTTCTGCCTCAACGACGGGAGCTTCCCGGAGATCGACGGCGAGGAGCGCACCGTCGCCGTGAAGGCGTTCCTGGCCAAGTACTTCCCGATCGCAGCACCGTGGGAGAAGCCGCGGAAGGCCGCGGGCGAGCAGGCCGTCTAGGCCATGGGTTCAGCCGGCGGGCCCGGTCGACCGGCTCAGCGCTTGGCCGGAAGGTCTTCCGACTCGAGAGCCATCGCCCGGATGATGTCGATCGGCACCGTGAGCACCGTGTCCTCGTCGACCGCGTTGGCTCGTGACGGAGGAATCCGGACGCCCTCGCGACGCAGGATGGCCGCCGTCTCCTCCGCGGTCACGTAGCTCACCTGCGAGTACGCGCCGAGGGGCACGACGGAGTGCAGCACCGTGTCCTCGAACACGTGCACGAGATTGAATGACTGAGCGCCGTTGCGAGCCTTCGTGCCGCCGACCGGCACGTTGAGGTCCTGGGTGTAGCAGGTCGCCGAAGCGACGGAGACGGGGATGCCCGCGAAGGACGCCGTCGACGAGTAGTGCAGGTGCCCGGCGATGATGCTGCGCACGTCCGACCCCTGCAGCACCTCGGCGAGTCCGGCCTGGTCGCGCAACTCGACGAGCACCGCGAGGTCGAGCACGCTCGGTACGGGCGGGTGGTGCAGGGCGAGGAGCGTGCCGTGGGGGCTCGGCACGCTCAACTCTTCGGCGAGCCAGTCCAGCTGGGCGTCGGTGATCTCGCCGTAGTGGTGCCCGGGCACCGTCGAGTCGAGCGCGATGATGCGCAGCCCGTTGACGTGGTGCACCCGGTCGACGGGAGCCGTCTTCTGTTGTTCGCCGAGGTGCACCTGGTCGAGCAGCTCGTCGCGGAAGGCGGCGCGGTCGTCGTGATTGCCCATGACCCACACGACCTGGGCGCCGAGTCGTTCGGCTGCGGGGTCGACGATCGCCCTGAGGTTCTCGTAGGCGACCGGGTGGCCCTTGTCGGCGAGATCGCCGGTGATGACGATCGCCTCCGGACGGCCCCCGGATGCCTCGACCTCGTTGAACAGCCGACGCAGGTTGTCCTCGCTGTCCACCGCGTCGTAGAGCTGGCCATCGGCGACGAAGTGCGTGTCGCTGAGGTGGAGTATGAAATGGTCCGGCCGAGAATGCTCTGCCGTTCGGAGGCTCATGCCCTCTATTCCACCAGACATTTGCTGGACAGCGGGTAAATGGGGCCTTGCGAGTCGGAAAACAGGGAGAGGGGCCGAGACCGGGCCCGAGCGGCTAAACTGCTCGACGATGACTGCGACCTACCCCACCCCCGAGTTCCGCAGAACCGCACTCGCGCCCGGCCTCCTCGGAGCGATCGTCTTGCTCGCGGGCATCGCTCTGGTGGGCAGCGACGGTTTCACCGTCATCCGCTTCGCCGCGAGCATCCTCGCCCTCATCGTCGCCGTCTTCGCCTGGCAGGCGCGCCAGTGGTGGTGGCTCATCGGGCTGGTGCCGGTTGCGATCGCGTGGAACCCGATCGTGCCCCTCGAGCTCGGCAACGACGGATGGCTCGGAGCCCAGTACGTCGGAGCGCTGGTGTTCATCGCGGCGGCGCTGCTCATCAAGGTACGCAACCCCGAAGACCGCAATCGCCGCTGATCCCCGTGCGAGGGCTGAAACGCCCGCCCCGGCACAAATCGCGTGAGTGAGCGCAAATCGAGTAGAGTGCTGCCAACGCTCTTCCACCCCACCAGCCGCATCGCGACTGGGTCTGGATCACTGGATGAGCGCCGTCGCCCGGTCGAAACGACCGGTGGCAGTCACGAGAAGATCTTCCCTTCACCAGTACCGTCTTACCCGCACCGTCGGCTTCGCGCCGGTGCATGAGGAGAACAATGGCCGAACAGGGCCAGCGCCAGAAACGCCACACCGGAGGCGACCGCCAGACCGGTGGCTCGCAACGTCGGGCCACGCAGCAGCGGCGCTCCCGCGGAGGTGACGACGCCGGGGTGATCCCCGTGCTCGCCCGCGCCGCGCGCGAGGTCGAGACGGCCGTGCAGAAGGGGCCGCTGAAGCCGGCCAACCGCGCGCGGTTCCAGGTCGCGACGCTGCTGTTGCGCGAAGAGCGAGCCCGGGTCAAGAAGGATCCGGCGCTCACCGACTCCGAGCGCGCGAACGAGCAGAAGCGGCTCGACGGCCTCGCCGGGATCCTGGCGAAGACCGCAGCCCGCGACACGAGCCTCATCGCGATGCTCGCCGAAGACGCTCCGGTCACCGCCGCCGCGAAGGCGCTGCGACGAGACCTGCTGCTCGCGGCGGGCGTGGAACTCAGCCCCGACGAGCTCATCATCACGACGGAGCCGAAGCCTGTCGACAAGACGATCGAGAAGCAGGTCGTGCCGCAGTCGGTGCGCCAGATGCAGATGTCGAACCCCTTCCTCGCCCCCGACTTCAGCGCTCTCGCTCCCAAGCCCGTGCAGACCAACCGTCTCGGCAACTGGGAGCTCATCGAGCCGCTGTTCCGCGCCTTCGAGTACGGCGCGGGAGGAGGCTCCGCGAGCATGGACCTTCCCGAGGCCCGCAGCCTCACCACGCCGGGCGGCACCGAGCTCATGCGCCACCAGGCGCGATTCGTCGAGGAGGTGCGGAGCGGCCACCGCACGTTCCTGCTCGCCGACGAGCCGGGGCTCGGCAAGACGGCGCAGGCACTCCTCGCCGCATCGGTGTCGAGCTCCTATCCGTTGCTCGTCGTCGTCCCGAACGTCGTGAAGACCAACTGGGCCCGCGAGGTGGAACTGTGGACGCCGAGTCGCACCGCGACGGTCGTGCACGGTGACGGCAAAGACGTCGACGCCTTCAGCGACGTGGTCATCGTCAACTACGAGGTGCTCGACCGGCACGTCGGCTGGCTCAGCCGTTTCGGCTTCAAGGGCATGGTCGTCGACGAGGCGCACTTCATCAAGAACCTCAAGAGCGAACGTTCCAAGAACGTGCTCGCGCTCAGCCGCAGCATCCGTGCCGCGCAGCCCCGGGCGCTCATGATGGCCCTCACCGGCACCCCGCTCATCAACGACATCGACGACTTCCGCGCGATCTGGCAGTTCCTCGGCTGGATCGACGACAAGAAGCCGCTCGCCACCCTCATGGAGCGGTTAGAGGAGATCGGGCTGACCCCGGCCGACTTCGGGTTCTTCGCCGAGGCGCGCCAGGCCGTCATCGACATGGGCATCGTGCGCCGTAAGAAGGTGGATGTCGCCTCCGACATCCCCGCGCGTCGCGTGGCCGACATCCCGGTCGAGCTCGACGACGACCTCGGCCGCAGCATCCGCGCCGCCGAGGCCGCCCTCACCGCCCGCCTCATGGCCACCTACCGCCGCGTCCGGGCGTTGAAGCCCGACGCCGACGTCGAAGACCTCATCCGTGTCGTGGCCCACGCCGAGCTGGACGAGTCGAAGGGCTCGAGCACGGGAGACAACGTCTTCACGATGGTCCGCCGCATCGGCCAGGCCAAGGCCGGACTGGCGGCCGACTACACCGCGCAACTCGCGCGCAACGTCGGCAAGGTCGTCTTCTTCGCCAAGCACATCGACGTGATGGATGCTGCGGAGGCGCACTTCGCGAAGGTGGGGCTCAAGAGCGTCTCCATCCGCGGCGACCAGTCGCCGAAGGCGCGCCAGGCCGCGATCGACGCTTTCGCCACCGACCCCGAGGTCGCCGTGGTGGTCGCCTCGCTCACCGCCGCGGGCGTGGGGCTCAACCTCCAGGCCGCGTCGAACGTCGTGCTCGCCGAGCTCAGCTGGACGAGCGCGGAGCAGACGCAGGCGATCGACCGCGTGCACCGCATTGGGCAGGCGCTGCCGGTGACGGCGTGGCGCATCATCGCCGCCCACACGATCGACGCCCGCATCGCCGAACTCATCGACAGCAAGGCCGGCCTCGCGGCCAGGGCTCTCGACGGTTCGGACGAGGAGATCACGGCGGAGTCCAACATCCAGCTGCAGGCCCTCATGAGCCTGCTGCGTGACGCGTTGGACGACTGAGCCCAGCCGGACCGGATCAGTCCGTGAGGTCGCGGAGCGCCGGAAGCAGCGCGACGGCGGCCCCGGCCGCGAGAAGCACCACGAGCGACACCCCAAACGGTGCCCAGCCCCGACCCGCCTGTTCGTGGGTGCGTACCGCGCGGGCCAGCAGGTACGCCGACGCGGTCAACAACGCCCAGGCCGCAGAAGCGGTGCGGGTGTGGTCGGCCAACACGAGCGACTTGCGATCGGATGCGGCGAGCACGACCGTCGCGAAGAGCAGCACAATGGCCAGCCCGGTGACGGCGAACGGCGTGTACATCTCCGGGAAGAGGACGGCGATCGCCGCGGCGATGCCCGCGACGACGGCGGGGAGCACTGCGATCGACCACGCGGCGGCGGTGTAGGCCTGCGTCGGGCGTTGCACCGTGCCGGTGCGGATATTCGGGTTCATGCCGAACGGCTGGTACTCGATCTCGCCGAGGGCGGCGACGGCGGCGTTGCCTCTGCGCATGACCGGGCGGAACGGCGCGGCCTCGACGGCACCAGCACCAGCACCAGCACTGTCACCGGCGGCTGAGGTGGCCAACACCGGCGCCGTCGTCGCGGCTGCCGCCGTTGTCGGGCTGGGAACAGTCACGGCAGCCGTCTGTGGAGCAGGAAGCGGCTCGCCCGGCGGAGCGGCGGAAACAGCGGCGACGGGCGCGGCTGCGTCGGGCGGGTCAGTGACGGGCGCCACAGTGACGGGCGCCACAGCGACGGGCCCGGTGACAACCGGCTCGTCGACCGGTGTGGCCGCCCGCGCGGGCGACGGAGCGGGAGTGAAGGTGTGAGTGCGGCTGTAGGGCCCGCCCGCCTGGGTGGTTGCCGACGACATCGACGATCCGGTGCTGTGCACGGGTGCCTCGGAGAGCGACGCGGCGGCCGCCGTCGACGCGACGCGGGTCGCCGCACCGGAGTTCGCGGCGCGCAGCGAACCGGCGGCGCCGACGGCGTACACGGGCTTCTCGGCGGCCGCCTCGGTCAGCTGTCTCTGCATGGCGCGGGTCGCCTCGGCGTCGCGGAGCTGGCGTCGAGTGGGGAAAGCACCGTCACCGTCACCGTCGGCGTCACCGTCGCCGACGCCGACGCTGTTCGCTGCCGCGATGGCTGCCTGTGAGGCCTCGGGGTTCTCGACGATGACACGCTTGACCGTCGGTGCCGATGGCGAGGGCGCGCGGTTGACGACCGGGCCGGGCAGGTTGGCCCACGCCGGCGTCGCGGCGAGCGGCTCGAGCGCGTGCGTCCACGCCGTGCCATCCCACCATCGACGCTGGGAGGTGCCTCGTGGGTCCGGGTACCATCCGGCGGGTATCGGTGTCGACGGTCGTTCGGTCATTCGGGTGACTACACTTCCATGCTCGGGTTACGCGAAAGTCGTGCGAACCGACCCGCCTCGACCTAGGGAGCCGAGAACCTGCCGGATGAAGCGGATGAAGCGGGTAAGACGGGTACTGCCGGTACTGCGTGCGACGCGGCGCCTTCGGGTGCTGGGGACGCGCGAAGGCGCACAAGCCGTAGCTCGCGCGCCATCGTGTTGTTCATGTCATGGTCTTCCTAAACTACTGTTCGATGCCCCATACGCCCCAGTCGAGCACCTGCCACTCGATCCATCCATTGGCTCGCTCGAGGCTCACCGAGATGTCGGAGTTCTTTCCGCTCGAGCTGACCGCCTGGCAGACGGTCAGCTCGCCGAAGAGTACGGGGGGAGTGACGGGGCAGGTGACGCTCATCTCCGCGCCGCTGATGAGGAGCGCGTCGCCCTCGACCGACGCCTCGAGCTGCGAGGTGAACACGCCGGGGAGTACCGCGATGAGCAGGCCGGGGATGGCGACGACCGACGCGAGGTGCAGCGTGCCGAGCCCGAACCAGACAAGCACCGGGCCGATGCCGTGTCCCGACTCGCGGACGACGGCGCGGGCGCGCGCCACCAGGTAGATCGGCGCGGTCAGCAGCGACCAGGTCCAGTGGGCGGGTCGCTCGACGCCCCGCCGGCGCAGCATGCGCTGGTCGACGAAGGCGAGCACGATGACGATGAGGTACGGAACAGTCAGGATGGCGATGAACACCGAGACGTTGCTTCCCATGCCGAGAGCTGTCAGCAGCAGGAGGCTCAGCACGAGCTGGAACAACGGCAGCATGGCGATGATCCAAGCCGGGGCCGTGCTCACGAGGGGGCTCTCGGCGTGAACGGTGGCGTATGGCCCCGGCGCGGCCGCCGTGCGACGAGCGGAGGCACGCGTGGCCGGTTCCGCGCCGAATAGCGAGTCGAACGACGGCGTGGGTGCGGCGTGCTGGCTGTGCGGTGCGCCGCCGAACGGTGCGCCGCCGAACGCTGCGCCGTCCTGGGGGGAGGAGTCGTGTCGGGGGAAATCCTGCTGCGAGGAGTCGGAGTGGCCGGCCTGTTCGTCGGTCGACGCCGGGGGTTCGTCGATCTTCGTGAAGGCTCGTGGGGGCTCGAGGGCGCGGAGGGTGGCCGCGGTCGGGCGCACTGCTGCGGAGGGTTCGCGTTCGCTGTGCTGGCGTTCGCGCTCGCGCTCCTCCCGTCGAGTGGGCAGTTCGTCGTCTGCCCAGGCGAACTTGGTGTCCTGCATCACCATCGGCTGGCGGGCGGCGGAGGTCTGCTCCGTCCACGCGTGGTTGTTCCACCACCGCAGTTGCGGCAGACCAAGCGGGTCCGGGTACCAGCCAGCTGGCGCACCGAACGAATCGTCTTGTGACACTGTGTCGTTCCCCTTTTCGGAAGGCTGATCTTCCGACTTGTTCCCGAGTATAGGTAAAGGCAACTCGCAAAAGCATCATTTCTCACGTTGCCAACGCACCCCCAAAGTCGGGGGTGCACGCGGCTTTTCCCGGCGTGATCGGATGTTGTCGGCAGTACGGTTCGGAGCGATTCGCCACCGTTCACATTCGAGACACCGTCCGTTCACCGCTACACTCGGGGACAGTGGACATCCAGCTCATGGTCGCGCTAGTCATCGCACTGGCTCTCTTCTTCGACTTCACCAACGGGTTTCACGACACCGCGAACGCCATGGCTACACCCATCGCCACGGGTGCCCTCAAGCCGAAGAACGCGGTGGCCATCGCGGCGGTGCTCAACCTCGTCGGCGCGTTCCTCTCTACCGAGGTGGCACGCACGATCTCGGGCGGCCTCATCCGCGAGGGCGACGGCGGCGTGCAGATAACGCCCGTCATGATCTTCGCGGGGCTCATCGGCGCGACGCTGTGGAACATGATCACGTGGCTGCTCGGTCTCCCGTCGAGCTCGAGCCACGCCCTCTTCGGCGGGCTCATCGGGGCCGCGATCGTCGGCGCCGGAGCCGGGTCGGTCGACTTCTCGGTTCTCGTCTCGAAGGTGCTGCTCCCCGCACTCCTCGCTCCACTCACTGCGGGGCTCGTGTCGTACGTCGTCACGAGGCTCGCCTACGGCATAACGAAGAAGCGGCAGCGTGCCGGCTTCAAGCACGGACAGGTCTTCACCTCCTCGCTGGTCTCGCTCGCGCACGGCACCAACGACGCGCAGAAGACCATGGGTGTCATCACCCTCGCGCTCATCGCGGGCGGCTTCCAGTCCGCCGGCTCCGGCCCGGTGTTCTGGGTCGTCGCCGTGTGCGCCCTCGCTATCGCGCTCGGCACCTACACCGGCGGGTGGCGCATCATCCGCACCATGGGCAAGGGCCTCACCGAGATCGAGCCGGGCCAGGGCTTCGCCGCCGAGGCGTCCACCGCCGCCACCATCCTCGCCTCGTCGCACCTCGGATTCGCCCTCTCCACGACGCAGGTGTCGAGCGGCTCGGTCATCGGCACGGGCATCGGGCGCAGGGGCGCCTCTGTGCGCTGGCGTACCGCGGGACGAATCGCCCTCGGATGGCTCATCACCATCCCGGCCGCCGGCATCGTGGGCGCACTCGCGGCCCTCGTCGCAGGCACGGGAATGGTGGGAATCATCATCGACACCGTCGTGGCGATCGTGCTCATCGCCGTCATCTTCCTGCACTCCCGCCGCAACAACGTCTCCGCCCGCAACATCCACGACGAACCGACCGAGCTCGTGCGACCGAGACTGACGCGCAAGCAGCGGAAGGCTCGCGAGGAGGGACCGGGGCTCGGAGGGCCCACAGACGTGGCGACGGGAAGCGACGGTGTCGCATCATGATCGACTGGGCCGCCTTCCTCGTCGTGCTCCTCGCGACCCTCCTCGGCGCCAGCCTCGTGGTGACCCTGTACTCGCTCGGCCTCCGACTGCTCGACCGCTCGACGGGTGCCAGACGCGTCGCCGGTATCGCCTGTTTCGTGGTGTGCGCGCTCGTCGTCCTGTACGGCGTCTACCTCATCATCCCCGCCCTGCACCGCTAGCGGTTTCGGGATCCACCGGATTCGGATCTCCGCCGCGTAGGTAGGCTTGACGCACAGTCAAAGGAGATTGCGAAATGACGAACCCGTCAACAACCACGACGCCACAAGCGCCACGCACCACCCCCATCCCGATCGACGAGCACGACGTCGCACCGACCCGCATCGAGACCGATTCCCTCGGTTCGCTCGCCGTTCCCGTGAGCGCGTACTGGGGCATCCACACCGCCCGGGCGCTGGTCAATTTCCCCATCACCCGCCGCGCCATCTCGAACTACCCCGACCTGATCCGGGCGCTCGCTCGAGTGAAGCAGGCTGCCGCCCGCGCCAACGCGGAGATCGGCGTGCTGTCGCAGGAGAAGGCCGACATCATCGACCGCGTCTGCGAGGAGATCGTCGGCGGGGCGCTGCACAAGGAATTCTGCGTCGGCGTCATCCAGGGCGGCGCCGGCACGAGCACCAACATGAACACGAACGAGATCATCGCCAATCGCGGCCTGGAGCTCATGGGCTACGAACGCGGCGACTACGGCCACTTGAGCCCGATCGACGACGTCAACCGCAGCCAGAGCACCAACGACGTGTACCCGACGGCCATCAAACTCGCCATGGTGTTCGGCGTGCAGCGGCTGCTCGCCGAGCACCGGCTGTTGACGGCCTCCTTCAACGCCAAGGGCATCGAGTTCAACGACATCCTCAAGGTGGGGCGCACGCAGCTTCAGGACGCCGTTCCGATGACCCTCGGGCAGGAGTTCCGCGGCTTCGCGCACACGCTGGCCGAGGACTACGACCGCCTTGACGAGGTGATCAAGTGGCTCAACGAGATCAATCTCGGCGCCACCGCGATCGGCACCGGCATCACCGCGGACGCCCGCTATGCCGACGCCGTTCGTGAGCACCTCGTCGACGTGACGGGCATCCCCATGGAGACGGCCCCCGACCTCATCGAGGCCACCTCCGACGCCGGAATCTTCATGACGCTCAGCGGCACCCTCAAGCGCGCCGCCGTGAAGCTCTCGAAGATATGCAATGATCTCCGCCTCCTCAGCTCGGGCCCGCAAGCGGGAATCGGCGAGATCAACCTACCGCCGCGCCAAGCCGGCTCATCGATCATGCCGGGCAAGGTGAACCCCGTCATCCCTGAGGTCGTCAACCAGGTCGCCTTCAGTGTCGTCGGCGCGGATGCGACGGTGACGGCGGCCGCGGAGGCGGGTCAACTGCAGCTGAACGCGTTCGAGCCGGTCATCGCGCACTCGATCCTGCAGTCGCTCTCCTGGATGACGAAGGCGTGTTACACCCTCCGCGTCAACTGCATCGACGGGATCACCGCGAACGTCGCGCGTCTCGCCCAGCAGGTCGAGTCGTCGGTGGGTGTCGTCACGGCACTGACGCCGTATATCGGGTACACCGCGTCGGCGGCCCTCGCGCACACGGCGCTCACGACCAACTCCTCGATCGCCGAGCTCTGCGTGCAGGCGGGGCTCATGACGGAAGCCGAGGTGCGTCGCGTGCTGTCGCCCGAGCGGCTGAGCGGGATGGTGCCGATCACGTCGGCCATCACGCTGCCCGTTCCGAACGCGACGGAGCGGAGCCCTCGGGAGCCACGGGCGACCGAGGCCAGCCCGCTCGCGCCGACGGAGCCGTAGTCGGCGGAGCCCGCCTAGTCGGACGAGCCGCCGGGCCGCGAGGCTACGCCTTCGGCTCGTCCTCGTCCTCGGCGGCGGCGACGTCGTCGGTGCGGTCATCTTCGCCCGGGGCGTCTGTCGTCACGGTGGCATCCGCATCGAACGCGGCCTCGGCACTGAACGGGTCAACCGTGGCGGCGACGGGCTCGACGACGATGGCGTCGTCGTCGCGGTTCTCGTCATCATCATCGACGTCGTCTTCGAGAGCCCGGTCTCGAGCCTCGCTCACCGAGAGCGTCACGCGCTCGACGGCGTCTTCGCCACGGTCTTTGATGTCGGTCGCCGTCTTGACCACCTGGTCTTTCACGTCGTCCGCGACGCCGCCGACCCGCCCGGCGACCGATCGTGCCGTCGCCGAGGTGCGGTCTGCGACATCCTTGGCGGTGCTCGCGGTCTTGTCGGCGATGTCCTTCGCGGTAGCCGCGACGTCCTTGGCCGTCGCGGCGGTCTTGTCGGCGATGTCCTTGGCCGTGGCGGCGACGTCCCGAGCGGTCGCGGAGGTTCTCTCTGCGACATCCTTCGCTATCGTCCCGGCGCGGTCGCGCACGATCGGCGCTTGCGTGCGGGCGTAGCCCTCGATGTCGGAGCGCACGCGCGTGACGCGGGGGTCGCTCCAATAGTGCTGGGCCGCCGACTTCAGCTTGTCGTACCGCTCGTGGCCGGCGCGAGCGCCGAGCACGTAGCCGATGATGAGACCGACGATGAGGAGGAGTTTGCGCTTCATGGCTCTACCCTAGCCAGCGCGGCGGGGTCGTCGACAATCACGTCGTCGATGTCCTTGTCTGGCCGCCACCCGCGCCACGTCGGTTGGCGCAGTCGTCGCGTGGGCGTCCACTCCGCAAACTCCACCTCACCCACGAGGCGCGGGGTGACCCACACGGCGTCCCTCGCGTCGGCGTTGGGCACGTCGCTCACGGCGCTCGTCTTGCGGGCGAGGCGCTTGAGCCGGGGCAGCATCTCGTCGAGAGCCTTCTCGTCGAATCCGGTGCCGACGCGCCCGACGTATCGCAGGCCCCCCTCGTCGGGCACCCCCATGAGGAGCGACCCCACGCGCTGCTCCCGCGAGCCGCGGCCCGGTCGCCAGCCGACGATGACCACCTCCTGCGCCTGGTGGTGCTTGAGCTTCGTCCAGGTGCGCGACCGCACGCCCGGCGAGTAGAGCCCGTCGCGCTTCTTCGCCATGACCCCCTCGAGGCCGAGGGCGGCACTGCTGTCCATGGCGGATTCGAGGTCGCCCTCGAAGACGGGCGGCACCTGCACCGCGCCGACCGAGTGCACGACTTCCTCGAGGATCTCCCGCCGGCGGGAGTACGGCTCGCGCAGGAGCGAGTCGCCGTGCGCCTCCAGCACGTCGAAGACCATGAAGTGCACCGGGATGTCGCGCATCGCGCGTTCGACGTCCGCGCTCTTGCGCAGCTGCATCCGGCCCTGCAGCCGGCCGAAGTCGGGGCGGTTGCCACGGCCGAGCGCCACGATCTCCCCGTCGAGCACGCAGTCGCCGTCGACGGCCGTGGCGAGCGCCTCGAGCTCGGGGTATGTCACCGACACGTCGATGCCGTTGCGGCTGAAGAGCCGCACCGTGCCTGCGCGCACCTCGGCGATCGCCCGGATGCCGTCCCACTTCATCTCGAACGCCCACTCGCTCTCGTCGTCGATCGAACCCGCGTCGCCGAGGGTCGCGAGCATGGGGGAGGGCGGCAGCGCCGGGGCGGCGGGCGCGTCCGGCTTCGGGGAGGACTTCCTCGTGGCCGGACGGTGGTCGTGGTACTCCTTGTGCTGCGGGTTCTGGTCTTTCATGAGATGGATGAGCCAGTTGTTCTCGCCGCGGTCTCCCGAGCCGCCGCTGTGGATGAGCGCGTAGCGGTGGGTGCCGTGTTTCTCCCCGTGCAGCACGGCGATGACCTCCTCGCCGTCGCGCCACTTCTCCAGCTCGTACGTTCCGGAGTCCCAGATCGTCACCTCGCCCGCGCCGTACTCGCCCGCGGGGATGCGCCCCTCGAACGACCCGTACTCGATCGGGTGGTCTTCGGTCTGCACCGCGAGGTGGTTCTTCGCCACCTCGGTCGGCACCCCCTTCGGCAGCGCCCAACTGACGAGCACGCCGTCGTGCTCGAGTCGGAAGTCGTAGTGCAACCGTCTCGCGTGATGCTCTTGGATGACGAAGCTCATGCCCGCCGAGGTGCCGTCTGCCGGTGACGGTCGGGATGATGCGGACGGAACCGGCTCGGGGGTCTTGCCGGCGTCGCGCATGCTCCGGTACTTCTCCAGCCGGTCGGTGCCGGTCGACTCAACGGTCGCCATCCGCTCGGCCGTCGGTTCGAGCGACGCGAGGTGGCCCGCGGCCAGCCCCGCGAGCGGGTCGCCGCGGCGGGCGACACGGGCGAGCACCTCGGTGTAGTCGAGCTGCGCGAGGTTCTTGCTCGCGAGCTCCCGCCAGGTGCGCGGGGCCGCGACGGTGGGGTGTTCCCTGCCGCGCAGCGAGTACGGCACGATCGTCGTCTTGTTTCCGTTGTTCTGGCTCCAGTCGACGAGCACCTTGCCGTCGCGCAGCGACTTCTTCATGTCGCTCACCACGAGGTCGGGGTGATCCGCCTCGAGTGCCCGCGCGAGCTCGTGGGCGACCGCCGACACCTCGTCGCTCGTCTGCTTGCCGTCGAGCGCGGCGTACAGGTGGATGCCCTTGCTCCCGCTCGTCACCGGCATGGGGTCGAGACCCATGCCGGTGAGGATGTCGCGGGCGAACCGCGCCACCTCGGCGCACTCCGCCAGCCCGGTACCCGGCCCGGGGTCGAGATCGAGCACGAGCCGGTCGGGGTTCTGCCGCACCCCCGTGCGTCCAAACCGCCACTGCGGCACGTGGATCTCGAGCGCCGCGATCTGGGCGAGCCAGGTGAGGGTCGCGAGGTCGTTGACGAGCGGGTATTCGTTGGTGTGATCCTTGTGTTCGATCGACCGGCGCTTGACCCACGACGGCGTCGAGTCGTCGAGGTTCTTCTGGAAGAACATCTGCCCGGGGGCATCCGCCGTTCCGACCCCGTGCACCCAGCGTTTGCGCGTCGCCGGCCGGTACTCGGAATGGGGGAGGAGCACCTCGGCGACGCGAGCGTAATAGTCGAGGATGTCGGCCTTGGTCGTTCCGGTCTCCGGGTAGAGCACCTTGTCGAGGTGCGTGAGCTTCACGCGATGACCGTCGATGGACACGATCTGGGAGCCGTCTGTGCGGGAGGTCGGAGCCATCCCATCATCCTGCCCGGATGTCCAGCGCGGGGCCAGCCATTGCACGGGGCGCGCACGGCGTGTGTACTGGTCGCCTGAGGAGGAATCATGAGGGCCATCTGGAAGGGCGCGATCACGTTCGGGCTCGTCAACGTGCCGGTGAAGGTGTACAGCGCGACGGAGGACCACGACATCCCGCTGCACCAGGTGCACGACAAGGACGGCGGCCGCATCCGTTACCAGCGACGCTGCGAGATCTGCGGCAAGGTCATCGACTTCGAACACATCGACAAGGCGTTCGACGACGGTGAGCGCACCGTCGTGCTGACCGCCGACGACATCGCCTCGCTCCCGCAGGAGAAGAGCCGCGAGATCGACGTGGTCGAGTTCGT
This sequence comes from Microbacteriaceae bacterium, assembly GCA_025464995.1. GTDB lineage: Bacteria > Actinomycetota > Actinomycetes > Actinomycetales > Microbacteriaceae > Conyzicola. The sequence continues at coordinate 109,753 of JAODMO010000055.1, forward strand.
GCCGAACGAGCAGCTCGACCCGATCATGTTCGACCGCAGCTACTTCCTCGAACCGGACTCGAAGTCGAACAAGGCGTACGCGTTGCTGCGGCGCACCCTCGAGGAGAGCGAGCGCACCGCGATCGTGCACTTCGCGCTGCGGCAGAAGACGCGGCTCGGCGCGCTGCGCGTGCGGGGCGACGTGCTCATGCTTCAGTCGCTGTTGTGGGACGACGAGGTGCGTGAGGCGTCCTTCCCGGCGCTCGAGGAGCGGGTGCGCATCACGGCGAAGGAGCTGGAGATGTCGAAGGCGCTCGTCGAGTCGTTCGAGTCGGACTTCACCCCGGGCAAGTTCAACGACGACTACCAGGCGGAACTCCGGCAGCTCATCGACGCGAAACTCGAGAAGGGCGACGCGCTCACCACCGAGGAGACGTTCGGCGACGACGAGGAGAAGGGCGAGAAGGAGGACGGCGAGGTGCTCGACCTCATGGAGGCCCTCAGGCGCAGCGTCGAGTCGAGTCGCAAGACCGCGCCCAAGACCGCGCCCAAGGCGAAGGCGAAGGCGGCGCCGAAGGAGAAGGCCGGCTAGCGCGTCAGCTGTTGCGCAGCGCCTCGACCAGTTTCGGCTTGGTGAGCCGCGAGTAGCCGGTGAGGCCGATCTCCTTCGCGCGGCCGCGCAACTCAGCAACGGTCCAGTCGTCGTAGTCGCCGGAGCGTCCGCCGGTGCGGCCGACGGCCGACCTCCCGCGGGCCGCGGCGGCGTTGGAGATGCGTGCCGCCTTCTGCTTGCTGTTGCCCTCGTCGACGAGCTTCTCGTAGAGTTCCGGGTCTTTCAGGCTCGGGGTGGATGGACCGGGCACGAGGCGCTCCCTTCGGTGTCGAGGATTCTGCTACCTATTTATACGCGCCGTCGCTGCTTCCCGGATGGCCTTGCCATCGCGCACGTCGTCTGCGCGCTGTCGGGCGAGCATGAGGTTCCGAGTGGTGTCGCGAAGCGGCAACTGGATCGTCTCCTCCGCCGCGAGGCCGGAGGAGAGCTGGCGCAGGCGCACGACCTCGGCGTCGAATTCTGCGCCGAGCACGAGCACGAGATTGGTGATGTACAACCAGAGCAACAGCACCACCGCGCCGCCGAGCCACCCGTAGACGCGCTCGTACTGGCCGATCGTCGCCACGTAGAGCGCGAAGCCGGCGGTGGCGAGCGCCCACGTCACGATGGCGAACCCCGCTCCCCAAGAGACCCACCGCAATCGGAGGTGCCGCACGTTCGGCGTGTAGAAGTACAGCACACCGGCGACGACGATCGCGAGGGCCACGAGCAGGGGCCACTTGCTGATGTTCCACACGCTCAACCAGGGCTCGGCGAATCCGAGGCTCTCGCCGAACGCGGCTGCGGCGCGAGGCGTCGACACCAGTATGAGGAGGATGGCGCCGAAGGTGACCATGAGGAACAGCGTCACGAGCATCATGAGGCCGCGGAACTTCCAGATTTGCCGGCCCTCGAGCACCTCGTAGGTTGCGTTGATCGCGCGTCCGAACGCGGTCGCGTAGGCCGACAACGTCCAGAGCAGGAGCACGAGGCCGACCACGAGGGCGATGCCGGGGTTGCCGATGCTCAGGAACTCGCGCAGCGGCGCCTCGGCGGCGTCGACGGTCGACGGCGCGCCGAACTCGTCGACGACGGCGAGGATGCTCTCCACCGCACGGTCGCGGTTGCGGGCGATCGCGAACAGCGACACCACCACGAGGGCGCCGGGGAAGAGCGCGAGAGTGGCGAAGAAGGTGAGGGCGGCGGCCGAGTCGATGCCGCGATGCAGCACGAAGCCGTGCAGCGCCCGCCGCGCGGCGTAACGCCACGCGGAACGGTCGAGTCCGCGACTCGTCGGCGTCGGCGCATCCGTCAGGTCGTCTGTCGGCTCGCCGACCGGTGCGTCCGTCGCCTCATGGCCCGCGGCGGTGTCCCGCTCCGACGTCGTCATCTGCGGCGCCGATCGCGATCGGCGAGCACCGGCAGGCCGAACCAGAAGCCGAGGAACACGACGGTCGCGATCACCGCCGCGAGGATGCCGGCGGTGCGGCCGAGCACGACGTCGAAGATCAGCAGCAGGGTGCCCATGAGCACGAGGGCCACGCCGACGAGGGTCGCCTTGAGGATGCGGTTGCCGACGCTCACGATCCCCTCCTTCGCCCCCTCGCGGAACAGGGTGCGGTGCAGGCTCACCGGGGTGAGGGCGAGAGCCGTCGTGAGCGCCGCGAGCACGACGAGCACGAGGTAGACGTCGACCTGGAACGCGTCGAGGTCGGTGAACCGCGGCTGGAAGGCGAGCGTCAGGAGGAATCCGGTGAGGATCTGCGTGCCGGTCTGGGTGACACGCAGCTCCTGGAGGATCTCCGCCCAGTTGCGGTCGAGGCGTTCGTTCTCCGACTCGTGGCGACCGGGTCCGCCGTCGTCGGCGTGCACGGATGAGGCTTCGGGTTCTCCACTGTTCACCCCTCGATCGTAGTGACGGACCCGGGTCTCGCGGGCCGCGCGCGCCACAGGTGCATGGTGGCGTAGCTGCGCCACGGCGCCCAGCGCTCGCCGTGGGGGGCGAGCGACCGCGCAGTCGACGGCATTCCGTGGTGTGCTGCGCTCTGCAGCACGACGAGGTCGGTCGTCAGCAGCACGTCGGGGCTCCCGAGCACCCGCATGGCCAGGTATCCTGCCGTCCACGGCCCCACTCCGGGCAGGGCCACGAGCCGGGCCGTGAACTCCTCGACGGTGGTGGCGACGTCGACGGAGAGATCGCCGCTCGCGAGGCGCTCGGCGACGCCGAGGATCGTGCGCACGCGCGACACGGGGCCGCGGATGACGCCCGCCGACCCCGCGATACGGTCGGCCGTGGGAAACAGTCCGTCGGCGCCGAGCTCCGCCGTGATGCGGCCCAGCACGGTGCGCGCCGCCGACACCGAGATCTGCTGCCCGACGAGCGTGCGGAACAGCGTCTCCTCGGCGTCGAGACTCCCCGGCAGCCGCAGCCCCGGCAGGCTCCTGACGAGCGGCTCGAGGGCGGGGTCGCTGCGCAGCGCCCCGTCGATCGCGACGGAGTCGGCGTCGAGGTCGAGGAACCGCCGGATGCGGGCGACGAGGGTGGACACATCCGCGATGCTCTCGAGTCGCGCGTCGCAGCGGACCGCCGCGACGCCGTCGAGGGTGAGGCGCACGGTCGCGATGCCGTGCGGGAGTCGGACGCGGCGCTCGAAGGAGTCGGCCGTGGCCGTCTCGAGGGCGGGAACCGCGTGGTCGGCGAAGAATCGCAGCAGGCCCGCGCCGTCGAAGGGGGCACGCGCGGGCAGGCGGAGGGTCACGGAGACTCCCGAGCCCTCCTCGGCGGAGACGATCGCGGCGGTCGCGCGGCCGCGCGGGTCGGTGCGGCGCAATCCGCGCAACTGGCTCGGGGTGCGCTCGTAGACGGCCGCGATGGTGTCGTTGAATTGGCGGATACTGGAGAACCCGGACGCGAACGCGATGTCGGCGACCGCGAGCTCGGTCGAGACGAGGAGCGTCCTCGCGTTCTGTGCGCGGTGGGCGCGCGCGAGGGCGAGCGGACCGGCGCCGAGTTCGGCGACCAGCACGCGGGTGAGGTGGCGGGGGGTGTATCCGAGCCGGGCGGAGAGGCCGGACACCCCCTCGCGCTCGACCACCCCGTCGGTGATGAGCCGCATCGCCCGGGAGGCAAGATCGTCGTGGGTGTTCCAGTCGGGAGAGCCGGGCACGGCATCGGGCAGGCAGCGCTTGCAGGCGCGGAGCCCGGCCTCATGAGCGGCCGCGGCCGTGCGGTAGAACGACACATTGCGGCGATGGGGAGTCATCGCGGGGCAGCTCGGGCGGCAGTAGATGCCCGTGGAGTGCACGCCCGTGATGAACTGTCCGTCGAATCGGGGGTCACGCGACGACATCGCGCGGTACCGCTCGGCGAAGAGCGAGTCGGGCGACTCGTCGGGGTCGAGGGGAGCGGGGGACATGGCTCCACCCTCCCACGGCCGCGCCGACACCACTAGCGGGTTTCGGACACGGCTCGTGCGAGGCCGCCGACGGCAGTTTTCTCAGCCGGTGCGCCCTGATCCGATGGCCCTCAGCCGTGCGCGCGCCCGTGGGCGGGGCGCCGCGACATAGGCTGGGCACTGTGAACAGAGTCGTGATGAGCACAGTCGTCAGCCAGTTGCAGGCCGAGCTCGGCGCGGCCGTCTCCGTCGATCCCGTCGAGCTGGCCGCATGCCGCCTCGACAAGTCCGGGCACGAGTCGACGACGGCCCCGCTGGCCATCGTCCATGCCGCATCCGTCGCCGATGTGCAGGCGACGATGCGGGCGGCGACAGCCACGGGCACACCGGTGGTCGTCCGCGGGGCGGGCACCGGACTCGCGGGCGGAGCCATCGCCGGTCACGGGGAGATCGTGCTCTCGACGCTCGGGATGACGCGGATCCTCGAGATCTCGGAAGACGACGAGCTTGCCGTGGTCGAACCGGGCATCATCAACGCCGACCTCAACGCGGCGCTCGCCGGATTGGGACTGTGGTTCGCGCCCGACCCCGCGAGTCGCGCGATCTCCACCGTCGGCGGCAACATCGCCACGAACGCAGGCGGGCTGCTGTGCGCGAAGTACGGCGTGACCCGCGAGGCCGTCCTGGGCCTGAAGGTGGTGCTGGCAGATGGACGCCTGATGACCTTCGGACACCGCACCGTGAAGGGAGTCACGGGGCTAGACCTCGTCGCGCTCATGATCGGCTCGGAGGGCACGCTCGGCGTCATCGTCGAGGCGACCGTGAAGCTGCGTCGGCTGCCGCAGGGCGAGCCGTCGACGATCGGCGCATACTTCCCGACCGTCGAGGCCGCAGCGCGCGCCGCATCCGTCATCAGCGCGTCGGGCGTGCGGCCCGCCATCATGGAGCTACTCGACCCGCGCGCGATGACCGGGATCGCAGGATACCTCGGCATCTCCGTGCGCGCCGAGTCGTACCTCCTCGTGCAGGCAGACGGCTTGGGCGCGGCCGACGAGGCCGAGGCGGCGCTCGCGATCATTCGTTCTCTCGGTGGGGATGCCACCCTCACGACCGACCCCCTCGAGGCCGCTCGACTGCTCGCGCTCCGGCGTTCGTTCCACCCGGCGATGGAGTCGCTCGGTACAGTGCTCATCGAAGACGTCTGCGTGCCGCGCAGCACCCTCCCGGCGATGTTCCACGCCATCGACGCGATCAGCGCCAGGCACGGCGTGACCATCGCGACGGTCGCCCACGCGGGCGACGGCAACCTGCATCCGAACTTCGTCTTCCAGGGCACGGAGGTGCCCGCCGCGGTGTGGGCGGCCGCGGACGACATGTTCGAGACAGCGCTGCGCCTCGGCGGCACGCTGACGGGCGAGCACGGTGTCGGCATCCTCAAGAAGCGCTGGCTGCGCGACGAGCTCGGCGACGACCAGGTGGAGCTGCAGCGCGACATTAAGCGCGTGTTCGACCCGATCGGCATCCTCAATCCGGGCAAGCTCTTCTCGACACCGGCCGAGTCGATCCCGGTGGTGCAACCGGTGCCCACGGACGCGGCTGTTCACAGCTCTCTCACGGAATAAGCGGGCGCCGCGGGGCGTTGAGCCAGTATGACCCTAGTGAGCCCAGCCCCCCAGTCCGGTGCATCCGGCGCGCGTATGCCGGCCACCCGTATGTCCACCCCCGCGCGTCCCTCGACGCAGCGCACCTCCACCGCACGCCCCCGCACCCGTGACGGCCTTGCCCGTCCCAAGACCGGAGAGGTGCGCGTGCGCGTCGGCGCCCTGGGCCTCAGCTCGCTCGGCGTGCAGGCCGCGGGCCTCATCTCCGCCGTCGGTCCCGAGGCCGGCGGCTTCGCGCCCGGCGACCGGGTCTCCTACCGCACCGACCTCGACCGCGGGGCGACGGCGGAGAAGCAACTCAGCCTCGTGGTTCCCGAGCGCGACCTCATCGGTTTCCCGAAGGATGTCGCCGTCGAGTCCGCTGCTGCCTACCTTCCGCTCGGCCTCGTCGCCCGCACCGTCGTGAAGCAGCTGCACTCCGTCGGGCGTGGCAACCGCGTCGCCATCGCCGAAGACCCGTCCGGGGCGCACCACTTCGTGGCGGCGTGGGTCGCCGACCTCGGAGCGACCGTCGTCGAGCCGGGCGACTCCTCCGCCGACGTCGTTATCAGCCCGTCCGACTACGCCGCGGCGGCGCGGTGGCGGTACGCCAACGGACTCGTGCAGATCGCCGCGGCCGACGTCTTCGCCGAGGTGCGTCGCGGCGTCTTCGACGACATCGCAGTGACCACCTACTCCTTCGCAGACGCCGACCGTGCGCGCTCGGAGATCGCCCGTCGCGAGTCGACCACGCCCGTCATCCTGCTTCCCGAAGCGGCGTAGCAACACACGCGACGGCGGCCCTTGCAGGCGATCGGGCTGCCGGTAAGGTCGCTCCATGACAAAGATCGAGCCGCCCAGCGGCCAGCCTGACGGGGGGACCGCGTCGTTCGTCGTGGCGCCGCACCAGGCGCCCGTCGACGTCCGTCGCGCGGCCTCCGTCGTGACCGGGCCGGGCGTCGCGCCGCCCCCACGCCGCCTGGGTCTCGTCGTGCTCGGGGTGGTCGGCATCACCGTGCTCAGCCTCGTGGTGCTCGGGGTCGTGGCCTACCTCGTCGCAGGCCTCGGCCCCGTCGCCTTCGGCGTGGGCGGCATCATGGCGCTCGTTCCGCTCACGATCGTCTTCTTCGGCGTGCACCTCATCGACAGGTGGGAACCGGAGCCCCGCGGCATCCTCGTCTTCGCCTTTCTCTGGGGTGCCGGGGCCTCCGTCGCGGTCGCGCTCATCGTCGGAGCGCAGTTGGAGGCGCTGCTCGCCTCCTTCACCGCGGATGCCGGGGTCGACGACTTCCTCGCGTCGGTCGTGCAGGCCCCGATCGTCGAGGAGGGCGCGAAGGGTCTCGGCCTGCTGCTCATCTTCTGGTTCGCCCGGAAGCACTTCGACGGCCCGGTCGACGGACTGGTGTACGCCGCGTGGGTGGCCGGCGGCTTCGCCTTCACCGAGAACGTGCTCTACTTCGGCTCACAGCTGCTCACCTCGGGCGCGGTCGACGGCGGGCTCGCCGAGATCTTCCTCGCCCGCGGCATCATGTCGCCGTTCGCACACGTGATGTTCACCGCGTGCACCGGTGTCGCGCTCGGGTTCGCGGCGCGACGCACCTCCAGTCTGGCGGCAGTCGGGGTGTTCCTGCTCGGGCTCGTCCCCGCGATGCTGCTGCACGGTTTCTGGAACGGATCGCTGTACTTCGTGAGCGATTTCTACGGCTACTACGCCGTCGTCCAGTTTCCCCTCTTCCTCGGCGCGGTGCTCGTCGTGCTGTCGCTGCGTCGCCAGGAGGCGAGGCTCACCCACACCCGCCTCACCGAGTACGCGGCGGTCGGATGGTTCAATCGCGACGAGATCGACGTGCTCGCGACATCTGCCGGCCGCCACCGCGCACAGGCCTGGGCGAACGGTCGCGGCGTGGGCCGCACCATGCGCCAGTACACGAGAGACGCCACCCGCCTCGCGGCGACCCGCCAACGCATCGTCACCGGTCGCGGCAGCGCCGGCGCCGAGGCCGACGAGGCGGCGCTGCTCTCCTCGATCGTCGCAGCGCGGGCGAGGCTTGCGGGGGCGACGACCCGCTGACCGGCCGCCCGCGAGAAACGTGCGGAACGCCCCTGAGGGAGGCCGTTGACAGACTCATCGCCCAGCGGCGCGGCGCTGCCTGCGGCTCATACTGGGCGACGAGTTGTTCTGGCTAATATCGTGGACCCCCGCCGGCGGGAACGCAAGACATTTCTGCCGCGCCGAGCTGCCGGTGGAAACTCTCACGGCCCAGACGACGTAGGCTGGATACCCTGATTTCGAGGGGTGTGGACGTGGCTTCTGCCGATCTGACAAGCGAGCGCGAGTACGTGGCGACCCTCTACGCGAGGCTCGACGAGCTGCGCGACGAGGCGAAGACGCAACTGGAGACGGTGCGTCGCACCAATCAGGGCGGCACCCACCAGAACCGCTCGGAGCGCGACGCCTTCGCCCGGATCTACGAGGACCGCGTGAGCCAGCTCACCGAGATCGACGAGCGCCTCGCCTTCGGACGCCTCGAACTCGAACCGGACGGCGACGAGCCGGCGCACCGGTACATAGGTCGCATCGGCCTGCGGGACGAGAACCTGCAGCCGATCCTGCTCGACTGGCGCGTTCCCCAGGCGCGGGCCTTCTACCAGGCGACCGCCGCGACACCCCTTGGCGCCCGGGCGCGCCGGCACATCACGAGCAAGGGCCGTGAGGTCGTGCGCGTCGACGATGAGATCTTCGATCAGGCGTTGCTCGAGGGAGACACGAGCTCGCTGCAGGGCGAGGCCGCGCTCCTCGCGACCCTGACGGCGCAACGCACCGGCCGAATGGGCGACATCGTCGCGACCATCCAGGCCGAACAAGACCGCATCATCCGCTCCGAGCTGCGCGGCGTGCTCGTGGTGCAGGGTGGGCCGGGAACCGGCAAGACCGCTGTGGCCCTGCATCGCGCGGCCTACCTCCTCTACTCGTATCGCGACCGCCTCGCGACATCCGGCGTGCTCATCGTGGGTCCGAGCCGCTCGTTCCTGCAGTACATCGAGGCCGTGCTGCCCTCGCTCGGCGAGACCGGGGTCGTGCTCTCGAGCGTTGGACAACTGTTCCCGGGGCTCGACACCGCCCTCGAAGACGCACAGGATGTGGCCGTGCTCAAGGGCTCGGCCGAGATGGCGTCGCTGCTCGCCCGCGCCGTCAAGTCGCGGCAGGTGGTTCCGCGCGAGCAGCAGACGCTCGAGATCAACGGCGAGTACCTCACTGTCGAGCCCCAGCTGATCCGCAGCGCCATGCAGCGCGCGTGGGAGACCCGCAAGCCGCACAACGTGGCCCGCACCGCGTTCAACAAGGCGGCGATCAACGCGCTGAGCAAGCAGCTCGCGTCGCAGTTGCGCGACCACGGCAACACGATCGAGGACTCCGACCAGGCCTGGCTGCGCGAAGACATCCGCACCGCGGAAGACGTCAAGGTGGCGCTCAACACCGCGTGGATCCCGTTGACGCCGCAGAAGCTGCTTCAAGACCTGTACGCGCGCCCGCAGTGGCTCGCCTCACTCACCCCGGGATGGACCGACGCCCAGCGCCGACTGCTGCGCCGGGAGCGGGACGCGCCGTTCACGGTGAGCGACGTCGCCCTCCTCGACGAGGCCGCCGAGCTGCTCGGATCAGTGAGCGGGGGAGGCGACGCCGAGCGTCGCGAGCGCAAGCAGCAGCGCAAGCGCGACATCGAGAACGCCGAGCAGGCCATCCGCAACATGGGCGTCGACGGGCTCGTCGACGCGGAGTCGCTCGCCGACGGCTTCGAGGCCGCGGTCGAACGCGGCTCCACCGCCGACCTCGCTGCCGCCGACCGCAGCTGGGCCTACGGCCACATCGTCGTCGACGAGGCGCAGGAACTCTCCCCGATGCAGTGGCGGGTGCTCGTGCGCCGAAACCCGCAGAAGTCGTTCACGATCGTCGGTGACGTGGCTCAGGCGAGTGCCGCGGCATCCGCCACCAGCTGGCGTGAGGCCCTCGAGCCCCTTGTCGGCGAGGGTTGGCGCCTCGAGGAGCTCACCGTGAACTACCGCACGCCCGCGCAGATCGCCGAGACGGCGGAGTCGATGGCGATCGCCCACGGGCTGTCGATCACCCGGTCGCGTTCGGTGCGTTCGAGTGAGTGGCCGGTCGCGCTCGTCACGACGACGGACCTGCTCGCGGCCGTCGCGCAGACCGTTGCGGCCGATCGCACGATCGACGAGCTCGGCACGATCGCCGTCATCACGAGCGAGACGATGGTCGACGCCATCGCCGACGACCTCGCGGCCCGCTTCGGAACCGACGTCGGGCGGGGTGCAGCGGGCCTCAACCGGGCCGTCGCGGTACTCACCCCGCAGGAATCCAAAGGCCTCGAGTTCGACGCCGCGATCGTCGTGGAGCCGCAGCTCATCGTCGACGAGATCGCCCGCGGCGCCGCGGCGCTGTACGTCGCGATGACCAGGCCCACCCAACGGCTGCACCTCGTCACGACCGCTGCGCTGCCGCGCGGCATCGACCTGTAGCGCTCGCTCACACGGCGTCGACCGGCGCTGCCACCTCCGATCTGGGGGTGGCGGCGTGGCGGCATCCCCGTCAGAGTGGAACCCGACGAGCACCGCGGCAGGGGCGGCAGGGCCGTGCGCTCGAGGGTGAGGACTGGATATGACGGATGGCGAGGTGTCCGCGCGCGAGGACGAGCGTGCCTCCCACTCGACCCACCGCATAGGCCGCCGGAGACTTCAGCATCACTCCCTGGCCGCATCGGGCGCGCCGGCAATGAGCGCGGCCGTCGCTGACAACGTCCCCGGCCAGAACGCGATCCGCGAGTTCCTGCACCTGCAGTCGACCGTGCCGGGCCGCAGCCTGCTCGCACGCATCTTCGGCGTGAGCCCGCTCGTGCCAGAGACGCGCACGTGGTATCACGCGGCGACGAGCGAGATCGCGGTGGGGGAGGAGCTCGGGCGCCTCGACCCCGAGTGGCTCGTGCTGCACGCGCTGCCGGTCGCCGCCGGGAGCGACATCGACCATCTCGTGATCGGCCCCGGCGGGGTGTTCATCCTCAACACCAAGAGCCACCCCGGGCAGACGATCTGGGCGTCACAGCGGTCGTTCCTCGTCTCCGGCATGCGGCATCCCTACATCCGGAACATGGAATACGAGATGGGCCGCGCCGAGCGGCTGCTCACGATCGCCGCACAGACTCCCGTCGAGGTGGCGGGCGTGCTCGTCGTCGTCGCGGCGAGGAGCATCACGGTGCGCGACAAGCACCGCGACGTCACCGTGCTGCCGAGCTCGGCCGTGCTGCAGTGGATCCTCGCCCGGCCGCGCGTGCTCACGCCCGGCGACGTGGCTCGCATCGGAGCAGCGACGAAGCGTGACAGCACCTGGTATGCGCGGTCGTCGACGAATGGCGTCGATCACGCGACGGGAGACGCCGGCGACAAGCACGACCTGTTGGCGCGCTTCGCCGCTCACCGTGCCGAGGTGCGTCGCGCCTGGCGCCTCCAAGTGACGTGGGCGACCGGCACGGCCATCGCGGGCGCCACGGGATTCATCCTCGTCACCTATTCGATCCTCGTCAGCGCGCTCGCCTCTCTCGCCAACCACTGACTCCGCTGCTGTGGCCAGCGGATACACTCGCGAGATGTCGCGCGCAGTGAAGTACCATCAATTCGGTCCCGCCTCCGTCTTGCGCATCGAGGAGGTCGACCCGCCCCGGCCGAGACCGGGGAAGGTGCGCATCGCCGTCAGGACGGCGGGCATCAACCCCGCCGACTACAAGACGCGTGAGGGGATGTTCTCCGGCCCGAGCTTCACCTTCCCGGCCGGGATCGGCCGCGAGCTCGCCGGTGTCGTCGACGCCCTGGGCGACGACGTCACCCGGTTCGCTGTGGGCGACGAGGTTTTCGGCACGGTCGCGAGCGGCGCCATCGCCGACTTCATGATCGCGAACCCCGCGAACCTCGCGGTCAAGCCCGAGGGGCTCGACTGGGTCACCGCGGGCGGCCTCGCGCTCGCCGGCCAGACCGCTCACGACGCGGTCGCCTCGCAGCACCTGACGGCCGACGACGTCGTGCTCGTCAGCGCGGCGGCTGGTGGCGTCGGCGTGATCGTCGCGCAGCTCGCGCGTCTCGCCGGAGCGACGGTGGTCGGCACGGCGAGCCAGCGCCAGCACGCCTTCCTCGAGAGCCTCGGGGTGCTGCCGGTCGCGTATGGCGAGGGACTCGTCGAGCGGGTGAGGGCCGTGGCACCGCGCCCGGTGACGGTCGTCTTCGACCAGCACGGGCGCGAGACGATCGAGGTGGCGATCGCGCTCGGCGTCGACCGCTCACGCATCAACACCATCGCCACCGAACCCGCGGAGTTCGGCATCGAGCGCGTCGGTCGCGGCCCGGCCAACCCCGCGACGCTCGAAAGGCTCGCCGCCCTCGTCGTCGACGGGTCGATCGTCATCCCGATCGACTCCACCTATCCGCTCGAGCGCACCCGAGACGCCTTCGTCGAGCTCGAGGCGGGGCACACCCGCGGCAAGATCGTCATCGAGGTCGCGGCATCGTGAGCGACGGCCCCTCGAGCATCGGCCTCATCGGGGCGGGATGGCGAGCCGAATACTTCCTCCGCATCGCTCGTGAGCTGCCGGAGCGGTTCCGCGTCTCACGCGTGCTCGTGCGCAGCGCGGAGTCGGCGACATCCGTCACCGAGAAGTGGGGCGTGCCCGCCACGACGAGCCTCACCGATTTCCTCGCCGAGCGGTACGACTACGCGGTCGTGTCGGTGCCGGCGGCGGCGGCGGCGGAGCTCATCGCGGCCGTGGTGGCCGCGCGCATCCCGGTGTTGAGCGAGACGCCTCCGGCCCCGGATGTCGCGACCCTCGAGTCGCTCTGGTCGGCGGTGGGCGGAGCCCCGGTCCAGGTCGCGGAGCAGTACTTCCTGCAGCCGCACCACGCCGCGCGGCTCTCCGTCGTGCGCTCCGGCATCCTCGGCGAGGTGACGAGTGCCCGCGTCTCCGTCGCGCACGGCTACCACGGCGTCAGCCTCATCCGGCACTTCCTCGGGCTCGGCTTCGAACCGGTGACGATCATCGCCCACTCGATCCCCGACCGGCTGCTCTCCTCCAACGGTCGCGGTGGCTGGCACAGCGAACTCGTCGAGACGACGAGCCCCCGCACGACCGCGCTGCTGCGCTTCGGCGAGAAGAACGCGATCTTCGACTTCACCGACGAGCAGTACTTCTCCCCCGTGCGCTCGCGGCACGTGTCGATCCGCGGAACGCGGGGCGAGATCGACGACAACACCGTCAGCTACCTTCGCGGGCCGGGTGACGCCACGATCGCGGGATTCCGTCGCGAGGTCACCGGGATCGAGAGCGACCTCTACGGCAACTACCTTCGGCGGGTGTCGCTGCACGACGACGTGCACTTCGAGAACCCGTTCGCCCCCGCGCGCCTCAACGACGACGAGATCGCCGTGGCCGAGACCATGCGGCTCATGGCGCACTTCGTCGCGACGGGGGAGAGTTTCTACGACCTCGCCGAGGCGAGCCACGACCACTACCTCGGCCTGCTCATCGCGGAGTCGGCGGCGACGCAGACGACCGTGCACTCGCGTGCCAGGGCGTGGGACCCCGCCTAGCCGGGTGTCCGCGCTCAGCTCGACGCGATGGTGTATCGCCTCGGCAGGGTCAGCAGAGTGCTGGCACTCACCACGATGAGCAGGATCGCGCCGAAGGTCAGGAACGTCGCCACAGCCAGCCCGGGCAGCAGGTATGCCACGATGCCCGCGATGATGGACACGGCCCCGCTGGCGAGGGCGAGCCAGCTCGGCGACACCACTCCCTGCACTCCGGCCATGATGTCGATGACCCCCTCGGCGACCCAGCCGAAACCGATGACGAAGGCGAGCACGGCGAGCGAACGTTCGGGGCTCGCCAGGCAGTAGACGCCCGCCGCGACTACGAGGATCCCGAGTATCGCGGAGAGCCAGCGGAGCGACGTGGTCGCGTCGTGGGAGATCAACGCCACAGTGATCCGGAAGATTCCGGAGGCCACGAGGTAGATGCCGAAGAGGATGGCGATCGTCACGAGTGTCGCTCCCGGCCAGACGAGCGCGATGACGCCCAGCAGGAGCCCGATGACGGCGAGCGCGACCACCTCACCGCGGTGTATCGCGATGAACGCCGGAGCGTTGCCGGGGTTCGCGGAGCCGACGCTCGGACTGGTCATGGGGCGCCCTTCGAAGTCGATGGCCCAGCGATTCAGAGGTGCCATAGTCGCACTGTCTGCCCGCGGACGAAAGAGCAAGGGCGAATGCCGGTCAGGACTTGCGGATGTCGGCGACGAGCGCGGTGATGAGCGGCGTCGGCTCGAGGCCGAGCACGCTCGTGATGAGCGCCCGGTAGCGGTCGAAGACTCGGAGCGCCTCTGACTGGTTGCCCGCGGCGAGATGCACCCGGATGAGGCTCGCGTGCGCGCTCTCCCGCAGCGGTTCGACGTTGATCGCCGCTCGCGCGGCGCCACCGGCCTCGGCCAGCCGGCCCTCCGATGTGAGTCGACCCGCGGCGGCCTCGAGCGCGCTCATCCGGAGTTGGCGCCAGTCCTCCGCCTCGGCGAGCACCCAGTCGTCATACCAGTCGGGCAGCAGCTCGAGTGACAGCAGGGCGATGGTCGCGGGGGAGAGGTCGGCGTCGTTCGGGGCGTGGCCCGGTCGCACGAGGCGCCGGGCCGCGGAGCGCGCGTCACGGAGATCGACGATGACCGATTCGGCGATGCTGAGGCCGGGCGACGTGCACAGGATCGCGTCCCTCGTGGCGGGGGCAAGTCTCGACAAGGCCGACCGGAGGCTGATGCTGGCGCGCTCGTCGGACACCTCCGGCCACATGGCGCTCGCCATCGACATCCGCGCGACGGAACGGTCGTGCAGGGCCAGGAAGGCGAGGAGCCGCTGGGAGCCGATCGCGAGTTGACCGATTCGCACCCCGTTGACGCGCAGGTCGAAGGAACCGAGGAGCGAGATGCGGATGTTGAGTCGCTCGGGCGCCTCGAGAGCGGGCACCTCGGCAGCGGCCGGCGCAGCAGGCGCCACGAGCTGCGAGGCGGGCGGCGTATCCGCCACGACCCGGTCGACGCCGACGAGCGCTCGTTCCGTGTCGGGGGAGACGGCCCAGCTGTCGGCCCACGTGCTCAGCGCGATGACGACCGGTTCGAGATTGCGCCCGTTGCGTGTCAGGAGGTACTCCGTCTCGCCCGAGCCGCCGCCGACGCGGTGCTCCCGCATGAGCCCCGCCCCGACGAAGCCGTCGATCCGCGCGGCGAGGATGTCGCGTTCGACGCCGACTCGCCTCTCGAACTCCGAGAAGCGGGTGACGTCGTGGAACAGCGCCTCGCGGATGATGAGGAGGCTCCACCGCTCACCGACGGCCTCGAGAGCGCGCGAGGGCGAGAAGTGTCGCCCGTCGCGGCGGTCGTGAGGCTCATCGTCAGCGGCGCGAACCATGTTCATGGAAGTGGCTCTGCTCCGGGCATGCGCCAAGAATATCGCCTGTTTCGCGTATCCCTACGTCGGCCGGTCGGATCAGCCGCGTTGCGCAAGCACCCTGCGGTGGAGGCCGACGAGCGAGAGAGCGCCGCCGATCGCGAGGGCCAGCAGCCCGAACGCCGCGGGAGCCAGCGTGTCGGCCCCCGTGTTCGCGAGCGTGTCGGCGACGGCACGGGACGAGCCGCCGCGATCGACCGGCGTCGTCGGGGCTGCGCTCGGGCCGGCCACGGGTGCCGCCACGGGTGTCGCGCCCGCGTCGCCGCCAGGGGGAACCACGGCGGCGACCCGGATGTCGTTGACGAGGCGGGTGCTGCAGAACGCGAGCGCGCCGCCGCCGTTGACGGAGCCGTTGCACTGGTTGACCACGATCGGCACGAGCGGCGTCTGCGTCGACGGCCCGACCGTGCAGTTGACGCGGGTGGGCGCGCCGCCGCCGTTGACGGAGCCGTTGCACTGCGTGATAGTCGCGCCCGTGGTGGTGTCGTAGCTGTCGCAGTTGAGCGTGGACGCTCCGCCGCCCTGGCCCGACCCCGCACATTGGTTGACGGTGGCCGGCGTGACGCCGGCCTGGTCTGCGGCGGTCGCGTTGGTGACGACGTTCGTGACGAGTACATCGCATCGCACGACGCTGCCGCCGGCGTTACCCGAGCCGTTGCACTGGTCGACCGTCGTGGTGGTCGTCGGGTAGCTCGTCGTCACGGGATCGGCGCACGTGACCGCGGCCGGTGCGCCGATGCACTCCGCGACCGTCACGATGGACGACTGGGCCCCGGTCGCGAGGTCGACGCTGTTCTGGATCGTCACGGAGCACTGCACCTGCGCGGCCGCCGCGTTGTACACGCCGTCGCACTGGGCGATGGTGTTCGCCGCGGAGGCGGGGCTCGCGGCGCCGATGGGCGCGAGAGCGAGGAGAGCCGCGAAGAGCGCGGTTCCGACAAGGGCTGCGGCACGCCGCATCCGCTGGTTCTGCAAGCCAGTGCTTTTCTGCTGGCTCGTGTCGAGACTGTTCATGGTGTTTCCCCCCGGTTGTACCTGCATTCTGCCAGTAAAAGCGTGACGAGGCCGTCACCGGGGCGTGACGAGCGAGTGTCGCCTCTACAGATGGCGCGACAAATGCGCTCAGTGCGCGTCGAGCTCCGCGGCGAAGGCCTCGAAGGCCTCGTCGCCGAAGAGCACGAAGGTGACCACGTCGACGCCCGGGTCGTCGGCCCCGGTCGCCTCGCGCACGGTGTGGACCGCGACTCGGGCGGCGTCACGGAGCGGCCAGCCGTAGACCCCGGCGCTGACGGCGGGGAACGCGACGGTGCGCGCGCCGACGTCGCGGGCGACCTCGAGCGAGCGCCGGTAGCAGGATGCGAGCGTCTCGCTGCGGTCGTCGTCGCGGCTGTAGACGGGGCCTACCGTATGGATCACCCAGCGAGCGGGCAGTCGTCCGGCCGTCGTGGCGACGGCATCCCCGGCGGGCAGCCCGGCGCGGAGAGTCGTCGCCCTCAACCGACGGCATTCCTCGAGGATCGATGGTCCGCCGGCGCGGTGGATGGCGCCATCCACACCGCCGCCGCCCAGCAGCGAACTGTTGGCGGCGTTGACGATGGCCGCGGTGGCCGCGTCGTGCTCGGCGAACCGGGTGATGTCACCACGGTGCAACTCGAGACGGGTGCTGTCCATGCTGAGAGGCTACCCGCGCACGCACGTGCCAGGGGCGACCGGCTCGGAGAGAGTGGGTGCCGCGGCGGCGACAGGGCCCAGTTCGGCGATCGTCATGGCGTAGCCCACGTTGGCGAGGTCGGCGCTCTTGGCGAAGACGACGCCGGCGACTTCGCCGGACGTGGTGACGAGCGGCCCGCCCGAGTTGCCCTCGCGCACGTCGGCGGCGAGCGTGTAGATCTCCCGGGTCCCTCCAGGCTGGCCGTAGATGTCGTCGACCGAGGTGGTCGTGATGGAGAGCACCTTCGCGGCGCCCGTCGTGAATGGTCCGCCGTACGGGTACCCGTCCACGACGGCCGAGGCGCCCGTCGGCAGCGTGGAGGCGAGCGGCAGGGGAGGCGTCGTCATGCCGGCGACGGCGATGACCGCGAGGTCGACGGTCGGGTCGAAGTACACGATGCGGCCCGGGAGGGCGCCCCCGCCGGGCAGCTCCACGATGGGCTCCGCGACTCCGGCGACGACGTGCGCGTTCGTGACGACACGGTCTCTCGCCACGACGAAGCCGCTGCCTGTCTGGTTCTGGCCGCACTCGAACGCGTTGCCCGTGATGCGCACGACGGAGTTGGCGGCGCGCACGAGGTCGGGCGTTCCCGTGTCGGCGAGGGGAAGCTCGGGCGAGGTCGTGATGCCGCCGAGCGCCTCGGTGATGAGCGGAAGCCCGTCGTCGACGACGGTGGAGCGCACGCGCGCGAGGAACGCCTCGACGGGGTCGGGGGTCGCGTCGTTCACGGCCCGTAGCACGGCCGAGGCGCCGATCGCCTGCGAGAGCGGCGGAACGCCCAGCGACGTGACGCCGAGCGCGAGCAGCGCGACGATGAGGGCGGCCGCGATGCCGCTCACGACCGCGCCGAGCACGCGGTCGAGCATCCGCAGCGGCGACTTCTTCAGTCGTGAACGGATGCTGCGCCCGACGCTCGCGCCGACGGAGTGTCCGAGCACGACGAGGGTGATCGCGGCGAACACCGTCGCGACGATGCGCCACATCGGTTCCGGAACCCATGATCCGACGATGGGGATGGCGAAGTACGCGGCGACGGCACCGACCACCACGCCCGCGAGGGCCGAGACGCCGTGCAGCAGGCCGCGGCGGTACCCGGAGACCGTGTAGCCGACGAGCAACAGCACGAGCAGCACGTCGAGAATCCAGAAACCGTCCATCATCCGTCCCTCTCCCGCGCCGGTGGCCGCCTGTCGAGGATACGCGGTCACGCTGCATCCGCCTCGCGCGCTCCGCTGTATCCATGAACGCTCCGAACCGACAACCAGCCACACCATCAAGAGGGCGCACACGATGGACAGCACCGACAGCAGTACCGACAGCGCCGACACCACCCACAACCACGTCGTCGAGGGCGCCACGAGCATCGCGGTCACCGTGGAGTCGACCGGCACGACCTCCGACGCGCGGTCGTCGGCACCGACTCCGTCGACGACATCGCCGTCCTGCAGCTCGACGGCGCGGCCGGGCGACCGCCTCCGCCGACGCCGCGGAGGGTTCCGTCACGGTCCCAGATCGTGGCGGGCGACGAGTCGGGCAACGTGACGATCGGCGCGCCGGCCTTCATCGGTGTGCAGCTCCCGATCGGCTACACGGATGCCGCGGGCCTCGCCCACAGCGTGACGCTGTTGCTCGCGGCCGGGCCCGTCGACTAGGCGTCCTGTCCGCCAGGCTCCCGTCGCGGCTAGGCCCCCGTAGCGACGGGGCTCGAGCCGACGCGGCCGGGGCCGAGCATGATCTCGCGGATCTGCTCGATCGGCAGCTTGGGCTCGCGCCACGCCGTCAGCACGCCGTTGGTCTCCTGTCCCGTGTCGGTGAGCTGCGTGTAGCAGTAGCCAGCGAGCACCTCGCTGGAGTGCACGGCCCCGAGCAGGGCTCCGAGGCGGTCGGCGAAGTCTCCCGCGGAGTTGGCCGAGGAGTAGCCCCACTCGTCGCCGAAGTGTGTGCTCGGCGCGAACTTGATGCCGCCGAACTCGGTGAGCATGACGGGCTGCCCGCGGTCGACCTCGTCGCTGAGCCGGAGTCGACGGCCGGCGGGGCCGAGGCCCCTGAACAGCTTCGAGACGCTCGCGGCGTCTGCATAGCGGGCCGACATGATCTCGCCGGAGGCCTCGTAGTCGTGGATCGACCAGATGTCGGAGTCGAGGTGCTCCCAGCCGTCGTTCGAGACGACGGGCCGGCTGCCGTCGAGGCTCTTCGTGAGGTGGAACAGCGAGCGCGCGAACTCGCGTACGCGCGGTTCGTGGGCGATGTGCTGCACGCCCCAGCTCTCGTTGAGCGGCACCCACGTGACGATGCTTGGGTGCGAGGAGTCGCGCCGGATGACGTCGGACCATTCGGCGGCCACGCGCCGGGCGGCCGTGGTGGAGAACTCGTAGGCGCTCGGCATCTCCTCCCAGAGGAGCAGGCCGAGGCGGTCGGCCCAGTACAGAAACCGCGGGTCCTCGACCTTCTGGTGCATACGGGCCGAGTTGAAGCCGAGGTCCTTGATGAGCTGTACCTCGGCGCGCAGGGCGTCGGCGTCCGGCGCCGCGAGGTGGCTGTCGGGCCAGAAGCCCTGGTTGAGCACGGAGCGGAGGAACACGGGCCGGTCGTTGAGCAGGAAGTGGCCGCCCTCGACGGCGACGCTGCGCAGTCCGAAGTAGGAGTGCACCGTGTCGTCGGCCACGGTGACGGTCGCGTCGATGAGGCGCGGCTTGCGCTCGCTCCAGAGCAGCTCCTCGTAGTGCTGGCCGTTGATCTGGCGGGGGATCGGGATCGACACCTCGATGCGGTGCGCGTCGAGGCGCACACGCTGTTCGGCGAGCACCTCGCCCTCGTACCGGAGGGTGACGTTGAGCATCGTGCCGGGCTGCGGACGACGGCTGAGCTCGACGTCGAGTCGCACCGAGCCCCCCGGCACGTTCGGCGCCCAGGCGAGATGCGCGACTGAGACGGCGGGCACCGCCTCGAGCCAGACCGGCTGCCAGATGCCCGTCGTGCGGTGGTACCAGATGACGTGCGGGTCGACCTGCCAGTCCTGCTTGCCGCGGGGCTGTGCCACGTCGAGCGGGTCGTCTTCGGCCCGGACGACGAGAGACTGGATGTCGCCCCTCTCCGTTGAGAGCGCGTCGGTGATGTCGAAGGAGAACGGCGTGTGGCCGCCCTCGTGGTGTCCGAGCAGGCTGCCGTTCAGCCACACGGAGCTGCGATAGTCGACCGCACCGAAGTGCAGGAGCACGCGTTCGCCGGACCGCATGGCCTCGGGCGTCGTCAGCTCGGCGATGGAGATGTCTCGCTCGTACCAGACGACGGGGTGGAAGCCGGTCTCGCCGACGCCGGATGCCGCGGACTCCGGCGGGAATGGCACGGTGATGGTGCGGTCGAACCGCACGAGTTCTTCGGCGGTGAACCAGCGCTCGCCGAGTCCGACGGACTGGTCATCGAACCTCAAGCTCCACTCGCCGCCGAGATCCACCCAGTTCTCGCGCACGAGCTGGGGGCGGGGGTAGCTGCCGTCCTGACGGGACGCGCGGAAGGTCTCGTACGGTATCTCGATGGTGTCAATGCGCATATCACCATTGTCTAGCAACTTCTAGCGCTAGAAAATTCCCCCAACAGGGGGACGGGGTTCCGAGCCTGTGGAGAACCTAGTAGCTCGGCGCGCTCTCCCGCACGATGAGACTGAAGTCGGCGACGCGGTGGCGCCCCGGGCCCGAGTACCCGCCGATGCGCTCCTCGAGCATGTCGAGGGCGAGCGTTGCGACCTGCGTCGTGTCGGGCGCGATCGTCGTGAGCGAGGGGTGGGTGAAGGAGGCCATTGTGATGTCGTCCCAGCCGATCACCGCCACATCCTCGGGCACGCGCAATCCGAACTCCTGCAGTGCGCGGAGCGCCCCGATCGCGGCCAGGTCGTCGCGGCAGACGAGACCGTCGAAGCGGTGGCCGGCCACGAGCGCGCGCCGCACCGCGTCGGCCGAGTCGCGCGGGCTGATCTCCACGCTCGGCATCACGAGCGCCTCATCCAGTTCGAGCGCCGCCGCCGAGATGGCGTTGCGGAACCCCGAGAGCCGTTGGATGGATGTCACGGACGGGTCGTGCTTCTCGTGGCCGATGAAGCCGATGCGCTTACAGCCGAGGGCGACGAGATGGCCCGTGGCGCGCGCGACGGCCGCCGCGTTGTCGATCATGACGTGGTCGATGCTGTACGGCGCCGGGCCTTCGCCCAGCAGCACGAGCGGTGCGTCGTGCTGCTGCTTCGAGATCTCGAGCGACGGCATCCGGGAGGGCTGGAAGATGACGCCGTCGACGAGACCCGCCTCCCTCGTCGAGATGATCTCGCGCTCGTTCGCGGCCGTGCCGTCGGTCTGCTCGAGGAGGAGGCGGTAGCCGCGCTCGGTCGCGAGGCCCGTGACGATGCGCGCGAGTTCGGCGAAGTAGGGCAGGCTCACGTCGCTGAAGGCGAGGGAGAGCATGCCCGTGCGTCCGGTCGCGAGGCGTCTCGCAGAGATGTTCGGCCGGTAGCCCAGCTCCGAGATGGCGGCCTCGACCTTCGACCGCATCCGCTCGCTGACGTGCGGGTAGTCGTGCACGACGTTCGAGACGGTCTTCATCGACACCCCGGCGAGCTCGGCGACGTCTTGCAGGCGCACACCAGCCATAGCACCCGCCTCCCGTCCGTCAAGTCGGTTGTCACAACCGACGCCCCACCATAGTGTCGCGATCACCACTGTAGCGAGCGGCGCCGACGTCGTTGTCATCCCCTTGACGACTCACTTACAGCGCTGTAAATTGGCCGATGATTGATCGTCTATCGTGAACAGCGGTCACGCAGCACCCGAACACCGGAATGTCACTCAAAGGAGAGCAACAATGAAGAACAGCAAACTGCGCGCGATAGCCGCGGTTGCCGTACTCGGCCTGGGCGCATCGCTCGCGGCCTGCGCGGGAGGCGGTGGCTCTTCAGGATCCGCCGACAGCGTGCGAGGCGAAGCCGAGTACAAGGGACCCAAGGTCGAGATCACGTTCTGGAACGGCTGGACCGGCGGCGCGGCCCCCGTCCTGGTTCCGAAGCTCGTACAGAAGTTCAACGACGAGCACCCGAACATCAGCGTCAAGAGCAACGCCATGGAGTGGGGCAACATCGCCCAGAAGATGCCCCTCGCCATCAAGGCGGGCAAGGGGCCGGATGTGGCGGTCGGACACGGCGACGACGTCGCCACCTACGCGGCACAAGGCCTGCTGCTCAAGACGGACGACGTCGTGAAGGCACTCGGCTACTCGCAAGACGACTTCCCCGAGGGCCTCATGGACGCGGGACAGTACAACGACAGCCAGTACGGAGTGCCGTGGAGCGTCACCCCGCTCGGCCTCTACATCAACAAGGGCGTACTCACCGCGGCCGGACTCGACCCGAACACGGTGCCGACCGACCAGGAGAGCTACCTCGCGGCGCTCGACGCCCTCAAGGCGAAGGGCATCCAGGGTGAGTGGGTCGACGGCTACGTCTTCACCGGCACCTTCGAGTTCGAGTCGTTGCTCTGGCAGTTCGGCGGCGACCTCTTCAACGATGACGTCACCAAGTCCACGTTCAACTCCGACGCCGGGGTGAAGGCGCTGACTTGGATGACCGACCTCATCGAGAAGGGCTACAGCCCCGCAAACGTCGCCGCCGACGGCAACATCAACGCCCTCGTGGGCGGCGAGACGGCGTTCAACTGGAACGGCGTCTGGCAGACCACCAATGAGGCGCTCCAGGCGACCGAGTGGACCGCGGTGCCCGTTCCCCAGATCGGCACCGAGAAGGCGGTCTGGTCGAGCTCGACGCACTGGATGTTCCCCAAGAACAAGAACCAGAACGCCGATGAGTCGGCTGCCGCCGCGACGTTCGTCAAGTGGATGAACGACAACTCGGCCGACTGGGCCTCGACGGGCGAGCTGCCCGCACAGAACACGGTGCGCGAAGACCCCGCCCTGCTGCAGAACTACCCGGCCCTCGCGCCGTTCCTCGACGAGCTCGAGTACGCGCACTACGAGACCGTGTCGCCCGGCATCACGAACGCCATGGCCGAGGTCGCGACGGCGGTGAACGAGGCCGTTCTCGGCAAGAAGTCACCGAAGGAAGCCCTCGACGACGCTGCGAAGAAGGCTGACCAGCTGCTCGAGCAGAACAAGGCGCAATACGGTGGCTAATCCCACCATCACTGCTTCCCGCCGGGGCTCGCGCCCCGGCGGGAAGCTGGCGGCGCGCAAGACGCTGACCGCCTACCTGTTCCTCGCGCCGTTCCTCGTGATCTTCGGCATCTTCGTGCTGTTTCCGGCCATCTACGGCCTGTGGATCAGCCTCCATGTCTGGAACCCCCTCCTCGACGTGCACCCCTTCGTGGGGCTGCAGAACTTCATCGATCTCTTCACCCCTGACTCGCTGACCTTCAGCGACTTCTGGGAGAGCATGGGCGCCACGGGCATCTTCGTGCTCGGAAGCGTTCCACTGCTGCTGGCCATCCCGCTCGCGGTCGCCATCCTGCTCAACCGCAAGGTGCGCGGCGGCACGTTCTTCCGCGGGGTGTTCTTCGCGCCCTACGTGCTCGGCGTCGCGGTCGTCAGCGTGCTCTGGCGCTACCTGCTCGACCCCCAGCTCGGTGTGGTCAACGCGGTGCTCGGCCTCCTCGGCCTGCCCGACGACATCCCGTGGACGGTCGACGTGCCGTGGGCCTGGATCTCGCTCATCGGCATCACCGTCTGGTGGACGCTCGGTCTCAACACGGTCATCCTGCTCGCCGGTCTCAAGGGCATCAGCGCCGACCTCTACGAAGCCGCGTCGATCGACGGAGCGGGCGCCTGGCGCAAGTTCACCAGCGTCACCCTGCCCGGCCTGCGTCCGGTCATGGTCTTCGTCTTCACCGTGACGCTGCTCGCCTCCGCCAACATGTTCGGCCAGGCCTTCCTCATCACCGAGGGTGGACCGGGAACACAGACGCGCACCGCGATCATGTACATCGCCAACCAGGGCCTCGTGCAGAACCAGATGGGCGCCGCGACGGCCATGAGCTACGTGCTCTTCGCCATACTCGCCGTCGTCAGCGTCATCAATTTCCGCCTCCAGCGCGACAACACGAAATGAGCCGATCGTGACCATTGCACCCCCGACGGCTGTGGCCGTCGATCCCGAGAAGAAGCCGTCTCTCGCGCCGGTCGCCCCGGCAGGCCGCAAGGGCAAGTCCGAGGTGCTGACCTACATCGCCCTCATCCTCGTCGCGGCCATCATCATCGTGCCGCTGCTGTGGATGTTCCTGACGTCGTTCAAGACCGACTTCGACGCCATCAACTCCCCGGCGTCGCCGTTGCCCGATCCGATCGTGACGGAGGCGTACTCGACTCTCGCGACGGGCGACCTGCCCATCCTGAAGTGGCTGCTCAACAGCTTCGTTGCGGCGGCTGCACAGACGATCATCATCGTGGCGACCGCCTCGATGGCGGCGTACGCCCTCGCTCGTCTGACCTTCCCGGGCAAGGGAATCGTCTTCTCCGTCATCATCGCGACGCTTCTCGTGCCCGCCGTCATCCTCCTCATCCCGAACTACCTCGTCGTCGACAACTTCGGCTGGCTCGACACGCTGTGGGCCGTCATCGTCCCGGGTTCTGCGGGCGCCTTCGGCGTCTTCTTCCTGCGGCAGTTCTTCATCTCGCTTCCCGGCGAGATCGAGGAGGCCGCGCGCGTCGACGGGGCGGGAGACTTCCGGATCTTCTGGCAGATCATCCTCCCGCTGTCGCGTCCGGCGCTCGCGACCCTCGCCGTGTTGAGCTTCCTCACCAACTGGAACGACTTCATCTGGCCGGTGTACGTGCTGCTGAGCCCGGAGAACCTCACGCTGCAGCCGGGACTGTCGGTGCTGCAGGGAACATACTCCACCCACTACGGCATCGTCATGGCCGGTGCCGTCATCGCCTCGGTACCCGTGCTGATCCTCTTCTCCCTCGCGCAGAAGCAGATCGTCGAGAGCGTGGCGTCGTCCGGGGTCAAGGGATGACCCGGGCCGCCCCGCGCGGCCTCGTCGTCGTCCTCGCCGGGCTTCTCGCAGCGGGCGCTGCGGGATGCTCGGCCCCCGGCGCGTCCGACGACGGAGCGGCGGCGGATGGGTCGTCGAGCACACCGCTGCCCTTCGCGCTCGACGCCGACTTCCCCGACCCCGACGTGCTGCGCACGGGCGACGACTACTTCGCCTACGCGACCAACGGCAGCGGCTTCAACGTGCAGGTGGCCGAGTCGACCGACCTCGAGGAGTGGACTCCCGTCGCCGAGGACGCCCTGCCTGTGCTGCCCGCATGGGCGCTGCCGGGCAAGACGTGGGCGCCGGATGTCTCCGAGCCGACGCCGGGCAGCTTCGTGATGTATTTCACCGTGGCCAGCCGGTCGCCCCGACTGCAGTGCATCGGGGTCGCGACAGCGACCGAGCCGGGCGGGCCCTTCACCCCAGCGGGTGACGCACCGATCGTCTGCCCGGCCGACGAGGGCGGCGCGATCGACCCGGCGACGTTCACCGACGACGATGGCACGCGGTACCTGGTATGGAAGAACGATGGCAACTGCTGCGGTCTCGACACCTGGCTGCAGCTCGCCCGGCTCTCCCCGGACGGCATCTCCATCGTCGGCGAGACGTCGAGGCTGGCCATGCAGGACCAGGCCTGGGAGGGCAACCTCATCGAGGCGCCCACCCTCGTCAAGAGGGACGACACCTACGTGTTGTTCTACTCGGCCAACGACTACGGCGGCCAGGACTACGCCACCGGCTACGCCACGGCCAGCGAGCTGCGCGGCCCCTATGAGAAGCCCGACGCGCCGCTGCTCAGCACCGAGGGCACCGATGGCCGGTACCTCGGGCCGGGGG
The DNA here is from genome assembly GCA_025464995.1 of Microbacteriaceae bacterium. Classification (GTDB taxonomy): domain Bacteria; phylum Actinomycetota; class Actinomycetes; order Actinomycetales; family Microbacteriaceae; genus Conyzicola. The sequence goes on from JAODMO010000055.1 coordinate 135,478, forward strand.
GACAGGACATCGTCGAGGGACCGGACGGCGGAGATGTCATCGTCTTCCATTCCTGGGACGAGCTGTTCATCGAGCGGGGCATCAACGCGGCAGCCCTGACGTGGAACTCGGGCGTGCCCGAGGTCGTCGTGCCATGACCGGTGCACCCGCCCCGGAGCGCGAGAGCGACCCGTCGGACGGGTGGGCGAGCGATAATCCGGAGTACCCACGGAGGCAGTGCCAGCGCAGGGACTGGCTGAACCTGAACGGGCAGTGGCGATTCCACTACGACGACTCCGGCCGTGTGACCCACCCCCGGCACATCGCCGAGTGGGACCGAACGATCGTCGTGCCCTTCGCTCCCGAGAGCGAACGGAGCGGCATCGGGGACACCGAATTCCATGCCGACGTCTGGTACGAGCGGGACTTCGCCCTCGAGAGCCGTGAACCGGATTCGTGCGGCCGGCCGGTGCTGGTCCACTTCGGTGCCGTCGACTATGTCGCCCGGGTCTGGGTCAACGGCGTCTTCGTGGGCGAGCACCGGGGCGGATTCAGCTCGTTCAGCCTCGACATCACGGATGCGCTCGTGCCGGGCGCCACCCAGGTGATCACCGTCTGGGCGCACGACGATCCGCACGACCTCGCGCAACCGCGCGGCAAACAGGACTGGCGACTCGAACCGCACAGCATCTGGTACCCCCGCACGACCGGAATCTGGCAGACGGTGTGGATCGAGGAGCTGCCCGCGGAGCACATTCGGCGAGTCGCGTGGACCCCGGAACTCGCCCGCTGGGAGATCGGGGTAGCCGTCGTCGTAGGCGGGGTGCAGGCCCGGCCCGCCGACGCCCTCCCTCTCGAGCTCCGCGTGCGCCTGTCGTGCTCCGGTCATGTCGTCTCCGACGACCGGTACCGCGTCGTCGACGGAGAGGTGCATCGCACCATCGGCCTCTCCGACCCCGGCATCGACGACTACCGCAACGAGCTGCTGTGGAGTCCGGAGTCGCCCGCGCTCATCGACGCGCTCATCGAACTGCGCGAGGGCGACACGGTGCTCGACACCGTGCGCTCCTACACGGCGCTGCGCGGCGTCGACCTCCACCGCGGGCGCTTCCTGCTCAACAACCGTCCCTACCGGCTGCGGCTCGTGCTCGACCAGGGCTACTGGCCCGGCAGCCTCATGACGCCTCCCTCGGAGGAGGCGATCATCCGTGACATCCGCCTCATCAAGCAGGCGGGCTTCAACGGGGTGCGCAAGCACCAGAAGATCGAGGACCCGCGCTTCCACTACTGGGCCGACCGGCTCGGCCTCCTGGTGTGGCAGGAGATGCCGAGCGCGTACCGGTTCACGCACGAGTCGGTCAGGCGCATCACGCGGGAGTGGACTGAGATCGTCGACCGCGACGCCAACCACCCGTGCATCATCGTCTGGGTGCCGTTCAACGAGTCGTGGGGCGTGCCCAACCTGCCCGGAAACGCGGCGCACCGCAGCTATGTCGAGGCGCTGTACCACCTGACGCACACGCTCGACCCGAGTCGGCCCGTCATCGGCAACGACGGTTGGGAGAGCGGCGCCACCGACATCGTGGGCATCCACGACTACGACGACGAACCCGAGCGGATGCTCGCGCGGTACGGCCCTCGGGACGAGGGGGAGTCGTCGACTCCCGACCTCGATGGCTGGCCGGGCGGGCGCGTGCTCACCCTCGAGGACCACCCCCACCGCGGGCAGCCCGTCATGCTCACCGAATTCGGCGGCATCGCCCAGCGGGACTCGCGCGGAACCGACGAGCCGCGCGTGTGGGGCTACAGCGTCGCCTCCGACGGCGAGGACGTCGCGCGGCGGTATGCGGCCCTGCTCGACGCGGTCAACCGGATCGAGTCGTTCAGCGGCTTCTGCTACACCCAGTTCACCGACACCTTCCAGGAGGCGAACGGCCTGTTCTTCGAAGACCGCACCCCCAAGTTCGACCTCGAGAGGATGCGACGGGCCACCGTGCGCGCCCCCGACATCCCGTCCCATGTGACGGCCACCGATCACGCCGCGGATCGCACCGACCACGACCACCAGGAATCACGATGAGCAACCCCGACCACCCGGCCTACGACGGCTACTTCGCCGACCCATTCGTGCTGCGTCTCGACGACGGCTACATCGCTGTCGGCACCGGCACCATCACGGGGGACCGGGTGTTCGCACTCCTCTCCTCACCCGACCTCGCGTCATGGAAGGCGGAGGGTGCCGCGCTCAACCGACTACCCGCGACGCTCGGAGACGAGTACTGGGCACCGGAGATCGCGTACAGCGACGGTCGCTACTGGATGTTCTACTCGGTGGGGAAGGGCATCGCCGGCCACCACGTGCGAGTCGCGAGTTCGGCCGACGCGCTCGGGCCGTACACCGACGAGGATGTCGATCTCACCCCCGACGAGGCCTTCGCGATCGACCCGCACCCGTTCCGCGACGAGGACGGCCGCTGGTACCTGTACTTCGCGCGGGATGTGCTCGACGACCCGCGTCCGGGCACGCACCTGGCCGTCGCACCCCTCGAGTCGATGACGACGCTCGGTGCGGTGACACCCGTCGTCGCGCCTTACGCAGACTGGCAGCTCTACGAGCGCGGTCGCGCAATGTACGGATCCACCTACGAGTGGCACACGCTCGAGGGGCCGTCGGTCGTGCGGCGGGCGGGCCGGTACTGGATGACCTACTCGGGCGGCGCGTGGACAGGCGAGGGATATGGCGTTGCCTGGGCCGTCGCCGATCACCCGCTCGGGCCGTGGACGCCCGCGCCCGCGGAGGCGCCGCTGCTGTTGCGCACCACCGAGGGCGGCTATCGCGGCCCGGGACACAACTCGCTGACAACCGCCCCCGACGGGCGGGACATCATCGCGTTCCACGCCTGGAACGACGACCTGACGTCGCGCGAGATGTACCTGCGCTACGTGGACTTCGAGGCGGACGGCCCGCGGCTCGGCGGCCCCGTCGAGGGCACGGCCCGCTAGAGGTTCGAGTCCGCGCCGCCGGACGGGCGGCCGAGCCTCTCGTAGACGAGGTCGAGCAGTTCTGCGGCCCGCAGGTTGAGCTTGCGCGACTCGCCGAGGTCGGCGTCCAGCCGGGCGACCTCGGAGCGCAGTTCGTCGATCTCGACGCGCAAGTCGTGGATCGACTCCGCCAGTGTGTCCTCGGTCGCGCCGGCGTCGCCGGCGCCCAAGTCCTCGATGTTCGTCATAGTTCCTCCCGACTGAGCACCAAGCGAGAAGTCGCTCGCCCCTCAGCCGCATTCTCGTAGCTACCATCGTGCTCCGCAATGGCAAGTCCGCTCGCCACCACGCTCATCTCGAACGCCGCGAGGTCGACGTCGCCGTAGTCCGTCCAGCGGCGCCCCCTCGGTCGATCGCCCGCCTCGACCTCGATGTAGGCACGGCTCTCGGGATGCCGCAGCAGCTGTCGCAGGAGGCGCATCGTCACGTCCGTGGCCCGCGCGCTGAGCGCGTCGAAGAGCGAGCGGCCGTACACGTACACCGGCCCGCTCCGGCCGAGCTCGTCGCCGAGCACGCGCACGACGTCGCCGTCGAGGTTGAGGTTGAGGCGCTCGAAGCGCGGCGGTGGCGTGGCCGACGCCGCACGCTCGCGTGCGAACGCCAAGGCGGGGCGGCTGTAGTCCACGGCGAGCACGTCGTGACCGTGCGAGGCCAGGTACCGCGCATCGTGGCCGAGCCCGCAGGCGAGCTCTATGACGCGGGAGGCGGGCTCGAGCCGCGCGGCCGTGGCCACGGCGAACTCGGACGGCGAGTCGTCGCCACCGCGGGCGATTGCGGCGCGGTGGTAGTCCTCCCAATTCTCCCTGTCCATGTTGAAGTCGCCGAGCCAGCCGCGGAAGCGCCGCAGAGCCGAGGGCGGGGTCTCGAAGGTGAACGCCGGGTCGGGTGTGCGCCAGTGCGGGCCGTAGATGGCGGCGAGGAGTTCCTCCGGCTCGGCCGGCCCGGGCAGCTGGCGGCCGTTGACGTCGAGCGGGCGCAGGGGGAGCAGCCCGACCCGGCTCGCCCGTTCGCGAGCGTGGAACGTGCCGTAGAACCAGCCGTTGGTGACGAAGTAGGCGAAGATGTCGATGTAGAAGCGGTCGCTGACGGCCCCGCCGGGAAACATGAGCTGCAAGTGCCCGCCCGACAGCCGCACGATCTCGTAGCCCGCGGCGACGAGGGACCGTTCCATCCGGAGACTCTCCAGCACGACGTCTGAGGGGTTCTCATGCGCGGAGAGGTACGCGAAGTCGACGTCGTCGTCTCCCGGCAGGATGTGCCCCTCGCGCACCGGGCCGAGGAGGGTGCCGCCGGTGACGAAGAGGTCGACGCCGATCTCGGTGCGCACGAAGCGTTCGAGGGCCTGCGCCTCATCGAGCAGGTTGTCGACGAACGACTCCTCGCGACCCGCGAACGTCGGGGCGATGCGGCCCCACTTGTTGACGACGAGGGGGGCGCCCGTGACGGGATCGTCGAGCGTGACCTCGGCGTCCGCCGTGCCGAACGTGACGGGCGTGGGCGGCACGATGGTCTCGCCGTCCTTCTCGATTGCGAACACCGCCCGCCCCGAGAGGCGTTCGGCGACGGTCGGCGGCCAGTCGATGCAGAAGTACGACTCTCCGCGACGCACCTGCGCCGTGGAGACCCTGAACGACCAGATGCGGTGCCCGGCGAGGAGCACGGTGATCGTCGCGTCGGCAGCGAGACCTCCGCCCGAGACGGCGAGGGTCGCGGCATCCATCCGCATGGTGTGGGTCATGGGGTCTCCACTCCAGACGTGCCGAACGGGTCTGTTCCGGGGAGGCGAACGTCGAAGACCTGGCCCGTGGAGGAGGAGTTGAGCACGCTGACGCTCGCCTCTGCGACGGCTTCGGACTGCACGAGCGACCCTTCTTTCTCGACCCCGAACGCGCGTTCCCGCATGGGCGTCGCGGTGCGGCTCGGACTGACGCAGTTCACGCGGATGCCGTCGTCGCTCCACTCGTCGGCGAGAGCCTGCGTGAGGTTCACCACCGCGGCCTTCGTCGCGGAGTACACGGTGTACCTGGCGCGGCCTCGCGTGTACGAGCTCGACGAGAAGAGCAGCAGCGAGCCGTTGCTCCGCGCGAGATGAGGGTGCGCCTCCTGCGCGATGATGAGCGGCGCGAGGAGGTTGACGCCCACATCGTGCTGCAGCTGCTCGTCGGTGAGGTCGATGAGCTCGCCGATGGTCAGCACCCCGGCCGTGAGCACGACATGGTCGATTCGTCCGTAGCGCTCCGCGGCGCGCCCGAGCGCGGTCCGCACCGATCCGCGATCCTCGACGAACACCCCCGTCTCGGTGCGGCTGTGGCTCACGACGAGGGCACCGGCGGCCTCGAGCTGCCGCACCATCTCCGCGCCGATGCCCGACCCGCCGCCGAAGACGACGACGACGGCTCCGCGCAGTGCCGCGGGACTCTCGGCCGACGACGGGGTCTGCAGCTTCAACTGGAAGAGTCGGTCGGCGAGGTGGATGTCGATCGGATGGGTGATCTTGATGTTCGCCTCGTGGCCCGGAACGACGAGGATGGGCACGTCCGGCAGGTAGCGATGCACCACCGTGCAGTCATCCGTCGCGGCGAAATCGGGGTCCTGCGCCGCGATCTCGTAGGCGCGGCTGATGGTGCGGTGCCGGAACGCCTGCGGCGTCTGGCCTCGGCGCAGGGACGACCGCGGCGGCACGGCGACGAGGATGTCGTCCTCGTCGACCTGCACGATGGTGTCGGCGGACGGGATTCCGGTATCGACCGCCTCGTAGCCGTCGAGTGCGTCGACGCAGTTGCGGATGATGGCGACGTCGATGAGCGGGCGCACCGCATCGTGGAAGATCACCTTGGCGTCGGGGTCGCCGATCTGCCGTAGTGCGCGGCGCGACGTGTCGTTTCTCGTGGCACCGCCCGTGATGATCGCCGAAATCTTCGGATATCGCGACCGGGGGAGCAGCTGCTCGGCCCGTTCGAGCGAGCCGGCGTCGATCATCACGATGATCTCGTCGATGAAGTCGCACCCGTGGAAGGCGTCTACCGTGTGCTCGAGGCTCGTTCGGCCCGCGATCGGCACGAACTGTTTGGGGATCTCGAGCCCCATGCGTACGCCGACTCCGCCGGCCAGAATCACACCGACGTTCATCGGTTCACCCCTCATCGTCATCGGAACAGGTATGCGCCACGGTGACCGGGGCGGCGACGCGAAGGGGACTGAGCGCATCCACCTCGTGGGGATGCACGAGTGCGGTGACGAGCGTTCCGTCTTCCCGGTAGTCGGTCGCGAGCACGCGCCCGCCGACGTGAAGCCGGGAGAGGATCTCGCCGTTCTCGTAGGGCACGAGGATGGTCATCTCGACGGCCGGAGCGGGAACCACGGCGGATACACGGTCGAGCAGCTCGGGCAGGCCCTCGCCGGTGAGCGTGGAGACGAGCACCGCCTGCGGCTCGAGGTAGCAGAGCTCGGCGCGCCGCGCGTCGTCGATGAGATCGGCCTTGGCGAAGACGACGATCTCCGCCAGATGCCGCACCGACAGCTCGCCGAGCACGTCGCGCACGGTGGCGAGTTGCCGGGCCGGGTCGGTGTGCGAGGCGTCGACGACGTGAACGAGCGCGTCGGCCATGGCGATCTCCTCGAGGGTCGATCGGAACGCCTCCACGAGTTGGTGGGGGAGGTGCCGGATGAATCCCACGGTGTCAGTGATCGTGAACGGCCTGCCGTCGGGGGTCTGTGCCGTGCGCACGGTCGGGTCGAGCGTGGCGAACAGCGCGTCCTCGACGAGCGCGTCGGCCGCGGTGAGCCGGTTGAGGAGGCTCGACTTGCCCGCGTTCGTGTAGCCGACTATGGCGATGCTCGGCACGCGGTTGCGCACCCGGCTCGAACGCTTCGCGTCGCGCGCGACCTGGAAGTTGCTGATCTGCTTGCGCAGGCGCGCCATTCGGGCGTGGATGCGTCGCCGGTCGAGTTCGAGGCGCGTCTCACCGGGGCCGCGGCTGCCCATACCGGCACCGCCGCTGCCGACCTGGCCGCCCGCCTGTCGCGACATCGACTGCCCCCAGCCACGGAGTCGTGGCAGCAGGTACTGCAACCGAGCGAGCTCGACCTCGGCCTTGCCCTCCTTGCTCGTCGCGTGCTGGCTGAAGATGTCGAGGATGACCGCAGTGCGGTCGATCACCTTGACCCCGACGATCTCTTCGAGATCGCGCCGCTGGCTCGGCGAGAGCTCCGAGTCGGCGACGACCGTGTCTGCGCTGAGCCGGGCGACGACCCGCTTCAGGTCATGGCTCTTGCCCGGGCCGAAGTAGGTGTTCGGATCGGGGTGTGATCGGTGCTGGAGCACCCTGTCGAGCACGACGGCCCCGGCAGAGTGCGTCAACGCCTCGAGCTCCTCCAGCGACTCCGCTGCCTCGAGCTCGGCGCCCGAGTAGCTCGAGATGAGCACCACCCGCTCGAGGCGTGGGCGGGTGCCATCCTGAGCCGTCTGCTCTGAACCTGTGTGGCCTCGACCGGTCTGCTCTGGCGCCGTCGGATCTTCGGTGGTCACGTCTTCAGGGGGCGTGTGGTCAGGGGTCTCGTTCCAGCCCGGGGTCGTCTCGCTCATCTTCGCCGCCCTCATACCGGCGGCGCGCTGAAACTGGGCCACTCCGCGAGCGGCGTCGCGAGGCATGTCGCCGCGAGTTCGAGCGACTCCCGCATGACCACGTGCATGTCGAGGTAGCGGTACGTGCCGAGACGGCCGATGAAGCTCGTGTGCTCCTCGGCCTCGGCGAGCTCCACATATCCGGCGAGCAGCTTCTTGTCGGACGCGAGCCGCATCGGGTAGTACGGCACGTCACCCGGCTCAGCCGCCTTGCTGTACTCGCGGAAGAGCACCGTCTTGTCGTGCGACTCCCACGGCGTGAAGTGCTTGTGCTCGGCGATGCGCGTGTACGGCACCTCCTGCTCGCAGTAGTTGATCACCGCATTGCCCTGGTGGTCGCCATCTGCCTCGAAGCGCTCGAACACGAGCGAGCGATACTGCATGCGTCCGAGCCGGTAGCCGAAGTAACCGTCCATCTGGCCGGAGAAGAACACGTGGTCGTAGTCGTCACGCATCGACGGCTCGTAGCGCTCGCCGAGGCGCACCTCGATCGACGGGTCGTCGATCATCTTCTCTGCGATCGCGGTGTAGCCCTCGACGGGGATGCCCTGGTAGGGGCTGTTGTAGTAGTTGTCGTCGTAGCTGAATCGCACGGGCAGCCTTTTGAGAATGGATGCCGGCAACTCGGTCGGCTCGACGCCCCACTGCTTCTTCGTGTAGCCGTAGAAGAAGTTCTCGTAGAGCTCACGGCCGAGCATCTTCAACGCCTGCTCCTCGAAGTTCTGCGGCTCGCCCATGCGGGGGTCACCGAGCGTGGCCACGAACGTCTCCGCCTCCTGCGGCGTGAAACGCTTGCCGAAGAACTGGTTGATCGTGAGCAGGTTGACGGGCAGGGAGAACACGCCGCGCGCGGTGACGGCGCGCACGCGGTTGACGTAGGGCCCGAACTCGCCGAACTGCTGTACGTAGTCCCAGATTTCCGCGCGGTCGGTGTGGAAGATGTGCGGGCCGTAGTGGTGGATCATGACGCCCGTGTGGGGGTCTCGACTCGTGTGGCAGTTGCCCGCGATGTGGTCTCGCTCGTCGAAGACGGTGATCTCGAAACCGCCGGCGAGGGCGAGTTCGCGCGCGAGCACGAGGCCGGCGAAGCCGGCGCCCGCGATGGCTATGCGTGCCGTCATGATGCGAGCTCCCCGGTGATCTCCTGCACCGTCTCGATCGACTGGTGGGCGAAGCGGAAGCGCGAATCGTGTCGCCAGTAGCCGTCTCGCTCGAGCGCCGGGTGATCGAAGGTGCCGGTGGTGGCGAGTGAACGCACCATAGCGGTGAGCGGCGTGGGTCGCGGCACACCGGAACGCACGTCGAAAACCCCGGGCTCGTAGTACAGGTCGCCTCCGCTAGGGGTCGTGCAGAGGGTGTTCCAGTCGAAGGTGCCGAGCAGGCTCCATGCGGTCACCGCGAGAATCGGCGCGCCCTCACGGTGCAGTCGCGACGCGGCCCGCCACACCTCCCACAGCCACTGCAGCTGGGTATCGGGGTCGCCGTCCACGTGCACCTCGGTCACCGCGAACGGCACATCCGGATACCGGTCCCAGACCTCACGCAGCACGCTCGTGACCGTCGGCGACGACGCCCTCGGCGTCTGCATCGCCGGTACGTCGGCATAGGGCACCTCCTGCGTGCCGACGGGCTGGCACCAGGTGTTCCTGGGGTACAGGTCGATGCGGTCGTCGAGAAACCGGTTGCCCGTGAGGTAGTGGTTGATGCCGATCACGTCGGGCGGACACGGCTCGTCGACGAGCAGCTGCAACTCGCCCTCCGTGAGCCCGCCCTGCGTCGTCAGGTAGGTGTACATCGGATGCCCCGGCGTGACCCTGCCCATAAGCAGGTCGAATCCGAGCCAGCGCCGGTCGTTCTCGAACGCCACGCGTGGCGCTGTCGCCTCGGTGCCGGTAGCGCGACCGAGGTCGTCGGTCTGCACGAGGCGGGCGGCGGGGTTCACGCGACGGATCGCGCGCATGGCGAGCGACGTGCCGCGCACCTCGTTGTAGAGCGCTCGAGCGAAGACGCGGTCGTCGCGACCGTGCGGGTACCAGACCCCGTACAGGCCGCTGAACCTGGCGGTCGTGAGCGGCTCGTTGACGGGCGTGTAGTAGGTCGCCCAGGGATAGCGTTCGGCGACGCGGGCCGCGTAGGCCTCGAGTCCGGCGGGAAACTCGGGGTCGACGAGAGAGGTGTAGCGGGGTCCGCTGCCGTGGTGCAGCAGCCCGACGATGGGCTCCACCGTCGCATCGCGCAGAAATCCCATGCGCTCGTCGGGTTCGTCCCAGTGCAGCTCGTCAGGAGAGTCGGGCGCCGTCGCCTCCCACAACACCGGGTATCGCACCATCCGCAGCCCGAGCGAGTCGAAGAGGCGGAGATCGTCGACGCCGCGGGTGCCGTGCCCGTTCCAGGCGTCCTGGTCAGACCAGTAGTCGCCGACCCGGTTGATGGTGCATTCCAGTCCGCCCCACATCTCGAGTCGTGGACTCGACTGGAGCGACTCCGGGTCGCGTGAATCGGCGCGATGCCGGGGGGAGTCGTCGCCTGCGTGAGACTGCTGGGAGAGGTGTCGTTCAGTCATGATTCCCCTCTAGTCCCGCTCCAGCACGAGCTCGGTCAGTGTCTGCAATTCGGTCGTGTCGACCTTCTCGACGGCGCCGGCGAGCGGTGTGTCCCGTTCGAGGGCGGCCATCGACGCCCAAGTCGCGTCCCACGAGTTGTTCGCGAGGAGAGCGTCGACGCGTGCGATCCATGTCGGATCGTCGCGCCCTTCGCCCAGTGCGGCCTCGGCCGCGCGCACGAACTCCTCGGCGCTGCTCGCGATGTGCACGAGTCCGGCCTCGCCGTACGGCCGCACCACGTCGCGGATAGCCGTCGAGACGACGGGCTTCCCCGCCGCGAGATACTCGGGGGTCTTCGTCGGGCTGATGAAGTTCGTCGACTCGTTGAGGGCAAAAGGCATCATGGCGACATCCCAGTGCGCGAGATACGCCGGCAGCTCGGCGTACGACTTCGCACCCAGGTAGTGGATGTTGCCCCGCCGAGGCAGCGACGACTCCTCGATCTTGGCGACAGGCCCGACGAGCACGAGGTTCCAGTCGGGGCGCAGTGCGGCGATGCCGTCGATGAGCTCGAGGTCGGCGCGCTCGTCGATGACGCCGTAGAACCCGATGCGGAGCCCCTCGATTCCGGCCAGGTCGGACGGCTCGGGCAGCTCGCCGCGCGCCGCCGTGAAGTGAGCGGCGTCGATGCTGCTCGGGAAGGCGTGGACGCTGTGGTGGTGCGGAGCCTTGGCCTCATACAGGCTGTGGCCCCCCGTGAAGACGTGGTCGGCCCGACGGAACAGCTCGATCTCGAAGTCGAGCATGCCCTCCGGGGCGTTCGCGAACGCCGCGAGCTCGTCCATGCAGTCGTAGATGACGCGCGTGGCGGGCAGGTCACGCGTGAACGGCACGGCCATCGCGGTGTAGTACCAGAACGTGGCATCCGTCACCTCCTCCGTCTCGAAGAGGGACTCGACCAGCTCCCGTTGCAGCTCGACCGCTTCGCTCTCCGTCGTGCCTTCGGGCAGGTGCGGCACGACGACTCGGAGGCCGTGCTCGCGCGCGCCGATGTCGAGACGAGCGACCGGCTCGTCGAAGAGCGGCTCCTCGACGAAGAACACGCGCCGGCGCGTCGCGAACCGGCTCAACAGGTGCTGCGGTCGCTGGTAGACGAAATCCCACCGCAGGTGAGAGAAGCAGACGAGGTCGCTGGAGAGGCTCGAAGAGTAACTGGGGGTCATTGTCACAGTCTCCGATGGCCGGCCATGCGTTCCTGCCCCCCTTGACGAAACGCCTCTCTCGTGCCGGGATGAGAGGTTCGATATTTCGTGACACACGCTCAAGGGCGATAGCAGAGAATCTCGCGTCGCAACAGACCCGGGGCGGTCAGGTACTTTCCGCTAGAGTTGTTGCGAGGTAACTACACCTAGTAGCGATCTCACATTCCCCGTCCCGGCGTCGATGCCTTAAGGCCGCGCCTGGCTTACCCTTCTCGGCGTGGCTCCACGGAGTCTCCCCAAGACTCCGTGATTCATCGTGCCGGTTCCTGTTGTCTACCCGAAAGAGACCAGGTTGCTCACACACGTTTCCCGACCCGATTTGTCGATCCATCCCGCAGAAAACGATTCTCACCTAGCAGGCGAAGAGGCTCCCGCAGAGCCGCGCATCCTCGAGACGAGCAAGGCGCAGTCACCTTCGTTGGTCCTTCTCGTGCTGATCGGCACTGGCGGCATCCTGCTGTACGCCGGGTTCCTCCTGAACCCGGCGAGCAGGGGCGACTGGTTGCCCTACGTCATGGTCATCGGCGCCGAATCGGTGCTCATCTTCCAGGCGCTCCTGTCGATGTGGACGATCCTGTCCGGGTCGCAAGACCCGCGCGACTTCGGCTTTCACCGCGCCAAGGCCGGTCTGTTCCGCACCCGTGACATCGAGCGGCTGTCGGATGCTTCGCAGCGACCGATGTACCTCGACGGCGCGCGTGCGACCGTCGACGTGTTCATCACCACCTACGGCGAATCGATCGACGCCATCCGGAAGACGGTGACCGCCGCCGCCGCCATCCGCGGTGAGCACATCACGTGGATCCTCGACGACGGCAAGTCGGACGAGGTGCGCACTCTGGCCGAAGAGCTGGGCGCCAGGTACGTCCGTCGTTTGAGCTCGGGCGGAGCGAAGGCCGGCAATGTGAACCACGCCCTGTCGCTCGCTGGCGGCGACTACTTCGCCATCTTCGATGCCGACTTCGTGCCGCGCCCCGAGTTTCTCGAGGAGACGGTTCCGTTCTTCTCCGACGAGCACGTTGCATTCGTGCAGACGCCGCAGAAGTACGGCAACCTCCACAACGTCATCTCGCGCGGCGCCGGATATATGCAGTCCGTCTTCTACCGCTTCATCCAGCCCGGTCGCAACCGCTTCAATGCGGCCTTCTGCGTCGGCACCAACGTGATCTTCCGCCGAGCGGCCATCGACGAGGTCGGCGGCATGTACACCGACTCGAAGTCCGAAGACGTCTGGACGTCGCTCATGCTGCACGAGGCGGGATGGCGCACGATCTACATTCCGACCGTGCTCGCCGTCGGCGACGCCCCCGACACCGTCGAGGCGTACACGAAGCAGCAGCTGCGATGGGCGACCGGCGGCTTCGAGATCCTGCTCACGCACAACCCGCTGAGCCGCAAGCGCAGGCTCAGCCTCGACCAGCGGTTGCAGTACCTCGTCACCGCGTCGTTCTACCTCACCGGCATCTGCCCGCTGTTGCTGCTCCTGGTTCCGCCCATGGAGATCTACTTCGACCTTCGGCCGATGAACCTGTCGACCACCGTGCTGACCTGGGCCCTCTACTACGGCGGCTTCTATGTCATGCAGATCGTGCTCGCGTTCTACACGATGGGTTCCTTCCGCTGGGAGACCCTGATGCTCGCCACCGCGTCGTTCCCCATCTACGTGGCCGCGCTCTGGAACGTCATCGCGGGCAAGGAGCAGCGCTGGAGCGCCACGGGCGACAAGTCGAAGGCGAGTTCGCCGTTCAACTTCATGATCCCGCAGGTGCTGTTCTTCGTCTTCCTCCTGCTCACCTCTGTCGTCGCGATCGCTCGCGATCTCGACAACGGAGTGCTGACCCTCGCCACGGGGTGGAATGTCACCAACACGATCATCCTCGGCAGCTTCGTGTTCGCCGCGAGTCGGGAGGCTCGCATAGGGCGGCGGGTGAACCGTGAGCTCGGTCGCTCGCGTCGTTCGGCCGGCCGGCGGGTCGCGCCGTCTGGCACCGGCACCGCCGCGCTCGCGAACTCATCCACCAGCTTCACCACAACCACCGCCATCATCCCCGCCGCGCCCCACAGCGCCGGCCCCGCCCGAGAGGAAGTGTCCGCATGACTTGGAAGAACCGGATCAAGCTATTCGTCGGATTTGTCGCGGTGCTCACCGTCGTAGCGAGTCTCACCGTCGTGTTCAACCAGCGTCAGTCGCAGGTTCCCTCCAACTCCGCGTCGATCGAGGCGAAGCGCTACCCGGTCGGCATCGACTACGGCGGCACAGTCACCACGACCGAGGTCGAGAACGGTGAGCGTGTCGCCGTGGGCGACACGCTCTTCACCCTGCAGAGCCCCTCGCTCCAGTCCGACCTCGCCAAGGGCCTCTTCAAGCCGAAGACCATCTCGTACTCGGTCGAAGGCGACGGCACGATCACCCTGACCGCGGCCGTCGCGGGCACGGTCTCCGAGATATCGACCGAGGCGGGCTCGTTCGTGCAGGCCGGCCAGGTGCTCGCGACCATCGACGAGTCGGGGTCGCTGTTCGTCACCGCCCAGTACGTGTTGAGCGCGCGCGACTACGCACGCATCGAGGAGGGCGCCCCCGTCAACATCCTGCTGCCCAATCAGCAGGTCGTGAGCGGTTCGGTCAGTTCGATCGACGTCGAGACAGCGGAGGGCGAGGCCGAGTCGACCGTGCTCGTCACGAGCAACGGTCTCGTCGACGGGGCCTTCAACGGCCTGGTCAAGCGGGGAACCCCCGTGAGCGCGACCCTCTCGCTTCGTGACGACGGCGTCTTCGCGGGCGTCCAGGACGGCGTGCAGGACTTCATGCGGAAGATCGGCGTCTAACCCGATGGCCCGCGTCAGAACAGGGCTGGCCCTCGCCGTGGCCACAGGCCTCCTCCTCTCGGGGTGCGTGCCGGCCACCACCGACAAGCTCGCGGATATCTCGTCAGCCTCCGCCCCGGATGAGCCGGTCTTCGGCGACGCCGAGGTGGCCGAGCTCGTCGCGGCGCTGCCGGAACGCACCGTGAAGCCTCTCCCGGCAGCACGGCTCGCCGACGGGTTGGCCAAGCCGACGAACACCTGGTTCGCCGGACTCGTCTTCGGCGAGAACACGATGCCCGTCTTCCCGCTGCCGCTCTCGTTCCAGCTCACGGACGCCGGCTTCGCCCTCGGCCTGCCCGTCGTCACCACGACCGCGGCGAACATCGCGGGCGGATTCGTCGCGGCTGTCGAGCCCGACATCGGCGCCGACGACCAAGTCGTCACGGCCTATGACGCCGCGTCGGTGACGATCACGCAGTACAGGGGAGAGGCGAAACTCGGTCACACCGTGATCGCGGAAGGCTCCCCGTTCGTCAATTTCACCGCCGAGTCGGGCGTCGAGATCGGGCTCGGCAGAGGCTTCAGCGCGACTTCGACCGACGGGTACTCGACTGCCAAGGTCGGCGGCGTCACCTACGGGCTGGTCACCCCCGGAACCGTGGCTGGCTCGACGTTGACCCTCGACGCGGGCCAGTCGGCGACGTGGTTCGCGCTGCCCGCGGGCGCAGACGAGTCGCGCTTCGTCGAGGCCGCGCGCCATCCGGTGACCGGCACCACCCTGGAGTACGACGTGAGCGAGACGAAGGCGACGACGAGCATCGGCTACGTGACCGCCGATTCGAAGCCGACGCTCATCGCGGTGCTGCCCCACCAGTCGGCGGGCCTCGCCGACTGCGACGCAAGCGGCGACCTCGGCGATTTCGAGAGCATCTACGGAACCCTTGCCGTGTGCTCCGGAACGCACCTGACCTGGAGCGTGCCTCTGCTCGAGGCAGACGGCACCATCGACCTCTCGGGCATCACGGCCGAGCAGAAGTCGACACTGGCCGATCATGTCGCGGCAGACGCCGCGACGATGCCCGCCTTCCCGAGCGACACCTACTTCGGCGGGAAGGCGCTCGCCCGCGCGGCCAACCTCTGGAGCGTCGCGACACAGGTCGGCGCCGACGAGGCCGCTGCCCAGGTCAAGGCGGAGGCCGTTGCCGAGCTCGACCAGTGGATGGAGGCGAGCGGCTGCGAGGATCGCGCGGCACGCTGCTTCGTGTACGACGCCGACGCCGGTGGAGTCGTCGGGCTCGACGCCTCCTTCGGTTCGGACGAGTTCAACGACCATCACTTCCACTACGGGTACTTCCTCTACGCCGCGGGACTCCTCGCCGCCGACGACCCGGCGCTCGCCGAGTCGTGGGCTCCCGTCATGAACCTGCTGGCGGCGGATGTCGCGACCTACTCTCCGGGCTCGGACGACGACAGCAGCTACTTCCCGTCTCAGCGCGTGTTCGATGCCTACGCGGGACACTCCTGGGCGAGCGGCACGTCGCCGTTCGCGGACGGCAACAACCAGGAGTCGAGCTCGGAGGCGGTCAACGCGTGGAACGGCCTGGCCCTCTGGGCCGCGGCGAGCAAGCAGCCGGCTCTCGCGACCGAGGCCGCCTGGCTCCTCTCGTCGGAGGCGGCATCCGCGTCGGCGTACTGGACGAACTTCGACGCCTCCGACCCCGTGTACGACGGCTTCGAGCACGAGATGATCTCGCTCAACTGGGGTGGCAAACGCGATTGGGCCACCTGGTTCAGCGTGGAACCGAGCGCGATGCTCGGCATCACCGTTCTGCCCGTGACCGCCGTGTCGGAGTACATGGCGGGCGATCCGGATCGCATCCGCGCGAATCTCGCCGAGGCGGCACCGAATGGCTTCGACGTGCTGTTCGGCGACTACCTCCTGATGTACTCGGCGTTGGCCGGCCCAGAAGACGCGGCGGCCGCGCTCAATGCAGCGCGCAGTCTCAACGAGGACCGCATCGACGACGGCAACAGCCGCAGCTACCTGCTCGCCTGGTTGATGTCGCGCGCGAACGCCTGATACACGAAGGTGACGTACCGTCCCGTGAAGCCGCGCGTGCCGATCCGTCCGCCCGTCCGCTCCACCTCAAACCTGCTAGACTCCCAAGGTTGCCGTAGGACGGCCGCGGATAAAGAGAGCCGGCACATTGTGTGACCGGCACCGCGCAACGAGGGAAAGGGGTCATCTATGCCTTTAGCACCAGATGCCAAGAAAGCAATCATCGACGAGTACGCCACTCACCCTGGTGACACCGGAAGCCCCGAGGTGCAGGTCGCTATGTTGACCGCACGTATCCTCGACCTCACGGAGCACCTCAAGGAGCACAAGCACGACCACCACTCACGTCGTGGCCTGCTTCTGCTGGTCGGCCAGCGTCGTCGCTTGCTCGGCTACCTCGCAGACGTGAACATCGAGCGTTACCGCTCGCTGATCGCTCGCCTCGGGCTCCGCCGCTAGCCAGCTCTCCGCAGGCGACTGCACTCGAGCTGCTGCAACTTGGCTCAGCACGGAAGCCGTCACCCGACAGGGTGGCGGCTTTCGTCGTTGAAGCGGGCCGCTGAATCCAGCGCAGCCATACAGTGAACCCACGAGTGGCACCTTCGTCGAGAGCCGAGCGGATGCCCCGGGCGGATTGTTGGAGGCCGAGGCGGCGGGTCTCGCGATGCTCGCGCTCTTCGGGTGCCCCACCTCGACCGCGTGCCGGTGCACCAGTTGCACCCCTCGGGGGTTCACGCCGCCGGCCACGGTCGGCACTACGGCGTCGCGCTCGCGGCGGCGGCCGAGGCCGTGCTCGCGCTGTAGCCACGGAAGCCGTCGCGACGGGGCTCGGCTAAACTCGCGGGTAGAGAAGCAACGGAGGCATTGTGAGCATCCGAGCCGACATCCGCAGCCTTTTCGAGCTGCGACCCAGCCCCGCGCGCTGGCACATCGCCCTTCAGGCGGCGATCGCCGTCGGCATACCCACGATCGGTTTCGCGCTGGCCGGACGCCCCGACCTCGGGCTGCTCGCGAGCACCGGCGGCTTTCTCGCGCTGTACCTCACGAGTCGCAGTCGCCGCGAGCGGGCGGTGAAGCTGCCGCTCATCGCGGTGGGTCTCATCGCGTCGTCGTCGCTCGGCGTGCTCGCGAGCGGCACCCTGCTCGGCGGGCTTCTCGCCGTCTTCGCCATCGCCGTGATCAGCGCCACCCTGTGCGTCGGTCTGTCTGTCGGACCACCCGGCGCCCTGTTCTTCGTTCTCATCGGGGGAGTGGCCACCCACCTCGCGGGCACCGCGAGCGTCGGCGGCGGCGGCATGGACGGGCGCCTCATCGTCGGGCTGCTCGTGCTGGGCTGCGTCATCTCCTATGTCGTCGTGCTCATTCCGCTCGTGCACGGCCCCGCGCGCGGCCGTGACTCCATCCTGCACGGCGACCGACAGCCGATGCGGTTCGAGATCGGCGCGAACGACCGGATCATCCTCATCCGCCTCGTCGCCGCGAGTGCCATCGCCGTGGCGGTCTCCGCTCCGCTCGGTCTGCCACGCGCCTACTGGGTGATCCTGACGGTCGTGGTCATCCTTCAGAACGGGCACACCGTGCGACTGTCTGCGCTGCGCGGGGCACACCGCGTGCTGGGCACGTTCGTGGGTCTCGGCGTCTTCGCCGTCATCGCGTTCGTCGGGTTGGAGGGCGTGTGGCTCGGTGTCGTTCTGATGGCGTTGCAGTTCGTCGTCGAGATGGTCGTGATTCGCAACTACGGGCTGGCGCTCATCTTCATCACCCCGCTCGCCCTCCTCATCTCCACCCAGGATGCGGACGTCGGGGAGGTCATCGCAGACCGCGTCATCGACACTCTCATCGGCACGGCGATCGCGATGGCCGTGCTGCTCGGCGCTCTCGCTATCCGGCGGTTCCAGAGCCGCGGGACGCCCTCGGCAGCGTGAGCGCGCTGTCGCTCATCGGCGTGCCCTCGTGGCCCACCGGGCGGTTCCGGCTCGAGCTCGACGATCCGGTGCCACGCACCGTGCCCGATCCGCGCGTCACGCGCATCACCGCCACGTGGGTGGCCAGACCTTCGTCGCGCTGTCGCCCGAATCAGCCGCGACCCAAGCGAGCAGGCTCTCTGTCCCGCCGTCGCCACCGGGCACCGGGCCCGACCCTTCCGAGTGCACGACGGCTACGAATGGTCGTTCGTGCTCAGCGGACGGTTGCGGTTCGTCCTCGGCGACCACGACATCGTGATGGGTGCGGGGGAGGCGCGGAGTTCGACACCCGCACCCCGCACTGCACGGCGGGCGCCCGACCCGGCGCCGTCGAGCTGCTCGCCGCCTTCAGCAAGCAGGGCAAGCGCATCCAGATGGGTGCCAAGCCGGCGACGGGCAGTCGCGAGAAATCCGTGCGTGCGGGTGTGAGGATGGCACGGTGAGAAGCCGAGGCGTCGTCGCCATTGCCGCGCTCGCCGTCACGGGCGCCATGATGCTGACGGGTTGCACGCCGAGTCGCGGCATGCCGGCGGCGCCGACCGACGCGGAGGTGGATGCGGCGGTGCAGAGTCTGCTCGACATGCAGTGGGCGGCCACCGGCCTCGAGGGCGTGGTCGAGCGTCCGACGCTGGAGGCGGAGCGCACATCGGACCAGTGGAGCCCGGGGATGGACGAGTGCGTATCGGAGATGGGGATCGCGTCGTACGGCTGGAGCAGCACGGATGGATTCGCCCTGGGCTCGGGCGAGCAGGCAACCGACGCCCAGCAGCTCGCCTTCTACGAGTGCGTCGCCCGCTATCCGGCGGTCACCGTGCTGAGTCACGAGCAACGCGACTACATTCACGACTACTACGCCCGCACCCTGGTGCCGTGCCTCGGGCTGCACGGCTATGCGATGTCGTTCCTCCCCGAGCGCGACTCCTTCGTCGCGGGAACCGCCGACCAGGACGCTGGATGGACGTGGTCGCCGTACGCCGCGCTGAGACAACCGCCCATGACGGAGGAGGCGAACGCCGAGCTCACCCGCGAATGCCCGCCGACACTCCCGGGCATCGACGGCTGGTCGTCGGAGGCGGGATGATGAGCGCGCGCGGGAATAGAACTGGAGCATCATCCGTTTGGATGATTACATGCATACGCATAGACTTGCAGAAATAACCCGGGAGGGCCCCAGTGAGTAGCACTACAGCGAGTATGAACACCCCGCAGTTCGGAATCTTCACCGTCGGAGACGTGACGACCGATCCGACAGACGACACCACACCCAGCGAGCACCAGCGCATCAAGAACATCCTCACGATCGCGCAGAAGGTGGAGGAGATAGGCCTCGACGTCTTCGCGCTCGGCGAGCACCACAACCCGCCGTTTGTGCCGTCGAGCCCCACGACGATGCTCGGCTACATCGCCGCCAAGACGGAGCGCATCATCCTGAGCACGGCGACGACGCTCATCACCACGAACGACCCCGTGAAGATCGCGGAGGACTACGCGATGCTGCAGCACGTCGCCGACGGCCGGGTCGACCTCATGATGGGCCGTGGCAACACCGGCCCCGTCTACCCGTGGTTCGGCAAGGACATCCGCGACGGCATCCCCCTCGCCATCGAGAACTACGCCCTGCTGCAGCGCCTGTGGCGTGAGGAGTTCGTCAACTGGGAGGGCAAGTTCCGCTCACCGCTGCAGGGTTTCCAGAGCACACCGCGCCCGCTCGACGGGGTCGCCCCGTTCGTCTGGCACGGCAGTATCCGCTCGCCCGAGATCGCCGAGCAGGCCGCGTACTACGGTGACGGCTTCTTCGCCAACAACATCTTCTGGCCGAAGGAGCACTACATGAAGCTCATCAGCTACTATCGTCAGCGCTTCGAGCACTACGGCCACGGCAAGGCGGAGGAGGCGATCGTCGGGCTCGGCGGCCAGGCGTTCATGCGCAAGAACTCGCAGGACGCGGTCAACGAGTTCCGCCCGTACTTCGACAACGCGCCGGTCTACGGCCACGGGCCGTCGATGGAGGACTTCACCGAGCAGACCCCGCTCACCGTCGGCAGCCCACAGCAGGTCATCGACCGGTACGCCGGCATGCGCGAGCACTACGGCGACTACCAGCGCCAGCTGTTCCTCATGGACCACGCGGGCCTGCCGCTCAAGGTCGTGCTCGAGCAGCTCGACATTCTCGGCGAGGAGGTCGTTCCGGTGTTGCGCAAGGAGTTCGCGAAGAACCGACCGGCGAACGTGCCCGATGGCCCCACCCACGAGGCCCTCGTCGCCAAGCGCGACGCTGCCACGGCGGCGCTCGCCGTCGCCGAGCTGGTCGAAGGGAAGTGAGCGCATGACCACACGCACGATCGCCGTCATCTCCGCGGGACTCAGCCAGCCATCGTCGACGAGACTCCTCGCCGACCGGCTCGCGGATGCCACCACTCGCCAGCTTCGTGACATGGGTGTCGACGCGGAGGTCTCGATCGTCGAGCTGCGCGACACCGCCCAGGATGTCGTCAACAATCTCATGACCGGATTCCCGAGCCCCAAGCTCGAGGCCGCCATCGAGACGGTGACGGGGGCCGACGCTCTCATCGCCGTGACGCCCATCTTCACTACGAGCTACAGCGGCCTGTTCAAGTCGTTCATCGACGTGCTCGACCCGCAGTCGCTCACCGACATGCCCGTGCTCCTCGCCGCCACCGGCGGAACGGAGCGCCACTCCCTGGCGCTCGACTACGCGATGCGTCCGCTCTTCACCTACCTGCACGCCAACGTCGTCGCGACGAGCGTCTACGCGGCGTCGAGCGACTGGGGAAGTGCGGGGGATGCCGGATCGGGTGCCCTGCCTGACCGCATCGACCGGGCCGCTCGTGAACTCGCTACGCTCGCGAGGGATTCCGACCGCTCGAGCCGGGTCGTCGACCCGTTCGCGCTCCCGGCGGGCTTCAGCCCCGTCGGCGGGTACGGCGCGCAGTAAGCATCGTCAGATGCCGGGCGCTTCCGCCGGAGGCGCCCGGTTGACCGGCTGCGACGGTCGGCAAGCCTGATCATGAAGACGAGCGTCCACGACACGACGGGCAGCAGCAGTCAGCGCGCCGAGAAGCTCGCGTCGTGCGGTCGCCGTGACGCGACCACGACGCTCGGCAGCAGGGTCGCCAGTATCCAGGAGGCCGCCGAGCTCGAGAACAGACCAACCACCACCATCAGAACTCGCTTCGGCTGGCACGGCCCGAGGATGTCCAGTGGAGACGCCACACCCGTGCCGAGGACTGGAGGGCAGACGGGCCTGAGGCTGAGTGGGCGCGGCCACGGGCGTCTACCGTGGGGGTATGACGAAGTTCCTGAGGCTCGGCCCGGCCGGCGAAGAGATCCCCGCAATGCAGGCAGACGACGGCGAGATCCGCGACCTGAGGCCCATCACGACCGACATCGACGGGCGGTTCCTCGCGTCTGACGGCCTCGTCCGCGCCAGGGGCCTCGCGTCGACGCTCCCCGTCCTGGAGGGCGCGCCGTCTCTCCGCGTCGGCGCACCGATCGCGCGCCCGGGCGCCGTGCTGTGCATCGGGCAGAACTACGCGGCGCACGCGGCCGAGTCGGGCAACCCGGCTCCGATCGTGCCCATCCTCTTCTTCAAGCACCCGAACACGATCGTCGGCGCGTTCGACGACATCCACGCACCACCGCGCGCCGAGAAGATCGACTGGGAGGTCGAACTCGGGGTCGTCATCGGCCGGCGTGCCCGCTACGTCCCCTCGGTCGACGACGCCCTCAGCCACGTCGCAGGCTACGTTGTGAGCCACGACGTCTCGGAGCGCACCTGGCAGAAGGAGGAGTCGGGTGGCCAGTGGTCGAAGGGCAAGATCGCGGAGACCTTCAACCCGGTCGGCCCCTGGCTCGTGCCCGCGGACGAGGTGGATCCGCAGGCGTTGCATATCTGGTCGCGCGTGAACGGCGAACCGCGGCAGGACTCGACGACGGCCGACATGGTGTTCTCCGTCGCCCACCTCGTCTGGCACCTGTCGCAGTACGGGGTGCTCGACCCGGGCGACCTGCTCAACACGGGCACCCCCGAGGGCGTCGCGATGTCGGGCCGCTTTCCGTACCTTAAGCCCGGCGACGTGGTCGAGTTGGGCATCGACGGGCTCGGCGTCATGCGCCAGTCGGTGGTCGCCGCGCCGCGCTGAGCCGTCCGCGGCCGCCGGCCACCCATTGCATGGACCATCGCTGGCCCCCGGATGCTTCACCCACAGCAGCGCGTTCTGCACTCAGGGGGTATGCGCCGGGGCGTGGATGTTTCTACCCGCGCTCGCGCGCGCCTTCTCGCTCTCCAGCATGGGCGAGCGGGTCCGGCTCGCCGGTACTCGCCCAGCACCTCGGGCAGCCTCGCCGTCGTGATCCATTCGCGAGCCAGATCTCCGTGCGCTGCCGGCTGATCGCGATCTTGTCGGCACGCTGAACAGCTGACACGCGTCGCGGAAGCGGGGCGACGTGCCGATGCGGAGGCTCGGCACCCGGATGCGGGTCAAATCAGGCGCCTACTGGTACTCTGGGGCTGCAACACAATGGAGCAGGCAGGCACGACGCTGGTCAGTGGTGGTGAATTTCCGAGTCGCTCGGCGGTTTTCTACTGTTGGCCAGACATGCGCCCCACTCTCGGGAATACCGCGCGTACACACATCTGAGGTGTCGCCACGCCAGATCCCTGCTCCTCGACGAGTCATGCCCACACGGGGTGAGACGTAAAACAAAGAGGAGAAACCCCCCTATGGAGGGTCCAGAAATCAAGTTCGCCGAAGCCGTTCTCGACAACGGCAAGTTCGGCACGCGCACCGTGCGCTTCGAGACCGGTCGTCTCGCACAGCAGGCCCAGGGCGCAATCGCGGCCTACCTCGACGAAGAGACCATGATCCTCAGCGCCACGAGCGCTGGCAAGCACCCCCGCGAGGGCTTCGACTTCTTCCCCCTCACGGTGGACGTGGAAGAGCGCTCCTACGCGGCCGGCAAGATCCCCGGCTCGTTCTTCCGTCGTGAGGGTCGCCCCTCGACCGAGGCGATCCTCGTCTGCCGTCTCATCGACCGCCCGCTGCGCCCGACCTTCGTCGAAGGCCTGCGCAACGAGGTCCAGGTCGTCATCACCGTCCTGAGCATCGCCCCCGACGAGTTCTATGACGCCCTCGCGATCAACGCGGCGTCGCTCTCCACGCAGATCTCCGGCCTTCCGTTCTACGGCCCGATCGGCGGTATCCGCCTCGCCCTGATCAACGACCAGTGGGTCGCCTTCCCGAAGTACTCGCAGCTGGAGGAGGCCGTCTTCGACCTCACCGTCGCGGGCCGCCTCGTCACCGACGCCGAGGGCAACGAGGATGTCGCGATCATGATGGTCGAGGCCGAGGCCACCGAGCACAGCTGGGACCTCATCAAGGCCGGCGCCACGAAGCCCGACGAGACCGTCGTCGCCCAGGGCCTCGAGGCATCGAAGCCCTTCCTCAAGCAGCTCATCAAGGCGCAGCTCGAGATCGCGGCGCAGGCCTCCAAGCCGATCGCCGCGTACCCGGTCTTCCCGCCCTACCAGCCGGCCACCTACGACGTCGTCGCCGGGTTCTCCTACGACGAGCTCAAGGGCGTCTACCAGATCGCCGACAAGACCGCGCGGCAGAACGCGGACGACGAACTGAAGGACCGCGTCAAGGCGCACGTCGCAGCCGAGATCGAAGCGGGCCGCCTCGACGCGAGCGCGACCTCCGAGGTCTCCGCCGCGTACAAGTCCGTGAGCAAGAAGGTCATGCGCACCCGCGTGCTGACCGAGGGCATCCGCATCGACGGCCGTGGCCTGTCCGACATCCGTGCGCTCGACGCCGAGGTGCAGGTCATTCCCCGAGTCCACGGTTCGGCGATCTTCCAGCGCGGCGAGACCCAGATCCTGGGTGTCACAACGCTGAACATGCTCAAGATGGAGCAGCAGATCGACTCCCTCGCGCCTGTCACGAAGAAGCGCTACATGCACCACTACAACTTCCCGCCCTACTCGACCGGTGAGACCGGCCGGGTCGGTTCGCCGAAGCGTCGCGAGATCGGGCACGGCTTCCTCGCCGAGCGCGCCATCGCACCGGTGCTCCCTCCCCGCGAGGAGTTCCCCTACGCGATCCGCCAGGTCTCCGAGGCTCTCGGCTCCAACGGTTCGACGTCGATGGGTTCCGTCTGCGCCTCGACCCTCTCGCTCCTCAACGCCGGAGTGCCGCTGCGCGCCCCGGTCGCGGGCATCGCGATGGGCCTCATCTCCGACGAGATCGACGGCGTCACGCGCTACGCGGCCCTCACCGACATCCTCGGTGCAGAAGACGCCCTCGGCGACATGGACTTCAAGGTCGCAGGCACGTCGGAGTTCGTCACCGCGATCCAGCTCGACACGAAGCTCGCCGGGCTGCCGTCATCCGTCCTGGATGGCGCGCTCAAGCAGGCCAAGGAGGCTCGCACCGCGATCCTCGCCGTGATCAACGCCGCGATCGACGCGCCCGACGAGATGGCGCCCACCGCGCCTCGCGTCATCTCGGTGCAGATCCCGATCGACAAGATCGGCGAGCTGATCGGCCCGAAGGGCAAGACGATCAACCAGATCCAGGACGACACCGGAGCCGACATCTCGATCGAGGATGACGGAACGGTGTACATCGGTGCCGTTGATGGTCCCTCGGCTGAGGCGGCGCGCGCCGCTGTCAACGCCATTGCGAACCCGCTCAACCCCGAGGTAGGCGAGCGCTTCCTGGGCACTGTCGTGAAGATCGCAACTTTTGGTGCGTTCGTCTCGCTCATGCCCGGCCGCGATGGTCTTCTGCACATCTCTGAGGTCCGCAAGCTTGCTGGTGGTAAGCGTGTCGAGAACGTCGAAGACGTGCTGGGTGTTGGCCAGAAGATCCAGGTCGAGATCACCAAGATCGATGACCGCGGAAAGCTGTCGCTGGCTCCGGTTCAGGATGAGACCGAAGGCGAAGATGGCGTCGCCGTCGACACCGACGAGACTCCTGACGAGAGCTAGTCGCCAAAGATCTGCCTGCTGCCTCTCGCCAGGCGCCAGGTAAGACAGAAGGGCCCACCCCCTCGGGGGTGGGCCCTTTCTGCGTGCGCGCCATGTTGGTCGATTCTTCACGACGCTAGGTGTTGAAGATTATCGTCCCGGTGACTGCAACGAAACACAAGACGATCGCAATGGTGAGGAACGCGAGCGATCCTAACCGGACACGTTTGCGGGGCACCCGATAACGCACCACGATCATCGCCAGGTACAACACCACAACGCACACGATGCCGATCGTCGCCGCACCGAGCGGTCGCAAGTCACGCATCAGGAACAGCAAGATGCACTCGAGCAGCGCCACCAAGGCGGCAACGACCAGCCAGCTGCCGCCCTCAGACGTAGTGAGCGCTTTCTGGTCCGTGACTTTGGGGGAATCAGACATGAGATCCTTTCCTGCCTCAACCGTGCCACCGTCGTGGCAAAATGGCCACTGTGTCAATCTTCGCAACCCGCATCGTAGATAACTCGCCCGTAGCGCAGCCCCTTACGGCGGCGCTGATGCCAGGAGTTCGCTGATGTCGCTCTTCTTCACGCCACGACTGGTCACGGGAACGGACATAAGCGTCGTCCCCTTTGCTTTGGATGGCAGCGTTTTTGGCTGGGCGTCCGGGGCTACGGAAACGGCAGGAACGCTTGACCTGTTCACAGCGGCCGGTGGCAATCTGGTCACTACGGCGGACCACTATGCCGCTGGGCGTAGCGAGATCATGATCGGTTCCTGGCTTCGCACACTGCCGGACCGCAGCAAGGCCGTCATCGCAACGAAGATCGGCCGGCATCCAGATGCCCCCGGGCTAAGCCCACGCTCTGTCGTGCGTGCGGTTGAGTCTTCCCTGAACAGGCTGCAGACGGACTACATCGACTTCATTACGCTCGATGGGGAAGACCCTACGACGCCGATAGCCGACACCCTCGAGGCGATCGACATGCTGCGCCGCGCTGGCAAGGTGCGCTACCTCGCAGCCTCGGGATTTTCTGCCGCAAGAATTGCGGAAATCAACGACATGGCCGCGTCAGCGGCATACCCGTCATTTCATGCCGTCAGCGTGCCCTACAACCTCATGCAGCGTAGCGAGTACGAACGCGACCTGGCCCCGATGCTTGCCCCAAGGAAGGTGAGTGTCATTGCGCGACTTCCGCTGGCCAGTGGCTTTCTCACCGGCGCCTTCCGCACCAAGGATCACCCGGCGCTGTCGCCCATGTTCGCAGAAGCAGAGGCTCACGTCGGTCGCCGAGGATCGAAGGTCCTTGATGCACTGGAGGCTATCGCTGCCGAGCATCTGGAACCGCTGGGCAGGGTGGCGCTTGCGTGGGTATTATCCAAACCGGGAATCGTTGCGTCTGCCGTTCGCGCCAAAGACGCGACACAACTCAGCGAACTGCTCGGCGACGACGACATGGTGCTCAGCCGGCACCACTTGGTTGCTCTAGACCGTGCATCCGGCTGAGTCAAACTCTCACTGACCCGTGTCGGCAGCGATTACACTCGGCAGGCGTCATCCAGCAAACGGTCAACTGAACGCACCAGCGCCGCAGAAGCTGCAATCGGATCGCTGGCATAGCCACCGGACATCGCGCCGTCGCGCATCAGCACGAACTCGTCTGCAGCATCCCCCGGCATGGGATGGCCGAGTTCTCTAAAGAGCTCAGCCATGAAGGCCGTGTACCAGTCACGGTGCGCGGATACGATATCCCGAACCAGGTGGCGCGAATCAGGGTACTCGGTGGCAGCGTTGATGAAGGCGCATCCGCGAAAGCCGCTGCTGGTCGACTGGGTCACGATGTGATCGGTGATCAAGCGGATAGCGCTCTGAGCATCTGATGCGGTTTCGGCAACGCGCATGAGAAGGTCCCGTGTCGTATGGTGGCGGTTCTGCACATACCTAACGACCAAGGTCTCTTTGGCTCCGAAATGCTTGTAGAACGTCGCCTTGGTGACGCACGATTCACTGATCAGCCGGTCGATGCCCACCGCGTGGATGCCAGCGCTGTAGAAGAGGGAATCGGCGACTGCGACGATGCGATCCTTGGCGCCCGGGCCAGGGGCGAGCGGGGAAGAAAGTGCGGGGTCACGCTGTGCAGCTGGACCGTAATCTACAACCGTCACAGCGTGACTCCCTTGGGCAATTCGGCTAGGTGTTGAACAAGCCGTTGTGACACGTCATCAAATAGGGGGATATTCAATTTCGTTGTCGCGCGAAGTTCGGGTTCGCGCTTTGTGGTTCCACCTTCGGGTGGTGGAGTCGATTTCTCGACATGTAAGACACTAGCAGTGCAATGGGGGACAGACAGCTTTGTTTGTCCTCACTATTGGGGGACAATTTCGCGCCTATTTACGGCAAGGACATCTGGCGGTCACGTTCCGACTGCGCGGCCGTGTGCCATAGGCTCGATTGGATGAATGGCGCAGCGCAGCTTCCCCTCGACGAGGCAGAACTTTCCTTTACCGCATCCGGAGACTCGCTGGTGAAGCGCAGTGTTCTGCCCAGCGGGGTGCGCATCCTCAGCGAGCAAGTACCTGGTGCCCGTAGCGCAACGATCGGCTACTGGGTGGCCGTCGGTTCCCGGGACGAATTACCGACGACTTACGGCTCAACACACTTTCTGGAGCATCTGCTTTTCAAAGGCACCCCCACACGCTCCGCCCTCGATATCGCCGTCAGCTTCGACGCCGTCGGCGGCGAACACAACGCCATGACCGCCAAGGAATACACCTGCTATTACGCCAAGGTGCAGGACAAGGACCTGCCGATGGCGGTTGACGTGCTCTCCGACATGGTCACCTCATCCCTCCTCGACGCAACTGAGTTCGAGAACGAGCGCAGCGTCATCCTCGAAGAACTCGCTATGGCAGACGACGATCCCACCGACGTAGCCAATGAGCGCCTCTACGAGGCAGTCTTCGGAGAACACCCGCTCGGACGGCCGATCGGCGGCAACTCGAAGACCATCTCGGCCGTCAGCCGCGCTGCAGTCTGGGAGCACTACCTGGCCAACTATCGGCCTCAAGACCTCGTCATCACCGTTGCCGGAGCGGTGAACCATGAGGAACTG